>DAMALH010000028.1:53301-54475 GCA_032000125.1 Buttiauxella sp. | reverse complement strand
GGCGATGCCCGCCGCCACGCAGCACAGCGCCAGGGCCGCCACGCTGACGTTCATCAGCCACGGCGCGGAGGCGGCATTTTCCGCTTCCGGCGTACGCGGCGCGCCAAGGAAGGTCACACCGTAGACTTTTGCCATGCACATCACCGCCAGCGCGCCGGTAATCGCCAGCCCCGTCGCCAGCAGCGGGCCTAAGAAACGCCCGGTGAACATCGGCAGGCTGCCGAGATGGAAGAACGACTGGTAAATCACCCACTCGCCCGCAAAGCCGTTCAGCGGCGGCAGGGCGGCCATCGCCATTAATCCCACCAGCATAGCCAGCGAAATCAGCGGCATGCGCTTGCCAATCCCGCCCAGCTTTTCGATATCGCGATGGCCGGTGCGGACCCACACCGCGCCCGCGCCCAAAAACAGCGTGGTTTTAAACAGGCTGTGGTTGAACAAGTGATACAGGCCGCCAACCATGCCCAGCGCCACAAGCGCAGGCTCGTTAAGCGCAAGGCCTATCAGGCCGCAGCCCAGGCCGAGCAGAATAATGCCGATGTTTTCAAGAGAGTGATAAGCCAGCAGGCGGTTGATGTTGTGCTCCATCAGCGCGTACAACCCGCCGATAAACGCGGTGATCATACCGAGCACGACTACCAGCACGCCCCACCACAGCGGCAGCGTATTGCTGACTAAAGAGAAGCTCATCATGCCGTACAGGCCGATTTTCAGGATAACCGTAGAGAACAGCGCCGCCGCAGGCGCGGAGGCATTTGCGTGAGCCTGCGGTACCCAGCCGTGCAGCGGAATAATCCCCGACAAGCAGCCGAAGCCGACCAGGCCCAGCAGCCAGACGGTGGAGCTGAGCGGCGAACCGTTGAGCAGCCGATGCAGCTCGCCGTAGCTCAGCGTGCCGTACTGGTTCCACAGCAGCCAGCAGGCGATGGCCAGCAATACGGTGCCGAGGCGGCCCAGGGCAAACCAGAGCTGCCCGGAGCGCCTGCATCCGGTGAGGAAATACCCGGCCAGAGAGACGATTTCCGCCATCGCCACCAGCATGCCGAAGTTATCCGCCACCAGCGCGGCCACCGAAGCGGCCAGCACCAGGTTCAGCAGCGGGCCGTTAGCCGGGGCCGTGTGATGGCGATGCCAGTCGATGTTAAACAGCGAGATAAACAGCCCGGACAGCCCC
>DAMALH010000028.1:52748-53291 GCA_032000125.1 Buttiauxella sp. | reverse complement strand
AGCGTCCAGTGCCAGATTAACGCCTCACCGCTAAAGCCGGTCAGCGCTTTGAAACCAGCCAGCAAAATCAGCAGCGAGCCTGCCGCGCCGCCGATTCCGGCAATAAAACCGCTCAGCGGCTTATGGAATGTGGTTACGGCGGCAAGAATGGCGCTCGCCACAAAGCCCAGCTGCGCCCAATGAATCAGAAAGAATGCACTCATTTTTTGGCCTCGGAGCGGGTAAACGAAGTGAGATCCCCAAGGGAAGCCCCGAGGGTCAGCTGGCGCTTGCGCCTGTTGGCGGCGGTGAGATCGTTGTTATCCACCACGCGCAGGGCTTTGGTCGGACAGGTACGCACGCAGGCCGGGCCGTCTTCATCAAAGCTGCACAGGTCGCACTTCACGGCGATGGCGCGCACGCCCGGCACCCAGTCGAGCAGGGTGCTGACGCGAGCGGGCGCGGGCGGAGCCGGTGGTGCTTTCGGGCTGTTGGCGTTTGCCGGGATGTGGATCGGGCGGCTGCCGGAGAATTCAATGGCGCCGAACGGGCAGGCAATGCCGC
>DAMALH010000028.1:0-52738 GCA_032000125.1 Buttiauxella sp. | reverse complement strand
GCAGAGTTTGCAGCTTACGCACAGGCTTTCATTAAGCTGCACGGCGCCGTCAACGCGGGTAATGGCGTTAACCGGGCAAACCCCGGCGCAGGGGGCATCTTCGCAGTGGTGGCACATCTGCGGGGCCGATTCAGCGGCGTTGCGCATTACTTTCAGGCGCGGCATGGACTGCAATCCGTGCAGGCGGTGCGTTTCAGCGCAGGCGGCCTCGCAGGTATGACATCCCATGCAAAGTTTGGAGTCAGCGATTACAAAACGGTTCACCGGGTCTTCCTCGGGTGACAATCATCATTTTTGACGAAACCGTGCCGAAAGCTGCCATTTCGACAGTTTTCGACACCCGGCGGGTTCAGGCCAGAGCCTTGTGCTCAAGCGGCAGCAGCGAAACGGGCGCATCGTCCTGCACGGCGCGGTACAAGCTGTCGTATACCGGGCGGATTTTTTCGAGATAGTGCTCCAACACCTGTTCGCGATTGCGGTTGCTGACGCGCCCGTCCAGACAGCCTTCATCGTCCATAAGAGCTTTAGCAATCAATACCTTGTCTTCGCCGTCGCGCTTTTCAACGTAGTACTCAATGGTGTGGCTGTTGAAGCCGTCTGCCCGCCGGATATGGATAACGAAATGGTCGAAGAGAAAGAAGCTCAGAGAGTCGTCCGGGTTGCAGCCGACGGCGTGATGCAGTTTGGCTTTCGAGAGGGTGATGCCCTGAATCAGGGTATTGCAGTAGCGTTGCCACTGCGCGAGCAGGCGCTGGTGCTTGTCGGCAATGTATTCGGCTTGTTCGCTCAGTTCCCAAATGTTCATTCTTAAGTCGCTCTGTTTGTGCTGATAGCCTCACAAAGCAGGTTTTGTGCCATCTTTATAATGTGTTGTAATTTATTAGTTTTTAATCATTTCTTCCATTTTGACTTTCGATAATGACATGTCATTTCGACATCTTTGACAAAGCGCGACACCGCCCTTTTCCCCAGAGGAGCCAGGAGAAAAGCCCTCCCCTCTTCCTTTAAGAGCCTGGGTAAAAACAGCCTGGCATCATCCTTGCATTACCTGCCGCGGATACCCCGGAGGTCCTATGCACGAAATCACCCTCTGCCAGCGCGCGCTGGAACTTATCGAGGCTCAGGCCAGGCATCATGGCGCAGGGCGCGTCACCGCCGTCTGGCTGGAAGTGGGCGCTTTCTCCTGCGTGGAGCGAAGCGCGCTGGAGTTCTGTTTTGAACTGGCTTGCCGCGACACTCTCGCGGAAGGCTGTCGGCTCCATATTCACGAACAGGAAGCGGAATGCTGGTGCTACGACTGCCGACAGCACATCACCTTACTGACACAGCTGGTGCGGCGCTGCCCGCTGTGCGAAGGCAGCAATTTGCGGGTTGTGGCGGATGATGGCGTGCAGATTAAGCGTCTGGAAGTAGAGGAGACAAATCATGTGTAGCACCTGCGGTTGCGCAGAAGGCAACCTGTATATCGAAGGCGACGAGCGCAACCCGCATTCCGGTTTCCGCAGCGCACCTTTTGCCCCGGCATCCCGCCAGGCCATGCAAATCACCGGCGTAAAATTTGCGCCCGTTGCAGATGAACAAGGTGATCTGCATTACGGCCATGGCGCTGCGGGCACCCATGCGCCGGGCATGACCCAGCGGCGTATGCTGGAAATTGAGCTGAACGTGCTGGATAAAAACAACCAGCTCGCCATGCACAACCGCGAGCAGTTTGCTAAACGGCGGCAGCTGGTGTTGAACCTGGTGTCCAGCCCCGGCTCCGGTAAAACGACTTTGCTGACCGAAACGCTCAAGCGTCTTCAGGGCAACGTTTCCTGCGCGGTGATTGAAGGCGATCAGCAAACCGTCAACGACGCGGCGCGTATTCGTGCCACCGGCACGCCTGCGATTCAGGTGAATACCGGTAAGGGCTGTCACCTTGACGCGCAGATGATCCGCGACGCCGTGCCGCGCCTGCCGCTTGAGAACAACGGCATTCTGTTTATTGAGAACGTCGGTAATCTGGTGTGCCCGGCGAGCTTTGATCTGGGGGAACGCCATAAGGTGGCGGTGCTTTCCGTGACGGAAGGCGAAGATAAGCCACTGAAATATCCCCATATGTTTGCCGCCGCCTCGTTGATGTTGCTCAACAAAATCGATCTTCTGCCGTATTTGCAGTTTGAGGTGGATAAGTGCCTCGACTATGCCCGCCAGGTGAACCCGAACATTGAGATCCTGCTGGTTTCCGCGACCAGCGGCGAAGGCATGGATAAGTGGCTCGGTTGGCTGGAGGCGCAGCGATGTGCATAGGCATTCCCGGACAAATCGTTGAACGCCTGGCACACGGCAGTGCGAAGGTAGACGTGTGCGGCATCAAGCGTGACGTCAACCTGGCGCTAGTGGGCGACGCGCAGCCCGGCCAGTGGGTGCTGGTCCATGTTGGCTTTGCCATGAGCATTATTGATGAGGCCGAAGCGCGCGACACGCTGGATGCTTTGCAAAACATGTTTGACGTTGAACCGGACGTAGGTGCGCTGCTGTTCGGCGAGGAGCGTGGCTGATGCGTTTTGTCGATGAGTATCGTGCTCCGGACAAAGTTATGCAGCTGATTGAGGTGCTACACGAGCGCGCCGGTCTTTTGCCCAACACGGCTGAGTGCCCGCTGCGCATTATGGAAGTCTGCGGCGGCCATACCCACGCGATCTTTAAGTTCGGGCTGGACCAGCTGCTGCCTGAAAATATCGAGTTTATTCACGGGCCAGGCTGCCCGGTTTGCGTGTTGCCGATGGGCCGCATCGATACCTGCGTGGAGATCGCCTGCCACCCGGCGGTGATTTTCTGCACCTTTGGAGACGCGATGCGCGTGCCGGGCAAAAGCGGTTCGCTGATTCAGGCTAAGGCTCGCGGAGCAGATGTGCGGGTGGTTTATTCGCCTCTTGACGCGCTTGCGCTGGCGAAAGAAAACCCGGCCCGTAAAGTCGTCTTTTTTGGGCTTGGCTTTGAAACCACCATGCCCACAACCGCGATTTTGTTACAGCAGGCGAAGGCGCAGGGCATCGATAACTTTTACTTCTTCTGCCAGCACATCACGCTGATCCCGACGCTGCGCAGCCTGCTTGAACAGCCGGATAACGGCATTGACGCTTTCCTGGCGCCGGGCCACGTCAGCATGGTGATTGGCACGGCGGCCTACGATTTTATCCCCGCGCAGCATCAGCGTCCGCTGGTGGTGGCAGGCTTTGAGCCGCTGGATTTACTCCAGGGCGTGGCAATGCTCGTTGAACAAAAAATTCAGCGGCGCAGCGCGGTTGAAAACCAGTACAAACGCGTGGTGCCCGATGAGGGCAACCTGCTGGCGCAGCAGGCTATTACTGAGGTCTTTACCGTGCGGGGCGATTCTGAATGGCGCGGTCTTGGCACCATTAGCGACTCCGGCGTGCGCCTTGCCGAAGGCTATCGCCAGTTTGACGCGGAAGAACATTTCCGGCCGTCTCCTCAACGAGTGTATGACGACCCGCGTGCGCGCTGCGGCGACGTGCTGACCGGGCGCTGCAAGCCTCATCAGTGCCCAATGTTCGGCAAAACCTGTAATCCGCAAAACGCCTTCGGCGCGCTGATGGTTTCCTCTGAGGGAGCCTGCGCGGCCTGGTATCAGTATCGTTCTCAGGAATGTGAAGCATGAAGAACATTGAATTAGCCCACGGCAGCGGCGGCCAGGCGATGCAGCAGCTTATCGCCGATCTTTTTATGCAGGCCTTTGATAATCCGTGGCTGGCGGAACAGGAAGACCAGGCACGCCTGCCGCTTGCTGAGCTGGCTGCGAGCGGCGACAGGCTGGCGTTTTCCACGGACAGCTATGTTATTGACCCGCTTTTTTTTCCCGGCGGTGATATCGGCAAAATCGCCGTGTGCGGTACGGCGAACGATGTGGCCGTAAGCGGCGCCACGCCGCGCTGGCTATCGTGCAGTTTTATTCTCGAAGAAGGGCTGCCGTCAGAAACGCTGGCGCGCGTG
The DNA here is from genome assembly GCA_032000125.1 of Buttiauxella sp. GTDB lineage: Bacteria > Pseudomonadota > Gammaproteobacteria > Enterobacterales > Enterobacteriaceae > Dryocola. The sequence continues at coordinate 48,745 of DAMALH010000028.1, read as the reverse complement.
GTGACCAGCATGGCCGCTACGGCAAAAGCGGCAGGCATGGCGATTGTGACCGGTGATACCAAGGTGGTTCAGCGCGGTGCAGCAGACAAAATCTTTATTAATACCTCCGGAATAGGCGCCATTCCTGCAGGCCTGAACTGGGGAGCTGGCCAGATTAGCGCCGGGGATCTTCTGATTGTCAGCGGCACGCTGGGTGACCACGGGGCGACAATCCTGAACCTGCGTGAATCGCTGGGCATGGAAGGTGCGCTGGTGAGCGACTGCGCGGTACTGGTTCCATTGATTGCGCCGCTGGTGGGCATTCCCGGCGTGAAAGCGCTGCGGGACGCGACACGCGGTGGCGTAAACGCCGTGTTGCATGAGTTTGCCACTGCCAGCGGCTGCGGGATGGAAATCACCGAAAGACAGCTGCCGCTTAACCCGGCGGTACGCGGCGTTTGTGAGCTGCTGGGTTTAGACGCGCTGAATTTTGCCAACGAAGGAAAGCTGGTCATTGCGGTGCAGCGCAACGCGGCCGATGCCGTGCTCACCGCGCTAAGGGCGCATCCGCTTGGTGAACATGCGGCCATTATTGGTGAAGTCGTTGACGGGAAAGGCGTACGTGTGGCCGGGCTTTACGGCGTGAAGCGTACTCTCGATCTACCGCATTCTGAACCGCTACCGCGAATTTGTTGACCTGAGGCAGGAACAGCCTGCGTTCCCCCCGGCTACACTTAAGCGAAATTTATATGACAAATCTTTTTATTGTTCGGTAACCGGCCGACTCTTTTCTGGATAAGCAAAATGCCATACACACCGATGAGCGATCTCGGACAGCAAGGGTTATTCGACATTACGCGCACTCTGTTACAGCAACCTGACCTTCCGGCACTCGCCTGGACCCTGACGCAGCTTGCGAAACAGGGCGCGCTTGCGGATCGAGTTAACGTGCTGCTCTACCATCCGCTGCACCAGCGCGTAGGTTTTTATGGCATGGATAAGCATGGCCAGGGGCTGCATTACGAAGATGAAATGGTGCTGGCGAACGGCCCGGTGCGCCGCCTGCTTTCGCGTCCTGAGGCGCTAATCTGCACGCAGGAGGAGTTTAACGACACCTGGCCGCAGGTTGTGAGCCTGGGGCTTTATGCGCCCTTTGGTCGTTACTGCCTGTTGCCGCTGGCGGCGGAGGGCAAAATCTTTGGCGGCTGCGAGTTTATTCGCAACAGCGACGCCGCCTGGACGGATAAAGAACTGGATCGGCTGCATACGCTGGCGCAGGTGGTCGGGCTGGTGGCGGAACAGATCCAGACCCGGATCAGCTCCAGTCAGGGCTACAACCTTTTGTGCCGCGAGCGCGACGACTTTCGAATTCTGGTGGCGGTGACCAACGCTGTGCTTTCCAGGCTCGACCTCAATGAGCTGATAACAGAAATTGCCCGGGAGATTCACTTTTACTTCTCCATCGATTCCATCAGCATTGTGTTGCGCGGCAACCGCAAGGACAGGCTGACGATTTACTCCACCCATTTTGTCGACGAGGAGTCGCCGATTCACGATCGGAGCGACGTAGCGGAGTCGGGCACGCTCACCGAGCGCGTGTTTAAAAGTGGGGAAATGCTGCTGCTGAATCTTCATCAGGGCGACTCGCTTGCCCCTTACGAACGCATGCTGTTTGAGATGTGGGGCAACCAGATTCAGACTCTTTGCCTGCTGCCGCTAAATTTTGGCAATAACATGCTGGGCGTGCTGAAGCTGGCGCAGTGCGAAGCGGGCGTATTTACCTCGGCGAACCTCAAGCTGCTGCGTCAGATTGCCGAGCGCATCGCTATTGCGGTGGATAACGCCCTGGCCTGGCAGGAAATCAACCGCCTGAAAGAAAACCTGGTGGATGAAAACCTCTACCTCACCGAGCAAATTAATAACGTCGCCAGCGATTTTGGTGAGATTATTGGCCGCAGTGAGGTGATGTCGAACGTCCTTAAACAGGTCGAAATGGTGGCCAAAAGCGACAGCACGGTGCTGATCCTCGGTGAAACGGGAACCGGCAAAGAGCTGATTGCACGCGCCATTCATAATCTGAGCGACCGTAACGGCCGCCGGATGGTGAAAATCAACTGTGCGGCGATGCCCGCAGGCCTGCTGGAGAGCGATCTGTTCGGCCACGAACGCGGGGCGTTTACCGGTGCGAATACCTCGCGCATCGGGCGCTTTGAGCTGGCGGATAAAAGCTCGCTGTTCCTTGATGAGGTTGGCGATATGCCGCTGGAGCTGCAGCCGAAGCTGCTGCGCGTATTGCAGGAGCAGGAGTTCGAGCGCCTGGGCAGCAATAAAATTCAGCAGGTGGACGTGCGCCTGATTGCCGCCACTAACCGCAACCTGAAAGAGATGGTGACGGAGCGCGAGTTCCGTAGCGATCTTTACTACCGTCTGAACGTCTTCCCGATTATGCTGCCACCGCTGCGCGAGCGCCCGGAAGATATTCCGCTGCTGGTAAAATCGTTCACCTTCAAAATCGCACGCCGCATGAACCGCAACATCGACAGCATTCCGGCGGAAACGCTGCGGGCGCTAAGCCGCATGGAATGGCCCGGCAACGTGCGCGAGCTGGAGAACGTCATTGAACGGGCGGTGCTGCTGACGCGCGGGAATGTCCTGCATCTTTCTTTGCCTGAGAGGGAATATCGTCTGCGTGAAGAAAAAGTGTTGCCGCTGGTGGTGAATGCAGAAGTGCGCGAAGGCGAAGATGAAGCCCAGAGAATCAGGCGCGTGCTAAAGGAAACCAACGGCGTCGTTGCCGGTCCGCGCGGTGCCGCACAGCGTCTTGGTCTGAAAAGAACGACGTTGCTGTCGCGCATGAAGCGTCTGGGGATTGATAAAGAGGGGATTTAGCCGGACACTGGCTTTAACCTTACATTTTCTATCAGGTATCAATCATGGCCATTATCCCGAAAAACTATACGCGGCTGGAAAGCGGCTACCGTGAAAAAGCGCTGAAACTCTTCCCGTGGGTTTGCGGACGCTGTTCCCGCGAGTTCGTCTATTCCAATCTGCGCGAGCTTACCGTCCATCATATGGATCACGACCATACCAATAACCCGGAAGACGGCAGTAACTGGGAGCTGCTGTGCCTGTATTGCCATGACCACGAGCACTCAAAATACACCGAAGCGGATCAATATGGCTCGACCGTTATCGCAGGCGAAGATGCGCAGAAAGACGTCGGCGAAGCGACGTATAACCCTTTTGCGGATTTGAAGGCGATGCTGAATAAGAAGTAACCCGGCTCGCCTCCGTTAGTTTATCTATTAATACGCCGCCGCAGGACGGCGTTCTTGATGTTGTCTGACGTCTTCAGAAACCCGGAATACCGACACCACCTTTTCGAGCTGTACGGCCTGATTTTCAAGGGAGCTTGCGGCTGCGGACGATTCTTCTACCAGGGCCGCGTTTTGCTGGGTCGTCGTATCCATTTCCGCCATGGCCTGGGCGATTTGTGAAATGCCTCGGCTTTGCTCTTCCGTTGCTACCGCAATTTCACCCATAATATTGCGCACCTGCGTTACCGAAGATTCAATGTCCGCCATGGCCACGCCCGCGCCTTCCACCAGGCTGAAGCCGCTATCGACGTAGCCTGCGGATTCCTGGATTAAGCTTTCAATTTCTTTGGCTGACTGCGCGCTACGCTGCGCAAGATTGCGGACTTCTCCTGCCACAACCGCAAAACCTTTTCCCCGATCCCCGGCTCTTGCCGCTTCCACCGCGGCGTTCAGCGCCAGAATATTGGTCTGAAAAGCGATGCTGTTAATCACGGAGGTAATTTCAGAGATCCGATGCGAACTGCTGCGCACGTTTTTCATCGTCTCGATGACGGTCTGTGAAATCTGGCTGCCTTCCGTGGCTTTTTGCGAGGCCATTTCAGCAAGCTGGCGCGCGTGCTTTGCATTTTCTGCATTCAGCGCAACGGTAGAGGTCAGCTCTTCTATACTTGAGGCGGTTTCGATAACCGCGGCCGATTGCTGTTCGGTACGTGTTGATAAGTCCATATTTCCGGCAGCAATTTCGGCGGAGGAACGGGCCACGCTATCCACGCCCTGTCGAACGTTCTGGATGATGCCTTGCAGACTGCTGTTCATGGACGAGACGGCCTGCATAAGCAGTCCTGGCTCATCACGACGATCGCTGTGAAGGGTGCTGGTGAGATCGCCCTTTGCTATCTGCTCGGCCATTTTTAACGTTTCGCTCAGGGGGCGGGTAATGGAACGGGTAATCTGCCAGGCAAACAGCACGCTCAGTAGCATACCGGCCAGCGCAATGCCGCTCATTTGCCAGGCCGAACGGGCTACCGTTTTCTCGACGTTTTGCTGTCCATGCATGAAAAGCGCGTTAACGGCCTTGGTTAATTCACCGCCCTTAATCGTCAGCTGCTCTGATAAACGCTCCTGCTGTACCCATGCGCGACGATAAGGTTCCAGTTCCGAATGGAAGACGTTCATTTCTTTTATCGCTGTATCCAGCCAGTCATGCTGCTCCGCAGGTAAAAGGGTCAGTAGCTGCTGGGAATCGGTTATGCCATTTGTTAAGCGAGTGACTAAGGCGATTTGCGCCTCTTCGGTGGGGCGTTTTTTGTAATCCGTTAACATCGTATCGATATCGTTAAGGACAAAAGCAACCTGTGAAGCTTCAACCTGCTGCGTCGGCGGCGTTTGCCCGCTTCGGCTTAACCTGTCTGCCCGAATAGAGTTCTTATGTAACGTTTTTGAATTCAGCAGCTTTTCATGATGCTGGCGCTTTTCCAGCGCGGCCAGGAAAGGGAGCATGGCTGCCTTAAAATCGTTGACCAGATTTTCCATATCTGAAAGATTTTGTCGGCCTTCTGGCGCCCAGCTAAGGCGCTCCAGCTCGTCAATAATTTTGCCGGCTTCGGTGATGGCCTCCTGAGTTTGCTGCAGATATTGTTTATCGCCCGTGAACTGATAATTCGTTCTGCCAAGCCGAGCGACCGTGAGGTTGTTCACCATATCAACGCTCAGGCCGCTTTTGTTCACTTTGTCCTGAATATCACTGAGGCTCATTAATCCTGACGCAACAATTGTTAAGGTAGCCAGAAGGATTAAGCCAAATCCAACGCAAAGCTTGGCGCTGATTTTTAAGTTGGAGAAATAGTTAAGTAGATTCATTTAATTATCCAGTGTAGGCAAAAGGTTATTGATTAATATCAAGTCGTGGGACTACATATATTCTTTGTTATATGCCGGGCGTTATCTAATGCCGGTATTATTCTTGCTGAAGTCCGCCTCCCTTATTTTTAAGTGGGGTTTTCTGGATGCCTTATAACAAGTTGTGTGGTGGCATGGTTATAAATTAATTGAGCTGATATCGTATCTTTTGGGGTGTAATAAACGAGTGAACTTATGTGAATAATACTGAAGCGTAGCGTTATGAAGGGGGGATGTTACCTGGGTAAAGACAGATGGTATTGTTTGTTGGTGTGTAACTTTATGATATTTCTGATTTTACTTATCGTTATGGCCTTAAGCGGAATATGAGTGATGTATTTTCTCAAGGTTTCTGCACAGGTTACCTGCTCTAAAATACCGATGCGGTGAAGCCTCATTTATTTATTGGGATGGTAAAACTATAAAATATGCCCATGCACAAAAGGATGGCAGGTAAAGCTCCCTACAGTTCTGTTGTTTTTTGAATCAGAAATAATGTGTTTTTGGCGCGATAAAGCCGCGATAGGCCGCTGAGAAGTGAGGGCTTCCTTGCCCTCTTCCTCATACGTTCTTAGAATTCGGCCCAGCTTAGGTTAGCGCTTGCCTCAGACTGTTTTCTGGTGGGGAAGGCGGCAGCACGGTTCACCGCTATGGGAGATTTTTGCGCCACGGCCCTGGGTTCTTTCGAGGTGCGGAAAACGGACACTATTTTTTCTAAATGCGTGGCCTGATCTTCGAGCGAACTTGCCGCCACCGACGATTCTTCTACCAGGGCCGCGTTCTGCTGCGTAGTGGTGTCCATTTCCGCCATTGCCTGGGCTATTTGGGAAATCCCGCGGCTTTGTTCTTCGGTGGCGTGGGCGATTTCACCCATAATGTTGCGAACCTGAGTAACCGACTCTTCAATTTCACCCATTGCCACGCCCGCGCCTTCAACCAGCTTAAAGCCGTTATCCACATAGCTTACGGATTCATGAATTAACCCTTCGATCTCTTTTGCCGACTGCGCGCTGCGCTGGGCAAGGTTACGTACTTCGCCTGCCACTACCGCAAAGCCTTTACCCTGATCGCCTGCACGTGCCGCCTCAACCGCCGCATTGAGAGCCAGGATGTTGGTCTGGAATGCAATACTGTTGATGACGGTGGTAATCTCAGAAATACGGTGCGAGCTGGTACGCACGTTTTTCATCGTGTCGATAACCTTCTGCGAAATCTGGTTACCTTCGGTAGCTTTTTGCGAAGCCGCGTCTGCCAGCTTGCGCGCATGGGTTGCGTTTTGGGCATTCTGGGCCACGGTAGAGGTAAGCTCTTCCATGCTGGCGGCGGTTTCCAGCACTGCGGCAGATTGCTGTTCAGTACGGGAAGACAGGTCCATGTTACCAGCGGCAATTTCAGCCGAAGAGCGGGTAACGTTTTCCACCCCTTCGTACACGTTTTGAATAATATTTCTCAGGTTGGCGTTCATTTTCGACACCGCCTGCATCAGCAGCCCCGGTTCATCCATGCGCTGGTTTCCCAGCGTGCTGGTGAGATCCCCTTTCGCAATCTGTTCTGCGACCATTAACGTCTCGTTAAGCGGGCGAGTAATGGCACGTGTGATGGCGAAGGATATGGCCGAACCTAAAATAATGCCGAACAGCGCGACGGTTGCCATTTGCCATACGGCACTCATCACAACCTTATTGGCAATCTCCTGCTGGAGCGTGTAGTTGTCTATGACCGACGAGGTTAACGCCTGGGCGCGGCTGGATAGCTTATCCGACAGGCTTTCTTGCTGTTCCCAGGTGGTTTTATAACCAGGCAGCTCGGCAATGAGCGCTTTGCTTTCATTAATGCTTTCCTGCACCCATTCCTGTTGCGAGGCGGGCAGTAAAGGCATCAGTTTTTCCGAGGAGGTGATAGCAAAGCCTAAACGGGATACTAAATTCTGCTGCGCTGTTTCAGAAGGCTGCTTCAGGTAATCGATCGCTAACGAGTCGAGATCGTTCAGAATAAAAGCAAGCTGTGAAAGCCCTGCATGCAGTTCAGACGGAAGAGAAGGATCGTTACTAAGCTGATTGGCTTTAACTGAATTTTCATAAATCCCTTTGGTGCTCAGCAGCTTTGCAGCCTCCTGTCTCGCATTCACTGCGGCAACAAAGGGTTTAGTGTCGTTAATGTAGTTTATTACCGTGTTGTCAACGGTATTCAGCATTTGCAGGCCCTGCTCGCTCCACGACATTTTTTTCAGATTAGCAATGATCTCATCCATTTTGGCGAGCGCATTGCCGTTTTGCTCAATATAGTTTGCGTCATCGGTGAACTGATAATTGGTGCGGCTGAGTCGTGCCTCTGTCAGCGCGTTAAATAAATCGGCACTCAAGGACATTTTTGTAACTTTATCCTCGACGCTTTTTAATCCCAACAATCCTGATGTCAGAACGGAAAGGGTCACGATCATGACGACGGCAAATCCAAGGGTAAGTTTTTTACCGACTTTTAAATTAGAAAAAAAGGTTAATAAGTTCATTTTTATTCCAGGATTGGCTTTAGGCCAATGTGAGAATAGCTGTAATAATGCCATTAAATAATAATGGACCAGAAGGTATATAATTGACTGTAATAATCACGTTGAGAATTAAATAAATGAATGCCGTTAACAATTCACCTGATAAATGTATTTATAAAAACCCGGGGCAAAACAGCCTGGGAAGGATATGCCTGCTGACGTCACTGGGCTTGGGTAGGCAGTGAATGCGTTAACTCCTTGTTTCGATGGGCAAAAGCTCGTTAGTTCGATAATAAATAGGCGTTATATCTGAATAATCAATGATATATCCACTGCCTTTAACATAGGCTATAAAATCGTCAGGAAGCCCTAACAGGCTGATTTTTTTATTTAAGTTTTTTAAAACCTGCCACAAGCGCTGCGTTGACGAGCTAAGGTTGTTCTCTTCCCAGATGTTTTTTAACAGCTCATCCTTAGTGACCTTTTGCTTGTGCGCATGCTGGAGTAGATAAAGGAAAAGCTGCATCATGGTTTCGTTAAGCAGCATCGAACCAAATATGAAGTTTTTATCAGTGCTGCTGGAAGGAAGGCGGTATAGCCTTCTGCTTTCGATATGAAAATGGATTTTCTCACCGATGATGAATCCGTATAATTTATAGTCCATTATATCCATACCCGCAGATAATTACCTGTCCATGTACATCACCGCATATACCCTTATTGCCCAAGGTATTTATAGGGGGGATTATATGACCGCGGTGAATAGTTTCAATATATAGCCTGAATATTCTTTTATGACCCGCACGAGTAAAAAGCAGCAAGCTCGTCGGGTCATTGCTTTATCAGTAGCATAAAATAACAAAAAAGAATGCAGTTAAGATGTTTGCTCTGCCAGGCATCGTTAACTGGATGCTCAAATTAGAATATTAAAATAATGCCATAATGAAGTGATTTATTCTGTATGTATTGGTAATGTTACGTTTTGATTCGTAGAAGGAAACTAACTTGCTTAATAAATAAATTTGCCGTGATGTGTAACCATGATTTTTATTATGCTTAAAGCAAGCAAAAATGTCACTTATTCTCTGAATGGTTCATGCGAATTAATATTGTTCTTGTAGTTACGGCGTTTCCAGGCGGAGGGAGAGTTATCCGGTTTTTCCCGCCCTAGAGCGGAAAAAACCGGCGTTATTTTAGAACAGCCCTAGCGGTTTATCCGAATAGCTCACCAGCAGGCATTTGGTCTGTTGATAATGCTCCAGCATCATTTTATGGGTTTCGCGTCCGATACCGGACTGTTTATAACCGCCAAACGCGGCGTGGGCCGGATAGGCGTGATAACAGTTGGTCCAGACTCGTCCTGCCTGAATGCCGCGACCCATTTTATAGGCCAGGTTACCGTTACGGCTCCAGACGCCCGCGCCCAGGCCGTATTCCGTATCGTTTGCCAGCGCCAGCGCTTCTTCCATGGTTTTAAAGGTGGTCACAGCCAGCACCGGGCCAAAAATTTCTTCCTGGAAAACGCGCATATTGTTTTTACCAAACAGGATGGTCGGCTCCAGGTAATACCCGGCTTTCAGATCGCCTTCAAACGCTTTGCGGCGCCCGCCGGTCAGCACGTCTGCACCTTCTTTTTTGCCGATATCAATATAGTTAAGGATGGTTTCCATCTGGCCCTGAGAAACCTGGGCGCCCATTTGCGTGCTGGCGTCAAGCGGGTTGCCGCTGCGGATGGACTCCACGCGGCGAATGGCGCGTTCCATAAAGCGTTCATAAATGGATTCCTGCACCAGCGCGCGGCTTGGGCAGGTACAGACTTCACCCTGGTTAAAGGCGAATAGCGCAAAGCCTTCGAGCGCCTTATCAAAAAACGCGTCCTCTTCATCCATCACGTCGGCAAAGAAGATGTTCGGGGATTTACCGCCCAGCTCAAGCGTGACCGGAATAATATTCTGCGTCGCATACTGCATGATTTGCTGGCCCACTTCGGTGGAACCAGTAAAGGCAACTTTGGCAATACGCTTTGAGGTGGCCAGGTATTCGCCGATCTCACCGCCTGCGCCGTTCACCACGTTAATAACGCCAGGCGGCAACAGATCGCCGACCAGCTCCATCAGCAGCAGTACGGATAGCGGCGTCAGACGCGCCGGTTTGAGCACGATGCAGTTACCGGCCGCCAGTGCCGGCGCCATTTTCCAGCTCGCCATCAGCAGCGGGAAGTTCCACGGAATGATCTGCGCAACGACGCCCAGCGGCTCGTGGAAGTGGTAAGCCACGGTTTCACCGTCCACTTCGCTGATTCCGCCCTCCTGGGCACGTATACAGGAGGCAAAGTAGCGGAAATGGTCGATGGCCAGCGGGACGTCTGCGCCGCTGGTTTCACGGATAGGTTTACCGTTATCCCAGGTCTCGGCAGCGGCGAGCAGGTCAATGTTTTGCTCCATGCGATCGGCGATTTTTAGCAGGATATTCGCTCTGTCCTGTACGGACATGCTGCCCCAGCCCGCTTTCGCCTCGTGGGCGGCGTCCAGCGCCAGGTCAATATCGCCTTTGCTGGAGCTTGCTATTTCACATAAAGGCTGGCCGGTGACCGGGGTGAGGTTTGCATAATATTTGCCGTCTACTGGCGCCACCCACTGGCCGCCAATATAGTTGTCGTAACGCGGTTTCAGTTGCAGCGGGAAGCCATATTCGCCGGGGATAATGCGGGTATCGGGAGGGTTGGTTGTCATGGTGTTCTCCTTGTCGCGGTTGCCTATCAAGGTTAGACGCCAGTGGCGATTTCTTCGCCAGTGTTTGAAGGGTTTACGACGCGGCTCACGGATTAAATTTTTTTGATTCAGAGTATTCAGGCCAGCAGGTTAACTGATTTGATTCATACTTTAAGATTACCTTTTTCCCGTTTCGTCACAAGGATTGCTCATGCGCCTGTTTATTAGTTTTGATGTAGGCGGTACCCATGTAAAACATGGTCTTTTCACCGAAGAGGGGGAGGTGCTGATCGCCGAAGAATACGATACCCACTATGACCGCCAGCTTTTTTTAAGCGCCTGGCAAAGCGTGGTGGCAGGCTACCGGCAGCATAATGAAATCGCCGGTATTGCCATTAGTTTCCCGGGATATATCAACCCGCATACCGGACAGGTGCCCAAAGCGGGATCGCTGACGTTTCTGGACGGCTGCAACCTGCTGGAGATGTTTGGCGAACTGACCGATTTACCCATCACCGTGGAAAACGATGCGAACTGTGCAGCGCTCGGTGAAATGTGGCTTGGCGCGGGCCACGACTATGATTCGCTGGTGTGTGTGACCATTGGCACTGGCATCGGCGGCGGCATTATCGTTAATCGCGAACTAATGCGCGGCTCGCACTTCCGGGCTGGGGAGTTCGGCGTGCTGCCCGTGGGGCAGTACGGTGAAGATATGCACCAGTTGGCCTCCGCCAAAGGGCTGATGGACGCCTGCCGCAGGGAAATGAATATCCCGGCAGATGAGAAAATTCACGGCCAGGATATTTTTGCCCGCGCCGAGACGGATTTACATATCCAGGGCGTAATTGATAACTGGGTGAAATACCTGGCGCGCGGAATTTATAGCGTGGTGTCGCTGTTTGACCCGCAGGCGATTCTGCTCGGCGGCGGCGTCAGCACGCAGCCGATGCTGTACCCGATGCTGGAGCGGCATCTGGAAGGATTTAAGTTCTGGGACGTGCTGAAGGTGCCGATTCGTCCCTGCAAGCTCGGTAATAAAGCCGGGATGCTGGGCGCGGTCTGGCTTGCTAAGCAACGGTGATTTCTCACCCCCCGGCCCCGCAGGCAAGGGGGCGAGGAGAGAGACTACTCGTTCTGGAACAGCGCCTTATCCCGCAATAAATGGTCGTTGCCGCGACGGCGCGTAAAGCCAGTCCGGTCGAAATATTCAAGGATTTGCACCGCAAGCTTGCGGCCTATGCCGAGGCGGTCGCGGAAATCTGCCGCGCTGGCGGCGCCCTGGGTTTGATCCAGCTCGCGGATCAAACCGGCAAACGTCTGAATGCGATCGCTGCGATAATAACGATCTTTTAAGATCGCCGTCACCAGGCCAAGCTGAGCGGCAAAGCGCAGTAGCTGGCGCACCCTTTGTTCATCCTGCTTAATCTCCGCTGCCAGGTCGCGCACCCACCAGGGATCGTCTCCGAACAGGCTGTCGATTTGCGCCCATATCGCCTGCTGCTCGGCTGTAAAACCGGGGTCATGATCGGGCAGGTGCAGCCAGCCCTGACGGCTGACAATCGCGCCTTCGCGGCGCATTTTCTCAATTAGCGTCAGTACCAGCGGTTCGTCTTCCCCCGGCAGCGCCATGCGTCGGAGTCGCTCGCGGCCCGGCCCCGGCTGGTCGTCATGCTGCTGATGGTATCGGGCAAGCGTATCGAGCAGTTTTTGCTGCCAGCGGGCGGCAACGTCCAGGCTCAGCAGGCTATCGCCCGCCTGCATGTAACCCTGCTTCGCCAGCAGCGCCTCCAGGCCGTCGCTGGAGAGCTGGCGTGCCCAGGCGAAGGCGCTTAATGAGACGGTGCCGCGTTGTAAAAGCGTGGCCAGCGTCTGTTGGTCATCCTGCGCCTTTTCTAACTGATGCAGCCATGCAAGATACGTCGCCTGGCGCTTACCACGACGCGGAGCGTGCAGAAGAATGGCCCGCGCTCCGGCAAGCGTGTGGCGTGCGGCTATGTCGCGCAGCACAAGACGGTCGTTATCCGCCAGCCACAGGGGCACATCCAGCACCAGTTCTGCGAGGCTGTCTTCGAGCAGGGAAATCCGGCCGGTAACGTGGCTTGCGGCGTGATGAATATGCAGCGGCTGCCACTGTTGCAGCGGTGCGTGCGCCTGAAGCTCGACGATAACGCGTTCAACGGGCTGCAAGGGTTTTTCCGTCAGCAGCCAGTCGCCACGGTCGATCTGTGCTTTTTCAGCGTCGCCGCTGATGTTAAGCGCGATACGCTGTCCGGCAAAGGCGATGTCCGTCGGCTGATTTTGCGCGTGCAGGCCGCGCACGCGCATCGGCTTGTCCGCCCCGGTTAACCACAGGGTATCGCCAACCTTTACTTCGCCGCTGAGCGCTGTGCCCGTTACAACCAGGCCTGCGCCTTTTACGGTGAAAGCGCGGTCAATCGCCAGCCGGAAACGGTGCTGGCGAGGATGGGGACGTTCCGGAATATGCTGTAAATGCTTGCGCAGTTCGCTTATGCCAACCTCCGCCGTGGCAGCGGTAACAAAGATTTTTACCTCCTGCCAGCCCGCTTCGCCAAGCATGGCTTCAACGTCTTCCCGAACTTCTGCAATGCGCGTTTCACTGACGCGATCGGCTTTGGTTAGCGCAACGGTAACGGCAGGTTTGCCCGTCAGTTGCAGGATGGCAAGGTGCTCGCGGGTCTGCGGCATCACGCCGTCGTCACAGGCTACGACCAGCAGGGCGTGATCGATACCCCCTACGCCTGCCAGCATGTTGGCGAGGAATTTTTCGTGCCCCGGCACGTCGATAAAACCGATGATTCGTCCGTCAGGCTGCGGCCAGTAGGCATAGCCGAGGTCGATGGTCATTCCGCGTTTTTTCTCTTCCGGCAGGCGATCCGCATTCACGCCCGTCAGGGCCTGTAATAGCGTCGTTTTGCCGTGGTCCACGTGCCCGGCGGTGGCGATAATCATTGGGTCAGCATCTCCATAAAGCCCGCCTCGTCTTCCAGGCAACGCAAATCCAGCCACAGGCGGCCGTCGCTGATGCGGCCAATAATCGGTTTTGGCCGCTCGCGCAGGCTTTGCGTTAACGTCCCTAGCGTGGTGCCGCGTCCGTCTTTTGGCGTGAATGTGATGGCGGCGCTCGGCAGCCTGTCGACCGGCAGCGAACCGCTGCCAATCTGCGATAAGCAAGGTTCCACGCGCACCTCGAACTGTTCGCCAAAACGCGTTTGTATTGCCGAAACAAGGCGGCGGGCCTGCTCGCTGATTGCCGTGGCATCACGGGTTAACAGGCGCAGCGTTGGCAGCCTTTCAACCAGGGTTTCCGGATGTTGATACAGGCGCAGCGTGGCTTCCAGCGCCGCCAGCGTCATTTTATCGGCACGCAGGGCGCGCTTGAGGGGATGCTGTTGCAGGCGGGCGATAAGCTCTTTTTTACCGACGATAATCCCCGCCTGCGGGCCGCCGAGCAGTTTATCTCCGGAAAAACTCACCAGGCTCACGCCCGCCGCGATTAATTGCTTTGGCATAGGTTCCGGGGGCAGCCCCCACTGGCTGAGATCGACCAGCGAGCCGCTGCCTAAGTCGCTGACCACCGGAATATTCAGTTCGCTACCGAGCGCCGCCAGCTCCGCTTCGGATACGGATTTGGTGAAGCCTGCAATCTGATAATTGCTGGCGTGGACTTTCATCAGCAGCGCGGTGTTTCCGCCGTTGGCCGCCTGACGATAGTCTTTCAGGTGCGTGCGGTTAGTCGTGCCGACTTCCACGAGCTGGCAGCCCGCCTGGCGCATGACGTCCGGGATACGGAACGCTCCGCCGATTTCCACCAGCTCGCCGCGCGAAACAACAACTTCGCCGCCATCCGCGCAGGCGGCCAGCATCAGCAGCACTGCTGCCGCGTTATTGTTAACGATACAGGCGTCTTCCGCGCCCGTAAGCTCGCACAGCAGGTCTGCCAGCGCCCGATCGCGGTGACCGCGTGCCGCGCCATCCAGATCGTACTCCAGCGCGATCGGAGAGCGCATCACCTGAGCGACGGCTGCAACAGCCGCTTCAGCCTGTAAAGCGCGCCCCAGGTTGGTGTGTAGCACAGTGCCGGTCAGGTTAAACACCGGCAATAACGCGCTTTGCTGACTCGCCTCAAGCTTTTTCTTCGCCTCCGCCGCCCAGTCCCCGTGCCAGGCGGGCAGCGCTTCCCGTGCATGGATGTGCTCGCGCGCATCATCAAGCATCTCCCGCAGGGCGTTAACCACTCGGGTATGACCAAAATCACGCAGCAGGGCGCTGAACGATGCATCACGTAACAGGCGGTCTGTCGCCGGCAGTTGGCTATACAAAGTACGATGGGAGGACATGGCAAACCGTGAGTTGAGAAATTTTGACTCATTTTACAACAGACTGACGACAAAGCTCATCCTGTTAACAGGATTATGTTCACTTTGAAATAGACAGGAAAATCAATTTATTGATTTTCCTCTGCTAAACAAAAAGAAGGAAAAACCACGCTTTTTCCTTCTTTTTTAGTTAGTTTTCAGGGGGAGCGGGCCCCCTGTCATGGAGGCAGATCATGCGGTTGGCGGTTCGGTGCGGGCAAAGCTTTCGCGCTGGAAAAGGACTTCAACCAGCTTAACGAGGTGCGGGCGATCGACGCACCAGCCCGGAGAAACGCGGCGGAAGTTGATATAGCCCACGGCGCAGGCTACGGCAATATTTGCAACGGTTAGCGGTTCGGCGGATAGCGTTTTGTCCGCCGCAAACTTCTCAAGCATGTCCAGCCCGCGGCTGATTTTCTCCCGCTGGCGCAGCAGCTCGGTTTCCGACTGTTGAGCGGGCGGGCGCTGCTGTTCACGTACCGAAACCAGCGCTGCGTCCATAATACCGTCCGCGAGCGCTTCCATCTGGCGCATTTTCAGCGCGGCTTTTGGCTCTCGCGGGATGAGCGCGGGCGCAATGTCCAGAAGCTCGAGATATTCCGCAATCACCGGCGAGTCAAACCAGTATTCGTTTTCGCCGGCGATCAGAGCCGGCACCTTGCCCAAAGGGTTGTAATGGGGTGCCGCACTTTCAGCCGTCCAGGGATTGTCATTCACAAACTCAAAAGTGATGCCTTTTTCCAGCAGGATGACCGAAATTTTGCGCACGTACGGGCTGGTGTAATTGCCGATAAGTTTCATCACAGCGTCCATTTTTAGCCAACAAAAGATAAGTATGGATCAGGATGTATAAAAAGGCAGCGTCAGAAGGCATGTAAGAAAGCTACATCAGGAGAGCGGCGCAGCGGCACGACGTGTTCTGCGTCACACCAGGAAAATTCTGATGAAAATACTTTGTGATTAAGATCACAAAACACAAACAAATGCGCAACGTAAAAATGTGATAATCATCACAAATTATGGCGTTATACGGTTAAAAAATTATCACTGTATTATATTTACACGCCTGTTTTGTGACTTGTATCACGCTGCATTGCCCTTCACCCCTGGCTTGGTAGTGATATATGTCACATTACTTCCCGCCTACTGGACAGTTACACGATCCCGTGCCAGATTCGCCACACTTAAAGCATCTGGCAGGCTTTTCTGCCGCTACGTTAACAATAAACCTCGGGCTGCTTTCCCGGCGCGTAAACACAACAAGGGGTGTGCGTATGTCATCCGATATCAAGATCAGAGTGCAAAGCTTTGGTCGTTTCCTCAGCAATATGGTAATGCCTAACATCGGCGCATTTATTGCCTGGGGTATTATCACCGCGTTATTTATTCCCACCG
Source organism: Buttiauxella sp. (assembly GCA_032000125.1). Classification (GTDB taxonomy): domain Bacteria; phylum Pseudomonadota; class Gammaproteobacteria; order Enterobacterales; family Enterobacteriaceae; genus Dryocola. Next base: position 32,580 of record DAMALH010000028.1, on the reverse strand, counting down.
GATGGTTGCCAAATGAGACGCTGGCGAAACTGGTAGGCCCGATGATCACCTATCTGCTGCCGCTGCTTATCGGTTATACCGGTGGTCGCTTAATCGGCGGCGATCGCGGTGGCGTGGTTGGTGCGATTACCACCATGGGCGTTATCGTCGGCGCGGATATGCCGATGTTCCTGGGCGCAATGATTGCGGGTCCGCTGGGCGGCTGGGCGATTAAACGTTTCGACCTGTGGGTAGACGGTAAGATTAAATCCGGCTTTGAAATGCTGGTGAACAACTTCTCCGCTGGCATCATCGGGATGATCCTGGCGATTCTGGCGTTCATGGGCATCGGCCCGGCCGTTGAGGTCCTCTCCAAAGTTCTGGCGGCGGGCGTTAACTTCATGGTTGTCCATGACATGCTGCCGCTGGCCTCTATCTTCGTAGAACCGGCGAAAATCCTGTTCCTGAACAACGCGATTAACCACGGTATCTTCTCGCCGCTGGGTATTCAGCAGTCCCACGAACTGGGCAAATCAATCTTCTTCCTGATTGAAGCAAACCCGGGTCCGGGTATGGGCGTGCTGATGGCGTATATGTTCTTCGGCCGTGGCAATGCTAAGCAGTCTGCGGGCGGTGCGGCAATTATCCACTTCCTGGGCGGTATTCATGAAATCTACTTCCCGTATGTGCTGATGAATCCGCGTCTGATCCTGGCCGTTATCCTCGGCGGTATGACCGGCGTGTTCACGCTGACCATCCTGAACGGCGGCCTGGTTTCTCCGGCATCTCCGGGTTCTATCCTGGCGGTTCTGGCAATGACGCCAAAAGGCGCCTACTTCGCGAACATCGCAGCAATTATTGCGGCAATGGCGGTTTCCTTCGTCGTTTCTGCAATCCTGCTGAAAACCAGCAAGGTGAAAGAAGAAGACGATATCGAAGTCGCGGCTCGCCGTATGGCAGAGATGAAGGCTGAATCTAAAGGTGGTGTTGCGCCACTGGCGGTGGGTGCTGGCGCGTCTAACGACCTGAGCCACGTGCGTAAAATCATCGTCGCCTGCGATGCCGGTATGGGATCAAGCGCGATGGGTGCGGGCGTTCTGCGTAAGAAAGTAAGCGATGCGGGCCTGAAAAATATCTCCGTGACCAACAGCGCGATTAACAGCCTGCCGGAAGACGTGGATCTGGTGATCACGCACCGTGACCTGACCGAGCGCGCTATGCGTCAGGTGCCGCAGGCGCAGCACATTTCGCTGACCAACTTCCTGGACAGCGGCCTGTATAGCGATCTGACCGAGCGTCTGGTTGCCGCACAGCGCCACACGGACAACGAAGTAAAGGTTCGTGACAGCCTGAAAGACAGCTTCGACGAGGACAACAGCCAGCTATTCAAGCTGGGTGCGGAAAACATCTTCCTTGGCCTGAGCGCCACCAGCAAAGAAGAAGCGATTCGCTTTGCCGGTGAGCAACTGGTGAACGGCGGTTACGTCCAGCCGGAATATGTCGATGCGATGTTCGAGCGTGAGAAACTGACCCCAACTTACCTGGGTGAAGGCATCGCCGTTCCACACGGCACCGTTGAAGCGAAAGACCGCGTGCTGAAAACCGGCATCGTCTTCTGCCAGTACCCGGCGGGCGTGCACTTTGGCGAAGAGCCAGAAGATATTGCTCGTCTGGTTATCGGTATTGCAGCCCGCAATAACGAGCACATCCAGGTTATCACCAGCCTGACCAACGCGCTGGATGACGACTCGGTGATTGAACGCCTGGCGACGACTACCAGCGTTCAGGAAGTTCTCGACCTGTTGGCCGGTAAGAAGTAAGAGGCGGCCCTTCGCCTCGCCCCTCTCCCTTAAAGCGAGAGGGGAAAGACGGGTAAAACTATTCCCTCTCCCTTTAAGGGAGAGGGCTAGGGTGAGGGTCGTTATATCAAACGATCTTTCACCCCAGCCCTCTCGGGTGTGCAATTTTAAGAAGGTGACAGAGATGAAAGCATTACATTTTGGCGCAGGTAATATCGGACGTGGCTTTATCGGCAAACTTCTGGCGGACGCAGGCATTCAACTGACGTTTGCCGATGTGAACCAGGTGGTGCTGGACGCGCTGAACGCGCGCCACAGCTATCAGGTACACGTGGTTGGCGAGCAAGAGCAGGTTGATACCGTCTCCAACGTGAATGCCGTCAGCAGCATTGGCGACGAGGTTATCGACCTGATTGCCGAAGTGGATCTTATTACTACCGCCGTTGGGCCAGTGGTGCTGGAGCGTATCGCGCCTGCCATTGCGAAAGGCCTGGTCCTGCGCCGCGCAAACGGCAATGAAAAGTCGCTCAACATCATCGCCTGTGAAAATATGGTGCGTGGCACCTCGCAGTTAAAAGGCCATGTGCTAAAAGCGCTGCCGGAAGACGATCGGGCGTGGGTTGAGCAGCATGTTGGCTTCGTGGACTCTGCCGTTGACCGCATTGTTCCGCCGTCTGAGTCCGCCACCAACGACCCGCTGGAAGTCACGGTTGAAACCTTCAGCGAGTGGATTGTTGATAAAACCCAGTTTAAAGGCGACCTGCCGGCGATTGCTGGCATGGAACTGACTGATAATCTGATGGCTTTTGTCGAGCGCAAACTCTTCACGCTGAATACCGGACATGCTATAACCGCCTACCTCGGCCAGCTGGCCGGTCACCAGACCATTCGTGATGCGATTCTGGATGAAAAAATCCGCGCCGTGGTGAAAGGGGCGATGGATGAGAGCGGCGCGGTGCTGATCAAACGTTACGGCTTTGATGCCGATAAGCATGCGGCCTATATCCAGAAAATCCTCGGTCGTTTCGAAAACCCGTATCTGAAAGATGATGTGGAACGTGTGGGCCGTCAGCCGCTGCGTAAATTAAGCGCGGGCGACCGCCTGATTAAACCGCTGCTCGGCACCCTGGAATACGACCTGCCGCACGCGAACCTCGTCGAAGGTATTGCCGCTGCCATGCATTACCGCAGCGAACAGGATCCACAGGCCCAGGAGCTGGCCGCACTGCTGGCTCAGGCTGGCCCACAGGCCGCGCTTGCGCAGATTTCAGGCCTTGATGCAAACAGCGAAGCAGTCGCTCAGGCGGTGAAGGCTTATAACGCGAAAGCGTAATGGAGAACGGGCGCAGCAGATCCTGCGCCCAACACTAAATTTCAGTGATGCAGGCAAAGATGGAAGAAACACAGGCCTTTGAAAACCGGGTGCTTGAGCGTCTGAATGCCGGCAAAACCGTCAGAAGCCTGCTTATTGCCGCCGTTGAGCTTCTCACCGAAGCGGTCAATATCCTGGTGCTGCAGGTATTTCGTAAAGACGACTATGCGGTGAAATACGCCGTTGAGCCTTTGCTGGACGGCGACGGTCCGCTGGGCGAGCTTTCCGTGCGGATGAAGCTTATTTACGGGCTTGGCGTGATGAATCGCGCCGAATACGAAGATTGCGAACTGCTGATGGCTCTGCGTGAAGAACTAAACCACGACGGCAGCGAATACAATTTTACCGACGATGAAATCCTCGGCCCCTTTGGCGAACTGCACTGCGTTACGGCTTTTCCGCCAGCGCCGACTTTTGTTGACGGCGACGATCCCGAACTGCAGGCTATGCAAAGACAGCGCTACCAGCAAATCGTCCGTTCAACCATGGTGCTTTCTCTTACCGAGCTGATCTCACGGATCGGCTTAAAAAGAGCCTTTCAGAAGTAATTCTACCCGCAGACCCTTTTCGCCCTCTTACGCCGAATGGTGTATCCTTGCCGCAAAGCAATTTATTCACGGTTAAGCAAAATGAAAGAAATCGAAAAAGCAGAAATCAAACGTCTTAGCGATCGTCTGGACGCTATCCGCCACGAAATGCCCGAGCTGCACCTCATCAACGAAGCGGAAAAATACGCCGAGCTGGAAAAAGAGAAGGCGAAGCTTGAAATTGAAATCGCTCGCCTACAGGCGGTGCGCAACCAGAAGCTGAGCAAAGAAGCGCAGAAGCTGCTGGCGATGCCGTACAAACGCCCGATTACCAAAAAAGAGCAGGCCGACATGGGCAAGCTGAAGAAAGCCGTTCGCGGTCTGGTTATCGTCCACCCGATGACCGCGCTGGGCCGCGAAATGGATCTCGACGTGATGACGGGTTTTTCTAAGACCGAGTTTTAATTACGTTCTTTGTGCTTCCATAAGGGATGAGTCATTTGGCATCATCCCTTTTTTTGTGAAATTAATTAGTTACTTGCGAAGTTAATCCAGCGCTTCCCCTTTCCTCGTTCGTCGGCCTATCCTGGTAAGTTATCCCGTAGATCAATTAGCAAAGCAGTGTTGCGTAGTAGGGAACACTCATGCTGATGTTCCTTATTAGGGAACAGGACGATCGGAAGCTTTAAACATACAGGACTTAAAAACCTCTTCCTGAAGAACCAGACCCAGGGTTTATCCTGGGAGCATGTCTGGCGTATTTGTAACCGGTTAGCCGTAATCAATGCCGCAGAAAAGACAGAAAATATTGATTTACCGGGTTATCGACTTCATGCGCTAACAGGGGCAGGTCTGTGGTCTGTTGCGCAAACAGGTAACTGGCGGATAACCTTTGAATTTTATGAGGGTGATGCCTGGATACTTAACTATGAGGATTATCACTCATGAAAATGAGCCATCCCCCCATCCGGGAGTCGTTATTCAGGAAGCGCTGGATGAGCTGAATATTAGCCTGCGTGAAGTTGCCAAAGCGATAGATATTGCCCCTTCAACCGCCAGCCGCATATTGACCGGAAAGGCATCTCTGACGCCAGAAACGGCGGTTAAGCTTGCTGTGGTCATTGGCAGTTCTGCCGAAGTGTGGTTGCAACTTCAGAGTGCATACCGCCTTGCGGAGGCGGAGAAAGTGGTTGATATAACCAGACTTCACGATCTGCGCGATAAGCTTGCGTGGTCGGTTGTTGGGGCTAAAAACGGCAATTTGCACGATGGAGATGAAGTTCTTGATGAGATAATTCGCGATCGTCGTTAAACGCGAATAAATTCTCAGGGCGGATAAGCGTGAGCGCTATCCGCCGCAACAAGTTACCTCAGCGCCTGCGGATTGACGCAGTTTTCCTTTACTTCGCCCGTTAGCGCGGCAATCAGGTTATCCACCGCGCAGGCCGCCATGTTGTAGCGTGTTTCGTGCGTTGCGGAGCCGATATGCGGTAGGGCAACGACGTTTGGCATTCCCAGCAGCGGGGAGTTAACCGGCAACGGCTCCTGCTCAAAGACGTCCAGACCTGCGGCATGAATAGTGCCGTTTTGCAGCGCTTGAATCAGGGCTTTTTCGTCAACCACCGGACCGCGTCCTGCGTTAATCAGAATTGCCGAGGACTTCATTTTCGCAAGCTGCTCTGCGCCAATCATATGGTGTGTCTCTTCGGTCAGCGGCAGGGAAATACAGACGAAGTCAGATTCCGCCAGCAGCGTATCCAGGTCGCAATAGCGCGCATCGAAGCGATCTTCGGCTTCCTGATGATGGCGACGAGCGTTATATAAAATCGGCATGCTAAAACCAAAGTGCGCGCGTTGCGCCAGCGCAAGGCCGATACGGCCCATGCCGAGAATGCCCAGCGTTTTGTGGTGCACGTCGATGCCAAACCAGTCCGGGCCGATGCTGCCTTGCCATTCACCGGCTTTAACTCGCTCGGCCACTTCTGGCGCGCGGCGTGCGGTTGCCAGCACCAGCGTCATCATAGTGTCCGCGACGGTTTCGGTCAGCACCGACGGCGTGTGCATCAGCACGATGCGGCGAGCGGTCAGCGCATCGACGTCAAAGTTATCGTAACCGACAGAAATGGTCGAGGCGGCGCGCAGCTTTGGCGTGTGTGCTAAAAACGCTTCGTCGACTTTTTCACTGGAGCCCAGAATACCCTGCGCATCAGCAAAAGCTTCTGCGTTCTGCTTTACCGTTTGCGGGCTTAAATCGCTGAGCTGGATGACGTTAAAATGGCTTTCAAGGCGGGCGAGCAGATCGTCAGGTAACTTTTTGTAGAGGATAACGGACGGCTTCATAAGGTTCTCCGTATGACATTAAGCATAGACCGGGCGATGTTTGCATCGCCCGGTTAAAGATCAGGCGTGGCGGGCACCTACCGGCAGTTGCTGGTTCGTTGCTGGTTTCACTATCAGAGTTAGCCACACTGAGGCAAGCAGCGCCACCCCCATAAATATATAGGATGCGGAAGGGCTGCCGGTGACCCCGTTCAGGTAACCCACAAACCAGGAGCCGACAAACGAGCCCAGCGCGCCCATGCTGTTAATCAGCGCCATGGCGCCACCGGCCACGTTTCTTGGCAGCATTTCCGGGATAATGGCGAAGAAGGGGCCATAAGGCGCGTACATCGCGGCACCGGCAATCACCAGCAGGGTGTAAGAAACCCAGAAGTGGTTAGCGCCAACCAGCCAGGAGCCCAGGAACGCCAGCGCACCAATCAGCAGCAGCGGCCAGACGAACAGCTTACGGTTCTGCATTTTGTCCGAGGCCCAGGAAACGCCGATCATCGCGATAGTTGCCGCAAGATAAGGCACGGACGACAGCCAGCCCACTTCAACCATGCCCATACCGCTGGCGCCAGCGCCACGGATTATCGACGGCAGCCACAGCACGAAGCCGTACACGCCGATGCTCCAGCAAAAATATTGCATACACAGCAGCACCACGTTACGGGAGCGGAACGCTTCACCGTAGTTACGCACGGCTTTAATGCCTTCCTGTTCTTTTTGCAGTTGCGCCTGCAGCGCGGACTTCTCCGCGTCAGACAGCCAGCCCACCTGGGTGGGTTTATCTTTTACCAGCACCCACCAGGCAAACGCCCAGATAATCGCCGGGATACCTTCAAAGATAAACATTTCACGCCAGCCGAACGCCTGAATCAGGTAGCCGGACACCACCGACATCCACAACACCGTGACCGGGTTGCCAAGGATCAGGAAAGTATTGGCGCGGGAGCGTTCAGATTTGGTAAACCAGTTGCTGATATAAATCAGCATCGCGGGCATTACCGCGGCTTCCACCACGCCGAGCACAAAGCGAATTGCCGCCAGCGCCGGAATATTGCTGACCATGCCGGTGAGGGAGGCACAGGCGCCCCATAAAATCAGGCAGACGAAGATAAGCTTGCGAACGCTACGGCGTTCAGCGTACATAGCGCCGGGGATCTGGAAGAAGAAATAGCCGAGGAAGAACAGGGCGCCAAGCAGAGACGAGATACCTTTGGTGATGCCGAGGTCGTCATTGATACCGGCGGCAGACGCAAAGCTAAAGTTGGCGCGGTCGAGGTAGGCCAGGCTGTACGTGATAAACACGATAGGCATGATATACCACCAACGTTTTGGTGCGATTGTATTGGTTTTCATAAGGCTTGCCTCTTTGTTGAGGAGGGTCGCATCTTGCCGGATGTAGGGTACGGCCGATGCGGTATTCATTTATTCGCCCAGCGCAGCTCGGGTTGGTAGTCCTTCGCTATCACCGATGACCTGTATGGCCAGAGAACCGATTTTGTTACCGCGGCTGACGGCATGCCGTAAGGATTTCCCTTCCAGCAGCGCGCTTATTACTCCGACCGCAAAGCCGTCGCCCGCGCCTACCGTATCGACCACGTTATCGACTTTTATAGCCGCTACCGCGCCTTTCTCGCCGGTAGCCGTTTTAAACCAGGCGCCGTCAGCGCCGGTTTTCAGCACCACGGTTTTGACGCCGCGGTCTAAATAGAAATCGGCAATCGCCTCCGGGGTTTTTTGCCCGGTGAGGATCACGCCTTCTTTCACGCCGGGCAGCACCCAGTCCGCCTGGAAAGCGAGCTGATTCAGTTGCCTGACCATTTCCGCTTCGCTTTTCCACAGCACGGGGCGCAAATTCGGGTCAAAGGAGAGGGTTTTGCCTTTAGCCTTCATCGTCTTAGCGGTGTGATTAAGCAGTTCAAGTGAGGTAGCAGAAAGCGCTGCCGCTACGCCGCTTAGGTGCAAATGACGTGCGCTAAAAAAGTAGTCTTCGTTGAAATCTTCCACCGAGAGGTGGCTTGCTGCCGAGCCTTTACGGAAGTATTCCACAATGGGATCGGTTCCATCTTCCACTTTAGATTTAAGCTGGAAGCCGGTCGCGTAGCGCTCGTCCGTGGTGACGCCACGGCTGTCGATGTGCTCCTTCTCAAGCTGCTGCAGCACATAACGGCCAAACGAATCCTTGCCCACACGGCTCACCCAGCCCACCTTCAGGCCAAGGCGCGCAAGGCCGGTGGCAACGTTCAGCTCGGCGCCCGCCACGCGTTTTACAAACTGTCCGGCCGCGGCTAAATCACCGGTTTCGGTTGCCACAAACATCGCCATCGCTTCACCGATGGTTACCACATCAAGCTGGTTGGGCATCGCTTACTCCTCGCGTAGCAGGTTTACGTAATGGCGGGTGACGGCGGTCAAATCGCGGCCTTCCAGCGGGAACTCTATGCCGCGGGGCACCTCGCCCGGCAGGCTGTTGAGCAGCGCCATCCAGCGCGGTTCGGCGTCATCCAGCGCAATAGCGCGGTAGTGATAATGGTGCGGGATGGCCGCCTTGACGTGGATATAGCCGACCGCAGGCGCCAGCGCGCGGGCGGCGGCTTCCGGCGACTCTTCAACCCACAGCCAGTTGGCCATATCAAAGGTTAGCTTTACCGGCAGATTTAGCACGTTGCAGGCGGCCTGGAAGCGCTGCACAGGCGCGAGTTTTCCGCAGGCGGTCTGATCGTTTTCCACCACCAGCGCCACGTTATTTTGTTCCAGCCACTGCTGGAGTAGCGGGAATTGCTGGCTGCTGCGAAACTGGCCAAGCGAAAGCTTCAGCCAGCCCGCATTGAGCTGCCGGGCTTCGAGCAGCAGCGAAGGGATCAACGGATTAAGCTTGCCGTCTTCCGTAAACAGCGGCTCCGGCGCGGAATAACAGGCCTGCAGCCGGTGCTCAGCGATTTGTTTTGCCAGCTCCGGCAGGGAATCCAGTTGGGTATTGCTCAGCAGTTCGCGGCGGATTTCTACGCCGTCCGCCCCTGCGTTGGCGATAATGGGTAACAGCGCCTGCTGGCCGCCGAGGGCGGCGATACGGTCATGTCCGTAAGCGGCGGTGACGACAATAATTTTTCGCGACATGAACAGCTCCATCACGGTAACAGCCAGGTAACATAACTATTACGCTAAATGGAACCGGTTCCAAAGAGAAGCCAGGCATACTGAATTTATGATCGCTATCACGAAGAAAGTTTTAGCGGGCGGTAGAGCCTCGCACGATTAATTCGCCGGAAAAGACCTGCTCACGCACGCTTCCAGCAGCGCCTTCAATGCGTTTCACAACCTGTTCGAGAGCAGCATAGCCTATCTGCCAGGTGGGCTGTTTCAGGGTGGTAATGCCTGCGCCTGCCAGCTCCGCCCATTCCAGTTCGTCGAAGCCCAGCAGGCCTATATCGCTGCCCCAGTGCAGACCGATGCGGCGCATGGAACGGGCGATCTGGAGAGTGAGGGCACCGTTTGCGGAAATCACCGCTTTGCGCATGCCGCGGTGCTGCGTATGAAACTGACGCAGAACGTTATCCATTAAATCCGCTTCGTGCAGCGGCGTCTCGGCGTTTTCCGCCAGGATACCGGGGTAACGATCGATGGTATTACGGAACGCGCGCAGGCGTTCGCGGCGGGTATTAACCATGCCCAGCGGTTCGCTGAGAAACAGAATCGCTTCAAAGCCTTGTTCGACGAGGTGCTCAGTGGCGGTTGTTGCGGCCTGAGTGTTATCCAGCCCCACCACGTCACAGGCGAAATCGGGGATTTTACGGTCAATAAGCACCATCGGCAGCGCCGACTGCTGCAGGCGGTTCAGGCCCTCTTCACGCATCCCTACGGCGTTCACCACAATGCCTTCCACCTGATAGCTACGCAGTAAATCAAGGTAATGCAGCTCCTGATCCACCTCGTTGTTGGTGTTACAAACCAGAGGCGTAAAGCCTTTCTCCCGGCATGCGGCTTCGATGCCGCTCAGCACGTCGACAGAATAGGGATTGGTGATATCGGCGATAATTAAACCGATCAAGCGGGTTCGGCCACGTTTTAAGCCGCGAGCCATCTGGCTTGGGCGGTAGTCGAGTTCAGCAATAGCGGTTTCGATGCGGGTTCGCAGGTCGTCGGAGAGAACGTTTTGTTCGCCGTTGAGATAGCGGGAGACGCTGGTCTTACCGGTTTTCGCCGCTTTTGCGACGTCGCTTATCGTAGGGCGCGCAGCCTTGCCGTTCATGTCCGTCTCCTGAAGGGGTAACTTTGCGGAGAGTAACATATTTTATCCGGGGGATTTGCTCCCTCTCGTTGCGAGAAGGAGCAGCTTAAGCATCAGGACAGAGGACTTAGCGTAATCTCTACGCGGCGGTTCTGGGCTTTGCCTTCGGCGGTGCTGTTGCTGGCGATAGGGTTCGCCGGGCCAGCGCCCGAGGTGCGCACGCGGCTGGCATCCACGCCCTGGGTAATTAGCGCGCTGCCAACGCCGTCCGCACGCTGCTGGGAAAGCTTCATGTTCAGGTCGTTGCTGCCGGTGCTGTCGGTGTAGCCCACCACGTTAACCGCGGTTTTTGGATACTCTTTGAGCACCATTGCCACGCCGGTGAGCGTATTGGCGCCTGCCGGTTTAAGCGTAGCGCTGCTGCTGTCGAAGGTGACGTTATTCGGCATGTTTAGCACGATGTTATCGCCGTTTCGCGTCACGCTTACGCCTGTTCCCTGCATTTTATCGCGCAGTTTCGCTTCCTGCACATCCATATAATAACCTGCGCCACCGCCAAGCGCAGCGCCGGCCGCTGCGCCAATCAGGGCGCCTTTGCCGCGATCTTTTTTCGATGAAGAAAGCGCGCCGACGCCCGCGCCTACCAGCGAGCCAATGCCGGCGCCGATCCCGGATTTACCTGCTTCTTTTTCGCCTGTGTAGGGGTTGGTGGTACAGCCAGAAACTGCTAACGTGCCGCAAACCAGGGCGGCAATAATCACGCGATTTTTCATCTCATTTCCTTTGCGAATTATAAATCTGCGCCGCAGGAGGCAGCGGCGATTGATTATGACGCGTGAATGTGTAGAAAATTCTCCGGAGTCGTCTGAATTTGTAAACAATATAGAGTGGCCGCAGGCCGCCATCTGCAAACACCGGAGCCCGAATTGGCTAAGACATCCCCGACAAACAAACAGATTTTAACCGCCGCCCACTGGGGACCTATGGTGGTGGAAACCGATGGCGAAAACGTGCTTGCATCCCGTGGCGCGCTGGATACCGGGCATGAAAACTCGCTCCAGCAGGCCGTGCCCGATCAGATGCACAGCAAAACGCGCGTGCGGTATCCAATGGCGCGAAAAGGCTTTCTGGCCTCCCCTGCTGCGCCACAGGGCGTGCGCGGCGAGGATGAATACGTGCGCATCAGCTGGGACGAAGCCCTGAAGCTGATTCATCAGCAGCATCAGCGTATTCGCGACGCTTACGGCGCCGCGTCAATTTTTGCGGGTTCCTATGGCTGGCGCTCCAACGGCGTGCTGCATAAGGCCGCTACGCTGCTGCAACGGTATATGAGCCTTGCCGGCGGCTACACCGGCCATCTGGGAGATTATTCCACCGGTGCGGCGCAGGTGATCATGCCGTATGTCGTGGGTTCAAACGAAGTTTATCAGCAGCAAACCAGTTGGCCCCTGGTGCTTGAACACAGCGATGTGGTGGTGCTGTGGAGCGCTAATCCGCTGAACACCTTAAAGATTGCCTGGAATGCCAGCGACGAGCAGGGCGTGAAGTATTTTGAGCAGCTCAAAAACAGCAGTAAAACGGTGATCGCCATCGATCCGATGCGATCGGAGACGGTGGATTTCTTCGGCGATCGGGTTCACTGGATCGCGCCTGATATGGGCACTGACGTGGCTTTAATGCTCGGCATCGCCCATACGCTCGCTAAACATGGCTGGCACGACGCGGACTTCCTGGCACGCTGCACTTACGGCTACGAGAAGTTCTCCGCCTATCTGAAAGGTGAAACCGACGGCCAGCCGAAAAATGCCGAATGGGCGGCGAAGATTTGCGGCGTGCCGGTACAGACCATCGAATATCTGGCGCAGCTTTTCAGCAGCAACCGCACCATGCTGATGTCGGGCTGGGGAATGCAGCGCCAGCAGTACGGCGAGCAAAAGCACTGGATGCTGGTTACGCTTGCCGCCATGCTCGGTCAGATTGGCACGCCGGGCGGAGGATTTGGGCTTTCTTACCATTTTGCCAACGGCGGCAACCCTACGCGCCGCGCCGCGGTGCCCGGTTCACTGCAGGGCTCGGTGGCTGGCGGTACGGATGCGGTAGAAAAGATCCCCGTCGCCCGCATTGTTGAAGCGCTGGAAAACCCGGGCGGTAGCTATCAGCACAACGGGATGGCGAAAACCTTCCCGGATATCCGCATGCTGTGGTGGGCAGGCGGCGGCAACTTTACCCATCATCAGGATACTAATCGCCTGATTAAAGCGTGGCAGAAGCCGGAGCTGGTGGTTATCTCCGAATGCTTCTGGACGGCGGCGGCAAAGCATGCCGATATCGTACTGCCGATTACCACCTCGTTTGAACGCAACGACATGACCATGACCGGCGATTACAGCAATCAGCATCTGGTGCCGATGAAGCAGGTCGTCGCCCCGCGCGGCGAAGCGCGTAACGATTTCGATATCTTTGCGGATCTTAGCGAACGGTGGGAGCAGGGCGGCAGGGCGCGTTTCACCGAAGAGAAAACCGAGCTGCAATGGCTGGAAACCTTCTATGAAATGGCGATAAGCCGCGGTGCATCGCAGCAGGTCACGCTGCCGGACTTCAGCGATTTCTGGGAAGCCAATCAGCTCATTGAAATGCCGGAAAGCGATATAAACGCCGGGTTCGTGCGCTTTAGCGATTTCCGCGCCGATCCGCAGGCGAATGCGTTAAAAACGCCGAGCGGAAAAATTGAAATTTACTCAGAGCGAATCGCCGCATTTGGTTATGAAGACTGCCCGCCGCATCCAACCTGGCTTGCGCCTGACGAGTGGCAGGGCAACGCGGAAAAAGATCAGCTTCAGTTGCTTTCGTCCCATCCGGCCCACCGTCTGCACAGCCAGCTTAACTATGCCGCGCTGCGTGAGAAATACGCCGTTGCCGGACGTGAGCCGCTGACGCTGCATCCTCAGGACGCCGCCGCGCGCGGTATCAACGATGGCGATCTGGTGCGCGTCTGGAACCATCGCGGGCAGGTATTGGTTGGGGCGCAGGTTACCGAAGGCATTAAGCCCGGCGTGGTGTGTATTCACGAAGGCGCGTGGCCGGATTTAGACGACGACAGGCTGTGCAGAAATGGCGCGGTGAACGTGCTGACGCTGGATATTCCCACTTCTCGTCTGGCTAACGGCTGTGCGGCAAACTCTTCGCTGGTGTGGGCTGAAAAATACCACGGCCCGGCGCCCGCGGTTACGGCGTTCGATCCGCCCGCCAGCTCATAATCCACGTTGGGTGGCGCGTTTCTTCCTGCCAGGCGCTTTCTTCGATGCGAAAGCCCTGGCGGTGGTAGAAGTGCACCGCCCGGTGGTTTTTCTGGTAAACCTCAAGGCTCAGTTCCAGGTAGCGTGCCTGCGCGTATTTTATTAACGCGCTGCCAATGCCTTTGCCTGTACAGGATTCGGTAACAAACAACGCGCCGACAAAACGCGCGTCCAGGATGCTGATAAAGCCCAGGATTTTTTCTTGCTCCACATATACCCAGGTGCACGACTGCGGAATATAGACGTTGCGCACGATCGATTCGCTCTCCGCCCAGTAGCTGCTGGCGATAAACGGATGCGCATCAATGGTGCTGGCAAGCCACAGCTCAATGAGCGCGTCCATCTCACCGGCGAGCAGTCGGCGAATCATTTGATGTTATCGGGGTGGCAGAAGCAGCCGGTGAGATGGTCGTTAACCAGCCCACAGGCCTGCATAAACGAATAGCAAATTGTTGAGCCAACGAATTTAAAACCGCGTTTTTTCAGCGCCTTAGAAAGCGCGTCTGAAGCGGGAGTGGTGGTGGCAATATCCACGTGCGTGGCGGCGTTGGTTACCAGTGGTTCGTTACCCACAAATGACCAGACGAATTCCGGGAATTTTTCGCCTTGCGCTTCCATCGCCAGATAAGCCCTGGCGTTATTGATAATCGCCTCGATTTTACCGCGATGGCGAATAATGCCCGCGTCCTGCAAAAGCTCGTCGACATCTTCCGGCTGCAACAGCGCCACGAGCTGCGGATCAAAACCTTTAAAGCAGCGGCGATAGTTTTCGCGCTTTTTTAACACCGTTATCCAGGACAGGCCGGCCTGCTGTCCTTCAAGGCAGATCATCTCAAAAAGTTTATTTCCGTCGGTGACCGGAACTCCCCATTCTTTGTCGTGATAGTCGAGGTAGATCGGGTCCTGAGTAACCCATCCGCAACGCTGCATAGACTGCTCCCGCTGATGAAATAAATGCGTACCGGCTTGACGTGTATGATAAAGAGACAATAGTTAATCCAGGGATATCCGCAAGCCCGTCAAAAATCACAAAAAGCAACGCCGGATTTGGCTCTTTCCTGGAGTCGGTTTAATGATAAAAAATTCTATACGCAGTGGACGCCGTGTCACTTTTATTACGGCGCTGACCTCTTGTTGTCTGCTTCACGCCACGCATGCGTTTGCCTGGCAGCAGGAATATATTGCAGAAGACTCAACGGGCGACGCCCGGGACCGTTATACCTGGGACAGCGAACGAGCGCCCGGTTATAACGAGATCCTTGCCGAGCGTATTTATTCATCTATGAGCCAGCAAAGCCAGTCAGCGTTTACCTATTCTGTGGGGAATGATAGCACCAGCCGCGAGAATTCACGCCTCGGTATTGGCTGGACGTTTCCCGTGTTGGGGAATATGACCACCGGCCCAACCGCGGAATATAGCTGGGACGGCAGCGCAACGGGTATCTATAACGAATATGGCGATAGCGTGGTGGCTTCGCGTTTTAACGACCAGCTCTGGCATGCCAGCGTTTCCACCGTGGGCTGGCGGCTGGATTCGGAGTTGAACGTTATTCGTCCCTGGGCGCAGGTGAGCTACAACCACCAGTACGGCGATAATATCTGGAAAGCCCAGAGCGGCTCGCGCAACTTTGCTGCGAGCGTTCAGGACACCAGTTGGATGGACGTAACGGTCGGTGCAGATATGCCCATCGGTAAAAACGTGGCGGCATTCGCTTCTATGTCGCAGGCCGAGGGGGCTGCTACCGGCGAAGCGTATATGTACAACCTTGGCTTTAACGCCCGTTTTTAAGCACGCGTTTTACCCACCGGCTGGTCTTTTTATAAACAGGCGGTGGGTAAAACGCCCCGGCAAGGGCCGGAGAGACGCCGACATGAATGTGCGAACGGGGTTAACTAAATGCCCATTTTGTTAACCCCGTCACGGAATGATTTAACATTTTATATACAGGCGTAGCACGGCATTCACTGATAGTGGTTACTTACATACTTCGTTGATTACGGCCGTTCCAGGCCATTCATTCCTGCTCAGATGCATTTCATTCCGTCCTGCGCGCACTTCATGCCGTTTTTTCCTGGAATAAAAGGCGCTTCGTTATCTTAGGCGGCAGATAACTTCCCTCAGAATTGCAGGACATCTGCCATGAATAACGCTCAGTACAACCGCACACGCTGGTTAACCCTTATTGGGACGATTATTACCCAGTTCGCCCTGGGGTCCGTTTACACCTGGAGCCTGTTTAACGGCGCCCTGTCCGAAAAACTTAACGAACCCCTTAGCCGGGTGGCGCTTTCTTTCGGTTTGTTAAGCCTCGGCCTTGCCATTTCTTCTTCCGTCGCCGGTAAATTGCAGGAGCGTTTTGGCGTGCGTAAAGTCACGATGGCGGCGGGCGTGCTGCTGGGCGTTGGCTTTTTCCTGACGGCCCATGCAAATAATTTAATGATGCTGTGGCTAAGCGCGGGCGTACTGGTTGGCCTTGCGGACGGCGCAGGCTATCTGTTAACGCTTTCTAACTGCGTAAAATGGTTCCCGGAGCGCAAGGGGCTGATTTCCGCTTTTGCCATCGGCTCTTATGGCCTGGGCAGCCTTGGGTTCAAATATATCGATACGCATCTGCTTGCCACCTATGGCCTGGAACATACCTTTATGATCTGGGGCGCGCTGGTCATGGCGATCGTTTTGTTCGGCGCTTCGCTGATGAAAGATGCGCCGGTGCACGAAGCGCAAACCGTCAACGGCGTGACCGAGAAAGATTACACTCTGGCAGAATCCATGCGTAAACCGCAGTACTGGATGCTGGCGGTAATGTTCCTGACCGCCTGCATGAGCGGCCTGTATGTAATTGGCGTCGCGAAAGATATCGCGCAGGGCATGGTGCACTTAACGGCTGAATCTGCGGCGAACGCCGTCACGGTGATCGCGATTGCTAACCTGAGCGGCCGTCTGGTGCTCGGTATCCTTTCTGACAAAATGGCCCGTATCCGCGTGATTACTCTCGGCCAGATTATTTCCCTGACGGGGATGGCGGCCCTGCTGTTTGCTCCCCTTAACGAAGCGACATTCTTTGCGGCGATTGCCTGCGTGGCCTTTAATTTCGGCGGCACCATCACCGTTTATCCGTCCCTGGTAAGCGAGTTCTTCGGCCTGAATAACCTAACCAAAAACTACGGGGTGATTTATCTGGGCTTCGGTATCGGCAGCATCTGCGGTTCGATTATCGCCTCGCTGTTCGGCGGCTTCTATGTAACCTTCTGCGTGATCTTCGCCCTGCTGATTTTATCTCTGGCGCTTTCCACCACCATCCGTCAGCCCGCACGTGAAGCGGTGCAGCATGAACATGCCCATGCCTGATAGCGCGTCTTTAGCTGCGTAAACCTTGCCGCCGGGGCCCTGCTCGGCGGCATTATTAAGGGTGAATCCTGGCCGTATTCGGCAAATAAACGAAAGATCACATTTTTGCACGATACTTTTTTTTACCTCTGTGCTCTACTAACCCGCGCTGTACCTATGGCCTGAGAATCATCCTGATTCCCTTGCAACGCTTTCTTTCTCAGAACTCCCTCAAGCTTTAACGGTCTGAGTAACGTTTTATACGTTTCCTTTTTTGCGCCAGGACACCCTGAATGAATTACATTAAATCGATGACCCAGCAGAAGTTATGTTTTCTGTTAGCGGTATACATCGGCCTGTTCTTAAACATTTCGGTTTTTTACCACCGCTTTGATGGATTAGCGCATGACTTCAACGCATGGAAAGCGTTTGCTGCTGTGGCAGAAGTGTGTGCCACGGTATTAGTTACTTTCTTCTTGCTGCGCGTGCTTTCGCTGTTCGGGCGTTTAGCCTGGCGGGTTCTTGCCACATTTATTGTGTTGTGCTCCGTAGGCGCCAGCTATTACATGACTTTCCTCAACGTCGTTATCGGCTATGGCATTATCGCTTCGGTGATGACCACGGATATCGACCTGTCGAAAGAGATCGTCGGCTATCACTTTGTTTTGTGGATGGTGCTGGTTAGCGCTATTCCGCTGCTTCTTATCTGGAGCAACACCTGCCGCTACACGCTGCTCAAACAGCTACAAACCCGCGGTCACCGCGTTAAGAGCGTGGCGATCGTTCTGCTGGCCGGTCTGATGGTTTGGGCGCCGCTGCGCTACCTTGATAAGCAGCAAAACCGCATCGAAAAACGCTCGACGGTTGATATGCCAAGCTACGGCGGCGTGGTGGCGAACTCCTATCTGCCATCGAACTGGATCTCAGCGCTCGGCCTGTTCGCCTGGGCGCAGGTGGATGAATCCAGCGACAACAGTTCGCTGATGAACCCGATGAAGAAATTTACCTACGTGGCACCAAAAGATATCGACGATACCTACATGGTATTTATCATCGGTGAAACCACGCGCTGGGATCATATGGGGATTCTGGGTTATGACCGCGATACCACGCCGAAGCTTGCCCAGGAGAAAAACCTGGTCGCCTTCCGCGGCGAGTCTTGCGATACCGCTACCAAGCTCTCGCTGCGCTGTATGTTTGTGCGTGAGGGCGGGGCGGAAGATAATCCCCAGCGTACCCTGAAAGAGCAGAACGTCTTTGCCGTTCTCAAGCAGCTGGGCTTCTCCTCCAGCCTGTACGCCATGCAAAGTGAAGTCTGGTTCTATGGCAACACCATGGCGGATAATTTCTCCTACCGGGAACAAATCGCCGCTGAACCGCGTAACCACGGGAAGCAGGTTGATGACATGCTGCTGGTTGAAGAGATGAAACGTTCAATCGATGAGCACCCAAAAGGCAAGCATCTGGTGGTTCTGCATACCAAAGGCTCGCACTTCTCGTACGTGCAGCGTTATCCGCGCAGCTTCGCGAAATGGTCGCCAGAGTGCGTGAGCATCGATAAAGAGTGCAGTAAAGAGCAGTTAATCAACGCCTTTGATAACTCCGTGCTGTATACGGATACGGTTATTACGGACGTGTTTAATCAGCTACGCGATAAGCGTGCGATTGTCTTCTATGCCTCGGATCACGGCGAATCCATCAGTGAGCACAAGCACCTGCACGGTACGCCGCGTGATATGGCGCCGCCAGAGCAGTTCCGCGTGCCGTTGCTGGTCTGGGCGTCTGACAAATATCTCTCAGACCCGGATCGCGCCCGTTCTTTCGAACACATGAAAGAGCAGGCGGCCATGAAAGTGCCGCATCGCCATGTCGAACTGTATGACACTATTATGGGTTGCCTCGGTTACACTTCGCCTGACGGCGGGATTAACGAGAATAACGACTGGTGCCACGTTCCGCAGAAGGCCGCGCAGTAACATTTGCACTACAAGCGCTTGCTTTTAAGCCAAACGATGTGGATTTTTAAGTTAAAGGATTGACGGCTAAAACGGTGCGCAGTAAGATGCGCTCCGCATTCGGCGAGTAGCGCAGCTTGGTAGCGCAACTGGTTTGGGACCAGTGGGTCGGAGGTTCGAATCCTCTCTCGCCGACCACATTCAGAAAAGGCCAGCTTTCGAGCTGGCCTTTTTGCATCTGTAGCCCATAGAGGATGAGAACCTCCGAAGGAGGTTTGAGCCGAGCGCAGCGAGACAACGTTGCTCAGGCAACGGCCCGCAGGGGAATAATCCTCTCTCGCCGACCACATTCAGAAAAGGCCAGCTTTCGAGCTGGCCTTTTTGCATCTGTAGCCCATAGAGGATGAGAACCTCCGAAGGAGGTTTGAGCCGGGCGTAGCGAGACAACGTTGCTCAGGCAACGGCCGCAGGGGAATAATCCTCTCTCGCCGACCACATTCAGAAAACCCCGCTTCGGCGGGGTTTTTGCTTTTGGGCTGCCAGAGGATGCAAGGCTAGCTTTCACGTTTGCCTTTTATATCCGCAGCCTCGATAAACCTCGGTGCCGCGCAACGGTTGTTCAGGCGCAGCGGCGGGTGGCGCACCGCTAACGCCCCATACAAAACCCCTTTCTCTTCTGAAAATCCCCGCTTCATCGTCCAACACGCGTTTTTATATGATTTTGTGACATATTCCATTGTATTTTGTTATGAAAAATCGTGGTTTTTTGCACCATTGCTTATGTTTTCTACCAGCACGATTCGCTGTAAGCGATGCAGATCACAAAATAAATCGTTCATATAATCATCATTCGGCAAGAAATTTTTCAAAAAGCGCGCAACCGATTACCGCTATCGGTTGCAAATTAGGCAGTGTAATATTCTGGTAACAAGCCCGTAGCATAATTTTCCCTGCTGGAAATGCCCCCTCCGGCTTTTTTTTAACTTTGTTCGCTGTTTCTCACCCCGGTTGTAAATCCCCGACACCTGTATTGACGTTTTAACGATCTGTTGACAGATTGTAGGGCGTGAGGGGCAATTTATGGACAGTCCGCACTACCACACAGCTAGCCTGACGAAAGGAACCCCTGGCCTCACCAACGCCCGCGGGCATACCGGACAGACCGCACTCAAATAACAAAGGTCTCACGGATAAAAACAACACATCTCACATTGGAGCAGAAGAATGAGTATTTCCTTGAAGAAGTCAGGGATGCTGAAGTTTGGTCTGAGCCTGGTAGCTTTGACCGTTGCAGCCAGCGTTCAGGCTAAGACCCTGGTTTATTGTTCAGAAGGTTCGCCTGAAGGTTTTAACCCTCAACTGTTCACTTCTGGTACGACTTACGACGCAAGCTCAGTGCCAATCTATAACCGTCTGGTCGAGTTCAAAACCGGCACCACAGAAATCGTTCCTGGCCTTGCTGAAAAGTGGGAAGTCAGTGAAGACGGCAAAACCTATACCTTCCACCTGCGTCAGGGCGTGAAGTGGCAGGACAATAAAGATTTCAAACCAACGCGTGATTTCAATGCCGACGACGTGGTGTTCTCCTTCGACCGCCAGAAAAACAAAGATAACCCGTATCACAAAGTTTCTGGCGGCAGCTATGAATACTTCGAAGGCATGGGCCTGCCGGATCTGATCAGCGAAATCAAAAAAGTGGACGACAACACCGTTCAGTTCGTGCTGACTCGTCCAGAAGCGCCGTTCCTTGCTGATATGGCGATGGACTTTGCTTCTATCCTGTCCAAAGAATACGCGGACAGCATGATGAAAGCCGGCACGCCGGAAAAAACTGACCTGAACCCAATCGGTACCGGTCCATTCCAACTGCTGCAATACCAGAAAGACTCCCGCATTCTGTACAAAGCGTTCCCGGGCTTCTGGGGCACCAAGCCGCAGATCGACCGTCTGGTGTTCTCCATCACGCCTGACGCGTCCGTGCGTTACGCCAAGCTGCAGAAAAACGAGTGCCAGGTTATGCCGTACCCGAACCCGGCAGATATCGCTCGTATGAAGCAGGACAAAAGCATCGATCTGATGGAACAGGCCGGCCTGAACGTGGGTTACCTCTCCTTCAACACCGAGAAGAAGCCCTTTGATGACGTGAAAGTACGTCAGGCGCTGACTTACGCGGTGAACAAAGAAGCGATCATCAAAGCGGTTTATCAGGGCGCGGGCGTCGCGGCTAAAAACCTGATCCCACCAACCATGTGGGGCTATAACGATGACGTGAAGGATTACACCTACGATCCTGAGAAGGCGAAAGCGCTGCTGAAAGAAGCAGGCCAGGATAAAGGCTTTACCGTTGACCTGTGGGCAATGCCGGTACAGCGTCCGTACAACCCGAACGCTCGCCGTATGGCCGAGATGATTCAGGCTGACTGGGCGAAAATCGGCGTGACCGCTAAAATCGTTACCTACGAGTGGGGCGAGTACCTTAAGCGCGCCAAAGCCGGCGAACACCAGGCTGTGATGATGGGCTGGACCGGGGACAATGGGGACCCGGACAACTTCTTCGCCACCCTGTTTAGCTGCGATGCGGCGAAAGACGGCTCTAACTACTCGCGCTGGTGCTACAAGCCGTTTGAAGACCTGATCCAGCCTGCGCGTGCGGCGGAAGACCACAACAAACGTATCGAGCTGTACAAGCAGGCTCAGGTAGTGATGCATGACCAGGCTCCGGCGCTGATCATCGCCCACTCCACCGTATACGAGCCGGTGCGTAAAGAAGTCAAAGGCTATGTGGTTGATCCATTAGGCAAACACCACTTCGAAAACGTGTCTGTCGAATAATAAAAGCAAAGTGCTTTATTCCCTCTCCCTTCCCGGGAGAGGGGAATGATTTGTGAGCAATACAGACTGAGCGCCGCAGGGCCTTCAGTCATTACAGAGAATCCGGGATATGTTGCAGTTCATCCTTCGACGTCTGGGGCTAGTTATCCCCACGTTTATCGGTATTACCCTACTCACTTTCGCTTTCGTGCATATGATTCCCGGTGACCCGGTGATGATCATGGCCGGCGAGCGTGGTATCTCTCCTGAACGTCATGCCCAGTTGCTGGCCGAACTCGGTCTCGACAAGCCGATGTGGCAGCAGTACCTCCATTACATATGGGGCGTAATGCACGGTGATTTAGGCATTTCGTTAAAAAGCCGCCTCCCTGTCTGGGATGAGTTCGTGCCGCGTTTTAAAGCGACAATGGAACTCGGCGTGTGCGCCATGATTTTCGCCATTGCCGTGGGCATCCCGGTTGGCGTGCTGGCCGCCGTTAAACGCGGTTCTATCTTCGATCATACGTCCGTTGGCCTGGCGCTGACCGGCTACTCGATGCCTATCTTCTGGTGGGGCATGATGCTTATCATGCTGGTTTCGGTTTACTGGAACCTGACCCCGGTTTCCGGGCGCGTCAGCGATACGGTATTCCTCGACGACACCATGCCGCTCACCGGCTTTATGCTGATTGATACGGCCATCTGGGGTGAAGAGGGCGACTTTATCGATGCGCTGGCGCATATGCTCCTGCCTGCCGTCGTGCTCGGCACCATTCCGCTGGCGGTTATCGTTCGTATGACGCGTTCTGCAATGCTTGAGGTGCTTGGCGAAGACTACATTCGTACCGCCCGCGCTAAGGGGCTTACGCGTATGCGCGTTATCGTGATTCATGCTCTGCGCAACGCCATGCTGCCGGTGGTGACCGTTATCGGCCTGCAGGTCGGTACGCTGCTTGCTGGTGCGATCCTGACGGAGACCATTTTCTCCTGGCCGGGCCTTGGCCGCTGGCTTATCGATGCGCTTCAGCGTCGTGATTACCCGGTAGTACAGGGCGGCGTATTGCTGGTGGCGACGATGATTATCCTCGTTAACCTGCTCGTCGATCTACTGTACGGCGTGGTGAACCCGCGTATACGCCATAAGAAATAAGGGGCCATCATGACGCAAATAACTGAAAGTAAAGTAGCGGCGGCGCCGAAGCCAATGACGCCATTCCAGGAGTTCTGGCACTACTTCAAACGTAACAAAGGCGCGGTTATCGGCCTTGTGTATGTCACGGTGATGATTTTGATCGCCATTTTCGCCAACGTCCTCGCGCCGCACGGCCCGGCTGAACAGTTCCGCGATGCGCTGCTGCACCCGCCGGTCTGGCAGGAAGGCGGTAGCTGGCAGTTTATCCTCGGCACCGATGACGTAGGCCGCGATATCATGGCGCGTCTGATGTACGGCGCGCGTCTGTCGCTGCTGGTGGGCTGTCTGGTCGTGGTGCTGTCGTTGATTATGGGCGTGGTGCTCGGCCTGATAGCCGGCTACTTCGGCGGTATTATCGACAACATCATCATGCGTATCGTCGACATCATGCTGGCGCTGCCAAGCCTGCTGCTGGCCCTGGTGCTGGTGGCTATCTTCGGCCCGTCGATTGTTAACGCCTCGCTTGCGCTGACGTTTGTTGCGCTGCCGCACTATGTGCGTTTGACCCGTGGCGCGGTGCTGGTGGAAGTTAACCGCGACTACGTGACCGCTTCCCGCGTGGCGGGCGCAAGCGCCATGCGCCAGATGTTCATCAACATTTTACCGAACTGCCTCGCACCGCTTATCGTGCAGGCCTCTCTTGGCTTCTCTAACGCCATTCTCGATATGGCCGCCCTTGGCTTTCTTGGCATGGGTGCGCAGCCGCCAACACCGGAATGGGGCACCATGCTCTCCGACGTGTTGCAGTTCGCGCAAAGCGCCTGGTGGGTTGTCACCTTCCCCGGTGTCGCAATCCTGCTGACGGTGCTGGCATTTAACCTGATGGGTGACGGGCTGCGTGATGCGCTCGATCCTAAACTGAAGCAGTAAGAGGTTCGAGATGGCGTTATTGAATGTAGATAAATTATCGGTGCACTTCGGCGACGAAGGGACACCGTTCCGTGCCGTAGACCGCGTAAGCTACACGGTAAATCAGGGCGAAGTCGTCGGCATCGTGGGTGAATCAGGCTCCGGCAAATCCGTCAGCTCGCTGGCGATTATGGGGCTGATTGATTATCCAGGCCGCGTAATGGCCGAGAAACTGGAGTTCAACGGCCAGGACCTGCAGAAGATTTCTGAGAAAGAACGTCGCAACCTGGTCGGTGCCGAAGTGGCGATGATCTTCCAGGACCCGATGACCAGCCTTAACCCTTGCTACACCGTCGGCTTCCAGATTATGGAAGCGATTAAGGTGCACCAGGGCGGCAATAAAAAAACCCGTCGCCAGCGTGCAATCGACCTGCTGAACCTGGTCGGCATTCCCGATCCCGCTTCGCGTCTGGACGTGTACCCGCACCAGCTTTCCGGCGGCATGAGCCAGCGCGTCATGATCGCGATGGCGATTGCCTGTCGCCCTAAGCTGCTGATTGCCGACGAACCTACAACCGCGCTGGATGTCACCATCCAGGCGCAAATCATCGAGCTGTTGCTGGAGCTACAGCAAAAAGAGAACATGGCGCTGATCCTCATCACCCATGACCTTGCGCTGGTGGCTGAAGCGGCCCATAAAATTATTGTGATGTATGCAGGCCAGGTGGTGGAAACCGGCGAAGCGAAAGATATCTTCCGCGCGCCGCGTCATCCGTACACTCAGGCATTGCTGCGCGCGCTGCCCGAGTTTGCGCAGGACAAAGCGCGGCTGGCATCGCTGCCGGGTGTCGTGCCGGGCAAGTACGACCGCCCGAACGGCTGCCTGCTCAACCCGCGCTGCCCGTATGCTACGGATAAGTGCCGCGTTGATGAGCCGGACCTGAATCTGGTGGATAACGGTCGCCAGTCTAAATGTCACTACCCACTCGATGATGCCGGGAGGCCAACCTATGATTACCGATAAGGCCACCGCCCAACAGCCGCTGTTGCAGGCCATCGACCTGAAAAAACATTACCCGGTGAAGAAAGGCATTTTTGGCCAGGAACGCCTGGTGAAAGCGCTCGACGGGGTTTCCTTTAACCTTGAACGCGGCAAAACGCTGGCGGTAGTGGGCGAGTCCGGCTGTGGAAAATCCACCCTCGGCCGCCTGCTGACGATGATCGAAATCCCGACCGGCGGCGAGCTGTACTATCAGGGCCAGGATTTATTAAAACCCGATGCTACGTCGGAAAAGCTGCGTCGCCAGAAAATTCAGATTGTCTTCCAGAACCCGTACGGCTCCCTGAACCCGCGTAAAAAGGTGGGGCAAATTCTTGAAGAGCCGCTGCAAATCAACAGCAATCTGAGCAAAGCCGAACGCCGTGAAAAAGCGCTGGCGATGATGGCGAAAGTCGGCCTGAAAACTGAGCATTACGACCGCTATCCGCATATGTTCTCCGGCGGCCAGCGTCAGCGTATCGCCATCGCCCGCGGTCTGATGCTAGACCCGGACGTGGTGATCGCAGATGAACCGGTTTCGGCGCTGGACGTCTCCGTGCGTGCGCAGGTGCTGAACCTGATGATGGATTTGCAGCAGGATATGGGGCTGTCCTACGTGTTCATCTCGCACGACCTGTCGGTGGTGGAGCACATCGCCGATGAAGTGATGGTGATGTACCTGGGCCGCTGCGTGGAGAAGGGCACCAAAGAGCAGATCTTCTCTAACCCGCGTCATCCGTACACGCAAGCGCTGTTATCCGCAACGCCGCGTCTGAACCCGGACGACCGCAGGGAACGCATCAAGCTCACCGGCGAACTGCCAAGCCCGCTGAACCCGCCTCCGGGCTGCGCGTTCAACGCCCGCTGCCGTCGCCGTTTTGGGCCGTGCACCCAGCTCCAGCCGCAGCTCAAAGACTACGGCGGCCAGCTAGTGGCGTGTTTTGCCGTCGATCAGGACGAGAACCAGGAAATTCGTTAGGTTCAAATAAAAAGGCCCTTTTGCGAGAAAGGGCCTTTAATCGTAGAACTAAAATGACTATTTGTTCGGTGCATTCCTTTCTGCTTCAAAGCCTCGTGGCCCATGTTTTTCACCTCGTTGTCAGACTCATTCCTTGTTTCGCTGCTTTTGCACCACAATAATCCACATAAAGCCGATGCCTTTTAAATTTGCGAAGCGAGTTAATTAGCTAATGAAGCATGGTTTATTAATTAACTTTGATATTAAAGCGGCTGCTTTTTTCATTAATCGGCCGCGGAAAAAGCGCCTTTTGGCATGTTAATTTTTACCGGGAAATAACGTAAATATCTTGTGCTGATTTTTTATTAAATAGCAGTTTATAGTTTCGATTTTTTTCTTAAGTGTGATTTTTAGCGCTGACTTTTAAAGTTCCGGCATGATTAATTTCTGAACCTAAAAACCACAGAAAAAAAGATGGATAAAGGGTTCGGGCTACCGATATTATATTGCAACTCTCCCGCCTTAAACCCCACGGGAATAATAATAAGCTGAGTAATTATTACACCATGCAAGCGAAATATGCTGCGTGGCGTTCGTGCGTATTCAATTATCGCAACCTATAATCCTGTTTCCGGTTAAAGCCTGGCCGCAATAAAGGCGTGCGTGGGTCTAATAATATTTACTTGTAAATCATGAGCATTGAAATGAAAAGTTATGATGATTTGCAGCGTTTCAAGGATAAGACACGCACGGGCGCCATTGGGTTTAAGGATATGTCGGCGCAGAACCAACGGGTAAACCTGAGCCACTGGGCGATTATTAAACAGCTCGCCGGTAGCGATGACGATTCGGTGCTGGCGCAGGCCGGCAGCATTGCGGTGCCTGTACCGCAGGCGGTCAAACCCGGTGAGTTTGACGCGGCTTTTGCTAAGCCGTTGTCTGCACAAAATGTGGCGCCGGTAGCGGCGCAACATCCAGGCCCTGGCGGCCTGGCGGCGGCCGCACCCGTAGAAAAAGCCGCAGAAATGCCGCTACCGGAAGAGAAAGCCGCGGCGGTTTCTTTGTTTGCACAGCTTGCTTCTGCGCCTGTCGCCCCTGCTGCGCCGGCGCAGGCACCAGAACCTGCAAAGGAATTTGTTGCGCCATCGCAAGCTGAACCCGTGCGTTTCGAACAGATGTTCGCCGCCAAAGGGTCAACGACGACAAACCATCCTGCCAAAGACCTCCCGTTACAACCGCTGTTGGAGACGATCGCTTCATGCCGTTAGTTTGTATTTGCTCGCCAAAAGGTGGAGTAGGAAAAACCACGATCGCCGCTAACCTTGCATATGCCCTGGCACGCTCCGGCAGCAAAGTACTGGCCATTGATTTTGACGTACAAAACGCGCTGCGCCTGCATTTTGGCGTGCCGTTGTCCGATGGCCGCGGCTTTGTTGCCCGTGCCAGCGAGTCCGCCGACTGGAGCCAGTCCGTGCTCACCGCGGGCAGCAATATGTTTGTTCTGCCCTATGGTGAAGTCACCGAAGAGCAGCGCCTTGATTTCGAGCAGCGTCTTACCAACGACAGCCACTTCCTGACGCGAGGATTAAGCGCCCTGCTTAATTATCCCGGGCTGGTGATTCTGGCTGATTTCCCACCGGGGCCTGGCCCCGCGCTGAAGGCGATGTCGCAACTGGCCGATCTGCATCTGGTGACCCTGCTTGCGGATACCGCCTCGCTGTCGCTTCTGCCGCATATCGAAAGCCACCGGCTGACGGGCGGCGAGCCGCTAAATCACAAATCCGGATATTATTTCCTGTTAAACCAAAGCGATAGTCGCCGCCATATCAGCCGCGACGTCACGGCTTTTATGCAGCAGCGTCTTGGCGATCGCCTGCTTGGCATTATTAACCGGGATGAAAGCGTCGCTGAAGCCAACGCCTCTCAGCAGTCGATATTTGATTTTAGCGCAGCGTCAGCCGCCGCTTTTGATATTGAACTGGTGAGCAAGCGCGTGGCGGGCATTCTGGGAATAAAAATTGGTGACGGTGCCGTACATGCCGGTCTGAGAACGTCTAATTTCTGACCTCATTTCAGGAAGTCCTATGAAAAAGGCCCTTTTTTATTTACTCCTGCTGGTGCTGGCGCCAATAGCGGTGCTGATCGTTATTACGCCGATGGACAGCCAAAAGCAGTATATTTTTGGCTTAATCACCATTGGCGTTTTGTTCCTGTCAGGCTTTAGCAAAAAGCACAGCATTTCCGTCATTATGATGATTGTGGCCGTTTTAATGTCCACAAGGTATATCTATTTCCGGGCGACGCAGACCCTGCATTTTAATTCTGAGATTGAAGCCATCCTCGGTATCGGCCTTTTTTTAGCAGAGCTCTACATTTGGATAGTTATCATGTTGAGCTATCTGCAAAACCTCTTTCCGCTTAAGCGCACTATTGTGCCGCTGCCGGATGACACCGCTAAATGGCCAAGCGTTGATGTTTACATCCCAACGTATAACGAAAGCCTGGAAGTGGTGCGTGATACGGTGCTGGCTGCCCAGTGCCTTGATTATCCTGCCGATAAACTCAGAATCTATTTGCTGGATGACGGTAAACGCAGTGAATTTGCAGTGTTTGCCGCAAAGGTAGGCGTGGGTTACATCACGCGTAACGAACACTCTCACGCCAAAGCGGGCAACCTTAACCACGCCATGAAGCTGACCAAAGGCGAGCTTATTTGCGTGTTCGACTGCGACCACGTGGCGACCCGCATCTTCCTGCAGGCGACGGTCGGCGCGTTCCTGGTGGACCCCAAGCTGGCATTAATGCAGACCCCGCACTATTTCTATTCGCCGGACCCGTTTGAGCGCAACCTCTCTGTGGGGCGCAATATTCCCAACGAGGGCCAGCTTTTCTACGGGCAGATTCAGCGCGGCAACGACAACTGGAACGCGACCTTCTTCTGCGGTTCCTGCGCGGTTATCCGTCGCAGCGCGCTGGAAGAGATCGGCGGCTTTGCCGTTGAAACCGTGACTGAAGATGCCCATACCGCGCTGAAAATGCAGCGGCTGGGCTGGAAGTCCGCCTATCTGGATATCCCTCTGGCGGCGGGCCTTGCCACCGAACGCCTGGTGCTGCACGTGATTCAGCGTACCCGCTGGGCGCGCGGCATGACGCAAATCATGCGTCTGGATAACCCGCTTTTCGGGCGCGGCCTGAAATGGCAGCAGCGCCTGTGTTATCTCAACGCCATGCTCTCGTTCCAGTTTGCTTTGCCACGCGTGGCGTTTCTGACGGCCCCGCTGGCCTACCTGCTGTTTAACCTCAATATCATTCACTCGTCGGCGAGCCTGATATTTGCCTACATGCTGCCGCATCTGTTCTTGTGTATTTACCTGAACTCGCGGCTAAACGGCCGCTTCCGCTACAGCTTCTGGGGTGAAATCTACGATCTGGTGCTGGCGTTCCACCTGATCCTGCCAACCCTTATTACGCTTATTTTCCCCAAGCGCGGCAAGTTTAACGTAACGGATAAAGGCGCTTTGCTGGACGTGGGCTATTTTGACTTCAGCATTGTGCGCCCGCATATCGTCATCGCGGTGCTGCTTGCCGCCGGGGTCATTGCCGGAATTGTGCGCGCCTGCGCTCACGACTACTTCGGCGTTGACCCGCGAGTTATCGCCCTGAACGTGGCCTGGGGCTTATACAGCCTGATTTTCCTGCTGGCGGCAATTGCCGTGGCGC
This sequence comes from Buttiauxella sp., assembly GCA_032000125.1. Lineage (GTDB taxonomy): Bacteria > Pseudomonadota > Gammaproteobacteria > Enterobacterales > Enterobacteriaceae > Dryocola. Next base: position 3,199 of record DAMALH010000028.1, on the reverse strand, counting down.
GCGAAACCCGTCAGACGCGCAAAACCATTCGTATCGACGTTAGCGTGCCGGTGGTTATTCACTACGCCAGCGGCATCTCTTCGCGCAGCCATACGCTTGATTTGTCCATGGGCGGCTGCCGTATCGCGGTGGTGGACGAACGCCACCTGAATGATGAAATCGAAGAAGTCGAACTGCAGTTGCACTCCGGCTCGATCGGTATTCCGGTCAGGGTTATCGCCAGCGACGAAAAATCTATCCGTCTGATGTTCGATGAGATCCCGCTCGACCGTCGCCGTGAGCTGGTGCGCGTGGTGCTGGCACGTGCCGATGCGTGGATCCATCCACCAAAGCCGCAGGACAACCCGTTCCGCTCGCTGTTGACCATTATCCGCAGCGTGTTCGACCTCTTCTGGCTGACCTGGAAATCGCGTCGCGAAAACCGCCGCCGACGTCAGGAAGCGGCCCGCCGTATGGATAACGCCAGCGAGGACAATGCAGTATGAAATGGATGACCCGTAAAGCCTGCCAGTTGTTCCTGGCTTTCAGCGTCCTTGCGGCACCGGCTATGGCAGAGGAGCCGACGGCTGCGGAATCTGTGTTGCCGGTGGATTTACCGCCGCCGGCCATTGAATCTGCGCCGGATACCGAGACGGCACCCGCCGTGCTTACGCCGTCAGCCTTCACGCCCGGCAACGTCAGCAGCGTTACCGTCGCGCAGATGGGGCAGCCTCAGGGCGTGGTGTTAAGCGGAGGCCAGTTACAGGGCGGGATCGACTTTACCCTGTCGGCGGATCAGGTGGTTACCAACGCGCAGCTGGTACTGAACCTGAAAGTTTCCCCGGCGATGGCGGCGCGTAACACAACGCTACAGCTGATGCTCAACGGCCAGCCGCTGGGTACGGTGCCGCTGGGTTCCGCGGACAGCAATATCTCCACCTACCAGTTAGATATCCCGGCGGCGATGGTGGTATCGCGCAATAACATCAGCTTCAAAATTAACGATGGCGACGCGCTGCAGTGCCAGCGAGACCTGTCGGATAAGTATCAGGTCATCATCATGCCGACAACCCGGCTGGACCTGGAAGCGCAGCAGCTCAATATCGGGGCTGACCTGAGCCATTTCCCGCGTCCGTTTTTTGACGAGATGCAGATGACCCCGGCCACCCTGGCCTTTGCCTTCCCGGCGAAAACCCTGCCGGAGCAGGTGGGGGCCGCGGCGCAGGTCGCCTCCTGGCTGGGCATCCAGGCCGACTACCGCGGCATTTCCTTTGAGGCGCTTCATGACAAGCTGCCGGAGAAAAACGGCATTCTGTTCGGTAAAGCAGGGGAGAGCATCGGCGGCTTAACGCTGCCGGCAAGCCAGGGCGCGATGCTGCAGGTGATCGATAATCCGGGCAATCCGGTCTACAAGCTGCTGCTGGTTATCGGGAATAACGATCGACAGTTGCGCAGCGCCGCCTGGCGCCTGACCCGTGGCCAGTTCAAAACGCAGACCTCAAGCTCGCCGGTTGAGCCGCAGACCATTCCGGTAAGCAAGCCCTACGATGCGCCGCGCTGGATAACAACCGACCGCCCGGTGCGCCTGAGCGAGCTGTTGCGTAAGGATCAAAGCCTGACCGCCACCGGCATCTGGCATGAGCCGCTGCGTCTGGCATTCCGCGCCGCGCCCGATCTCTTTATGTGGGACGGCGACACTATCCCGCTGAAGATCGGCTACCGCTTCCCGTCAGAACCCTGGATCGATGAAGATCGCTCCTATCTGTCGATGACTTTCAACGGTACCTTCCTGCACAACCTGCCGGTCAACAAGCAGGGCGCGCTGGAAACGCTGTGGCACAAAGTGGGCGGCGACGCACGCCAGGAAAGCTACCATATGCCGCTGGAGCCGTACCTGATTTATGGCGACAACCAGCTGGCGCTCTACTTCAGGATCGAAACCAAAGAAAACGCGCCGTGCAGCGTGCTGCTCAACAACAACATCAAGAGCCGTATCGATGAGGATTCGTGGATCGACCTGAGCAAAACGCAGCACTTCGCGCTGTTGCCGAATCTCTCTTACTTCGTGGGGGCGTCGTTCCCGTTCACTCGCCTGGCGGACTTCTCGCAAACCGTTCTGCTGCTGCCTGAAAACCCAAGCGAAAGTGAAATTGGCACCCTGCTGGATCTGGCCGCGCGCTCCGGGAATGCCACCGGCACCTCGTTGAATAACGCTCGGGTGATGTTTGGCCTGCCAGCAGGCGGGGCGAATCTGCTACACCTGAGCCAAAGCGATGTGCTGGCGGTTTCCTCGCTGGAACAAAGCGCGTTTAACCGCGCGCTGCTGGCCAGGTCTTCGTTTATCAGCAATGAGCACACCTTTGGCGTGCGCGAACCCGACACCTGGGAAAAAGTGCAGCGCTGGCTGGAAGGCGACTGGAGCGCGTCGGGGGTGGAAGCCGATCGTTACTTCTCCTCAAATGAAGCCTGGCGCGGGTTTGTGAGCTTCCGCTCGCAGTGGAATCCTTCTCGTCTGGTGGTGATGGCCATCGGTAGTAACGACGAGCAGCTCTCCCGCCTGCATAGCGATCTTAGCTCGGCACGCATCAACGCGGGGATTCGTGGCGACGCCGCTATCATCACCGATGAAAACGGCGTGCGCAGCTTCCGCGTTGGCCCGCAGTTCCCAAGCGGCCAGATGCCCTGGTACATGATGGTGGTGTGGTACGCCAACCAGCACTCGGCGATGCTGGCGATCTTTGGTCTGCTGTTTGCGACGATAATTGGTTTGAGCCTCTACGTCCTGCTGAAACAGCGTGCGCGCAAGCGCCTTAACCCGCAGGGAGCCGATCGTGAGTAAGGGTGGTAGCAAAATGAAGCATAAGAATAAAACCGCCAGAAATTTGACCACGCTCTGCCTGTTCGGCGGGCTGGCGATGGGAGGCTTTAATGGCGCGCAGGCGGCGGAAAATAATAATCCAGCGTTAAAAGCCTTGTTCGACCAGGCCAACTACTGGCATGAAAAGTCTCACGACGATCTGGCGATGGAGTCGCTGAAAAAAGTGCTGATGGTGGATACCAACAACGCCCAGGCGCTATATCTGATGGCGCTGTGGTCGCAGCAGGCAGGCGATCTTAAAGGCGCTGCGCAGTGGCGTGAAAGGCTAACCTCGGTTTCCCCGCAGGACAGCAATTTGCAGGCGCTGGACAACGCCCGGCAGTTGCAGCAGGTGCCGCGAGG
>DAMALH010000027.1:53719-55061 GCA_032000125.1 Buttiauxella sp. | reverse complement strand
CCTGATACGAAGCCGCAGTACAGGCCATCCTGCCGTACGGCCATATGCGCCCCCAGCGCCCGCGCGCCGCCGCCGCGGATGTCAACCAGCGTGACCAGGGCAACGCCCACGCCGGCGCTGAAGGCTTCAGCCGCGAAACGCAGGACCTCAATGCTGTTGTCGGTCAAAAACGCCTGTTCTGGCGTGAGCAGGTAGCGCTCTGCCTGTTCGCTAACGGGAGACAGTTTCAGCATCTTTTCTCCATTTTCAGGTGAGTTCCGGCAGGCCTTTCAGCAGCTTATCAAGCGTAAGGGGATAATCCCGCACCCGGACCCCGGTTGCGTTATAAACCGCATTGAGGATAGCCGCGCTTACGCCGCACAAACCCAGCTCGCCCACGCCTTTAGCCTTCATCGGGGAGGAAACGGGATCGGTATCTTCAAGGAACAGGACCTCCTGCTCGGGGATATCGGCATGCACCGGCACCTCGTAGCCTGCCAGATCGTGGTTAACGAAATACCCCAGCCGCTTGTCGACGATAAGCTCTTCCATCAGCGCCGCGCCCAGTCCCATGGTCATCGCGCCAATGACCTGGCTGCGCGCCGTTTTAGGGTTGAGTATCCGGCCTGCGGCGCACACGGCCAGCATGCGGCGAACGCGTACTTCGCCGGTAGCCATATCTACTCCCACCTCAATGAAATGGGCGGCAAAAGTGGATTGCTGGTATGTCTTATCAAGCTCGCCGAATTCAATGGTATCTTCAACGGTCAGCGTCCCGTCAGCGGCAGCTTCACTGAGTTGAGCGCGACGGTTCCCGGCGCGTACCCATTCATCGACAAACGTCGCCTCATGCGCATCAAAACCGAGCTTTTCCGCCACCGCCTCACGTAGCTTGACGCAGGCGGCATAAACCCCTGCCGTTGAGCTATTGGCACCCCATTGTCCGCCTGAACCTGCAGAGACGGGAAACTCAGAGTCTCCCAGTTGCACCACTACTTTCCCCAGCGGCACGCCCAACATTTCAGCCGCGGTCTGGGCGATGATGGTGTAGCTGCCCGTGCCGATATCCGTCATGTCGGTTTCCACGGTCACCACGCCATGCGCGTCAAGATGCACGCGCGCGCCGGACGTGGTCGCCATATTGTCGCGAAAGCCGGCCGCGACGCCGATGCCTGTCATCCAGCGTCCGTCCCGCACCTGCGCAGGCCGTGCGCTTCGACGGTGCCAGCCAAAGCGCTCAGCGCCCGGGCGCAGGCATTCAATCAATTGGCGTCGGGAAAAGAAGCGTTCGGGGCGGGCCGGATCGACTTGGGTATCGTTGAGAATACGGAAGGCTATCGGGTCCACTCCCGCCTTCTCGGCT
>DAMALH010000027.1:51999-53478 GCA_032000125.1 Buttiauxella sp. | reverse complement strand
GCCAGCCGTAGCCCTGTATGGCGGTTAGCGCCCGCGTAAAGCAGGTCGGTCTGGTGAACCGCCGTCTCTGGCTGGCCGCCAGGAAGGTTGCCTGACCAGCTCTCATGGGCGATGGCCTCGATGCGCCCGCCTGCATCCGTGCCGATGCGGATGCGCTGAATGGTCGCCGGGCGGTGCGTGGTATTGTTGGGGATGAGAGGCCTTTGCAGCGCTATCTTGACCGGCCTTTTCGCTGCGCGGGCGCCAAGCGCCGCCAGCACGGCGTCGCTGCGCAGAAACAGCTTCCCGCCGAAACCGCCGCCGATATAAGGCGACACGATCCGCACATTCTCCTGGTCCAGGTTAAGCGTTTTGGCAAGCTCGTTGCGGCACCAGTTAATCATCTGGTTGGAGGTCCAGACGGTGAGTTTCTCGCCTTCCCAGGCGGCCATGGACGCATGCAGTTCCATAGCCATATGGCTCTGATCGGGCGTGGTGTAGGTGGCATCAAGCTGCACCGCTGAGGCTGCGAAGGCGCTGGCAAAGTCGCCCGTTGTTTTATCCGGCGTGTCTTCAGGAGGCGTGGTGACGGAAGGTTTTTCGTGGGCAAGATCCCACGCGCCTTGCTCACGCTGGTAATCCACCCGCACCAGTTCCGCCGCCGCGCACGCCTGTTCGAATGTTTCCGCGACAACGACGGCAACGGCCTGATGGTAATGCTCAATCTCCGGACCGCCCAGAAGCGAAGCGGTGTTCATTTCTCCTTTGCCAAGGGGGCCGGCGTTCTCGGCGGTGACAACGGCAAGCACGCCGGGCGCGTTTCGGGCGGCCCTGATATCAATCGAGTTAATCCGCCCCCTGGCGATGGCGGAGCCTACCACATAGCCGTATGCCACACCGGGCACCTCGTCGTGCCATTCGTAAGCGTAGCGGGCGGTGCCGGTAGTTTTGGCCGGGCCGTCAATACGATCGTGAGGGTGACCAACCACCCGGAGCTGGTCGATGGGGTTATCTTTTGCAGGCTCTATAAATTTCATCGGCTCAGGCCCTCGCTTCTGCCAACACCGAGGCGAGAGTGCGTTTCGCCAGCGTCAGTTTGAACTCGTTTTGCGGCGTCGGCTGCGCGCTTGCGAACAGCCGCTCATAAACTTCTCTTGCCCCCTGCGCCAGTTCCGCATCGGCTTCTTCAAGCCGCCAGGGTTTATGCGCAACGCCGCCCAGCGCAACGCGGCCGCTCCCGTCCGGCTGCACAACGGCGGCGACCGAAACCAGGGCGAAGGCGTAAGAAGCGCGATCGCGCACTTTTCGATAGATATGTGTCCCGCCCAAAGGAGGAGGCAGCGTGACCGCGACGATCAGCTCACCTGGAGAGAGCGTGTTTTCCAGATGAGGCGTATTGCCCGGCGCGAGGTAGAAATCTGCCACAGGAATGTGGCGCACGTTCCCGTCAGGGCTGACCGTCTCTACGACAGCGTCCAGCAGGCGCATGGCGACGGCCAT
>DAMALH010000027.1:0-51989 GCA_032000125.1 Buttiauxella sp. | reverse complement strand
ATCGCTGGGATGAGTGGCAATACAGGCTTCACTTGCGCCTACTACCGCATGCTGTCGGCTAAAGCCTTGCAGCGCGGCGCAGCCGCTGCCGGGACGCCGCTTATTGCAGGGTTGATTGGTATCGTAAAAGTAAGGGCAGCGCGTGCGCTGGAGCAGGTTACCTGCGGTGGTTGCCCGGTTACGCAACTGGCCGGAGGCGCCCGCAAGCAGCGCCCGTGAAAGTACGGCGTAATCGCGACGGATGCGCGTATCGGCAGCCAGATCGGTGTTGCGCACCAGCGCCCCGATGCGCACGCCGCCCTCGGCGGTCGGCTCAATTTTATCCAGCGCCAGGCCGTTAACGTCAATCAGGTGGCAGGGCGTCTCTATCTCAAGCTTCATTAAATCGAGCAGGTTTGTTCCGCCCGCGATAAATTTTGCACCCGGCGTGCGTCGGGCGCTTGCTGCCGCTTCGGCAGGGTTTTTCACTCGTTCATAGGTAAAGGCCTTCATGATTTCTGGCCCTCCGCGACAGCTTCAATCGCCGCAAGAATGTTGGAGTACGCGCCGCAGCGGCAGATATTGCCGCTCATTCGCTCGCGTATCTCTTCCGCCGTCATTTCAGGCGCGGAAATCAGATCGAGCGTGACATGGCTGGGGATGCCCGCTTCGATTTCCTGCAAAACGGCCACGGACGAGCAGATTTGCCCCGGCGTGCAGTAGCCGCACTGATAGCCGTCATGTTTTACAAACGCGGCCTGCATGGGATGCAGGTTATCAGGCGTTCCCAGTCCCTCGATGGTGGTGATTTCGGCATCCTGATGCATTACCGCAAGCGTCAGGCATGAGTTGATTCTGCGCCCGTCCAGGATAACGGTACAGGCCCCGCACTGGCCGTGGTCGCACCCTTTTTTGGTTCCGGTGAGGTGCAGATTCTCGCGCAGCGCGTCCAGCAGCGTAGTGCGCGTGTCGACTTCCAGTTGCCGGGCCTCGCCGTTGACTTTCAACGTCAGGTGAGACATCTCAACGTTCTTTGTGAAACTACTGCTGTCGTCGTCGCCCGTACTTTCCAGGCGCGTTTTAGCTGTTTCATTGCCACGGTTGCTCATACCAGGCCTCCAGAATTCTAAAATTTAAGGCAGCAAAAATTTGTTACTGCGGGGGGCAAATTTTTATAACGAACATTTAATAATAGACGGCGAGGAAGCAGGGGGCAGGAGACAGGCTGTTTTTCGTACCGCTTTAAGGGATTTACGCAATCTCATCACAAGTCGCTTGATCCGACCGGCAAATGCGTAATACTGTATTTATATACAGTATCCATTGGCTGAATAATTATGAACGGTATTTTTTCATTCCATCCCGGCAAGCGCGTTGAGATACCGCTTTTTTTAGAGCGGGTTTCGTGCGGCTTCCCAAGCCCTGCTCAGGATTATGTCGAGGGCAGTCTCGATCTTAATAAACTGGTGGTTAAACATCCGAGCGCGACCTACTTTGTCAGGGTCAGCGGTGATTCAATGATCGGCGCGGGGATCGGCGATGGCGATTTGCTGGTGGTGGATCGCTCTTTGTCCGCAGAGCATGGCGATATCGTGGTGGCGGCGGTCGCCGGGGAGTTTACCGTAAAAGAGCTGCATACCCGCCCCGACCTTCGGCTCATACCGCATAACAGAAACTATTCCCCGATTGTTTTCCAGCCGGGAGAAGAGCTGGAAATATTCGGCGTGGTGACCTTCACATTAAAAGCCAACCGACATGTTCGCGCTGGTTGACGTCAACAGTTTCTACACCTCCTGCGAAACCGTTTTCCGGCCGGATTTGCGGGGCAGGCCCGTGGTGGTGGTTTCAAATAACGACGGGTGCATTATTTCGCTTTCAGCAGAAGCGAAGGCCTTAGGGATAAAAATGGGGATGCCTTATTTTAAAATTAAAGCCGACCTGCAACGTCAGCAAGTCGCTGTTTTCAGTTCAAATTACGCGCTTTATGCCGATCTCAGCCATCGGGTGATGATGACCCTGACCGAGATGGCGCCCGCCGTAGAGATCTACTCCATCGACGAAGCTTTTATTAACGTGGCGGGCGTGAGCCGCTGCCTTTCGCTTGATACCTATGGCCATCAGCTACGCGATCGGGTACTGAAGCACACCGGCCTCACCGTCGGGGTTGGCATCGCGCCCACCAAAACGCTCGCCAAGCTTGCCAATTTTGCGGCGAAGAAATGGCGTAAAACCGGCGGCGTGGTGGAGCTGACGGACAATAAACGCCTGCGAAAACTGTTGCCTCTGGTGCCGGCGCATGAGGTCTGGGGAGTAGGGCGCCGCATCAGTAAAAAGCTTGAACTGTTAGGCATTGAAAACGCGCTGCAACTTGCTGATAGCCCAACCTGGATTATCCGTAAGCACTTTAGCGTGGTGCTTGAGCGCACGGTTCGTGAACTCCGCGGTGAGGTCTGCCTGGAACCGGAGGAATTTGCGCCGACTAAACAACATATCCTCTGTAGCCGTTCGTTTGGGCACCGCATCACCGCTTATGAAGAGATGCACGAGGCGGTGTGCACCTATGCGGAGCGGGCGGCTGAGAAGCTCAGGGCCGAAAAGCAGTTCTGCTGCGTTATCAGCGTCTATATCCGCACCAGTCCGCATGCCGAAAATGAGGCGTTTTATGGCCCGCAGGCCAGCGGGCGGCTGGCTATTCCTTCCAACGATACCCGTGACATTATCCGCGTCGCCATCAACGCGCTGGAGCAAATCTGGAAAGACGGCCATCGCTATATGAAAGCGGGCGTTATGCTGAGTGATTTCTTCAGCCAGGGCGTGGCGCAGCTTAATCTGTTCGATGAGCACCAGCCACGGCCCAACAGCGATGAGCTGATGCAGACGATCGACAGGCTTAATCATTCAGGCAGAGGCACGGTGTGGTTTGCCGGGCAGGGCATTCAGAAAAGCTGGGCGATGAAGCGCGAAATGCTATCGCCTGGTTATACCACAAGGTACGCAGACTTGCCGATTGTCAGGTAACGCTGTTTAACGCTGCGGATGAAGATTATTTGCGCTTGTTGCGCAAAATACCGGCTGTCGGCAGAAGAATGTTTCTGTTTTTGTCCGCTTTCTGCTGCCAGCCGCCTCCTTTCCTATACTGGTACTTCACTGTAAACACCGGGAGGGAACATGAATTTTCTGCCACGCTTCGACTTAATCGCGCTGATGATGGCTCCAACGTTCTGGATAGGTGTCGCCACGATAACGGTTGTCACGCTCTTAATGTACTGGCTTATTAACCGACTGCTGTCGTTTGTTCAAAAAGGCGTCGGCCAGTGGGGAGAGAGGCATCCAACGACCAATAAAATGCGCTTTGTGCTGCAGGATGTACTCAGTAAAACCAGTAAACCTTTGATATTTATCTGCGCATTTCTTTTTAGCCTGCGTTTTGTCAATCTGCCTGATAACCTTTTTAGCACCATCAGCCACGCCTGGTTCCTGGTGCTGGCGGTGCAGATAGCGCTGTGGATGGATCAGGCGGTTGTCTCCTGGCTGCGTCACGTGATGAACGAGCCGGGAATGATAAAAAACCCGGTGACGCTGGTGATAACCGGCTTGATACTGCGTGCGGTGGTCTGGTCGGTGATGATGCTGTCGATACTGGCCAATGCGGGCGTTAATATCACGGCTCTGGTTGCAAGCCTTGGCGTAGGCGGTATCGCCATCGCGCTGGCTATCCAGACCATTCTCAGCGACGTCTTCGCCTCGCTGTCGATTGGCTTTGATAAGCCCTTTGAAATCGGCGATTTTGTCGTTTTTAACGACGTTGCCGGCACCATCGAACATATCGGTCTTAAAACCACGCGCATTCGCAGCCTGAGCGGTGAACAGGTCGTTTGCGGCAACGCTATTCTGCTTCAGCAAACGCTGCATAACTATAAACGCATGCAGACTCGCCGCATCGTTTTTAATTTTGGCGTCGCCATTAATACCCCGCCGGACAAGCTGCGCAATATTGGCGATATGGTCAAAGAGATCATTACCGACGTGGGCGAGACAAAATTTGACAGGGCGCATTTGCTTGGCTTTGGCACCGACCGTCTGAATATCGAAGTGGTCCATATCGTGAATACGGCGGATTACAACAAATATATGGATATTCAGCAGGAGATAAACATCCGCATCATTGAAAAGCTTAATGAGCAGGGTATTGAGATGGCGCTGCCGAATATGATTGTGAAACAGGCTAACGGCCCTGAGGAAAACGACAGGGACGCTGAACCTTCCCAGGCCTGGTAGATACAGTGAAGGGATACCCTGGCCGATCCCAGTTCTTCGACATCTGGCGCACCGTTTACCGTTTGCCTGTGGCCCGAAGAGCGGCCGCAGGCGCTACTGAACGCTGAGCCCGAGCGTAAAAGCAGGCACAATTCTGACATTTCGTTGGTTACCGAAGCATCGTTAACTTTTGCTCTTATAGTGGGTTTGAAAGCCACATACCGGAGCATTTTTATGATTGCCGTACTTTTTGAAGCCGATGCAATACCTGAACAACAGGATCGTTACTTTCAACTGGCCGCGGAACTAAAGCCTTTGCTGGAAGATATTGAGGGTTTTATTTCTATTGAGCGCTTTCAGAGCCTGAATACGCAGGGGAAAATTTTATCCCTGTCATGGTGGGAAAATGAAGAATCCGTCCTGCGCTGGAAGAAAAATATGCAGCATCAGGCCGCACAGTCAGAAGGAAGAAAAACTATTTTTTCATTTTACAGAATTCGCGTTGCGCAGGTGCTGCGGGACTATTCATCGGCAACAGGAAACCCTTCACATGTATGATATTCATGTCGTGCTCAGCAGCAAGCCGGGCGCGCTCGCGTCGTTCGGTACTTTGCTCGGTCAACATGGCGTTGGGCTTGAGGGCGGAGGCGTATTCACCGCGGGAAAGGAAAGCCATGCGCATTTTCTGGTCGAAGACGGCGAGCTTGCCCGTAGGGTGCTTACTGATGCAGGATTAAGGGTCATGAGCGTGACCAGGCCGCTAATCCGCAAGCTGAAGCAGGAAAGACCGGGAGAACTGGGTGAAATAGCGGGCGTGATTGCACAACGGGGGATTACTATCCTTACACAGTATAGCGACCACAGTAACCGATTGATTTTATTAACCGATAATAATGAGCTGGCCGAAAAGGTCACCCGTAAGTGGAGCTTACCGACCGAATGAATCTGCCCATTGCTAATAAGGCTGACGATGACGCCCGGCAGTTAGAAAAGTCCTTATCAGCAGTGGCGTCGGCTATTGCTGACCCTTCACGGGTCAGCATGCTTTGCGCGCTGATGGACGGGCGCGCATGGACAGCCACGGAACTGAGTTCGGCCGCTAATATAGCAGCGTCAACGGCAAGCGCGCATCTGGGCAAGCTTCTGCAAAGTGATCTGATTGCGTGCATCTCTCAGGGCCGCTACCGTTATTACCGGCTGGCGGGGAGCCATATAGCCCAGCTTCTTGAAATGCTTATGGGCGTTTCGATGAGGTCCAGCCAGCCCCCTGCGACCAGAACGCCTGCGCATTTACGCGTTGCCCGAACCTGTTATGACCATCTTGCGGGCAAAGTAGCGGTCCAGGTATACGATTTTATGCGTGATGAGGGGTGGATCGAGCCAGACGGCAGTCAGTTGACGGCAACCGGAAAGCTACGTTTGCAAAATATGGGCGTCATCATCACCCCTCACACAAGACGCAAAAGCCGTTGCGCCTGCCTTGACTGGAGCGAAAGGCGTTTTCACATCGGCGGGCATTCAGGGGCCGCTTTATTGAGTTTCTTTACGCAAAAGGGCTGGCTCACCAGAACGCCAGGCTACAGAGAAGTTATCATTACAGAGGCCGGGAAAAAGGCCTTTTCACATTTGTTCCGCGTCGATTTCAACTGGTGAAGCCCGTCTCCGCTAAAGTGACAACGTAACTCATGCGCCTCGGCTTGCCATGCGGGTCGAAAAAGAGGGAAGATGTACTTTCCCGTAAGCCAGCCTGAAGTGATGCAGTGACCGATCTTGACCCCGTTTTCCAGCGCCTTTCGCGCTCCACGTTTCGCATGCGTTTCCGCCTCGGCCCGAAAGAGCGCCAGTATTGCATTGATAAAGGCCCGGAAACCCTTACCCGCCACGCAGAAGATTTTATTGCGCAGCGTCTTGCGCCTGCCGCCCCAAGAAACGACGGCAAGCAAACGCCAATGCGCGGCCATCCGGTGTTTATCGCCCAGCATGCTACCGCCACCTGCTGCCGGGGATGCCTTGCGAAGTGGCACAGTATCCCTGCGGGCACGGCCCTTTCACCTGAGCAGCAGCATTATGTGGTGACGGTGATATATCGGTGGCTGACCGTGCAAATGACGGGCAGCCCACCGTCTGACGAATAGCTTACTGGAACGTATAGCTCAGGTTGACGCCCACGCCGTAGTTGCGGCCCGGCGCCGGTTCGAAGTAGCGACCGTTGCCTTCATTGACGATGACCGAGCCGACATAATCGCGGTCAAACAGATTATCCACGCGTCCCCATACGTGCAGCAGCCAGCTTTGCTGAATGCGGAATTTATAGCCGCTGTTCAGGGAAGCCAGGGTGTAGGTTGGCGCGGTGGCGTCGTTTTCATCATTGGCCTGAATATCGCTCATGTAGCGAACGTCAGCTCCCGCATAGAAGCCTTCCTCCGGCGCGTATTCCAGCGCGGCGTACCCCATATTGCGGGCGATGCCCGGCATACGGTTGCCTTTGCAGTTATCATCGCCGCAGACGTTTGTGCGGTAGGTGGCCGCAAGCCAGGTCCACGCCATTTTTACACGCCAGTCGTAAGCAAACTGCTGGTCAAGAGAAAGCTCAACGCCGCGACGACGGGTTTCACCTGCGTTTTTATAGGTTGTCCGTCCGCCGCTGTTTTGGTCAGTGACAATCTCGTCATCGGTATCGGTCTGGAATACCGCGGCGGTGAACAAACCGTTGCCGACGCGAGTTTTGCTGCCCGCTTCCACCGTGTCGCTGGTGGACGGCTGCAGGCCAAAGTTCAGCCCGGACTGGCCGTTAGCGCGATAGGAAAGTTCATTGATGGTTGGCGTTTCAAACCCGCGGCCCGCAGAGGCATAGACGTTCCACGCGTCGGTGACCGCGTATTTCAGCGAGGCCGCTGGCAGCCATTTGTGGTAGCTCGCCTCGCCGCTGTCATCAACGTTAGTACCGGTGATGTAGTAGTCGTTGGAGTCGAAGTAAACCGAACTAAAGCGCACCCCGGCATCCAGGCTTAATTTATCGGTGAACTGCCATGTGGTTTGCAGATAAGGGTCCAGGTTCCACATCAGGTTGCGTTCGTTACGGCGCATCGCGCCTTTTTCGCCCAGCACGTTGGCACCGTTTTCCACCACGAAGTTCTCGTAGCCCTTGCGCTTCTCGGACATGGTTTCGTAATCAAGCCCCGTGGTGAAACTGACTGGCACAGAGAAGACGTTGCCACGGTGAGTCCAGCGGGAATCAATGCCCTGATAGTGACGTGAAAGCTGGATCACGCCGCCCGGATGGGTCGGGTTAAGCTGCGGCCCTACAGGAATCGACTGGTACTGCGTGGTTTCACGTTCACCGGCGTAAACCATCACGCTCAGATCGTCATCTGCCGTGAGCTGACGTTCATAATGCAGGCCCGCCTGGGTCTGTTTGGTGGTTTTACGCGTGTCGTACTGGTTAGCGCGCGGCGACTGGGTAGGGTTTTCGCGCCACTCCTGCTGAGTTAAACCGCCCGGATCCCTGGCATCAATGTCCACGCTGTTAAACAGGAATGTCAGCTTGCTGGCTTCGTCGAGGCGCACGCCGAGCTTCGCGTTGCCGAGGTTTTTCTGGGCGCTGCTGTGGTCGCGATAGCCGTGCGTGGTAAAGCGTGAGGCGGAAACGGAATAATCCACGTCGCCCGCGTGAGTGCCGTCCCCCGTAGCCCCGGTGGCCTTAACGCTGTTGCGCCAGCTACCGAAACTGCCGTAATACGTGCTCGCCTCAAGGGTCGGCGGCTGCGTGCCGGTTGTCGTCTTGACGTTTACCACGCCGCCGGAAGCGTTGCCGTATAGCGCCGAAAAAGGACCGCGCAGCACGTCGATACTCTCGACGCTGTTGATATCGATATTGGACGTTTGCCCTTGTCCGTCCGGCATGGTGGCCGGGATGCCATCCACATACATTCTCACGCCGCGCACGCCATAGGTGGATCGCGAACCAAAGCCGCGCAAAGAAAGCTGTAAATCCTGCGCATAGTTCTGGCGGTTTTGTACCTGCAAACCGGGCACGCTGCCAAGGCTCTCTGAAAGGTTAACCCGCGGCGCGGACTGGCGCATATCATCGCCTGCGATCGTGCTGACCGCGGCCGGGGTATCCAGCTCGGATATCCCGCCAGGCGTGGCGGTGACCACCATCGTTTGTTCATTAACTTTGGGCTTATCAGCAGCAAAAACAGGCGCGGCCCAGGGCGTCAGAGCCGGGATCAGCAAGAGGGGAAGCGTGGACTTTCCGTGTTGAGTTATTTTCATCAGAGCATTTTCATCAGGTGAGAAGGGCGAGCGTCCAGACGAACCATCTGGAACATTTGCGGCTATGTTAATGCTTACAGGTAAAGTTTGAAAACTGTAAAGGCACTTTACGTTAACGATAAGTGTTGGCGAAAGAACAACTAAGCGCAAGGGCGAGGCAGCAGGCAGAACTTTTTTTGACCCGCCGGAGGAAAATTCGTCAGGTATTCAAGCCGCTTCTGCGAGGAAAAATTTACGGTTTTTTCGTTCCATGAGCGCGGCCCGAATCGAAGGCCGTTTGTGTTGGCAACCCTCCACCTGCTGGAATAGAGCAGGACGTATTCGCGCCAGCAATCATGGTGCTTATCCGGTAAAGGGTTTGGCGGGTTCGCTAAGCTCGCCCGCCTTAAGCTGTCAGCTTTTTAACTCATCCGCGGGAACAAGTTGTTCAGGCTGTTCTTCGTTGTGATGCTCGTGAAGCTGGCTTGCGATCTGATGAACGCGTTTACGCGCCCCGAACCATCCCAGAACCAGCAGCACGGCTATCACAGGAATCGAGGCAATCGTCCAGGTGCCGTTAGGATAGTCGAACGCCATCAGCACCAGCACGCTAAACAGGAACGCAAGCGTGAGCCAGGAAGTAAAAGGCGCGCCCGGCAGCTTAAAGCTGACGTCGTCCGCCTTGCCCTGCCTGATGGCCTGGCGCAGTTTCATCTGGCAAACCACGATAAACGCCCAGGAAGCAATAATCCCCAGCGACGCGACGTTAAGTACGATTTCGAACACCTGTGAAGGGACATAGTAGTTCAGCACCACGCCAATAATGTAGATACCCAGCGTGACCAGAATCCCCGCGTACGGCACCTGCTGCTTGCTCATTTTCGACATGAACTTCGGCGCGGAGCCGCCCATCGACATGGACCGCAAAATGCGCCCGGTGGAATAAAGACCGGAGTTCAGGCTGGAGAGCGCCGCGCTCAGCACAACCATATTCATCACGTCGCCGATGTATGGCACGCCAAGCTTCGAGAAGAAGGTGACAAACGGGCTTTGCCCTGCCTGATAAGCATTCCACGGCAGCAGCAGCACCAGCAGCACCACCGAACCCACGTAGAACAGGCCGATACGCCAGATAACGCTGTTGATGGCCTTTGGCACCATGTTCTGTGGATCTTTGCATTCACCCGCCGCCGTGCCCACCAGTTCTATGGACGCAAAGGCGAACACCACGCCCTGTACCAGCACCAGCGCAGGCAGCAGGCCGTGTGGGAAGAAGCCGCCGTTATCGGTTATCAGATGGAAGCCGGTAGCGTTGCCGTCGAGCACTTTACCGCTGCCAAGAAATAGCGTGCCGACCACCAGAAAGGCGACAATTGCCAGCACCTTGATCAGGGCGAACCAGAATTCCATTTCGGCGAACCATTTCACGCCGATCATGTTCATGGTGCCGACAATCGCCAGCGCGCCAAGGGCAAATACCCACTGCGGCACGTCGCCAAACGCGCCCCAGTAATGCATATAAAGCGCAACGGCCGTAATATCGACGATGCCGGTCATCGCCCAGTTAACGAAGTACATCCAGCCGCAGACGTAGGCCGCTTTTTCACCGAGAAATTCGCGGGTATAAGAAACAAAGCTGCCGCTGGAAGGGCGATGCAAAACCAGCTCGCCCAGCGCGCGCAGAATAAAGAAAGAGAAGATGCCGCAGACCAGATAGACCAGCGCTAACGCCGGACCTGCCATCTGCAGGCGGGCGCCAGCGCCGAGGAACAGCCCCGTGCCGATAGCGCCGCCGATGGCTATCATCTGTACCTGACGGTTTCCCATCGCCTTGTGATAACCCGAATCCTGAGAATTGAGCCAGCGCCTTTTGGCGGCGCGGTGCTCAGCCTCAGTTTTATGCTTTGTTTTCATTGTTAATCCTGTGTTGTGGCTGCTTGCCTTAATTTTTTACCCTCTGAAATCGCCTGCCCTGTTGTTTATTAGATAGCGGGCATGGCAAATTTCGGCGATGAATCCTGGCAGGAAATGAAGAGCAACGCAAAATGATTACGCGTCGTGAACACGCTAAAATGGCATCTCAGCCGAAACCGCAGCAGGGTTATGTTATTTGCCCAAAGTAGAAGGGCGAGGGGAAGAACGACGAATGAAACGTGAAGCACTCTTTGAGGCCGTATTTGAAAAATATCAGCTTGAGCCTGACTACCCGTGGCAGGAAAACCGCGACTACGCGGTGCTAAGGCATAAATTCAAAAAGAAATGGTTTGCGCTGGTCTATCGCATCGAAGCGGAAAAGCTGGGGCTTGAGGGCACCGCGACGCTTGAAGCGATGAACGTCAAGGTTCAGCCAGAAATTCTGGGATCGCTAAGGATGCAGCCGGGCATTCTGCCCGCCTGGCATATGAATAAAGAGCACTGGGTGACGGTTCTGCTGGATACAGTGCCGGACGATGAAGTGCTCAATTTTATCGATGAAAGCTACCGGCTTACTCGCTGACTGATGCGTAGCCGCATTTAAAAATCGGGCTAAAAAAGGCGGGACGCGGTACGCCGCCAGACTGCACAGAACCAGAGTTTACATAGCCAATTGTGTTCGATCGGGTCGCCATGATAGCCCGGACGAAACCTGCTCAAACTCTCAGCTATGTGCCGGTGACGGACACTACACAATAAGTCTGTCTATCTGCGCTCAAAGGCGCTAATCAGCGTATTTAACAGGTTCGTGAGGCCTGCGACCTGATCTATTCCCGCCGTGGCAGCCATGGCCACATGTGCAGGATGGATAAACACGGTCACCGCATCTCTGACAACGCAAGCCGCTTCCCGCGTATCACCAATGGCAAACTCTCCCTGAGCAACGCCGTCGTTTAATATGCTTTCAATCAGTCGCGTCATGCTTTCAGCGTAGGCTAATATAATGTCCGGACGTTCTTCCACCACCCGTTTGTAAAGCAGATAAACTTCACGATCGTCAGCAAACCTTTCTTTCTTCCGGCCGTGCAGCGCCAGCACCAGGCCTTTGAGCCGCTCACCTGCGGCAGTGCCGGTATTACAATAGGCAGAAGCAAGCTGCCGCTCATCCTCCATTGCCGTTTCAACCAGCGCGTCAAAAACCTCTGACTTGGATTTAAAGTATCGGTAGATAGTGGTGTGAGAGGTGCCGAGCGCACGGGCGATATCCACGACGTTGGTTTTTGCTTCCCCATAGCGGCGCACCTGCTCTCTGGCAGCGTCCAGAATTTTTTCAGCGCTCAGCCCATCACTGCCGCTTACCGTGGTGTTTTTTTTCACAATTTTATCCGTCTCAGACTCTAACCGACCTCAGCATAATGGAATTCAGCCCGCATTACCAACGAACATAATTCATAATATGTTTGTTGTTTTTTGTTTAAAAAGGAACCATCATGGCGATCCTTACAAGGAGAAGCCATGAACAAACTAACAGTCGTACCACGCACCGCTTTTGTTACGGGAGGCTCCGGCTTTGTCGGCAGTCGATTGATCAAAACGTTGGTCAGCCAGGGCTGGAGGGTGCGTGCGCTGGCAAGAAGCGAGCAGGCCCAGAAAACGGTAAGCCAGGCCGGTGCCGAATATGTATCGGGGGAAATAGACGACCCAAACGCCCTGATATCCGGTATGGAAGAATGCGGGATCGTGTTTCACGTCGCAGCCCACTTCCGGCTGTGGGGAAAACCAGCGGTTTTTAACCGCGTTAACGTTGCGGGAATGGATGCAATCATAGATGCAGCTGTTGCAACGACGTCCGTTCGCAGGATCGTTTATGTGAGCGCGGCCGCCGTGATTATGGGCGATCCCGCTCCTCTGGTTGAGGCAGATGAAACCTGGCCTTATCAATTCCGCTCTTTTGCGCCTTATAGTTCATCAAAAGCGGAGGCCGAGCGACGCCTGCTAAAAGCTAACGGCAGTCGCAAAGGCCTGGAGACGGTGGCAATCCGCCCGCCACTGATTTGGGGTAAAGGAATGCCAATGCTTGACCAGATGGCCGAAACCGTTAAGGCCGGTCAATGGCAGTGGGTTAATGGTGGCGGACAGGTAATATCGACGTGCCACGTAGAAAATCTCGTTCAGGCCCTGATACTGGCAGCCCAAAACGGTAAAGGCGGTGAAAGCTATTTTATTGCAGATGAAAAACAGGGTTCGCAGAAAAGCGTGTTTACCTCACTTCTTGCGACAAAAGGCGTCGAGGCCGCAGACAAGTCCATTTCGTTCAGAATGGCGTGGTTCCTGTCCGGCGTGATGGAAACAATCTGGCGTCTCCTGGCGCTGAAAAAAGATCCCCCGATAACCCGACAAATGCTCCAGCTAATCGGTAACTCCATGACGCTCAACACGGGCAAGGCCCAAAGAGAGCTGGGATATCACCCCATTGTTTCCTGGGAGGAGGGCATCCAGGAAATGAATGGTGTCCCCTGAGTGCGCTATCGAAGGTTAGATGAAACGACCTGTAGCTGTGCTGGAGAATTTTGTGCCGGGGATGGTCGCCAAAGACTGGCGTACCCTGCTGGCCTGTTGCAAAGAACGAGGGGAAAAGTTAGCAAACTGCTGGTCAAATACCTCATAGGGGCAGGAAACGCCAACAGCATAGTGCGACAGGAACGACAGCTTACGGGTTTTCAGCAGGTCTACCGCAAGGCGGCAGCTAAACGGCGAGCGGGTAAAAGCGGGGCAGGCTGGCCAGGCCTGCCCGGAAAAAGCGTGGGGCCTAACGGCGCGCCCAGCTCACTGAATAGTGATAACGCTGTTCTTCAAGTAAATATTCAGGCGAGACGCTGGGGCTCCAGGAATCGTCCCCGCCCACGCCCATATGGAAGCCGTCAATATTCAGCCAGCTCCCCGGCTCGGCGGATAACAAATGACGATGCGAGGTTTCCCGCAGTTGCCGCTGGCTGTAACGGCTAATGTTGAAATGGAATTTTCCACGCCACAGATTTTCACCATATTCCAGGCTTTGCGTGTCGCAGCGCAGCCCGTTTTCCGTTGGGAAAACATACGGCGTGTACATCTCCGCAAGCGGCAACTGCCATTTATCAAACAGCGCGGACTGCTTGCGATCCGGGTAGTTTTCATGCGGACCAAGGCCAAGCCAGCTCACCTTCGGCTCAATCTCCGCTAGCTGGCAGGTTAGGCCGATTCGCGCCGGGGCAGGCGTGCCGAAAGCAACGTCCACGTCCACAGTAATGTGCAGCTCACCCCGATCGTCGATGCGGTACGTTTTACGGCTGATAAACAGCGTCCTGTTCTGATGCGTCCAGCGGTGAACCGTACGCAACAGCACTTCTTGCTCAAGCGCCTGCGCGTCGCAGTTCAGCAGTTGGGCTTCCAGGTCGTACATGCCGGCCGCTTTCCAGCGCTCAACCCAGGCGTTCGGATCGATGCGGGTGGCTTCGCTGACGCCTATGTCGTTATCCAGCGGGGCGCGGGTGAAACTATCCTGCAGCGGTGAAAGCAACGTGGCTTTATCGTCTTCCCACCACTGGGTCAGCAGGCCGGTTTTGCGGCTAAAGCTCCAGCGCTGGCTGCGCTGGCGAATTTCGAAGCTGTCAGCGGTAGCTTCAAGCCGTGGCGCCTCGCCTTTAGCGGTATTCTCCGGCACGTCCAGCATGCCCGGCAACTGCCATTGATCCCACGCGCAGATATGTCCCGCTTCCGACCAGGGCGTTGCTGCAATTTGCTGCACCTTTACCGTCAGCCATACGTCGCCGCTGCGGGTGACGGTCGGCAGATCGTCAAGCACGATAAGCTGTTTACCCTGCGGGGAGATATCCAGCAGCGCCTCGCCACGGGCCAGCACGTGGCCGTCCTGTTTCACCGTCCAGATAAGGCGTTCATTATCGCTCGTGCGGAACAGGTATTCGCTGGCGACCTCGACCTGCAGCGGCGTTTCCCGTAGCAAAGAGAACTGAAAGAACTGCTGCGCCCGCTGGGCCTCATACAGCGCCGGGTGCGGCGTGCGGTCGGCAAACACCAGACCGTTCATGCAGAACTGACGGTCGTTCGGCCTATCGCCAAAGTCCCCGCCGTAGGCGCTAAACGGCTGGCCGCGCTCGTCGTGCCCGATAAGCGACTGATCCACCCAGTCCCAGACAAAACCGCCCTGTAATTTGGGATGCTGCCGGAAGGCCGCCCAGTATTTATGGAAACCGCCGAAGCTGTTACCCATGGCGTGCGCGTATTCACACAGAATTAACGGACGGTTTTCATCCGGCATGCCGATCCATTTTTTAATTGACCACTTCGGCACCTGCGGGAAAGGCTGGTCCTGGTCAACACGGGCATACATCGGGCAAATGATATCGGTCGCCGCGCTGTTTGCGCCGCCGCCTTCATACTGCACCGGACGCGAGGGATCGTTGGACTTTATCCAGCGGTACAGCGCATCGTGATTGCTGCCGTGGCCGGATTCATTGCCCAGCGACCAGATGATGACAGAAGGGTGGTTGCGATCGCGCTGAACCATACGGGTGACGCGCTCGGTCATGGCAGGCAGCCAGACGGGATCGTCGCTCAGGCGGTTCATCGGCACCATGCCGTGAGTTTCAATATTCGCCTCGTCCACCACGTACAGGCCGTACTGGTCACACAGGCGATACCACAGCGGGTGGTTAGGGTAGTGCGAGCAGCGCACGGCGTTAAAGTTATGCTGCTTCATCAGCATAATGTCCTGGCGCATGGTCTCGACGTCCATTACCTGGCCGTTTACCGGATGATGTTCGTGTCGGTTGGTGCCGCGAATCAGCAGCGGTTTGCCGTTAAGCTTCAGCAGGCCCTGCGAGATTTCCACTCTTCGGAAGCCCACGTCACAGGCCTCGGCTTCCATCACCGCGCCATGCTTATCTTTTAATACCGCCACAAGGCGATAAAGATTTGGCGTTTCGGCACTCCATAAAAGCGGGTTTTCTACAGGTAGACGAACCGTTGTGCGGTCAGCGTAAGCGCCACGCTCGTCGATAATTTCACTGCCGAGCGGCTGATGTTTTTCACCGGCCAGTTCGTCGCCTTTCCATAGCTGGACGCAAACCTGCACCGCCTGTTCATCGCCCTGTACCACAACCAGCGTTTCCAGTTCGGCACGGGTGAAGTCTTCATTGAGATGGGTTAGCACGCGTAAATCGCTAAGGTGAGTCGGCGGCTTATGCAGCAGGGTGACATCGCGGAAAATGCCGCTCATGCGCCACATATCCTGATCTTCCAGATACGAACCGTCGCTCCAGCGCAGCACCATGACGGCGATGCGGTTTTCCCCCGCCCTGAGCGCCTGGCTTAAGTCAAATTCAGACGGCAGGCGGCTGTCCTGCCCGTAGCCCATCCAGCTGCCGTTACACCACAGGTGGAATGCAGAATTCACGCCGTCAAAAATGATGCGCGTTTGCCCGGCAGCCAGCCATTCCGCGTCAAGGTTGAATGTGAGCGAGTAACAACCTGTGGCGTTAGCATCGGGAACAAAGGGCGGATTTACCGGGATGGGGTAGGTGACGTTGGTGTAGATCGGCGCATCGTAGCCCAGCATCTGCCAGTTAGAGGGCACCGGAATGGCATCAGCGTCCTCAAGATCCTGCGCAATCCAGCTTTCAGGAGCGGCTTGCGGCCGGGTGAAGTAGCTAAATTTCCAGATGCCGTTGAGGCTGCGCAGGCTCGGCGATTGTAGATCCTTGCGGGCCGCTTCCGGGGATCGCCAACTGGCAAAAGGCGGATGGGCCGCAAGCTGGTTCAGCCCGGTGACGGCCGGATTAGACCAGTCGTGTCGGGCCAGCACGGAGGCAAGAGCGGCGGCGTGGTTGCCTGCTTTGATCATATTCCAGATTCCTTGATTTATTTGCGACACGCTCACAATTTTAAAGAATATGATTTTCCCCGCCGGGCGTGTAAAGCGGGATGGCGTTATTAGGTGACATGCCTCACAAATTTCTGCCCTCGCTCAGCAAAGGTGCGGCAATAGCATCGGGCCTGGCTGGCTGAGCGGCTTATAGTTAAAGCCTGTTGCGCTGTTTGGCGCTACCCGTCAAAAAAATACGGAGTTAACCGATGAACCCTGAAATCGCAAAACAATATGCAGGCGTGCTTGAATTTTGGTTTCAGGAAACCTCCCCTGAACAATGGTTTAAGGTAGACAAAGCCCTTGATGAGCAGGTACGTACACGTTTTTCTGCCGTTCATGGCGCGGCAGCGCGCGGCGAGCTTTTTACCTGGAGAGAAAGTCTTTCAGGCCGCCTGGCCGAAATCATCGTGCTGGATCAGTTTTCAAGGAACCTTTTTCGTGAGGGGCCGCTTGCTTTTGCAGCAGACGGCATGGCGCTGGTGCTGGCGCAGGAGCTGATAAAAACCGCGGAATTTGATGAGCTGGCGATTGAGAAAAGAGATTTTGCGATTATGCCGCTTATGCACTCAGAATCGGCCGTCGTCCACCAGGTTGCGCTGAAAATGTTTCAACAGTTTGGCAGTAAAGCATCCCTGCGGGCTGAAATAGAGCACGGGCAGGTCATCGCCAGGTTCGGCAGGTATCCGTATCGTAATGCGGCGCTTGGCAGAACATCCACCGCGCAGGAGCTTGCGTGGCTTGAGGAACAAAAAAAGCAGGCGCTTTGAGGTCTACCCCAGCCGGGCCACCTGGCGCGCAAGCGTTGCCAGCGCATCGGCAATCGCCTGGGCAGACGGGGCGCCACTACCGGGAGCCGCGGTGGTTTTGCGCTCCACCAGGGCCACCGGCAGGATCTGCGGCGCTGGCTGAGCGCCCGGCTCATGAATTAGCTCCACCAGCCGGTTCACGCTGGCTTTGCCGAGGATTCTGAAATCCTGCTTGATGGTGGTGAGCGGCGGAATAAAGCAGGCGCTGTCTTCGGTGTCATCATAGCCCACTACGGATACGTCCGCCGGCAGCGCGCCCAGCGCCATTTGATCGTTCGCGACGACGATCCCGCCGGGGGTTTTGCCCTCGCGCAGCAGCCGGGAAACCTGTTCATAGCCCGAAAGGGAGCTCCAGTCGCCTTCCATCACCGCAACGGCGTCAAGACGATGGGCGCTTAGCGTTTGCTGCCAGCCCGCAAAACGCAGGCGCGCTGAAACCGATGTCAGCGGGCCGTTCAGCAAGGCGATACGCTGATGACCCAGGCTTATAAGGTGCTCAACGCCCAGACGCGCCCCTTCATCGGGATCGAAAATAATGATATTGGCGTCCAGGTCCGGTGAAACGTCCAGAAAAAGCGCGGGCACATTGCCGCAGGCGTTTCGCACCGTCTGGGCCTCTTCGTTTTCCAGCGGAATATTAACAATCAGCCCGTCCACGCGCTGGGAAAGCAGGCTGTTCACCGCCGCTTTACAGGCGGCAAGCCCCGGCTGCTCCACCATGGAAATCACCACGTTGAAGTTCATATCGCCTGCCTGCGTTTTGATGGCTGCGACAATTTGCGAAGGGGCGTGAAGCGAAAGATTGGTGGTGGCAAGGCCAATGGTCTGGCTCAGCTTTCCGGCAAGCTGCTGCGCCACGCGGTTGGGCACATAATTTAACGCGGCCATTGCCGCCTCAACTTTCAGACGCGTTTTTTCGGAAACGTGGCTTGCCTGGTTAATCACCCGTGACACCGTCTGATAGGAAACATCGGCATACTCCGCCACATCGTAAAGCGTTACTGACTTGGGTTTCATGCCGGGTTTCCTTATCGCTTTTAAAGTCCGGGGCTATTCTACACTTAAACATTTTAGACAGGAGAAGATCATGTACAAACTCTACGGTGCGCCCGGCTGCGGCTCGGCGATTGTTGAAATCATGTTTATTCTCACGGGCGAAGCATATAAATGGGAAAACGTGGAAGGATTCGAAGATCCGGGTCCGCAACGCGATGCGTTATTAACGCTCAATCCCCTGGGGCAGGTCCCAACGCTGAAGCTTGACGATGGCTCGGTGATGACGGAAAGCGCGGCAATTGCCCTGATGCTGCTGGATAAGCATCCTCACATGGCGCCTCCTGCTGGCACGCCTGAGCGCCAGCGTTTTTACCGGCTTCTGGTCTGGTTTGTCGCCAACGTCTATCCCACTTTTACCTATGGTGATAATCCCCCGCGCTGGACGCAAAGCGGTGCCGATGAGCTCCTTGCAGGCACGAACCGTTATCGCGAGCAGCTTTACCTGTGGCTGGAAACCCAGCTCGGAAGCGGCCCCTATATTTTCGGTGAAGCCATCACGCTGCTGGACGCCTACCTTGCGGCAATGATTAGCTGGCGGCCGCGGCAGGCGTGGTTTGAGAAGCAAACGCCGAAGCTGTTTGCTATTGCGCAGCAGGTACGCCAGCGCAGGGAGCTGCACGAAGTGCTAAGCCGCAATGAGATGCTGTGATCGCACCATCGGTCATATGGCGCTGGGGCAATCCTTTATAGTGACAAGACTGACATCGCCCGGAATTTATCTATGGCTTTTGACCTGAACGCCTATTTCGCGCGTATCCATTTTACGGGCCATTACGCGCCGGATTTGAATACGCTGCGGCAGCTGCACTTGCTGCATACCTGCGCCATTCCTTTCGAAAACCTGGACGTCTTACTGGGGCGGCGGATTTTGCTCGATGATGACAGCGTGTTTGAAAAGCTGGTTACGGCCGGGCGGGGCGGTTACTGCTACGAGCAAAACGCGTTACTGCGCCGTGCCCTGCTGGAGATAGGTTTTCAGGTTGAAGATTTAGCGGCGCGGGTGCTGATTACTCGCCCGGAGCGGATACCTGCCCGTACCCATCGTTTGCAACTGGTGACGGTTGCGCAAGAACGCTGGCTGGCGGATGTGGGATTTGGCGGCAGGACGCTTACCGCCCCGTTGCGTTTTGAACAGGACTGCGAACAAACCACGCCGCACGGCGTGTACCGCCTGACGCGCCTTGAGCAAGACTACCTGCTCAGCCTGCGCCAGGAAGACGAGTGGTTACCGCTTTACCGCTTCGATTTACAGCGGCAGCACGCGGTGGATTACGAGGTCGCCAACCATTATGTCGCGACCTGGCCTGAGTCGCATTTTCGCCATCATCTGATGCTTTGCCTGCACGATACTGATGGCGGCACCATTACGCTGAGCAACCGGCAGCTTACGATTGACGGCAAAAAGCGGGAACTGGCCGACGCGGCTGCGGTTTATGAGGCGCTGCAGTCCCGTTTGGGTCTGCGGCTGGACGCCGCAAAACATGGGATAGACTTTGCAACTTTTGCCGCCGCGTTTACTTTACTCAATGCCTGATAAAGGCAAACACACTACGACTACGGAGAATACCTGTGCCGCATATCACCGTTAAATATTTCCCGCGTGAACTGACAGACGAGCAGAAACAGGCTCTGGCGGAAGATCTCAGCGACGTTGTTAAAAAGCATTTTAGCTCGAAGGACGCCTCGCTTTCGGTCGCATTAGTGCCGGTTGCACAAGAGCGCTGGAAAGAGGACGTTTACGACAAAGAGATTGAACCCGCGCTTGATACGCTGGCCAAAAAGCCGGGCTACAGCATGTAGTAGCATTTGCCTTCGCCCATGCGCTGGTCTGGCATGGGCGTGGCAATATGGGCGTTGCAAAAGTTATCCACAAAATCGGTGGATAACTCTGTGGGATTCTATGTAGATCCTCTCACGTAGCCTCCTTTCCGGGCGTCAGGCTTTACTCATATCGCTCAATAGTATCGCCATGCTTTTACCGCCGCTGGTCTGCTCAAGGGCAATCTTCACGACTATGGTGAGCGGGACGGAAAGCAGCATGCCTACCGGGCCAAGCAGCCAGCCCCAAAATATCAGCGATAAAAAAACCACCAGCGTGGACAGGCCCAGCCCGCGGCCCATCATGCGTGGCTCGATGATATTGCCGAACACCAGGTTGATAACCAGATAGCCTGCCACCACCACCAGCGCATCGTAAAAAACGCTCAGTACCAGCACCTGCGCCACGGGTGGAATGGCCGCGATCACGGAGCCGATATTCGGGATGTAGTTAAGCAAAAAGGCCAGCAGCCCCCAGATAAAGGCAAAGCGCACGTCAAGCACCGTCAGCATGGCCCATACCGCTATTCCCGTTACCAGACTTATCGCCGTTTTCAACACCAGATAGCGGCTGACGCTGTCCAGCCCACGCTGAATAGCCCCCATTCCCTCCGTCGGGCGGGTCATCAGTTGCTGAAGCTTTAAGGGGAGCTGCGGCACTTCCAGCAGCATAAACACCACGGTCAGCACAAGCAGGAAAAGCGAGGTCATAGCATTTGAAAGCTGGGCGACGAGGCTTGTGATCAGCGCCATCGCCGCGTTGGGATCGACGTATCTGAGTAGCTCTTCGACAGAAACCGTTATCCCCGCACGCTGTAGCCAGGGTTCCAGCGTTTGCAGGGGTGCGACAAGCGAAGAGCGGTACTGCGGCAGGGTGCGGGCCAGCTCGTTAAGCGAGTTGCCAAGGTAGGTAAACAGCAGCACCGTTAACGTTACGATCGCCGCCGCTACCAGCGAGACGGCCAGCGCCCGGGGAATACGTATTTTTTCAAGCCGATGGATAAGCGGGTTAAGAATAAAGGCGATAAACAGCGCCAGGATAAACGGCACTATGATGTCGGCCGCTAGTTTTATTCCCGCCATAATAATGACCAGCATTCCAGACATGATGACGAGTTTTAACCCGCTGAAGGTAATGATGGGTTTTGCCATTGGTGAGGCTCTCCGCACGGCGTGCGGTTCTCTTCCGGCACGCACGGTTTATCTGATAATTAACGTTATAATAAGGACGGGGGGCTAATAATTTATTAAACAACAGTGTAAAGAAGTGAAAAGGGAAGGCGAGTGGCGGGCAAAATATGGTAAAAATCCGCTGTGTTTTACTGCCGAGGACAATTTACTATCCGCAACTGATGAGAAGCAACACCGCGGATAAGTTGTGAATATTATGGACATTATGTTTACGAACAAGCTGTTCAAAAATTTATTAATGTATCGCCCCGCTGTTTTATCTTCTGCTTTCTTCCTTTCTGGCGAACAACACTGGCGCAACGCGCTGTAGCGTCTCTCTCCTGCATCCGGCATCGCGCATCTTTCTTGCGCTGTAAGGCCGTCTGATATTTTTATTTGTTTCGTCATTCGCTCAATGCGAGGTGACAAACTGCTGCATCTTTATTTTCTCTGTCAGGAGAGAAATCATGTTGTACTGGATTTTATTAGTGCTGGCTATCGCGGCTGAAATTATTGGCACGCTGTCGATGAAATACTCAAGCGTAAGTAATAATAACGTTGGTTATATTGTTATGCTGCTAATGATCTCTTTGTCTTATATTTTACTTTCGTTTTCCATTAAACGTATCGCCCTGGGCGTAGCCTATGCAATGTGGGAAGGCATCGGTATTTTATTTATTACGCTGTTCAGCGTTCTGTTGTTTGGCGAATCAATCTCACTGCTGAAAATTACCGGATTAACAACGCTGATAGTGGGTATTGTGTTAATAAAATCGGGAACCTGCGCAAAGAAGATGCTTAAGGCGCAAACGGCAAGGGGAGATGCCCATGTGGTCGTTTGAATGGGTACACGCCGCCTGGCTGCTGGCCGCCATCGTGCTGGAAATTGCCGCAAACATCTTCCTGAAACATGCAGACGGTTTTCGCCGTCCTCTTTACGGCGTGCTTTCTTTACTGGCGGTACTGACCGCGTTTAGCGCGCTGGCACAGGCGGTTAAGGGCATTGAGCTTTCGGTCGCTTACGCTCTGTGGGGCGGTTTTGGTATTGCCGCGACGGTGGCCGCCGGCTGGATACTTTTTGGGCAGCGGCTGAACCGCAGGGGCTGGCTGGGGTTGCTTTTCCTGCTGGTGGGCATGGCGATCGTCAAAATTGCCTGATGCAGGCCTGGCCCCCGCCAGGCTACTGGCTCGCCAGCGCTTCTAAGCGATCCCGGAACCCGGTGACTGAAATGGCCCGGTTATCGGCCCGGTAGCGGTCTTTTGCCGCAGGGGCGGAGCTTTGCACGCCAATCAGCTGCCAGCCGCTATCGGTTTTAAGCATCAGAGGTGAACCGCTGTCGCCCGGCAGCGTGTCGCACTGATGCGAGAGGACCGTTTTTTGCGCCCAGCCGGTTACCAGGCAGTCGGTATGCGTATAAAGATCGTCCAGATGATCCTCTGGATAGCCTGACTGTGTGACCTTGCGCTGCTGCGCTTTTAACGCTTCGGTTAGCGCATCGCGATCGCCTTCAAATAAGGGAAGAGGAGTGATGCCCGAAGGCGGGTTGTGCAGTATCACCAGCCCAAAATCGTGCGGTGCCGCGCCGGGCGGGACAATCCAGCCGTCGCCGTCCGCTTTTAAACGCCGCCCGAGCGAGCTTTCCACCCGGCCTTCGATATCATGAATTTCGTAACGCCATTTCCCTTTTATCGAGATAAAGCGTAATGCAACGGCTCTATCAGCCTTGCCCTGCGGAGGCTGCAGCAGGCAATGCCCGGCGGTTAAGGCCAGATGCGGTGAAATTAAGGTGGCGGTGCATAAGTTGCCGCTGGCGGTTTCCAGTTGGCCAATGGCGTCCCAGGGACTGCTCGTGGGATCGTTCACGTGGGTTCGGTCATCGTTGCCAAAAAACAACGTTTTCACTTCCGCAGCGTTGTCGCTATCCGCATGTGACAGGGCCGGTAATAAACACAAAGCGCCTGACAGCAATACAACTCTTTTGTACATACCACTCTCTATGGGGCGATTATATGATTTTTGTATAAACCCGATGGAGTAACTATAGACGGGCCGCGCCGAAAGTGGGAGCAAAAACAGCGTGCTACGTCTTTAAATCCAGAAGCTGAAGGTAATAATGCCGCAGATAATCAGCAGCGAAAGGATGATTTCAAAACCGTAGCGTCGCAACATCACCCGGACTCCAGAAGTAAATACCTGACGAAGCGGGTGTAGGATGACTCGCATCGATCGCGGCACTTTGTGGGCTGAAACATCAGCTTATATACGCAATGGATACTGTTTTCTGGTTTGCATCAAACTAAACACCCGGCGAACCGGGTGTTTTCATCAGGACTTTTATTCCGGGGCGGTCCCGGCAACCTTATGCTGCTGGCTGAGCGGCCGGTTTAGTCGCTGCGTGGGTCGCTTTTTTGTGGTGTTTTTTAGCGGCCTGCGCTTTCTGAGCAGGTTTTGCAGCTTCAGCTTTCACCGCTTTTTTGTGGTGCTTTTTAGCAGCCTGAGCTTTCTGCTCGGTAGCGGCTTTAGCGTGTTTTTTGTGCTTTTTGTGATGGGTGGTTTTTA
Organism: Buttiauxella sp.; assembly: GCA_032000125.1. Classification (GTDB taxonomy): domain Bacteria; phylum Pseudomonadota; class Gammaproteobacteria; order Enterobacterales; family Enterobacteriaceae; genus Dryocola. Next base: position 28,252 of record DAMALH010000027.1, on the reverse strand, counting down.
CCGGCGCTTTAGCTGGAGCAGCAGCGGTAGCGGTAGCGGTAGCGGCAGGAGCCGGAGTTGCTGTAGTTTCAGCAGCGAAAGCAGCAGAAGACAGACCCACGAGCGCTGCAACAACCAGAGCTAATACTTTTTTCATCTCGACATCCTCGAATTTGTTTATGTATGAACCCCACTGCGGGGCCGTTGAGGTGACTATAGGCCTGGCGTATAAAACCTTCAGTGAGTGATTGGTATCGGCGTGTAACGGAATGTACAAAGGCTGTGGGGAAGTTGAAACGCCGGGGACGCATGCCCCGGCGCAAAGTTTTACAGGTAACGAGCTTCTAAATGTTTGCGGAAGTACAGCGGATTAAGATCTTCGCCGGTGGCGTTGGTGATAAGTTGCGAAGTGGTGAAACGGCTGCCGTGCTGCCAGATGTTCTGGCTCAGCCAGTCGAATAACGCCGTAAAGTTTCCGTCTGCAATGTCGCTTTCAAGCTGCGGCAGCGCGCGTTTGGCCGCGTTAAACAGTTGCGCTGCGTACATTGCGCCCAGCGTGTAAGACGGGAAGTAGCCGAACGCGCCGTCCGTCCAGTGGATATCCTGCATGCAGCCGTTGCGATAGTTATCTTTGGTCGACAGCCCCAGCCAGTGCTGCATTTTCTCATCCCACAGCGCGGGAATATCCTCTACTTCAATCTCGCCTTCAATCAAGGCTCGTTCAATCTCATAGCGCAGCACGACGTGCGCTGGGTAACTGACTTCATCGGCGTCCACGCGAATATAGCCGCGCTCAACGCGCTGGTTGAGCGCAACGAAGTTCTGCATATCAAAAGCAGGCTGCGCGCCAAAACGAGCAACGACTTTTGGCAGCAGCAGCTTCAGAAATGCTTCGCTGCGGCCAAGCTGCATTTCAAAGAACAGGCTTTGCGATTCATGAATGGCCGTGGAGCGGGCGTGGGAAACCGGCTGGCCCAGCCATTCGCGCGGAAGATTCTGCTCGTAACGGGCGTGCCCGGTTTCATGGATAACCCCGAACAGCGAGCTGACCAGATCGTTTTCATCGTAGCGGGTGGTGATGCGAACATCTTCAGGCACGCCGCCGCAGAAAGGATGCGCGCTTACGTCCAGGCGCCCGCCGTTAAAATCGAAACCCAGCAGTTGCATGATCTCCAGGCCAAGCTCGCGCTGGGTTCCTGTAGCAAACGGGCCAACCGGAGCCGTCACCGGCTGGGCGGCCTGTTTAGCCACCACTTTTTGCAGCAGATCAGGCAGCCAGGCGCGCAGGTCGCCAAACAGCACGTCTAGTTTCGCGCTCGTCATGCCCGGTTCGTAAAGATCGAGCAGCGCATCGTAGCGCGATTTACCTTTGGCTTCGGCGCGCAGCCTGGCCTCTTCGCGGCTAACGCGAACGACCTCTTTTAAATTGGTTGCAAAGCCCTGCCAGTCGTTGGCAGGGCGCTGCGTACGCCAGCCGTGTTCGCAGCGGGTGCCCACCAGCGACTTTTCTTCCACCAGCGATTCCGGCAGCAGCACGGCCTCCTGGTACTGACGGGTCATTTCACGGAGGTTTGCGCGCTCAACGTCATTCAGATCTTCCTGCGCGGCAGCCTGCAGCAGCGTAGCAATTTTTTTATCGGTCAGGATTTTATGCTGCAGTACGCTTAGTTCGGCCAGAGCTTCACCGCGCGCGGCGCTGCCGTTTGGCGGCATATTGGTGAACATGTCCCATCCGGCGATGGCAGAGAGGTGTCCGAAGCGGGACAGGCGCTGGAAGGTGCGGGTAAGGTGGTTATAGTTTTGCTTTTCCATAGGGCCTCGTGAATGTTGTTAACGCAGCGAAAATAGCAAAAAGCGTTAATAAAAACGAGGCCCACAACGGTTAGCGTATCCGCTGATGCAGACGGCCTCCTGCCAGTAAGGCGATGACCAGCAATGCGCCGATAAAAGCGGCGACGCCATACCAGCCGAACCGGTGCCAGAATACGCCCCCCAGCGTACCTGCGATGCTTGAACCCAGATAATAGCTGAACAGATAAAGCGAAGATGCCTGGCCCCTTGCGCGTTTTGCGCGGGGTCCAATCCAGCTGCTGGCAACGGAGTGGGCTGCAAAGAAACCGGCAGAGAACAACAGCATGCCGGCAAAAATCACCATAAGCGGCGAGAAAATAGTCAGGATAAGCCCCAGCAGCATAATACCGGTCGAGAAGATCATCACCGGGCCGCGGCCAAATTTCGTCGTCATTGCCCCGGCCTTTGGCGAACTCCACGTACCGGTTAAATACGCAACCGAAAGCAGGCCGACCACCGCCTGGCTTAAGAACCAGGGCGCCTCCATCAGGCGATAGCCAATATAGTTAAACAGCGTGACGAACGCGCCCATCAGCAGGAAACCTTCGGCAAACAGCAGCGGCAGCCCCCGGTCGCGCCAGTGCAGACGGAAATTAATAAACAGCGTCTTAGGGCGCAACGAAGAGGGCCGGAAGTGGCGGGAGGCAGGCAGAATTTTCCAGAACATCAGCGCAGACGCCAGCGCAAAACAGCCAATCGCCGCAACCGCAATACGCCAGTTAAAGAAGTCCGTTATTACCGCGCTTAATAGTCGGCCACTCATGCCGCCGATGGAGTTGCCGCTGATGTAAAGCCCCATAGAGAAAGCCACGACGCTTGGGTGAATTTCCTCGCTGAGGTAGGTCATGCCGACGGCGGCAACGCCGCTCAGAGAAAGCCCGGTCAGCGCGCGCATAATCAGGATGCCGTGCCAGCTTGTCATCATCGTGGAAAGCAGCGTGCAGCAGGAGGCGAGAATTAAGGCCGCGACCATCACCGGCTTACGCCCAACGGCATCGGAAAGCGGCCCGGTAAACAGCAGGCCTACGGCAAGCATGGCGGTCGATATCGACAGAGAAATACTGCTGCTGGCGGGAGACACGCCGAACTCATGCGAGAGCACCGGCAAAATGGGCTGCACGCAGTAAAGCAGGGCAAAGGTGGCAAGGCCTGCAGAGAAAAGCGCAAGGGTCACGCGCATAAACTGGGAGGTGCCGCGCTTAATATAAGCGGCTGGCGCAGGCGTTGCAGGTAGGCGTTCGTCAACGTCGCTTGCCGGGGCGGCGCTAACGGAGGATGTACGGCTCAAAATCAATCCTTAAGAAAATACGGTGCGTGGCTTCTTGTGACAGGGTAGAAAACGGCGAATGTTCTGTCTAATATATTAATAATCTCAATTGATATGTTTAAAATATGAATATTGAACTGCGTCATTTGCGCTATTTTGTGGCGGTGGCGGAAGAGCTGCATTTTGGGCGCGCCGCCGCGCGTTTGCGCATCTCACAGCCTCCGTTAAGCCAGCAGATTCAGACCCTCGAACAGCAGATTGGCGCAAGGCTGCTGGCACGCACCAACCGCAGCGTGAACCTTACGGCGGCAGGGCAGCAGTTTTTGAACGATGCACGCCAGATTCTGGGGCAGGTTGAAGCGGCGGCGGCACGCGCCGAACGCTTGCATCACGGGGAAACGGGGGAGCTGCGCATAGGTTTTACCTCCTCCGCGCCGTTTATTAAAGGCGTTTCCGACAGCCTTTCAACGTTCAGAAAGCGTTACCCGGACGTGCATATCCAGATGCGCGAAATCAATACCCGCCAGCAAATTGCGCCGCTTAACGACGGCGAGCTGGAGCTGGGATTAATGCGCAATACGCGTCTGCCGGATACGCTGGCCTGGAAGCTGGTGCTGCGCGAACCTTTGCTGGCGATGGTACATCGCGATCATCCTCTGGCCGCCCGGCAATCCCTTTCCCTTCAGGATCTGGCGCACGAGCCCTTCGTCTTTTTTGACCCGCACGTGGGCACCGGCCTGTATGACGATATTCTTGGCCTGCTGCACCGCTTCAACATTTCGCCCTATATCACCCAGGAAGTGGGGGAAGCGATGACGATCATCGGCCTGGTTTCAGCAGGGCTTGGCGTGTCGATTTTACCTGCTTCATTTCAGCGCGTGCGGTTAAACGACGTGGTGTGGTTGCCGCTTCACGAGCCGGAAGCCCGCTCGGAGATGTGGCTGGTCTGGCCGAAACATCGGGAGCTTTCAGGTGCGGCGCTTCGCATCAGCGCGCTGTTAACCGAGGCGACTTCTGTGCCAGAATAAGGGCTAAGCCGGGTTATTATGTGCGGTAAATCACAACCCTACGTAAATATTTGACTACCCCGCGTGAAGTGTTTCACCATAGCCCAAAGTTTATTTCGAAGCGCGAAAATAAAGGGAGTTCCACGTGGTTGCTGATAGCCAACCGGGCCATATCGATCAGATTAAGCAGACCAATGCAGGCGTGGTTTACCGCCTCATTGATAACCATGGCCCGGTATCGCGTATCGATCTTTCTCGTCTGGCGCAGCTTGCGCCAGCCAGCATCACCAAAATTGTGCGAGAGATGCTCGAAGCGCATCTGGTGCAGGAGACGGAAATCCAGGACCCCGGCAGCCGCGGCCGTCCGGCGGTGGGGTTAATGCTCGAGACAGAAGCCTGGCATTATCTTTCGGTGCGCATCAACCGCGGCGAAATTTCCCTTGGTCTGCACGATCTCAGCAGCCAGTTGATTGTCGAAGATACCCTTTCACTCCCGGTTGAAGACCCAAACCCTCTGCTTGAGCGCGTTATCAGCCAGGTAGACCAGTTTTTTATCCGCCATCAGAACAGGCTCGAACGCCTGACTGCCATTGCCATTACCCTGCCGGGCATTATTGATACGGTACGCGGGATTGTTCACCGCATGCCGTTTTATGATGTCTGCGATATGCCGTTGGGCGAAATGCTGGAAAACCATACCGGCGTGCCGGTATTTATTCAGCACGATATCAGCGCGTGGACTATGGCTGAGGGGCTGTTTGGCGCCTCCCGCGGCGCGCGCGACGTCATTCAGGTTGTTATCGATCACAACGTGGGGGCGGGCGTTATCACCGATGGCCGCCTGCTACACGCGGGCAGCAGCAGCCTGGTAGAGATTGGCCACACGCAGGTTGATCCGTACGGAAAGCGCTGCTACTGCGGGAACCATGGCTGCCTGGAAACTATCGCCAGCATAGAAAGCGTGCTGGAGCTGGCCCAGTTGCGTATGAACCAGTCCATGGGATCGATGCTGCATGAGCAGCCCCTCACGGTAGAGTCGCTTTGCGACGCTGCCCTGCAGGGCGATCTTCTCGCCAAAGATATTATCCTCGGCGTCGGCATCAACGTTGGGCGCATTCTCGCCATCATGGTGAACTTGTTTAATCCGCAAAAGATCCTGATAGGTTCACCGCTTAATCGTGCAGCGGATATTCTCCATCCGGCCATTACCAGCTGCATTCGTCAGCAGGCGTTGCCAGCCTACAGCCAGCATATGGTTGTCGAAAGCACCCAGTACAACCACCGTGGGACGATGGCGGGAGCGGCGCTGGTAAAAGACGCAATGTATAACGGTTCGTTACTGATTCGCCTGCTGCAGGGATAATCATTTTCATTGATCCACTAAAAATTGCGCTATCTCAATCTGGCTAATCCTCTCTTCTTTTAGACTTCCGGAACTGAATTATTCAAATTTTTAATTAGTTTTGCGTAATACCCCGGGAGTGAGCATGCTTAAGCGTTTCTTTATCACAGGTACCGATACGGCAGTCGGCAAGACGGTGGTATCCCGCGCCCTGCTGCAGGCGCTGGCCGCCAGTGGAAAATGCGTTGTCGGCTATAAACCGGTCGCCAAAGGGAGCAAAGAAACGCCGGACGGATTGCGCAATAAAGACGCGCTGGTTCTGCAGAGCGTTTCATCGCTGACGCTGCCTTACAGCGCCATTAATCCCATCGCCCTGAGCGAAGAAGAGAGCAGCGTAAACCATAGCTGCCCAATCAACTACGGCCTGCTGTCCGATGGCCTGTCATGCCTTGCAGCCCAGACCGATCACGTGGTGATTGAAGGGACGGGCGGCTGGCGCAGCCTGATGAACGACCTTCGACCCCTGTCAGAGTGGGTGGTTCAGGAACAGCTGCCCGTGCTGATGGTGGTGGGTATCCAGGAAGGCTGTATCAACCATGCGCTGCTGACCGCGCAGGCCATCACTAATGACGGACTGCCGCTGATGGGCTGGGTGGCAAACCGCATCAATCCGGGCCTTGCCCATTACGCTGAGATTATTGATGTGCTGCGTAAAAAACTCCCCGGGCCGCTAGTTGGCGAGCTGCCGTATCTGCCCCGCGCGGAACAGCGCGAGCTTGCGCAATACATTAATTTATCTATGCTCAACGGCGCCTTATCGGCAGAGCGGGTGCAGGCGTAAACGAACGGGAATAAAAGAGCAAAACCCATACTCGTGTTCCGAGTATGGGTTCGCTGTTTTAAGGCTGATGAATGTTCAGCACGCGGCGCGTTTTGCCGGAACTGAGATAGTCGGCGATATAATCCTGCGAGATCTCGCCGCTGTAACGGCCTTCTTCATCGGTAATCGGCATCCAGACCATATTGTGCTCGTAGAGCTTCGACAGCACGATACGCAGGTTTTCCTCCGCACGTCCGGTAACGCGGAACGGATGCAGCATGTCTGCACAGACTCCCGCTGCGCCACGCGCCTCGCGGCGTTTCACAAAGCCCAGCGGCTTGCCCGCGCTGTCCACGACCGTAATCGAACGCATGTCGTTGTCGTCCATGGTGGCAAAGGCTTCCGGCAGCGGGGTGGATTCGCGCGCGGTGATGGTCGGCTGCTGATCGGTTACGTCGCCAGCCTGCACCAGCAGCAGGCGTTTCAGCGTGCGGTCCTGGCCAACAAAAGAGCCGACAAATTCGTTCGCCGGTTTTGCCAGCAGCTCATCGGGGCTTGCGCACTGCACAATTTTGCCCTGGCGGAACACCGCGATGCGGTCGCCCAGCTTCAGCGCTTCGTCGATATCGTGGCTGACCAGCATCACGGTTTTCTTCAACTGGCGCTGCATCTCCAGAAACTCGTTCTGGATAACTTCACGGTTGATCGGGTCAACGGCGCCAAAAGGTTCATCCATCAGCAGCACCGGAGGATCTGCGGCCAGCGCACGAATCACGCCGATTCGCTGCTGCTGCCCGCCGGACAGCTCGCGCGGGTAGCGATTCATGTATTTGGTCGGGTCCAGCGCGACCATACTCATCAGCTCGGCGGCGCGTTCTTTACAGCGGGCCTTTTCCCAGCCCAGCATGCGCGGCACAACCGTAATGTTCTCTTCAATCGTCATGTTCGGGAACAGGCCGATCTGCTGGATAACGTAGCCGATGTTGCGGCGCAGCGTCACGGTGTCCAGCTCGTTAGTGTTTTTCCCGTTAATCAGGATGTTGCCGCTGCTTGGCGTAATCAGACGGTTAATCATCTTAAGGGTGGTGGTTTTCCCGCAGCCGGAAGGGCCGAGCAGCACGCACATTTCACCTTCGGGCACGTTCAGGCTGACATTATCAACCGCGTTAAAAGTTTGTCCGTTTTTCTGTGCGAACTGTTTGGTGAGATTTTCCAGTTTTATCATTATCGAATCCCCTTCGGTGTCAGTACCAGCTGCAGACGATGCAGCAGCCAGTCCAGTACAATCGCTAAAACACAAATCATGATGGCGCCGGCAATCAGCATGCGAATATCGCTGCCGCCGATACCGTTAAGTAACAGCAAACCCAGGCCGCCCGCGCCGATGACCGCGGCGATAGCCATAACGCCAATGTTCATCACTACCGCGGTACGGATACCGCCAAAAATCACCGGCAGGGCCATCGGAATTTCAACCCAGCGCAGCCGCTGCCAGAATGTCATGCCGATGCCGCGTCCCGCTTCGCGCAGGCCTGGCGGCAGGCTATCCAGCGCGGTAAAGGTATTGCGCACAATCGGCAGCAGGGAGTAGAGGAAGACGGCCGTAATGGCCGGCAGCACGCCAATCCCCTGACCGATCATCGAAAACAGCGGGATCATCAGGCCAAAAAGCGCGATGGAGGGAATGGTCAGCACTATGGTGGCAATGCCCAGTACCGGCGTCGCAAGCCACCTGTGGCGAACGATTAAAATGCCAAGCGGCACGCCGATAACAATTGCCAGACCAACCGCCATCAGCACCAGCCACAGGTGCTGGAGGGTAAGACCGCCGAGATAGCCGGCGTTATCAATCATGTAATGCAACGTCTCCATGATGCCTCCTTAGAGCAAGCCTTTTTGCTGCAGGAACTCGCGGGCGACCTGCTGCGGGGATTCATGGTCGATATCCACCTTCGCGTTCAGGGTGGAGATCACGTCGTTATTCAGCAGGGCGGTGAGGGTGTTCATCGCCTCCTCAAGCCCCGGGTTTGCGGCCAGCGTCTCTTTACGCACTACCGGCGTTACCGCATAGCTTGGGAAAAAGCCCTTGTCATCCTCCAGCACTTTTAAATCAAAGCCTTTGACGCGGCCGTCCGTGGTGTAGATAAGGCCCGCATCGACAAACCCATCGCGCACGGCGTTATACACAAGGCCCGGGTCCATCTGGCGAATTTGCGGCCTGTCCAGCGGCATGTTGTAGGCCTCCTGCAGCGGTTTCATCCCGTCGCTTCGCCCGGAGAACTCAAGGTCCAGCCCTAACATCCAGTTCTTCTTCGGATCGGTCTGGCGAATATGCTCAATTTTCTCTACCAGCTCCGACATGGTGCTGATGTTCTCTTCTTCAGCACGCTTACGCTGCATGGCGAAGGCGTAGGTATTGTTCATATCCGCAGGCTTAAGCCATACCAGACCCAGTTTGGCATCCAGCTTTTTGACCGTTTCGTAAGATTCCTGCGGCGTCATGCGCTTATTAATATGGTTGTAAATAATCAGCGAAGTGCCGGTGTATTCCCACGTCATATCGATTTGTTTATTCACCATCGCATTGCGGGAAATCACCGCGGCAATATTGGTTTTGGGGGTTATCTGAAAGCCTTTTTTACGCAAATACTGCGTGGTCATAGCCGAGAGAATGTGCTGCTCGGTAAATCCCTTGGTAGCAAATACGATAGGCTCTGCCGCCTGTGCTGTGCCAGCCAGCGCTGTCGTGACGGCAAAGGCGGCCAGCAGACGTTTAAATGGTTTCATGCAACGTTCCTTATTATTGTTATTTCGCGGTGTGCGGACTTAATACCCTGCCCAGTCCGGCCAAAGCCATATCAAGGAACAGGGCAAACAGCGCGGTCGCCGCGGCGCCCAGAATCAGCGTCGGGAAGTCGTTTAGATAGATACCAGGGAAGATAAGCTCGCCGTAGCTGCTTGCCCCAATCAGGAACGCAAGCGGCGCCGTACCGACGTTTATGGCGGTGGCGATGCGAATACCGGAGAGGATAACCGGCCAGGCGTCAGGAAATTCTACCTGGCGCAGACGCTGCCATTTGGTCATCCCGATGCCGTTTGCCGCTTCAATCAGCGAAGGGGGCACGCCACACAGCCCGGCGTAGGTGTTACGCACAATCGGCAGCAGGGAAGCCAGGAACAGGGCGATAATGGCCGGTTTGTCGCCGATACCAATGATCACCATTGCCAGCGCCAGCACGGCCAGCGGCGGCAGAGTATTGCCCACGTTAAAGATCTGCATGACATATTCAGCCCAGCGGCGCGCGGCCGGACGGCTAAGCAGGATGCCGCTCGGAATACCAACCAGCAGTGCCAGCGCCATGGAACTGAAGACCAGAATCAGATGCTGTTGCCCGAGATAAACTAAATCGACCTGACGCGCCTTAATGGTTTCCGGCCCGATACCCCAGACCAGCAGCCCGAGCGCCACAATCAGCGCCAGAGCACCCCAAAGGGTACGTTTTACGAAGGGTGCGTTTTGCATTGCGGTGTGTCTCCCTGTTGCACGCGTTATAGCTACCTGAAGGTCGCCTGTTGTTATGCCTTGTGTCGGCAGGGTGTTAAAAGCTATAGCAACGTCGCGGGGAGGATTCCAGTCGGGGTAATGATTGTGTGACTAATGATTTACCTGATGAATGATTGGCGGGGCCTTACGCCGCCTCGCTTGAGCGCGCTTCGTAAAGAATCGTCTTAAAAATGTTAACAGTTGGTTACGTTGTAACTTTATCAGGTCAAAAGGCGGGATAAATCAGAGGGCGGACGCGCGGTAGCGCGGTCCGCCGTTACTCAGATTCTTAGTAGTAAAGCTCTTTAGCGGCCACCGGGATCAGCAATGCTTCGCGCCAGCCTGCGAGCGTAATACGGGTTAAGTCTCCCAGCGCCTGATAGAAAGGATGGGTGGCTTTCTCGCTAAATAACTCAAGAAAGCGGCTGGCCCAGGGCAGAAGATGCCAGGCGAGCAATTCATCGACGCGCTGCTGATGACCGTGTTCCGCAAGCCATGCGGCCATCATTAACAGCGTGCCGATATGATCGTCCGGCTCGTTTTGCTCAAGCCGGTGGGCAATGCCGTTTTCACGCATCCAGCGGCGTAGCTCAAGCATAGAATCGCCAAACAACACGTTTTCTTTATCAAGGTACACGGAGCCCCAGGGCGGAGCGGGTAAGGCATATGGCCCGATGAACAGCCGCTGGTACGCTTCGCTAAGCGATTCCGGCGAATGCTTAAATCCCTTTGCCATACGCTGCGCGACTTCGGCTAGCGCAGAAGATTGCACCGGCCACTGTTCAGCCCATGAAGGTTCCGCAAGGGTGGCATAAAGCAGCACCGCGTCCCGATCTTGCGGGGCCTGACGGTACAGCACGCCGAGAACACGACCGGTCAGTGCGATAGCCGCAAGCCTTTGGGAAGTTGTAGATGACATCTTTCCACCTTGTTTAACGCTGACAATAGCTGCGCGGGTTTCCCCGCGCGTTTTATTTTAACCCGCAACCGCCATGCCGACGGTCATATGCAGGCCGTAGAAGAGACCGCGACCGATCAGCTCACCGGTTACAACCAGCACGAAGCCCACCAGTAAACCGAGCGTTCCAGGAGGCGTTCGGCGAACCAGAGGGCAAATCCAGCAGCCCAGCCCCAGCGCCAGTAGGGCAATACGCCAGACCTGAAGAGAGGCGTAATCCGGCACCAGGGCGGAGGCCTGCTGAACTGAGCTATAAATATCAGCAAGGCTAAACGCCTGCAGGATCGCCAGGCTTATCGCGACAAAAAGCGCCAGAACGCTGAGGGTTGCCAGCTTGCCACTTTTCAGCGGGAAGCTGGCTACGCGCAGTAACAGCGCTCCCAGCAGCGGACCTCCAAGCAAAACGGTCAGGAAAAAGCCCGATGTGGTATAGCCGTTGTACCAGGTCGGCACGGTATCAATCTGGTAAACGCGCGTCATTGCCAGCACGAAGCCCAGGCCCAGCGCCATCGTCAGCAGCAGCCAGATTTTGCCGAGCAGGGCAGGCATTTTTTTCATTACGGCAACCAGCCACCAGAATCCGCCCACGGCAAAGAACACCGAGCCGCTGGCGATTTCGTTACTCAGGGAAGAATGACCGATGCGGTTAAGGGAATTAAACGCGCGCAGCGGTGAGCCTAAGTGTATGACCGAGGCGAGAAAAGCAACGCCCATCAGCGCCCACAGAAAGAACATCGCCCGCACGATTTTGTTTTGCAGCTCGCTGTTGTTGCTTGCCGATAGCCACGCAAGGCCCATCACGATAACGCCGCCTGCCACGCACTGGCCAAGCACGGTAAATAATACCAGCGGCCATTCATGCCATCCGTTGCCCATTTCACACCTCCTTCGGGTTGGCCAGATAGCCGGTTCTGTCCCCGCAGGGGCGGCCGTTGGCGTTGGGTTTAATAACGATATTAGGTTTGGTGAAATGTGCGGACGGCAGCGGGGCAATGGCGGCCTGCGTGCCGTACTTTTTGCGCAGTTCGTCAATCGGCGCCATATCCAGCGCGCGCAGCGGACAGGATTCGACGCAGACGGGCTTTTTACCAGCGGCAACGCGGTCATAGCAGCCGTCGCATTTGGTCATATGGCCTTTTTCAGCGTTGTACTGCGGCGCGCCATACGGGCAGGCCATATGGCAGTAGCGGCAGCCGATACACACGTCTTCGTTGACCACCACAAAACCGTCTTCGCGCTTGTGCATCGCGCCGCTCGGGCAGACTTTGGTACACGCCGGGTCTTCGCAGTGGTTGCAGGCAATCGACAGGTAGTAGGCGAATACGTTCTGCTGATAAACGCCGTTGTCTTCCGTCCAGTCGCCGCCTGCATATTCATAGATGCGGCGGAAGCTGACGTCCGGCCCTAAGTTTTTGTAGTCCTTGCAGGCCAGCTCGCAGGTTTTGCACCCGGTGCAGCGGCCCGAATCAATATAAAATCCATATTGCGTAGTCATCAGCTACCCCTTACGCCTTTTTGATTTCCACCAGATTGGTGTGTTGCGGATTGCCTTTTGCCAGCGGCGAAGGGCGTTGGGTGGTGAGCGTGTTCATGCAGGAGCCATGATCGATACGATCGCCTGCCATATTGGCATCATGCCAGGCGCCCTGGCCCATTGCCGCAACGCCCGGCATGATGCGCGGCGTAACTTTTGCTTCCACGCGTATTTCACCGCGGCCGTTAAGCACGCTGACCAAATCGCCGTTGGCGATCCCGCGTCTTTGCGCATCAATCGGGTTGATCCACACCTCCTGGCGGCAGGCGGCCTTGAGCACGTCGATATTGCCGTAGCTTGAGTGGGTACGGGCTTTGAAGTGGAAACCAAACATTTGCAGCGGATACTGGCTGCGTTCCGGCGCGTCCCAGCCTTCGAAGGTGGAGGCGTAAACCGGCAGCGGGCTTATGGTTTCGTCTTTTTCCAGCTCCCAGGTTGCGGCAATTTGCGCAAGTTTTGCAGAGTAAATTTCAATTTTGCCGGAAGGGGTTTTGAGCGGATGACTTTCGGGATCTTCACGGAACGCTTTATAAGCCACAAAGTGCCCGTTTGGATCTTTACGCTTATAGATGCCCATGGCACGCAGTTCTTCATAAGAGGGCAGCGCGGGATCGCTTGTGAGCATTTTGGCATACAGGTATTTGAGCCACTCTTCCTGCGTGCGGCCTTCGGTAAATTTCTGATAGACATCCTGCCCAAGACGGCGCGCCACTTCGCTGGTAATCCAGTAAATCGGCTTGCGTTCGAACTTAGGTTCGGTGGCGGGCTGGATGAAGATCAGATAGCCCATATTGCCGGCGTAATCGTTGGGGATAATGTCTTCCTGCTCAACGGTCATCAGGTCCGGCAGCAGGATATCGGCATATTTTGCCGAGGAGGTCATGAAGTTTTCGATGACGACAATCATCTCGCACTTGCTGTCATCCTGCAGGATATCGTGGGTTTTGTTGATATCGGAATGCTGGTTGGTGATGGTATTGCCCGCATAGTTCCAGATGAACTTAATCGGCACATCCAGCTTATCTTTACCGCGCACGCCGTCTCGTGTGGCGGTCATGGACGGGCCGCGCGCGATGGCGTCGGTCCAGGTAAAACAGGAGATCTGAGTTTTAACCGGGTTTTCCAGCACCGGCATACGCTCGATGGTGATGGTATAAGTGGATTCGCGAGCGCCGCTGTTGCCGCCGTTGATGCCGACGTTACCGGTCAGAATCGGCAGCATGGCAATGGCGCGGGAGGTTAGCTCGCCGTTAGCCTGGCGCTGTGGCCCCCAGCCCTGGGTAATATATGCCGGTTTAGCGCTGCCGATTTCACGAGCAAGCTTGATAATGCGGTCGGCCGGGATGCCGGTGATGGCCGAAGCCCACTGCGGCGTTTTTTCCACGCCGTCCTCGCCCTGACCAAGAATATAGGCTTTGTAATGCCCGTTGGCAGGGGCGCCTTCCGGCAGAGTTTTCTCATCGTAACCGACGCAATATTTATCCAGGAACGGCTGGTCGACCAGGTTTTCGCCGATCAACACATGGGCGATACCGGCAACCAGCGCGGCGTCCGTACCGGGACGGATGGGTATCCATTCATCTTCACGGCCTGCGGCAGTGTCGGTATAGCGGGGATCGATAACGATCATGCGGGCGTTGGAGCGTTCGCGCGCCTGTTCCAGGTAGTAAGTTATCCCGCCGCCGCTCATGCGGGTTTCGGCCGGGTTGTTGCCGAACAGCACCACAAGCTTACTGTTTTCAATATCGGACGTGCTGTTACCGTCGTTGCTGCCGTAAGTGTAAGGCATCGCGCAGGCGATTTGCGCGGTGCTGTAGGTGCCGTAATGGCTGAGGAAACCGCCATAGCTGTTCATCAGCCGGGCAACTAATGAAGCATACGGCGAGGAGCGGGTAAAATTGCCGCCCACAATGCCGGACGTGTAGTTAATGTATACGGCTTCGTTACCGTATTTTTCAACGGTGCTTTTGAGGCTTTTGGTAATGGTATCAAGCGCTTCATCCCACGAAATGCGCTCGAACTTACCTTCACCGCGAAGCCCAACGCGCTTCATCGGATAATTCAGGCGTTCAGGGTGGTTAATACGGCGGCGAATGGAACGTCCCCGCAGACAGGCGCGTACCTGATGTTCGCCATAGATGTCATGGCCGGTGTTATCGGTTTCGACCCAGTAGACTTCGTTATCGCGCACGTGAAGACGTAAGGCGCAGCGGCTGCCGCAGTTTACGGAACAGGCTCCCCATACGACTTTATCGGCGGACGGTTCAAGCGCGCCACCAACGGCCGCGGCGGCGGCCTTCAGGCCAAAGGGTAGCGAAATTCCGCCGGCGGCAAGGGCCAGGCTTCCCAGGGCGGTAGATTTCACTAAAGATCGGCGGCTGATCCCGCCTGAGGTATTAAGGTTCGACATCGCTCACTCCATGACTTATTTCCCCTGACGGGAGCGTCATTTTGGGTTTTATGTTGGACTTTTGTTTGCGGTGAAGGGATACAGATTGTCTTATTTGTTACCAGACAAATAATACCCTCTGAAAAGGATTGTACTTCTTTGGGGGTAGTGATTATTAATGCACATCAATAATGGAGCGATAAGCGAAGGGAAATATTGCCAGGGAGAGGGCGCACAGGGCGCCCCGTAGGTTACTGCGGCTGTTCGTTTTGCGGAGCGTCTTGCGTGGCGTTGCTGCTGGCCGCATCGTTTCCGCTGCTGGTGCGGCTATAGAGAATTTTCTGCGTGTCGTTACCGCAGTGCCCCACAACCTGCGCATCAGGTTTATCAGCCTGATCGTTTGGCACAATCGTCAGCGTAAAACCCGATTCGGGCACGCCGTTGTTGACGATCTTTTGCTCAATGTCGGCCTTAACTTTATCGCAAGAGTTCTGCGCTGCCAGCACCGGCGCGGAGGCCGTCAGCAGGAGCGCGGCTACCCAGACAGATCGTTTCATCGTCTCTTCCTTATGTTGAGGATGTGTACTAAGAATAGTACTTCTGGTGTAAATAGCTGTATTTGCTTATATCATGTCAGGACATTTGCACAGGGGAACCGAACTAACGTGAAGAAAATCATTATCCTTAGCGCGCTGGCGGCATTTCTGACCGGGTGTGATAACCAGGACACGCCGCAGGCTTACACGCCGGAAATGGCAAGCTTCTCCAACGAGTTTAATTTCGACCCGCTGCGCGGCCCGGTTAAAGATTTTAGCCAGACGCTGATGAATGAGAAGGGCGAGGTGGTAAAGCGCGTTACGGGTTCCGTATCGGCAGAAGGGTGTTTTGATACCCTCGAATTTCATGATATCGAGGCCAACACGGGCGCGACACTCATCCTTGACGCCAATTATTATCTGGATGCGGTCAGCCGTGAAAAGCGGGTGAAGCTTCAGGGAAAATGTCAGTTAGCGGAGCTGCCTGCTGCTGCGATAACCTACGATACCGATGATAACGGCTTTGTAGTGAAGGCGCGCGGTAAAGAGGTTACGGTTGACTACCGTTATGACGCAGAAGGTTATCCGACGGACCAGACCACCACGGCAAAAGCCTCGACGCTTGCGGTAACCACGCAAACCGGCGCCGACAAAAAGAAAAAGCTGGATTACACCGCGATCAGCACCTTAAACGGTAAGCCGGTTGTGAAGACCGTCCAGACCTGCGATTACGACTCGCATTTTAATCCGGTGTCTTGCGACTTAAAGGTGACGGACGACAGCGTCACTCCGCCTGCCAGCGTGCGTTACGCCATTAAAAATACTATCGATTATTACTGATAACCTGCCGGGGAGCTATCGCCCCGGCAGGCCTCGTTTACTGCGCCGTTGGCTTCAGAATAGTGCCCGACGTTCTGTGCGTATCCAGATATTGCTGCTGAAAAATGCACATGCGAATGGTGTTGCGGTACTCACCGTTAATAAAGAACTCGTGAATTAACTCGCCTTCTACCATAAAGCCCAGCTTCTTATAGATGTGGATGGCTTTTTCATTCTCTTTATCAACAATCAGGTAAAGCTTGTAGAGATTCAGCACGGAAAAGCCGTAGTCCATTGCAAGCTTAGCCGCGCGTGAGGCGAGGCCTTTACCCTGGTAATCCGGGGAGATGATTATCTGAAACTCGGCGCGCCGGTGAACGTGGTTAATCTCTACCAGCTCCACAAGGCCTGCTCTGTCGCCGTTGCATTCCACCACAAAGCGGCGCTCGCTCTGATCGTGAATATGCTTATCGTACAGGTCCGAAAGCTCAACGAATGCTTCGTATGGCTCTTCAAACCAGTAACGCATCACGCTTGCGTTGTTATCAAGCTGATGAACGAAACGGAGATCTTCGCGCTCAAGCGGGCGGAGTTTTATGTTGAGTTCGTTATGCATGCGAAATCCTTTCGGGATAAAAAAGGCTTCTGCCAGAGAAGCCTTGTCGGGCTACACGAATTAAGGTGCTATCACGCGGCCGGTACGACGATCCAGGCAGCGCAGGGTGTTTGGCTCCCAGTAGGCGTTAAGGTTGGCGCTTTGCTGGCAGTTGTCGCGGGCATCGAAAGCTACATCGTCTTTATCCCACTCTTTTTCCACGCGTTTATTGACTTTCTGACGCAAAGAGCGCGTATCATTCCATTGCTCTTTTTCCATCGCCGCGTGCTGGCGAGTTTGCGCATTGTCGCCGGATTCGATAATCAGCCTGTTTGTTTCTGCGTGCGCAGGCTGGGTTAAAGCGAACGCGCTCAGCAGTAACGCCAGAGGCAAAAGCGCCTGTGTGGGACGTTTGCGAAGGATTGTATTCATGGCAGTTTCCTTTTAGGGTGAGGCACGACTTCAGCTTTGCTTTTGCTATCGTGAACCGGACGCGCCACCGGGTGCGCCTTTTAGTCACTATTATCCCAGATATAGTTCAATATGATCAAAACAACCTTGCTCTTTTTTGCAACCGCTGTTGCTGAAATAATCGGCTGCTTTCTGCCCTGGCTTTGGCTTAAACGCAGCGGTTCGCCGTTACTGCTATTGCCGGCAGCCTGCTCGCTTGCGATCTTCGTGTGGCTTTTGACGCTTCATCCTGCCGCCAGCGGCCGCGTTTACGCGGCTTACGGCGGGGTTTATGTGGTTACCGCGCTGCTTTGGCTGCGCATTGTGGACGGCGTTAAGCTGAGCGCCTATGACTGGCTCGGCGCCGCCGTCGCCTTCTGCGGCATGCTCATAATCGTTGCCGGCTGGGGACGCTCATAATCCTTCGCTTCGCCTGTGTTGTTCATTTGTAAATTAATCTAATAAGAAATGTGATTAAGGCCACTAAACCGGCCTGACTAAGCTTGTATGGTAGCTAAGTTGGGGCGTGCTTGTGAAATAATCCTAGAAATAGTAGTGACTTATAACGGATGCCTTCACAGATTACTGATTAACTTGCAAAGGAAATCTAAATGGATACAGGCGATTCACTGACTGCTGCAGGCTCCTGGCAAAAGCCTGCGCGAATACGAAAAATCCAGATCGTCACGCTGACGCTGTTATTTATTGCGGGCATAGTCAATTTCTTAGACAGATCCTCCCTTAGCGTAGCCAGCGAGGCCATTCGCGGCGAGCTGGGGTTATCGGCAACCGAATTAGGCGTTTTGCTTTCGGCTTTCTCGCTTTCTTACGGCTTTGCACAACTGCCTTCAGGCCTGTTAATCGACCGCTTTGGTTCCCGTCTGGTATTAGGAGGCGGGCTGATCCTGTGGTCGTTGATGCAGGCGCTGACCGGCGTGGTTAATTCCTTCAGCCATTTTATATTATTGCGTATCGGCTTAGGCATCGGCGAAGCGCCGTTTATGCCTGCCGGGGTGAAATCTATAACCGACTGGTATATTGCAAAAGAGCGCGGTAAGGCGTTAGGTATTTTTAATTCCTCAACGGTGCTGGGGCAAGCCATTGCGCCGCCGGCGTTAGTGATGATGCAGATTGCCTGGGGCTGGCGCACGACGTTTGTGGTCATTGGCCTTGCGGGCATACTCGTTGGGGTGTGCTGGTACGTCTGGTATCGCAATCGTGACAAATTTGCGTTGCAGGCGGACGAACAGGAATACCTGGCGGCGCCGTCTGTTCCACCAGCCCGACTCAGCCTGAAGGAGTGGGGAGCCCTATTTAAACGCCGCACCGTCTGGGGCATGATCCTGGGCTTTTCCGGCGTGAACTATACCGGCTGGCTGTACATTGCGTGGCTGCCTTCCTACCTGCAGGCACAGCAGGGGTTCAGCCTTGCAAAAACCGGCTGGGTGGCGGCAATCCCTTTCCTTGCCGCCGCCCTGGGGATGTGGTGTAACGGTTTTGTGCTGGACGCGTGCGCCAAACGTGGTTTCGATCTCGCAAAAACGCGCAAAACGGCCATCGTGACGGGGCTTGTGCTCTCGGCCTTGGGTACGCTGCTGGTCGTTCAGTCGACAACCCCTGCGGCAGCGGTCGCCTTTATTTCAATGGCGTTATTCTGCGTCCATTTTGCCGGCACCTCTGCCTGGGGGTTAGTGCAGGTGATGGTGTCGGAAGCGAAGGTCGCTTCGGTCGCATCAATTCAGAATTTCGGCAGCTTTGTATTCGCTTCTTTTGCGCCAGTGGTAACCGGTTGGGTAGTAGACACCACCGGGTCCTTTGATCTGGCGTTAATCATCGCCGCCTGCGTCACCTTCACGGGCGCGCTGTGTTACGCCTTTATCGTCAAAAATAATGTGGAATAAACGCCCACTTCTTTAAGCCTCGATGAAGAACGGCATACGGCGGTTGCTGTATCTGGCCGCCGTATGTTTATTCAGTTCCGCGGGCGACCGCTATCGCTCATTTCCGCGGCTCGCCATACTGCCTTCCTCCTGCTATCTGGTATCCCACAATACAAATATGGCTATTGTCTTGCCGCACAACAGTCGCGCATAAAGTGTGATCCAGCCCGTCAAAATCACTTAAATATACTTGTATGGTAGTAAGGTCATGGGTAGCTTTATCCTTATTGTCGCTTCTTGAACCTATCCGCAGTAAGGAAAGCAGAATGAAAATTGTTAAGGCAGAGGTGTTTGTTACCTGTCCAGGACGTAACTTTGTCACGCTGAAAATCACTACCGACCAGGGACTCACCGGGCTTGGCGATGCTACCTTAAACGGCCGTGAATTGCCGGTGGCCTCTTATCTGAAAGACCATGTCTGCCCGCAGCTTATTGGCCGCGATGCGCACCGTATCGAAGACATCTGGCAGTTCTTTTATAAAGGGGCCTACTGGCGCCGCGGCCCGGTAACCATGTCCGCGATTTCTGCCGTGGATATGGCGCTTTGGGATATCAAAGCCAAAGCCGCTGGCATGCCGCTGTATCAGCTGCTGGGCGGAGCATCCCGTGAAGGGGTGATGGTTTACTGTCATACCACCGGCCACTCCATTGACGAGGTGCTTGACGATTACGCGCGTCATAAAGAGATGGGCTTTAAAGCGATTCGCGTACAGTGCGGCGTGCCGGGGATGAAAACCACCTACGGCATGGCAAAAGGCAAGGGGCTTGCATACGAACCCGCAACAAAAGGCCACTGGCCGGAAGAACAGCTCTGGTCCACTGAAAAATACCTCGATTTCACGCCAAAACTTTTCGAAGCCGTGCGCAATAAGTTTGGTTTTAACGAACATCTCCTGCATGACATGCACCACCGGCTGACGCCAATTGAAGCCGCACGCTTTGGCAAGCGCGTTGAAGAGCATCGTCTGTTCTGGATGGAAGACCCCACGCCTGCGGAAAACCAGGAATGCTTCCGCCTGATTCGCCAGCATACGGTTACGCCCGTTGCCGTTGGCGAAGTCTTTAACAGCATCTGGGACTGTAAACAGCTTATTGAAGAGCAGCTTATCGACTACATCCGTACCACTATCACCCACGCGGGCGGCATCACCGGCATGCGTCGCATCGCGGACTTTGCCTCCCTGTACCAGGTGCGCACCGGCTCCCACGGGCCTTCCGATCTTTCTCCTGTTTGCATGGCGGCAGCGCTGCACTTCGATTTATGGGTGCCAAATTTTGGCGTGCAGGAATATATGGGCTATTCAGAGCAAATGCTGGAAGTCTTCCCGCACAGCTGGACGTTTGAAAACGGCTACATGCATCCGGGCGACAAGCCGGGCCTGGGTATCGAGTTTGATGAAAAGCTGGCGGCGAAATATCCCTACGAGCCCGCTTACTTGCCGGTAGCCCGGCTGGAAGACGGCACGCTGTGGAACTGGTAAAGCAATAAAGTACGGCCAGGGACGGCAGGCAAATCAACCCTACAAATAAAGGTAAAGTGATGATGGTCAGTTCAGTTGATATAAAAAATGAAGCGGATAATACGCCGGTCATACGACGTGTTGCTTCGGCATCTGCCATAGGCACTGCCGCTGAATATTATGATTTCTTTGCCTATGGCACCGCCGCCGTCCTGTTCTTCGGGCATTTATTCTTTCCCAGCGAAGATCCGTTAATCAGCACGCTTGCGGCTTTTGCAACGTACGCGGTGGGTTTTCTCGCCCGTCCGTTAGGCGGAATTGTCTTTGGACATATAGGCGATAAGGTCGGACGGAAAAAAGCGCTGGTGATCACCATCCTGATTGTCGGGTTAGGGACGTTCTGCATCGGCCTTTTGCCCACCTATGAAAAAATTGGTATCTGGGCGCCGGTGCTTTTAATTTTCATCCGCGTTCTGCAGGGCTTTGGCGTAGGCGGCGAGCAGGCTGGCGCCGTGCTGATGACCGCCGAATATTCCGCGCCGGCGCGACGTGGATTTTTCGCAAGCTGGGTGCAAATTGGCGCACCGGTAGGTTTTTTACTGCCGCTTGCGCTGTTCGCTCTGCTTAACGCCACCTTATCGCCGGAAGCGATGATGGATTACGGCTGGCGCATCCCGTTCCTGCTGAGCCTGCTGTTAGTTATCGTTGGGCTTTTTATCCGCCTGAAAATCGATGAGTCTCCGGTTTTTGCGCAGATTCGGGAAACCAAAGCCGAAGAGTCGCGCCCGCTGGTTGAGGTTATTCGCGATTTTCCCGGCATCGTGGTGAAAGGCGTTTGTGCAAAATTAATCGAAGCCTGCACCTTTGCCATGTTCACCGTTATCGTGCTGGCATACGGAAAGGCTAATAACCTCGACGCCAACGTTTTAATGGAAACCATGATTGTCGCCATTATTCTGGAGATAATTATGATCCCGCTTATGGGCGCCCTGTGCGACAAAATTGGCCGCAAGCCGGTATATATTTTTGGTGCGTTATTACAGGTAGTGATGATTGTGCCGTTCTTCCTTGCGATTAATCAGGACAGCTTCTGGTTAACGCAACTGGTCATGATTCTGGTGCTTAGCATTGGTCACAGCATGTGTTATGCGCCACAGGCTTCTTATTTCCCGGAGCTTTTCCCAACGCATATTCGCTGTAGCGGTATCGCCTTAATCTGGCAGATAGGCTCGTTAATCGGCAGCGGGATTCTGGGGCTGGTTGCGGTGAAAATACTGCAGATGACCGGCGGGCATTATTATGGTCTGGCGACCTATGTCATCGTGCTGGGGATTATTTCAGTCATCGGCCTTCTTATGATGCCGGAAACTGCGCCGCTAAGACTAAAAAAAGAATATCAGCAGTGGCAAAAACATTAATTTGTCGGACAGAAGCTTCATCCGACAGGTTAAAGGCTGTAAGTGTATAAACAGGGAATATTAAATGAAAAGTATCACTATTCAACAACCGGGAACGCTTGTTATTGAAGAGCGTCCCCAGATTGAACCGCAGCCCGGCGAGGTGCTTATTCGCGTGGCAAGCGCGGGGATTTGTGGTTCGGATGTTCATATTTATCGCGGTCACAACCCGTTCGCGAAATATCCGCGCGTTATCGGTCATGAGTTCTTTGGCCAAATAGATGCGGCTGGCGAAGGCGTTGATCCTTCCCGTATTGGTGAGCGTGTGGTCGGCGACCCGGTGGTCAGCTGCGGGCACTGTTATCCTTGCTCGGTTGGGCGGCCTAACGTTTGCACCCAGCTGCAGGTAATTGGCGTGCATCGTGACGGCGGTTTTAGCGAATACGTCACGTTGCCGGCCAAAAACGCTTACGTGGTGCCCGACAGCATTCCCGATAACGAAGCCACGATGATTGAGCCTTTCACCATTGCGGCCAACATCTGCAACCAGGTGCGCCCAGGCCCGCTGGATACCGTGCTGATCTACGGCGCGGGCCCGATGGGATTGACCACCATTCAGGTTCTGCGCGGCGTCTATGGCGTAAAAGAAATTATCGTGGTCGATCGCATTGATGAGCGCCTGGAAATGGCAAAGGTCAACGGCGCGGATCGCGTAATTAACAACGCGAACCTCGATTTGAAAGCCGAACTGGAAACGGCAGGCATTCAGCCGACGTTGATTATTGATGCCGCATGCCATCCTTCCATTTTGCCGGAGGCTATCAGCCTTGCATCGCCCGCCGCACGCATCGGGATCATGGGGTTCTCCTCCGAGCCTTGCGTGCTTAATCAGCAAGGCATTACCAGCAAAGAACTCACTATTTACAGCTCACGTTTAAACAGTGAACGCTTCCCGCAGGTAATTAGCTGGATGGCGGCGCAAAAAATACAGCCAGAGAAATTAATCACGCACCGGTTCGCTTATACGCAGGTGGCAGAAGCGATGGAAATATTCGAAAAAGATCAGAAGCGCTGCTGCAAGGTGCTCCTGACATTTTAAGCAATAGCCTCCGTACCCGAAGATTTGCTGTACCCACAACGACAAGTTACAGGGAGCTAAAAAATGAATACAACAACCTCTAACACGGCTCAGCCGGAAAGAAGCACATCTGATTTAGTTAAAGCGGCGGTATCCGGCTGGCTGGGCACCGCGCTTGAATTTATGGATTTTCAACTTTACTCGCTGGGTGCCGCTTTGGTATTTCACGAGATATTTTTCCCGGAGCAGTCGGCGGCAATGGCGCTGATTCTGGCGATGGGAACCTATGGTGCGGGATATATCGCCCGCATTGTCGGCGCATTTATTTTTGGCCGAATGGGGGACACCATCGGCCGGAAAAAAGTCTTGTTTATCACTATTACCATGATGGGGATTTGCACTACGTTAATTGGCGTATTACCGACCTATGCGCAAATTGGCTTATTTGCTCCGTTATTATTGGTGCTGCTGCGAATTATCCAGGGGCTGGGGGCCGGGGCCGAGATTTCGGGCGCGGGCACTATGCTTGCGGAATATGCGCCAAAAGGTAAGCGCGGCATTATCTCTTCGCTTGTTGCCATGGGCACCAACTGCGGCACGTTATCTGCAACGGCCATCTGGGCCGTGATGTTCTTTTTCCTCTCTAAAGAAGAGCTGCTGGCCTGGGGCTGGCGCGTGCCGTTCCTGGCAAGCGCCGTAGTGATGATCTTTGCCATCTGGCTGCGTCTGAATCTGAAAGAGAGTCCGGTTTTTGAAAAGGTTAGCGACGCTGCAACACCCGCCGAGGATAACACGCACTCGCTTGGCGCGATGTTTACCAGCAAGTCGTTCTGGCTGGCAACCGGGCTGCGCTTTGGTCAGGCGGGCAACTCCGGCCTAATCCAGACGTTTCTGGCCGGTTATCTGGTGCAAACGCTGCTGTTTGAAAAAAGCATTCCAACCGATGCGCTGATGATTAGCTCCGTAATTGGTTTTCTGACTATTCCGCTGCTGGGCTGGCTGTCCGACAAAGTGGGGCGCCGTGTTCCTTATATTATCGTAAGCGTTGCCTCAATTATTCTCGCCTGGCCGATGCTGTCGCTGATTATGGACAAGAGCAATAGCGTAAACGTCATTATGGCCTCAATCATCATTATTCATAACGTGGCGGTGCTGGGGCTCTTCGCGCTGGAAAACATCACCATGGCGGAAATCTTTGGTTCCCGTAATCGCTTTACACGCATGGCGATTTCTAAAGAAGCAGGGGGGCTGGTAGCCGTTGGCTTCGGGCCGGTGCTGGCGGGCATCTTCGTCAGCGTAACCGACGCCTGGTGGCCCATCGTGGTGATGATGATTGCCTACTCCGTTATTGGCTTGCTTTCCGCCGTCCTGATGCCGGAAGTGAAAGACCGCGACCTTAGCGTCCTGGAAGACGCCGCCGAAAAGCCAGCGGCACAGCGAGCGGTCAGCGGACTCCCCGTACGCTAATACAAATGTGAGTTGTCATACATCTTTTAGATTTATGTCATACCAAATGAACAAAGTTTAATACAAATCAAAAAGCAGACTACCGCAGCAGGTAGTCTGTGGCTGTCCCGATGTTCCTTTAACTGCGAGTTTCAAAATGGAAAACAAACTCTTATCAGCAAAAGCCATAGTGCCGCATTACGATCGTAACAAACTTGTCCCGCGTATCGTTCATTTGGGCTTTGGCGCGTTTCACCGTGCCCACCAGGCCGTTTACACCGATATTCTTGCCCAGCAGCACGGCAGTGACTGGGGGTATTGTGAAGTAAACCTGATTGGCGGCGAGCAGCAAATTGCCGACCTCAGGCAGCAGGATAACCTTTACAGCGTGGCGGAAATGTCAGCCGATGCCTGGGAGTGTCGCGTGGTTGGCGTAGTGAAAAAAGCGCTTCACGCCAGCACAGACGGCCTGGAGGCGGTATTTGACGCCATGACGCGGCCCGAAGTGGCGATTGTTTCGCTTACCGTAACCGAAAAAGGGTACTGCCATGCGCCCGCTACGGGCACAATCCTGCTGGATCATCCGTTTATCGTGCATGACCTGGCAAACCCTCATCAGCCGCAGTCCGCGCCCGGCGTGATTGTAGAAGCGCTGGCTCGCCGTAAGGCCGCGGGACTTGCGGCATTTAGCGTCATGTCCTGCGATAACATGCCGGAGAACGGGCACGTAACGCGTAACGTGGTGACCGCTTATGCGGATGCGCTTGACCCGGAATTAGGCGCGTGGATCAAAGCTAACGTTACCTTCCCGTCAACGATGGTCGATCGCATTGTACCGGCCGTGACGCCAGAAACCCTCGCTCAGGTGGCTCAGGCAACCGGCGTTGCCGATCCGGCCGCTGTCGCCTGTGAGCCTTTCCGCCAGTGGGTTATCGAAGATAATTTTGTCGCGGGCCGCCCGGAATGGGAAAAGGCCGGTGCCGAACTGGTATCAGACGTTCTGCCCTATGAAGAAATGAAGCTGCGTATGCTTAACGGTAGCCACTCGCTGCTGGCATATCTGGGCTATCTTGCGGGTTACCAGCATATTTCAGACTGCATGCAGGACGAAAACTATCGCCGCGTTGCGCGCCGGCTGATGCTGAACGAACAGGCGCCGACGCTAAAAGTCACCGGCGTTGATTTAGGCAAGTATGCCGATTCGCTTATTGCGCGCTACACCAACCCGGCGCTGCGCCACCGCACCTGGCAAATCGCTATGGACGGCAGCCAGAAACTTCCGCAGCGCATGCTGGACGCTATCCGCTGGCACCTTGCGCACGGCAGCCGTTTTGATTTGCTGGCGCTGGGCGTAGCCGGCTGGATGCGCTATGTGGGCGGCGTCGATGAGCAGGGCGAAAAAATCGAAATCAGCGATCCGCTGCTGCCCGAGATTCAGCAGGCGGTAGCCTCAAGCCAGGAAGGGGAAGCCCGCGTTCAGGCACTGCTGGGGTTGAAAACTATTTTTGGTGAAGATCTGCCTGCTAACGAACTGTTTGTTAAGCAGATTACCGCAGCTTATCTGACGCTGCGTGAGCACGGTGCAAAAGCCACGGTGGCCAAATACTAAACCCTTCGGCCTTCTTCTGGCAGGAAGAAGGCCGGTTATGGGATGACCGACGGCGCGTCGACGGGTATATTTAGCGGGAACCGCGATTATTCGCGCAAACGTAATTAAGGTAACTCAATGGCAAAGCATCCCGTCGGTAAGCATCTGCGCGCGCCCGTCACGTTCAATGATAAAAACGTTTTGATTTACGTCGTGCGGGGTTCCCAAATTGAACATATGCCGGCAGACGAAGACGATGATTATCCGGGCGATATGCAGATGCTGATGCCGCAACTGAGCAGAGATTTTGATGCGGAGCTAAACAGCGCGCTTGCGGAATGCGCATCTGGCGACGTTATTGTCTTTATGTGCACTACCGATCTTATTTTTGAATATGGTTATTCGAAAATTAAAGCGTTGCGTAACGTATAAATTTAAACCCCGGCCTGCCGGGGTTTTTTGTCTTTAGCGGTGATGGTAGTGGTGGTGCCTGCCGTCGTGATGGTGGCCGTCGTGCCAGATGCAGCCGCTTAAAGAAAAAACTATCGTCAGGCTGGTCAGAACTAATAAAGTCTTTTTCATGCTGTATTACCGTTTTCACAATTAACCTGCGGGTAATTATCGGTAAACGGCAATTACAAACTACCAGAATAAGCTCAAAAAACGCGTCCTCACATTTTCTTCACTATTGTTCGTTAATTAAGCTCAATATTTTGGGTTTATAAAAATAAAACCGCTGCAATAAAATAATGCAGCGGTTTTTATTTTTGGCCTGATGCTGGTGCGTTATCAGTGCGCGTAAAAAATCTCGCCCTTCATCGCCCTGAGGATTTTGCCTTCGGCATCGGTAATCAGCACGTAGTTGCCGCCCATATACGTCCAGTGGCTTCCCGCTTCGGGCGCCGGCAGATGTCGGATTTTCCAGGCGTCAATCTGATACGGTTTGCTGCGATAGAGATCGGGTGCAATGTCGCCAATAGCAAAATGCTTATAGTCGGCGTAAAACTCTTTGAGTTCATACGAGGTGTTGGCATTGCTTTGCGGGGCGGCAGGCGCGGGTTCACTATAAGCCTGCGCTGAAAAAGCGACGGGCAATCCCATCAACAGGACTGAGAGCAACACAACTTTCGACTTACGCATAACTTCTCCACTTGTAGATCAATTTTTTAGTAGCGCACTAAACCTATCATCACTCAAAAGAGTCTGTCGAATGATGTACAAACGTAACACGATAAGAATGGCTGCGAATGGCGTGCATCACAAGCTAGCTTAAAAACATAATTTTACGGCTTGTTTAAGCGGGGTTGAACCACTGAAAGCTATTTTGGCGGGTAGTGGAATCTAAAACATAAACATCATTATTTGCGGGTTTCACGAATAATAAAAATCTATCCATGCAGCTTTAAACCGTCATCCAGAGTGGCGGTTTTTTTTTTGCCCGCAGGGTTGAGCAGGCAAAAAAAATGCCCCTCGAGATTTGCATCTGCGAGGGGCACGGTTGGCGGGGGTAGATCACCGTTCATCAGTCATCCCATTTGTGGCTTAAGTAAGCAGCAAGAAATCCGGAAAAAACAATAAATCCCAGCACTGCTACAAATACGTTCATATTTTCCAGCATAGTTAATCCTCGTTGTTGCGCATTTCTATAGAAATACCTCTCGTTAATTGAAATTTCTCATCAGAGCGAAAGCATTATAACGAGCACAATTTAAACAAAGCCTAACCGGAGGTAAATTATTCGTCTTGTGAGGTAAACGTTTTACGATAAGCCGCAGGCGTGGTGGCAAGCCGTGTTCGAAAATGATGCCGCAGGGTTGCCGCGCTGCCAAATCCAGCCTGCTGGGCAATCTTCTCAATGGACAGGGCGCTGCTCTCCAGTAAATCCCGGCTTCTGGCTAAGCGGGCGGTTAATAACCATCTGGCGGGGGTGGTGCCTGTCGCTGACTCAAAGCGCCGCAGAAAAGTGCGCGGGCTCATGCCGACGAACGTTGCAAGCGTTGCCACGCTGTGCTCTTTTTCGAGGTTTGCACGGAGATGATCGAATAGCGGACTCAACCGGTGGCTTTCATAAGTAACCGGCACGGGCCGTTCGATAAACTGCGCCTGGCCGCCGTCGCGGTGTGGCGGAACGACCAGCCGACGGGCGACGGCGTTGGCCGCGGCGCTGCCGTAATCGCGCCGCACCAGATGCAAACAGAGATCGATGCCCGCCGCGCTGCCCGCGGAGGTCAGAATGTTGCCGTTATCAATAT
>DAMALH010000026.1:0-55214 GCA_032000125.1 Buttiauxella sp. | reverse complement strand
TAGTGATAATACGACCATGACGCTTTTTCATCATAGCTCGCATTACCGCTTTTGACAGACGGAATACGGATGACAGATTGGTTTCGATGATATCGTTCCACTCGTCATCTTTCATGCGCATTAACAGGTTATCACGAGTGATACCGGCATTATTTACCAGAATGTCCACTTCGCCAAATTCTGCGCGAATATTTCCTAACACCGACTCAATAGATGCCGGATCGGTCACATTCAGCATAAAACCTTTGCCGTTAGCGCCTAAATAGTCACTGATGGCCTGCGCACCGCTTTCGCTGGTCGCAGTGCCGATAACTTTTGCACCGCGAGCCACTAAGGTCTCAGCGATGGCACGGCCGATACCGCGGCTTGCGCCGGTGACCAGCGCGATTTTTCCTTCAAAACTCATGGGCTTCCTCGTTTTATTGCTCAAGCGCCGCTGACAGAGAAGCAGGCTCGTTAATGGCCGCGGCGGTCAGGGTATCAACAATACGTTTAGTCAGGCCGGTCAGAACTTTACCCGGGCCGACTTCCAGCAGCTGGGTCACGCCCTGCGCTGCCATAAATTCTACCGACTTCGTCCACTGCACCGGGCTGTAGAGCTGACGAACCAGCGCGCTACGGATAGCCTCAGGCGAAGTTTCGCATTTCACATCAACGTTATTCACAACCGGGACGGTCGGCGCGCTGAAGGTAATGTTTTCCAACGCCACGGCTAATTTGTCTGCAGCAGGCTTCATCAGCGCGCAGTGGGACGGCACGCTTACCGGCAGCGGCAGCGCACGTTTAGCGCCAGCGGCTTTACACGCCGCGCCTGCACGCTCTACGGCTTCTTTATTGCCGGCAATCACTACCTGACCCGGTGAGTTGAAGTTCACAGGGGAGACAACCTGTCCCTGAGCGGCTTCTTCACAGGCTTTGGCGATAGACGCGTCGTCCAGACCGATGATAGCTGACATTGCGCCGGTGCCTTCGGGCACCGCTTCCTGCATCAGTTTGCCGCGTAACTCCACCAGACGAACAGCATCAGCAAAGTTCATAACGTCCGCGCACACCAGCGCGGAGTATTCACCCAGGCTGTGCCCGGCCATCAGCGCAGGTGTTTTACCGCCCTGCTGCTGCCAGACGCGCCACAACGCGACGGAGGCGGTTAACAAAGCTGGCTGAGTCTGCCAGGTTTTATTCAGTTCTTCAGCCGGGCCCTGTTGCGTTAACGCCCAGAGATCGTAGCCCAGCGCGTCTGAAGCTTCACGGAAGGTTGCTTCAACAATCGGATAAGCGGCGGCCAAATCAGCCAGCATACCGACAGCCTGGGAACCCTGCCCCGGGAAAACAAAAGCGAATTGAGTCATTTTCTCATCCCTATAATCAAAAACGAACCAGCGCCGAACCCCAGGTAAAGCCGCCGCCGAAGGCTTCAAGCAGTACCAGTTGACCACGCTTAATGCGCCCGTCGCGCACGGCTTCATCCAGTGCCGCAGGCACAGAGGCCGCGGAAGTGTTGCCGTGCCTGTCGAGCGTGACTACAACGTTATCCATCGACATGCCCAGCTTTTTCGCCGTGGCGCTGATGATACGCAGGTTCGCCTGATGCGGTACCAGCCAGTCGAGATCCGAGCGGTCCAGATTGTTTGCCGTCAGCGTTTCATCAACGATGTGCGCAAGTTCGGTGACCGCCACTTTGAAGACTTCGTTACCGGCCATGGTCAGGTGAATCGGGTTTTCCGGGTTCACGCGATCGGCATTAGGCAGCGTTAGCAGCTCGCCATAGCTTCCATCCGCATGAAGATGCGTGGAAATAATACCCTGCCCTTCAGATGCTCCCAGAACCGCAGCGCCCGCTCCGTCGCCAAAGATGATGATCGTGCCGCGATCGCCAGGATCGCAGGTACGAGCCAGAACATCAGCGCCGATGACCAGCGCGTGTTTAACCGCACCGGATTTCACATACTGGTCGGCAATGCTCAGGGCGTAAGTAAAGCCTGCGCAGGCGGCGGCGACGTCAAACGCCGGGCAGCCTTTGATGCCAAGCATCGCCTGAATCTGGCAGGCCGCGCTTGGAAACGCGTGGGTTGCTGACGTGGTCGCAACGATAATTAAGCCAATCTCAGACTTATCGACGCCTGCCATTTCAAGGGCGCGCGTTGCGGCGGCATAACCCATGGTCGCCACGTTTTCATCAGGACCGGCGATACGGCGTTCGCGAATACCTGTACGGGTGACAATCCACTCGTCAGAAGTATCCACCATTTTTTCCAGATCGGCGTTAGTCAGCACGTGTTCGGGCAGAAAGCTGCCCGTACCAATAATCTTCGTATACATGTACGCTCAGTCACTCTTCGGTAATACAGATTCCAGGCGGGCAGAAATTCGGGTGGGAACTTGCCGCGCCACCGCCTGCACTGCCTGTTCAATCGCGACGGCAAACGCTCGCTGATTGGCCGCACCGTGACTCTTAATCACAATGCCGCGCAATCCTAACAGACAGGCGCCATTATACTGGTCGGGGTTGAGGTGACTGAATCGCCGCGTCAGGCTTTTTTGTAACCAACGCTTCAATAAAATCAGCCACCAGGCACTTTTTTTGCCCTCTCCCTGAGATTTCAGCAGAGAAAGGAACATGCGCACGACCCCTTCCATGGTCTTCAACGTGACGTTCCCGGTGAAGCCATCGCACACCAGAACGTCCGTTTTCCCCGTCAGCAACTCATTGGCTTCGAGATAACCAATATAGTTGATGGAGGGAACCTGTTTGAGCATTTCAGCAGCTTCGCGAATGCTGTCCAGGCCTTTGGTCTCTTCTTCCCCAATATTTAATAACGCCACGCGGGGATTCTTAATCCCGACCACGTCTTCTGCCAGCACCGATCCCATCACGGCAAACTGAGCCAGCATGGTACTATCACAATCCACGTTAGCACCGAGATCCAGCACCACCGTTTTGCCCTTTTGTTGATGCGGTAATACCGTCACCAGCGCCGGGCGCTCAATACCCTCAATCGGCTTGAGCAATAATTTCGACAGCCCCATCAGCGCGCCGGTATTTCCCGCACTGACGCAAGCCTGCGCTCGCCCTTCTTTCACCAGTTCCAGCGCGATCCGCATTGAGCTCCCACGGCTGTTGCGAATCGCCTGCGAAGGCCGGGCATCACTGGCAATAACTGACTGCGCAGGAATAATCTGCAGACGTGAACGTTGTTCAAAGTCAGCTTTTGCAAGTAATGGCGTGATTGTGTCGGGATTGCCGACTAAAAGAAGTGTGAGTTGCGAATTAGAATTCAGTGCCTGCAATGCTGCAGGCACTGTCACGGAAGGGCCAAAATCTCCCCCCATGACATCTAACGCCAGGGTTAGACGTGTCAAGGTATCGTCGCAGCCTGGTTCGGTATATCCCCGTTTTCACGGGGAAACCCTCACTAAGCCTAATCACGCTGACGCGTGATTACTTAGTGATAACCTTGCGGCCGCGGTAGAAACCGTCAGCGGTGATGTGGTGACGCAGGTGTTTCTC
Organism: Buttiauxella sp.; assembly: GCA_032000125.1. Taxonomy (GTDB): domain Bacteria; phylum Pseudomonadota; class Gammaproteobacteria; order Enterobacterales; family Enterobacteriaceae; genus Dryocola. The sequence continues at coordinate 51,706 of DAMALH010000026.1, read as the reverse complement.
ACCAGAAGTCTTGTCTACAGACAGGCTGGTAACTGCAGTCAGCGCGTCATGGGAACGACGCATGCCACGTTTGGAACGGGTTGGTTTATTCTGTTGTACGGCCATGGACCTTACTCCTCAATTACTTACGCTTTAAGCTGGCTAATACGGCAAATGGGTTTGGTTTTTGCGCTTCATCAGGCAATTCCCCAAAGACCATGTCCGCCTCGGACACTTCACAGTGTTCAGAATCATGCACCGGAACCACTGGCAAGGAGAGGATGATTTCATCTTCAACCAGAGCCAGAAGATCGATTTCGCCAAATTCGTTAACCTGAACCGGCTCATACGCTTCCGGGAGTGCTTCAGCCTGCTCGTCTTTGACGATCGGACTAAAACAATACTGCGTGTAGACCTGATGAGCAAACGGCTTCCCGCAACGCTGACATGAGAGAGTTACCGCGACTTTCGCATCACCGGTAATAACCGCGAGGCGCTGTTCGTCGATAGCAAAACGCATATCGCATTCCACATCACTGTCTACGCTGACTACAGATTCGGCGACGCGCTCAACCTGCTCTGGTGTATACACACCGGAGTAATCAAGGCGTTTTTGAGCCGTACGAACCGGATCAAGAGTCAGGGGTAATTTTACTTTTTGCATAGGGCGCGCATATTAACTTTGTAACGACATAGAGTCAAAGAAAAAGGCCTCGAAACAGCGCCTTTCACCATTTATTCGCACACATTGCGGTGGCACAGTTTAAAATGCCTTTATCCAATTCGCTATCTTTAATGAAAAAATATGCAACCTATCGTGCTGGCTTCCACCTCTCCCTTCCGCCGCGCCCTGTTGGAAAAGCTTGGCATGCCCTTTGTCACCGCCTCACCGCAAACGGATGAAACGGCAAAGCCTGACGAAACGGCGCGCGATCTGGTCACTCGGCTGGCCCAGGCTAAAGCGCAGGCTTTAAAAAACAAATTTCCTGCGCATTTAATTATCGGCTCCGATCAGGTTTGCGTCTTAAATAACCAGATTGCCGGTAAGCCCCATACTGAAGAAAATGCGGTGCAGCAGCTACGGCTTGCTCGCGGCAGCATCGTGACGTTCTACACAGGTCTTGCGCTTTATAATTCGCAAGACGGTCATCTGCAGACGGTATGCGAACCTTTTGACGTGCATTTTCGCCACCTGAGCGAAGAAGAGATTCGCAATTACGTTCGCAAAGAACAGCCTTTGCAATGTGCGGGCAGCTTTAAGAGCGAAGGGCTGGGTATAACGCTGTTTGAACGGCTGGAGGGGCGCGATCCTAATACGTTGGTCGGCCTGCCGCTGATTGCGCTTTGCGAAATGCTGCGTAAAGAGGGATGCAACCCGCTGCTGTAACCAGGTTCCCTGCCCCGCCTCGGGCCAAATGCGGGGCGACCCCACAAAGCTGTATGCATGCGCTACTTAACGGCCCTTACCGCTATAAAGTTCAGCCGGTTTCGGTTTTGGCGAAATGTGCGAAACATTTTTAGAAATTGCCCGCGGTTCTCGTGCTTCAGCGCATTCCTGACGATGCGCATTGCCCCCCGCAGGCCTTCATCATGAATGAGACCACGCGGCGAAAGCAGCGTCATAGCGCCATTTTCATGGGTTAGCGAGCTAAATCCCGCCTCCATGAAGATCGCCTGCCAGCCAGTTAGCGTCATCGGCTGGGCGTTGGTGTTTATCGCCTTGCGTAGCTCGCCGATGATTTCATTTTCTTCGTCGCTTAACAGCATGATGTCGTGCGTCAGTAAAATCCCGCCGGGCTTGAGCACGCGCAGATACTCCTTCAGCAAGCGTAATTTTGCTTTGTCCGCATACATGGTCAGCATGGCTTCGTTAATCACCACGTCAAAACTTTCATCGGCAAAGGGAAGCTTTGACGCATCCGCCATTTGGGTTGTGATCAGATGGGAAAGCTGTCGCGCCTCAATTTCCCGCTGCGCTTTTTCGAGCGCGTGCCTGTCCATATCAATGCCTGTCACCCGGCAGCCAAAGCGAGAGGCCATTTCAATAGAGGTGGTTCCCATATTACAGGCGATCTCCAGCACGCATTTTGACGGCTCAAGTCCCGCATTGTTCAGCAGCCACGCGGTAGCCTTTTTCCCGCCAGGACGGAGCCTTGTCTTGCCCAGCCGGGCGAGAAATTTATGTCCTGCTTCATGCTTAATTGAATCATCCACTCCGAGTCCCTCCAGTTTATTACCCTGTAGTGTTTACGACGAACGAAACGGCGCTGTAGCCGCAAGTCATCACGCCAACAATGATAATGATTATCATTCTATTTTGATAGCATTCTGCGTGGTCGAATGGGCAAAAGATGGGCAAAAAAGAGTCGGGCAGAAAACGAAGAAAGGAAAGCAGCCAACGCCCGACAAATACCGGGCGTTGGTAGCATCAGGAACTTTTACGAAGCCGCGCGAGACAGCGCTTAAGCTGCTCATCCAGCGGTGCTTCAACGCGCATAGTTTCGCCGGTGTTTGGGTGCGTAAAGCGTAGCGCGACGGCGTGCAGGAACAGGCGATTTAACCCGGTGCCTGCCAGCTGCTTATCAAATTCACGATCGCCATAGCGGTCATCAAAGGCAATAGGATGACCGGCATGGAGCGTATGCACGCGAATCTGGTGCGTGCGGCCGGTAACCGGGCTGCAGCGCATAAGCGTGGCAAAATCGTAACGCTCTTCCACTTTAAAGCGGGTTTCGGAAGCCTTGCCTTCGCTGTTAACGCGCACAATGCGTTCGCCGCTTTGCAAAATATTCTTCAACAGCGGAGCCTGCACGACTTTCATATGCGACTGCCACTGGCCGCGTACCAGCGCCAGATAATCTTTCTGCATGCCTTTATCACGGAGCTGTTCATGCAGCGAGCGGAGCGCGGAACGCTTCTTCGCCACCAGCAGAATGCCGGACGTATCGCGGTCCAGGCGATGGACAAGCTCCAGGAAGCGGGCTTCCGGGCGCAGCGCGCGTAAACCTTCAATCACGCCAAAACTCAGGCCGCTTCCGCCATGCACCGCCGTGCCCGACGGCTTGTTGAGCACAAGAATATGGTCGTCTTCATAGAGAATAGCCTCAGCCAGCGCCGCCACTTTCTGCAGGTGCGGCGAGATTGGCGCATCTTCACGCTCGGCCACTCTGACGGGTGGAATTCTCACTTCATCGCCATCTACGAGTTTGTACTCAGGCTTGATGCGCTTTTTATTCACGCGCACTTCGCCTTTGCGCAAAATGCGATAGATCATGCTTTTCGGCACGCCCTTTAAGCGGGACAGCAAAAAGTTGTCGATACGTTGCCCGGCCTCATCGGCGGAAATAGCAACGATTTTTACGGAAGGTGTCTGGGTTTTCATGGTCGGCGATTCTAAATAGCGCACGCGCATAGCGCCACTCATTTTTATGTGCTTAACTGACAATCAGCCCGGTTCAAGACGATATAACCTGACTTTTTGCGTTTTCAGCCCCAGGCCGAAAAAAAGCGGGTTATAAATCTGTAAGAAACGAGGCATCAAAGGCAAAAGTCATCTTGCTATAATAAGGTTAGCAATGGAATAATGCTGCGGTTTTCCGTGTTGATACTTGTTAGAGCAAGGAATTTTGCGGAATTACCATTTTTGTCAGAAAGAACATCCATGCAGCAATGGCGTAAGACGTGATGAACTTTCAGGCAGTTAGCGGGCTGCGGGTTGCAGCCTGGCCGGTAAATGGAATCAACGCTTGCGAAGCTATTTCCAGGACTTGTTCCCACGATAATTGCGCTGTATTTCCGTATGAAATACAGGCTACCGACACTTTGCGCCTCTCAGCAAGCGACAACCGTGAGGTTGGCGACTGTGCGTTTAGTCACGAGGCCATCGGTTCATTCCCGGTCAGCGTCACCATGCCCGTAGCTCATCACCAATGTAAGAATAATGAGTAAGTTACGATGAAAAGAATGCTAATAAACGCAACTCAGCAAGAAGAGTTGCGTGTCGCCCTTGTAGATGGGCAGCGCCTGTACGATCTGGATATTGAAAGCCCAGGACACGAACAGAAAAAAGCCAACATCTATAAAGGGAAAATCACCCGCATTGAACCCAGTCTGGAAGCGGCATTTGTAGATTACGGCGCGGAACGTCATGGTTTCCTCCCTCTCAAAGAGATCGCCCGCGAGTACTTCCCGTCTAATTATTCATCTCATGGCCGCCCGAACATCAAAGACGTTCTGCGCGAAGGCCAGGAAGTGATTGTCCAGATTGATAAAGAAGAACGTGGCAATAAGGGCGCAGCCCTGACCACCTTTATCAGCCTGGCCGGTAGTTATCTGGTGCTGATGCCGAACAACCCGCGTGCCGGCGGTATTTCACGCCGCATTGAGGGTGACGACCGTACCGAACTGAAAGAAGCCCTTTCGTCTCTGGAACTGCCCGACGGCATGGGTCTGATTGTACGCACAGCCGGCGTGGGTAAATCCGCTGAAGCGCTGCAGTGGGACTTAAGCTTCCGTCTGAAGCACTGGGAAGCCATTCTCAAAGCCGCCGAGAGCCGCCCTGCTCCGTTCCTTATCCACCAGGAAAGCAACGTTATCGTGCGTGCCTTCCGTGACTATCTGCGTCAGGACATCGGTGAAATCCTTATCGATAACCCGAAAGTGCTTGAGCTTGCTCGTCAGCACATCGGCGCGCTGGGCCGTCCGGATTTCAGCAGCAAAATTAAGCTCTACACCGGTGAAATCCCGCTGTTCAGCCACTATCAGATCGAGTCGCAGATCGAGTCCGCCTTCCAGCGCGAAGTCCGTCTGCCGTCCGGTGGTTCAATCGTTATCGACACCACCGAAGCCCTGACCGCCATCGACATCAACTCCGCTCGCGCAACCCGCGGTGGTGATATCGAAGAAACCGCCTTTAACACCAACCTTGAAGCAGCCGACGAAATCGCCCGTCAGCTCCGCCTGCGCGACCTCGGCGGCCTGATTGTTATCGACTTTATCGACATGACCCCGGTTCGCCACCAGCGCGCGGTTGAAAACCGCCTGCGCGAAGCGGTGCGCCAGGACCGTGCCCGTATCCAGATTAGCCATATCTCTCGCTTCGGCCTGCTGGAAATGTCCCGTCAGCGCCTCTCCCCGTCGCTGGGCGAGTCAAGCCACCACGTGTGCCCGCGCTGTAGCGGTACAGGTACAATCCGTGACAACGAGTCCCTGTCGCTCTCCATTCTGCGCCTGATTGAAGAAGAAGCGCTGAAAGAGAACACGAAGGAAGTCCACGCTATTGTTCCGGTCCAGGTAGCTTCTTACCTGCTGAACGAAAAACGTGACGCGGTAAGCGCCATTGAAACCCGTCAGGGCGGCGTAAAAGCCATTATCGTGCCAAACGACCTTATGGAAACGCCGCACTACTCCGTTCTGCGCGTGCGTAAAGGCGAAGAAACAAAAACGCTCAGCTACATGCTGCCGAAGCTGCATGAAGAAGAGATGTCCATGCCTTCTGATGAAGAGCACGCCGAGCGTAAACGTCCGGAGCAGCCAGCGCTTGCCACTTTCGTGATGCCAGACGTGCCTGCAGCACCAGCGGAAACAGCACCTGCGGCGAAGCCTGCCGTCGCGGCTAAAACCGCAGCGCCAGCACAGCCTAATACGCCTGCGCAGCCTGGTCTGGTTAGCCGCCTCGTCAGCGCGCTGAAAAAGCTGTTTGCCGGTGACGCTACCGTCGAGAGCAAAGAAGTTAAAGAAGAGAAGCCTGCTGAGGCCGCGGCTCAACGTCAGGGTCAGGAGCGTCGTAACAACCGCCGCCAGAACAACCGTCGTGACCGTGGCGATCGCAATAACCGCGACCGTGATAACCGTAGCGAAAACCGTGAAGGACGTGAAAGCCGCGAGCCGCGCGAAAACCGTGATGAAAATCGTCGCAATCGTCGCCAGGGCCAGCAGCAGAACGCAGAAGTTCGCGAAACTCGCCAGAACGCCGCGGTGGAAGAAGTTGAAAAACCGAAGGCGCGTGATGAGCAACAGCCGCGTCGCGATCGTAACCGTCGTCGTAACGACGATAAACGTCAGGCGCAGCAGGAAGTTAAAGCGCTGCAGCGCGACGAAACCGTAGAAGTCGAAGCCGAGCAGGAAGAACGCGTTCAGGTTATGCCGCGCCGTAAACCGCGTCAGCTAAGCCAGAAAGTTCGTTTCGAATCCGCTGAAGATATCGCAGCAGCTCAGGCGGCGGCAGCGGCTCAGGAAGAGGCAGCCCCGGCGCAGGCGACCGATACGCCTCGTACCGAACTGGCTACCATTCCATTGCCAGCCGTAGTTGAAGCGCCATCCAACGAGCAGGACGAAAATGGCGATGCGCGTAATGATGCTAACGACGCTAACGGTATGCCGCGTCGTTCACGTCGTTCCCCACGCCACCTGCGTGTGAGCGGCCAGCGTCGTCGTCGCTACCGCGATGAGCGTTACCCAACCCAGTCTCCAATGCCGTTAACGGTTGCCTGCGCGTCACCTGAGCTGGCTTCCGGGAAGGCCTGGATCAGCTACCCAATCGCCCGTCAGGACGTTGCGGCGCCGGAACCGGAAGAAGTGCAGAACGACGCGGTTGCTACAGCACCAGCGGCAGACGTTCAGCAGCCGGCAGAGGTTGCGGTTTCAGAGCCGGTCGTTCAGGAAACGCCGGTGGCGGAGCCAGTCGTTGAAACTACGCATCCAGAAGCGATTGCCACGCCGGTAACCGAGCAGCCGCAGGTCATTGCCGGGCAGGACAAAATCGTCGCTGAACAGGTCATTGAAGAAGCGGTTCCTGCCGAGGTTGAGGCTTCTGCGCAAGTCGAGCAGGCGGCGGAAATGGCTGAGGCTGCCCCGGTGGTTGCGGAACAAACTGCCCCGGAAGCGCCGGTTGCTACCGTAGAAGAGAGCAAGCCAGCGCCAGAGCCTGAAGCTGCTGTTGAAACGCCACCTGTGGCTGCGCCTGTTGCAGAAGCGCCGGTGGCCGTACCCGTGGTTCCACACGCCGTTAAGCATGCCGCTGCACCAATGACGCGTGCGCCTGCGCCTGCCTATACAGCGGAACCTGCGCGCACAAGCGACTGGGTTCGCCCGGAGTTTGAGTTTAGCGGTCGAGGATCCGCAGGCGGCCACAGCGCAACGCATCAAGCGACAGCGCCGGCCACTCGCCCACAAAGCGACGAGTAATATCGGACGTTACTAAAAAGCCGGTCAGGCAGCTGACCGGCTTTTTTTATGCCTGCGATCCGTCCTGATTAGCGGATAAAAAAAAGCCCACTCCGGGGTGCGGAAGTGGGCACATGATGCGTGTCCAGTTTCATGACACGCCCAAACTTTTAAACAGCTTTTTTATTTATTTAACTGAAACAGAGACATGCCCTGCATGTCGCTAAAGGCCTTATAAGAAGCCTGCAATGCCGCCTGCTGCATAACGTAAGAAGAGATAGTTGAGTTCCAGTCAACGTCAACCAAATCGCTCATTTGCTGTGACTGGCCTAATGCGCGATCGCTTCCCAACGTATCAAGCTTTTCCAGTTCGCTTAGCTGAGTGCCCAACTCGGCGCGCACGCTCAGCACATTGTTCAGCGAGTTGCTCAGCCCACGGTTAGTTTTATCAATCACGTCGCTCAGCGCCTGTTTGCCAGCGTCATCAAGCTCTGCGGCCGGCGTATTCAACGCGGCAATGGCAGAATCCAGCATCTTAAACAGGTCAGTTTCGCTATCGGGCGTTGTACCGTCTTCTCCCGTCGGCTCAGGTTTCGCGTTACTGGTGATATGGTTAAATACCTGCTCGCCGGTGTGTCCGATGGTCATGGTACGTGCTGCATCCACCGACTGGGTAACCGCTTTATCGCCACCTTTATAGTCGACAACAGCTTGATTATTCGCATCAAGCCCATCCTCAAAGGGGGGCTTATCCGTTTTATAACCGGCAAAGATATAGCGTCCGTTGCCGTCGGTGCTGTTTGCCAGGTTAAGGATCTGGTCACGGATCCCCTGCAGATCGGTTGCCAGCGAAGCCCGGTCATCGTCGCTTAACGTACCGTTTCCGGCGTTAACGATTTTTTCCTGGGCGGTCTGAATCGCCGTGGTGACCTGGCTTAGCACGTTCTCTTCAAGAGAGACTTTCTGGGTTGCAAAAGTTCGCGCCGTGGCGTACTGGCTGTTCTGCGCCTGAGCCTGCGACAGCACTACCGCCTGTGAGGCGGCAATAGGATCGTCAGAAGGCTTGGTTACGCGCTTGCCGGTAGACATCTGCTCACCGTAGCGCAGCCACTCGCTCTGCGCGCTGGTTACGCCGCGCATATTCTGGTCATACATCATCTGGGTACTGATACGCATACGCCTTCCCTCGTTTATCGAATTGCCAGCAGCGCATCAAACATGCTTGATGCCGTTTGCAGAACCTGCGCGTTAGCCAGATAGTACTGCTGGTAACGCTGTAAGTTTCCATACTCTTCATCCAGGTTAACCCCGGATACAGACTGCTGCTGGTTGCTAAGCTGGGTCACAACATTGGTCTGCGTGGTGCTGGTGACTTTCAGGCTGGCGGTTTTATTACCCACATCGCTGATAAGGCTGGCATAGGCATCGTTAAAGGATTTATTGCCGCCCACCTTTTTAGCGCTCTGCAAATCCAGCAGGGCCTGCGCGTTGCGGTTATCGCTGTCGCCAGCTTCAGGATCGCTCGCCAGCGCAATTTTGCTTTCATCGCTGATGGCCACGCCCATGTTCACCACGGCGTTTGCCACCGGTTTTACGGTAAAGCTATCGTTCTTTTGTGCCGTACCGCTAATATCGATTTTCAGACCGTCAAACGTAAGGCCGGTGACGTTACCATCAGCATCTTTAGTGGTATCTGCACTGATTTTGGCGTTATCCGACAGGCGAGTTACCTGCCAGTCTGAACCGTCATAAACAACTTTATAATCGCTGGCCTGCACCGCCGTACTGTCAGTAATGCTGGCAGTCAGAGAGGTTTTGGTAGGATTATTGCTGTTGCTCAGCACCGCCGGTTTGCCCACGGTAAAGAAGTCTTCTCCTTTAGCACCGTTGGCGTCGTAGCCTTTAGCATGCTGCTCGTTAAACGCGGTGGCAAAAGACTGAGCAAGCTGCCCAAGACGGTTACGCGCGCTGTCTAAATCCTGCGAACGGAAGGTTAATACGCCGCCCAGAGAACCGTTGGTTAGCTGGCTTTCCGGAATCTCAGTAGTGCCGGAAACTTTATCGACATACGCAACGGTAGTACGCGTCGGATCGGCGCTGGACGGCACGGCGGCCAGCTTACTGGCCGTACTGCCCTGCACCAGATTAAGGCCGTTGGCGATAGAGACATTATAAGTACCGCCGTCCTGCACGCTGACTTCCACGCCCACTATCTGATTGAGCTCGCTGACCAGTTGGTCACGCTGATCGAGCAGATCGTTTGGCGAAGCGCCCGCTCCTGCGCCTTTCAGACGTGAGATCTGATCGTTCAGGTTGGCAATCTGGCTGGCGTAGGTATTGATTTGATCGACGCTGCTGCTGATAGCCAGGTTCACCTGCTTATCCTGGTCGCGAAGATACTGATCGGTCACCTTAAACTGGTTTACCAGGCCGTCCGCTTTCCCCAGCAGCGCCTGACGGGCAGCCGGGTCTTCGGCGTTGCTCACCAGCGTTTGCATGCTTGAGAAAAAGTCCTGCAGGGTCGTTGCCAGCGAGTTAGTGGTGCCGGACAGCATGTCATCAATTTTGGACATCTGCTGATATTGCGTGGTCAGGCCGCTGTTTTGCGTTTGCGCCGAGCGAAGCTGGTTGGTAATAAACGCGTCGTATTCACGCTGGACGCCACTTACATACACACCGTTACCCACGTAGCCGCCGGCACCCAGCGTGCTTTTCGACTGTGAAAGGACTGTCGTCTGACGGGTATAGCCGTCAACGTTATAGTTCGAAATATTATTACTGACGGTATTCAGTGCCGCCTGAGCAGCACTCAGGCCACTCATGGCACTGTTAATCAGGCTACTGGACATGAAGGTTCCTTAAGCACGTATTGTCACGGGTCTGTCGAGTAGTATCGGCAGCTCACCGCAGGACTTGAGTTTAATCAGAACAAATTTGACAGATCGTTGTTATAGGCTTTGGCGACTTTATCGCCCATGGCTTTCATCTGCTGAATCATGCCCGTAAGCTTGCGCGCGTAGTTCGGATCCGTCGCATAACCGGCTTTCTGCAGCGCCTGCGCGCCCTGCTCCGCCGTGCCTGCATTGGTCACGGCGGCATAGCGAGGATTGCGGGTCAAAAGCCCCACGTAGTCGGAGAGCGCTTCAAGGTAGGAGCTGTAAACACGGAATTTGGCTTTAACTTTCTTTGACTCGCCGTTTTCGAATTCAGTGGTGGTGATTTCCGTCACCGGCCCCTTCCATCCGGCAGACGCCTTCACGCCAAACAGGTTAAAGCTCGGCTCGCCGCTGGCGGTGAGAATCTGTCGTTGTCCCCAGCCGGACTCAAGCGCAGCCTGCGCCAGAATAAGGTGATGAGGAATGCCGCTTTGCTCACTCGCCAGCCGCGCCGGGAGTGAGAGCTGTGCGAGAAAGTCTTTGCTGTCGCCGCTAAGCGGCTCTTCATTGGAAGGCGGTTTCGGGATGGCCTGACGCACCATTTGCGTAAGCGTTTGATTCTGGAAGCTGGTCACCGTCGGCAAATCAAACTTCATCGGCACCTTGCCCGCCTCTTCCGACGGGTCGGCGTTCTCACCCATCTGCTTGACCATCATATCCGCAAGCCCCAGCCCTTTGGCGCTAAGCTGCTGCGCGATCTGCTGGTCATACATGCTGGTATACATCCGTGATTGATCGCTGCTGAAAATACCGTCTTTCGGCAGCGCCTCACGCATGCTTTTTAGCATCATCTGCACGAACATCCCCTCCACCTGGCGGGCAACCGACTTCATGTTGCCCTTCGGATCCTGTCCGGCCTTCGCTTTCAGCTCGTTAAGAGACGTGGCATCCCACGCGGCATTAGCCAGTGACTGGGTATCGTTCAGCATCAGATGATTTCCACCTTCGCACGCAGGCATCCCGCGCTTTGCATGGACTGCAGAATAGACATCAGCTCCATAGGCGTTGCGCCAAGCGTATTGAGCGCTCGCACCACGTTGTTCAGGTTGGCGCTGGAGTTCACACGCTGCAAGGCTCCGCCGCTCTGGCGTAAATCAATTTGCGTCTGCGGCGTGACCACGGTCTGCCCGCCGCCGAATGGCGTATCCGGCTGGCTAACCTGGTTTTGACGATTCACGGTGACCGAGAGATTCCCCTGCGCGATTGCACAGCTATCCAGCGTCACTTCGCGGTTCATCACCACCGAGCCCGTGCGGGAGTTAATGATCACCTTCGCATCCTGAACCGCCACGTTAACTTCAAGGTTCTGGATATCCGCCAGCAAGCGCACCTGTGAGCTGTTGCCGCTCGGCACGCGTATCTGGATCGTGCGGGCGTCCAGCGCAGAAGCGCTGCCGTAGCCGCGTGAGCTGTTAATGGTGTCGGTGATTTGCTGAGCGAGTGTGAAGTCATCGTCGTTGAGCTGCAGGTTAATAACGTTGCCCTGGCCGAAGGTGCCCGGCAGTTCACGCTCGATAACCGCGCCGTTGGTGATGCGTCCACCGTTAAGCTGGTTCACCTGTACGCTGCTACCCCCTGCGGCCGCGCCCGCGCCGCCGACCAGAATATTGCCCTGCGCCAGCGCATAAACCTGGTTATCCACCCCTTTCATTGGGGTCATCAGCAGCGTTCCGCCGCGCAGGCTTTTAGCGTTACCCATAGAAGAAACGACCACATCGATGTTCTGCCCGGCGCGCGCAAACGCAGGATACTTTGCCGTCACCATAACGGCGGCAACGTTCTTAAGCTGCATGTTGGTGCCGGCCGGCACGGTGATCCCCATCTGCGAAAGCATGTTATTCAGGCTTTGCGTGGTGAAAGGCGTTTGCGTCGTCTGGTCGCCGGTGCCGTCAAGGCCCACCACCAGGCCATAGCCAATCAGGGAGTTTTCGCGTACGCCCTGCACGCTTGTCAGGTCGCGAATACGCTCGGCCTGGGCAAGTGAAGACATCAGCATCAGCACCGCGAATAAATATTTGACCATGATATCCCTCGCTTACATCGGCGATAAATTAAGGAAGAAGCGCTGCAGCCAACCCATGTTCTGCGCTTCATTGATATAGCCGTTACCGACATATTCGATACGGGCATCGGCCACCTGGGTGGATGCCACGGTGTTGCTGCCGCTGATCGTGCGCGGGTTCACCACGCCTGAGAAGCGAATAAATTCGGTGCCCTGATTGATGGCGATTTGTTTTTCGCCTACCACATGCAGGTTGCCGTTAGCCAGCACCTGATCGACCGTTACGGTCAGCGTGCCGCTGAAAGTATTGCTGGCGTTCGCGCCGCCTTTACCGCTAAAGGTGTTGCCGCCTGAGGCGTCAATCGCTGCGCGATCGTTGCCAAACAGGCCTTCGAGATAGCGAGGCGTGACGTCCAGGCCGAAGTTCGTTTTGCCATCGCGGCTGGCATTGGCCGACGAGCTCTTGCTCGCGCTGACGTTTTCCTGAAGCTGGATGGTCAACGTATCACCTACGTTACGTGGACGCCGATCTTCAAACAGCGGTTGGTAGCCGTAGTTCACCGGCTGCGCGGTCTGGAAAATAGAACCGTTAATCACAGGCGCGGGACCGGGCGTCGGCTGGGCAGTGGTTGCCCCTTCAACCAGAGGTTTGGTGGGTATCAGCGCGCAGCCGCTTGTTGCCAGCACCAGACACATCACGACAGGACGAAGTACCATAGGTTTTTGCATTGCTTTCATCTTCAGGTTTCAGCCGCCGACGCGCCAAAGCGCGCCGGCAAACGTCTTACAGTTGCGTCAGTTTTTGCAGCATCTGGTCTGTGGTAGAGACCGCTTTGCTGTTGATTTCATAGGCGCGCTGAACCTGGATCATATTCACCAGCTCTTCAGCAACGTTTACGTTCGAGGTTTCAACGTATCCCTGATACAACAGCCCCGCGCCGTTCAGCCCCGGTGTGCTTTCATTTGGCGTACCGGATGACTGGGTTTCCGCATACAGGTTCTCACCCAGGCTTTCCAGCCCGGTGTCGTTCATAAAGGTGGTCAGGTTGAGCTGGCCTACCTGCACCGGCTGCGCCTGCCCCTGCTGGGTTACGCTTACGATACCGTCACGTCCAACGGTGATCGTCAGGGCGTTAGCCGGGATAGTGATGGCAGGCTGAACCTGGAAACCACCCGCGGTAACCAACTGGCCGTTCTGGTCAACCTGGAAAGAGCCGTCACGCGTATAGGCGCTGGAGCCATCCGGCAACTGCACCTGGAAGAAGCCCTGGCCCTTGATGGCCACGTCTTTGCTGTTGCCGGTTTCAGACAGATTGCCCTGGCTGTGCAGACGTTCGGTCGCCACCGGACGAACGCCGGTGCCGATTTGCAGACCGGACGGCAGCGTGGTTTGCTCAGAAGATTGCGCACCCGGCTGACGAATGGTCTGGTAGAGCAGATCTTCAAATACCGCGCGCTGACGCTTAAAACCGTTAGTGGAGACGTTTGCCAGGTTGTTGGCAATCACATCCATATTGGTTTGCTGGGCGTCAAGGCCCGTTTTGGCGATCCATAAAGAACTGATCATATTGGATTCCTGTTAATTAGGCGGCGGTCGCTTAGCTCATCGACAGCAACTGGTTAGCACGCTGCTCGTTTTCATCGACGCCTGAGATAATCTTCATCTGCATCTCAAAGCGGCGGGCGTTGGCGATCATGTCGGCCATCGCCTCCACGGGCTTCACGTTGCTGCCTTCCAGCACGCCCGGCATCACTTTGATGGTCGGGTCGGTCTGCAAAGTCGCGCCACGCGCAGCCTGCGCTGTTGGATTCAAACGGAAGAAGCCGTCATCGCCACGAACCACTTCCTGGCCGGTCGCTTTAACCAATTTCAGACGGCCAATGGGCGCGACGGTATTGGGCGCATCCCCCGCATTCAGGGACGAAATCGTCCCGTCAGCGGCGATGGTTATCTCAGCGCCCTCAGGCACGGCAATCGGGCCACCGTCGCCCATTACCGGCTGTCCATTAATGGTCAACTGGCCGCCCGGACTCACCTGCATATTACCGTTGCGGGTATAGGCCTCGGCGCCATCCGCAGTTTGTACCGCCAGCCAGCCGTCCTGCTGCAGAGCGACGTCCAGCGGACGCTGGGTATAATCAAGCTGCCCCTGGCTCATATCCGCCCCGGGAGTCGAGGCGGCAACCAGCGTGCGGGTTGGCAACGATTGCCCTTCTACCGGCACCGCGCGCAGGGCATTGAGCTGCGCACGAAAACCGGGCGTGGAGGCGTTTGCCAGGTTGCTGGCCGTCACCGCCTGTTGGTTCAGCGTCTGACTTGCCGCGCCCATGGCGGTATAAATTGCGTGATCCATTAAGCCATCCCGTCAGATGATTAGCGCAGGTTAACCAGGGTGTTGAGGATCTGATCCTGGGTTTTGATGGTCTGCGCGTTCGACTGATAGTTACGCTGCGCGACAATCATGTTCACCAGTTCTTTACTCAGATCGACGTTGGAGGACTCCAGCGCGCCGTTGGTGAGGGAACCGAAGTTACCCGTACCCGCGGTGCCCAGCAGCGCAACGCCTGAAGCGTTGGTTGCGGCCCAGACGTTGTCGCCCTGGGACGCCAGCCCTTCCGGGTTGGCAAAGTTAGACAGCACGATCTGGCCCAGCACCTGGGTCTGTTCGTTGGAGTAGTTGCCTACTACCGTACCGTCGTCGTTAATCTGATAGCCCACCAGGTCGCCGGGTTTGTAGCCGTTCTGGCTGGTCGCCACGATGTTGTTCGAGCCGGTGTTCTGCTGCATGGAGCCCAGGAAGCTCAGATTGAAAGTGGCTGCCGTCGCGCCAGACATCGCGTCCGTGGCAAGGCCTTCAATTTCGCCGCCAGATTTCAGGTTGCCGTTCTCATCAAAGACCATTGACGCCTGCTGCTTAGCAACGCTGCCCGGCACGCTGCTGTCCTGGGTGTAAACATCCCAGGTATTGGCGGTCGTGGACTTAACAAAAAAGATGTTCATGTCATGGGCGTTGCCCTGGCTGTCATAAACGGTGACGGAACCTTTTTTGTTGTAAGAGGCGGAATCGGTGGCGTCAAAGGTGGTTTTCGTCGGCACGCTATCGGTGGAGTTCAGGTTGATCTGCATGGCGGCGCTGGTGGTGGTTTTAGCCGCCATCAGCGTGTTCGGTACGGTCAGCCCAACCGGGTTTGCGCCCTGCTGGATAGTTGGCGGCGTGCCGGTTGCCGGGTAGCCGGTCAGCTGCATGCCCTGCATGTTGACCAGGTTGCGGTTTTCATCAAGCTTGAACTGGCCGTTACGGCTGTAGTAGACGGAACCGTTGTCGTCCACCAGGCGGAAGAAACCGTTCTGGCTGATTGCAACGTCCAGGCCGCGCCCGGTATTGGTGGTGGTGCCGTCGTTAAAGTCCTGGGTAATACCCGCAACTTTCACGCCCAGGCCAACTTTAGAGCCGGCGAACATGTCGGCAAAAGAGGCGGTACCGGCTTTAAAGCCGTAGGTGGCGGAGTTGGCAATGTTATTACCAATCACGTCCAGGTTAGTGGCCGCAGCATTCAGGCCGCTGACCGCTTGAGAAAAGGCCATGTCTTACTCCTGCAAAGGTTAAAGGCTTAAATAATCTGCCTGATTTCGTCGAGGGTGGTGGTCCCGTAAGTACCGAGGTCCAGCAAGGTCGCACCGTTAGAGTTGGTTACGCCGTTGACCAGGGCAAAATTAAGCGGCTGCGCAACCAGCTGCGTGCCGCCATTGCTGGCGTTAATCGTGACGTTGTAGGCACCGTCCGGCGCGGTGGTGCCGTCGGTCATGCTGCCGTCCCAGCTAAAGGTGTGAACGCCTGCGGTTAACGCGCCGATATCAATAGTGCGTACAACTTTGCCGCTGCTGTCCGTAATGGTGGCCGTGACCTTATCGGCGGCCTGCTGCAGCTCAACGCCAAACGGCGTGGTTGCATCACTGCCGGCCAGAATTTTGGTACCGGGAATCATCACGCCGTGATTGATAAGCGCGCTGGCCTGCAGCTGCTGGCTATTGTTCAATTGACCAGAAACCGACCCCAGCGTGGTGTTAAGTTTTTCGATACCGCTCACCGTACTGATCTGCGCAAGCTGCGTGGTCAGTTCGTTGTTCTGCATCGGGTTAGTAGGGTCCTGATTTTTAAGCTGCGCCACCAGCAGGGTCAGAAAACTGCCCTGCAGGTCGGAAGCGCTGCTCCCGGTAAGGCTGTCGCTGCCGGTTTTATTGACGTTGTTTATGGTGGTGTCGTTTACGTTAACCGCGATAGACATGAGTCACTCCTTTATTGACCGAGAGTCAGGGTTTTCAACATCATGCTTTTCACGGTGTTGAGCACTTCCACGTTGGCCTGATAGCTGCGCGAGGCGGACATGCTGTTTACCATCTCCCCCACCACATCTACGTTCGGCATCCGCACATAACCCTTCGCATCCGCCAGCGGGTTGCCTGGCTGATACACCAATTTGTCAGGGTCCTGGCTTTCCACCACTTCGCTGACTTTTACGCCGCCGGTTTCAGCCCCTGGCGCCGCGTCGACCTGAAAAACAACCTGCTTTGCGCGATACGGCTGGCCGTCTGGCCCGGTCGCGCTGTCGGCGTTGGCCAGGTTGCTGGCCGCGACGTTCAAACGCTTGGACTGCGCCGCCATTGCCGAGCCGGCGATATCAAAAATATTCAGTAACGCCATGATTAATTACCCTGTTGCAGCACGGACATCATGCCTTTGATTTGCCCGCCCAGAACCTGCAGGTCGGACTGATATTTCAGGCTGTTATCCGCAAATTGCGTACGTTCCCTGTCCATATCGACGGTGTTGCCGTCCAGGGATGGCTGATCGGGAACACGGTAGAGGAGATCCATCTGCGGAACTGACTGGGTCTGTGCCGGAATATGGCGGGAAGAGGTCAGCGCCAGCGCCACGCCGCTGCCTTCGGCGCGTCCGCGATCCATCACTTTTTTCATTTCGCTGGCAAAATCGATATCGCGCGCCTGAAAACCTGGCGTGTCCGCATTGGCGATATTTGCTGCCAGGATTTCCTGACGCTGGGCACGCAAATTAAGCGCTTCCTGCTGAAATCGCAGCGCAGCGTCCAGTTTGTCGAGCATGTTCTCTCCGCATAATTAGGATTTGTCCGACAGCTTACGGCCCCTTACGCGTGCGTTATCGACGGAATAAGCACAAAATGCATCGCTATTTGTCGCCTTGATCAATTCCGTCAGCGGTTAAAATCGCTGCAACCTGAACAAGGAGAAGCGTCATGAAGAGTCTGAAAATCTGGGGTGGCATCGCCGTATTGCTGGCTTCACATCTGGCAAACGCAGGCCGGCTTGATGTGCCGCTAACCCAGTTTTTCCAACAGCGTCTGGCGGGCATAAGCGACGAGGTATCGGTGACGGTAAAAACGCCCGATGCTCAACTGCCGGCCTGCCCGTTGCCCGACTTCGTGATGCCAAACAATGGCCGGATGTGGGGCAACGTTAGCGTTCAGGCCCGCTGCGGAAACGATAAGCGCTATATTCAGGTTGCGGTCATCGCCCAGGGCGATTATGTTGTCGCAGCCCAGGCTTTAGCGCGAGGCACCATGCTTAACGAAAGCAATGTGCAAATGAAGCGCGGGCGTCTGGACCAGCTTCCCCCGCGCGCCATGCTGAACGTTAACCAGGCAAACAATGCGGTGACGCTAAGGGACGTTGCGCAAGGCCAGCCGATCGTGCTGTCGATGGTGCGCCCGTCCTGGCGGATTAAAGCCGGCCAGCGCGTGCAGGTGGTGGCGGCAGGCGAAGGTTTTAGCGTCAATGGCGAAGGCCAGGCATTAAACAATGCCGCCGTCGCGCAAAACGCTCGCGTGCGCATGTCCTCAGGACAGATAGTGAGCGGTACGGTGGATGCTGATGGGAATATTCTGATTAACCTATAATCTTTTTAAAGATTCTGCGGCGGCTGCCGATAAATAGTTAACAATGATTTTGACAGGCTCCCCGCCGTGAGCCCCCTCGATGAGGATAAAAAAATGAGCATTGATCGCACGTCGCCCTTAAAACCGGTAAGCACCGTTCAGCCGCGCGAAACTACCGATACCCAGGCACAAAAAAACCGCCTGGAAAAAAGCCCGACGGCCAAAAGCACCAGCGTCACGTTAAGCGACGCACAGGCTAAGCTGATGCAGCCTGGCACCAGCGACATTAATATGGAACGCGTTGAAGCGTTGAAGACGGCCATCCGTAACGGTGAGCTGAAAATGGATACCGGCAAAATCGCCGATGCGCTGATCCAGGAAGCCCAGGGCTATTTACAGAGTAAATAATTGCATGAGTCGTCTGTTAGAAGTGCTGGATCAAATGACTGCGGTGCTCAATTCACTTAAAGAAGTGATGGACGCTGAGCAGCAACAATTGTCTGCAGGCCACGTAAACGGCAGCGCATTGCAGCGTATTACCGAAGATAAAAGCTCGCTGCTGGCGACGCTTGACTATCTTGAACAGCAACGGCGCGACCTGCAAAACCAGCAGACAACTTCCGGCACGGATGTCCACCAGCGCTGGCAGACGATTACTCAAAAAACGCAGCATCTGCGCGATATTAACCAGCATAACGGCTGGCTGTTAGAAGATCAGCTAGCGCGTAATGAGCAGGCACTTGCGGTACTTAAGCCGCACCAGGAACCCAATCTTTATGGGGCCGATGGACAAACCACGACGGTGAATCGTGGGAGTAATAAAAAAATAAAGATTTAACAAAAAACCGGCCTGTTGGCCGGTTTTTTGTTTTCTGACTTACCGCGCCCGCGACTTGCCTTTTAGCGAGGCAGCGCCTTAAGGATCTTCATGGTCGCATCCACGTCGATTTCATCTTCGGAGAAGATGTGCGTGGTGCCCTGGAAGGTAGTGACCGCAAGCTTTTTAAGCTGGCGCATCTCGTGCGCTTTTTTCTCTTGTTTTGGGCGAATGCTGTTCATCAGCAAACCGACCGACAGCACCGCATTCTCTTTATCAACCTTCGCGTCCGCAGGCACTTCTTCGCTGTACACCAGGAAGGATTTGATGGAGGTGATTTTAATGCGCTCGCCGGCAATAAAGATGTATTTGCTCTCCGGCTCAACCTTCACCGCATACGCCGACAGGCCTTTATTGTTGGTACCAGGCTCAAAAGTCACCGCTGCATCTTTTTTGATTAGCTCAGGATTGGCGACTTTAATCACGTGAAAATAACGGTTATCGCCGTTTTCATCTTTGATAAAACCAAAACCTTTTTCTGCAAACCAGGTTGTGATTGTCCCGTTCATCGCTTTACCGCCTAATTAATCGTTCGTATGCCAAATTTTGCAGCGCGCAGTTTAATGCAGAACGCGCGCGCCGACCACGCCTTTGATGCATGGCCGACAACACAATTATAGGGTGCGGCGGGCAAAATCTTTGACTTTAAAGCCCAGCACCAGCAGCGTGGCAAAATACGCCGCGATGCCGGCCACCACCACCGCCATCAGACGCGCCAGCCGATATGCCATATTACCAATATCCCATGCGGGCATAATGTGCATCACCCCCAGCAGCACCGCCGTCATGACGATGACCGCCGCGAGCAGGCGCCACAGGAACGCGCCCCAGCCCGGCTGAGGCTGGAAGATGTCCTGCTTGCGCAGCTGCCAGTACAGCAGGCCCGCGTTAATGCAGGCAGCCAGGCCAATCGACAGCGCCAGACCGGCATGCCTGAGCGGCCCGATAAATGCAAGATTCATCAACTGTGTGAGAATTAACGTGACAATCGCAATTTTAACCGGCGTTTTAATATCCTGGCGCGAGTAGAATCCGGGCGCTAAAACCTTCACCACAATCAATCCCATCAGCCCGACGGAATAGGCCACCAGCGCACGCTGCGTCATGGCGGCGTCAAAGTCGGTAAATTTACCGTACTGGAACAAAGAAACGGTAAGCGGTTTTGCCAGAACGCCTAAAGCCACCGCGCTCGGCAGCGCCAGCAGGAAGCACAGGCGCAGACCCCAGTCCATCAAGCGCGAATATTCATCATGGTTGCCGCTGGCGAAACTTTTGGCGAGCGACGGCAGCAAAATGGTGCCAAGCGCCACGCCAAGCACGCCGGACGGAAACTCCATCAGACGATCGGCGTAATACATCCAGGACACCGAGCCCGAGACGAGGAAAGACGCAAAGATAGTATTGATGATAAGTGAGATTTGGCTGACGGATACGCCCAGAATTGCCGGCCCCATTTGCCTGATAACGCGCATCGCGCCCGCGTCTTTCAGGTTGATGCGCGGCAGCACCAGCATGCCGATTTTTTTCAGGTGTGGGAGCTGATAAGCCAGTTGCAGTACGCCGCCCACGGTGACCGCCCAGGCCAGCGCGAGGATCGGCGGATTAAAATGCGGCGCGGCAAACAGCGCAAAGCCAATCATGCTGAGATTTAGGAAAGTGGGCGCAAAAGCCGGAACGGAGAAACGGTTCCAGGTATTGAGAATGGCCCCCACCAGCGATGCCAGCGAGATAAGCAGGATATACGGGAAGGTAATGCGCAGCAGGCTGGAGGTCAGCGCAAATTTATCTGCGGTATCGGCAAAACCGGGAGCCGTTATCAGAATCACCCACGGCGCGGCAATCATGCCGATGACCGTGACGATGGCCAGCGCAAGAGTGAGCAATCCTGAAACATAAGAGACAAACACGCGCGTCGCGTCTTCGCCCTGCTTACTTTTGTACTCTGCAAGAATAGGCACAAACGCCTGGGAGAAGGCGCCTTCGGCAAAAATTCGGCGCAGTAAATTCGGTAATTTGAAAGCCACAAAGAAGGCGTCCGTCGCCATTCCGGCCCCAAATATCCTTGCCACAATGGCGTCGCGTGCAAAGCCGAGCACGCGTGAAAACATGGTCATCGAGCTGACCGCAGCCAGCGATTTTAAGAGATTCATTTATTATTCGGTTCCACAAACATCAACGCCTGCGGGGGCAGGCGTTCAAACTGATGACACATTTCATACCGTTACGATATGGACAGATGGCACCTTGCAAACAATAAGGAAAACCAGTGCGTTGATTTTCGGCAGCTCAACCACTAAGCAGACAAACCGCCTTTTCCCCTGCTTTGTCCGCAACCTAAACGCCTGCGGGGCGG
This sequence comes from Buttiauxella sp., assembly GCA_032000125.1. Taxonomy (GTDB): domain Bacteria; phylum Pseudomonadota; class Gammaproteobacteria; order Enterobacterales; family Enterobacteriaceae; genus Dryocola. The sequence continues at coordinate 30,482 of DAMALH010000026.1, read as the reverse complement.
GCGCATCAGGATTCCGGAGCGTAGTCTACCGATACGTCGCCGAATTGCCACTCTCAGTTGTGACAGGATTATTCACTTATCGCCTCGCGCCAGAGCTTTTCAACCACGCTTTGCGCCAGCAGCGCCTGCTCGCCGGAGGTTTCAGGAACCGTCTGATTTGCCACGCATTCAAGGAAATGACGCGCGCAGCCCGCGAACCCACGCTGTTCAAGCGTGCTCTGCCAGCCCGGCACCGGACGATGCACAACCCCCGCTCCGCACTCTTCACGCCAGTCACGCATGTCCGTCACCTCGTAAAGCCCGCCATCGGTCACGGCCTGCACCCATTCGCGCTGGCTTCCCCCGCGGCGATGCATGCTGGTGGTGATTTGCAGATGATCTTTAGCAAAATGATGTTCGGCAAACAGCATGTGGCCTTGCTCGTTGGTCTGCAGCGTTCCGCTTTGCAGTTGCGCTTCGCCGCCTGCCAGCCATAGCGCGGTATCCACCACGTGCAGATAATCATCAAGCAGCGTAAAACGCAGATCCTTTGGCCCTACGCTGTCGGCGCGGTGTTTGTCCATGCGCAGCGACGCCCCCGCCGTCAGCTTCGCCTTTAGCTCCCGATAGAGCGGAGAAAAGCGGCGATTGAAGCCCACCATTAGCGTGCGCTTTTTGCGTTCGGCAAGCGCTACCAGCCGCTCGGCATCCGCCAGGTTTTCCGCCAGCGGCTTATCCACGCAGACGTTAACGCCCGCCTGTAACAGTTCACTGACCACCGCGAAATGGGTGCTGGTTGCGCTATGGACAAACACGGCGTCACACTGGGCGGCGAGATCGGCAAGGGAGGAAACATAAGGGATTCGGTACGTATCACAGATCTTCTGCGCTTTTTCTTTAGTCGGAGAAAACGCGCCCTGCAGCGTCCAGTCGCCCGCGGCGCTTAATACCGGCAGCCATGCCTTCTGCGCAATCCCGCCAAGGCCGACTACGCCTACTTTAAGCTTGGTCATCTTTTACTCTCCCAGGTGTGCGAGCAGCGAATCGAGGCGCTGTTTTAACTCTGCTACTTCGGTTTCAAGGTGTTCCACGCGCGCCGTCAGGTCTTCCGCAGGCTCCGCTGCGGCGTCGGCGACAACGGCCTCCGCCTGAACTTCACCGCTGAAAAGGTGCATATAACGGCTTTCACGCTTTCCAGGTTCGCGAGGCAGACGCACGACAAACGGGCCGTCTTCACGGCTTGCCAGCGTCTCCAGGGTATTTTCCACCTGGGACATATCGCTAAATTCATACATCCTGCCGGCACGGCTGCGCAGTTCCCCCGGCGTTTGCGCACCCCGCAGCAGCAACGTGGTGACCACCGCCACTTCTGCTGGGGTTAGTTTCAGATTGCCAAACTCAGAGTTACAAAAGCGCTGCTCGTATTTCGTCACGCGATTGCCGAAGCCGCTCACGGTGCGCAGATAGTGGCGTCTGACAAGGTTATCCAACGTCTCCTGCACCTCATGTTCTTTAAGCTCCATCACCGGTTCGCGGTTGGTTTTCTGATTGCAGGCCGTTACCACGCCGTTAACGGACATGGGATATTGTTCCGGTGTGGTGACCTGTTTTTCCAACAGGCTGCCCACCACGCGCGCTTCTGGCGCGGTTAACTGATATTTCATCTCGTATCCTCAGCGGCCCGGAGTCCAGGCTTTTGTCGTCAGCGCCGTCAGGACGTGGTCCCGCCATACGCCGTCAATCAGCAGGTAATCTTTGGCATAGCCTTCTTTTTCAAAGCCCAGGCGCGCCAGCAGGTCGCCGCTGCGCTGGTTGTGCGGCATATAGTTCGCCATGATGCGGTGAATATGCTGGCTGCGTTGCATATAGCGGATGGCGGCGGTGAGGGCTTCAAACATCAGTCCCTGCCCCTGCCATTTTTGACCAAGGGAATAGCCGAGGTAACAGGCGTGGAACGAGCCGCGCACGACGTTTGAAAAATTCGCCACGCCGCGGATCTCTTTTTCGTCTTCATCAAGCAGGGCGAAATAGTACGCGCTGCCGGTTTTGTGCATCTCGCCTATCATGCCCAGGCGGGCTTGCCAGCCCGAGGGATAGCAGTGGCTGTCATCGCGGACGGGCTCCCAGGGCTTTAAAAACTCGCGGTTCTCAGCGTAATAATCAGCCAGCCGCCAGGCATCCCTGTCATAGACCAGACGGACTACCAGCCTGTCGGTTGTCAAACGCACTTTAGGCACGCTACTGCGGTAACCAAACATGTTCTCCAGCTCCTCACATCCCACGATTTTATAAGCCCATTTTGATTACTATACCTGCCCCTGTGGGAGGAAGGAAAACAACAACATGCGGCAGGGGATAGTTTTTTCGATGAAAGGGTTCAATCGAACCCGAAGCACGATAAAAAAATATTGTCACCCGGTACCCTGTCAAAAAATGTAAAGGCAATAGAGAATAGATTCCTGTCACATTTTAGGGATGCCCTGGAGGGGAAATGTCACGGGTGGCGCAGGCAAGGAACCTGGGTAAATATTTCCTGTTGCTCGATAATATGCTGGTGGTATTGGGCTTTTTCGTGGTTTTCCCTTTAATTTCTATTCGTTTCGTTGACCAGATGGGCTGGGCGGCGTTGATGGTGGGTATCGCCCTCGGCCTGCGGCAGCTTACCCAGCAGGGCTTAGGTATTTTTGGCGGCGCCATTGCCGATCGCCTGGGCGCAAAACCGATGATAGTCACCGGCATGCTGCTGCGTGCGGCAGGGTTTGTGCTGATGGGGGTTGCCCATGAACCCTGGGTGCTGTGGCTTTCGTGTTTTATCTCGGCCATTGGCGGCACGCTCTTTGACCCTCCGCGTGCGGCGCTGGTGGTAAAACTCGTGCGCCCGCATCAGCGAGGCCGCTTCTTCTCGCTGCTGCTGATGCAGGATAGCGCGGGGGCGGTAATTGGCGCGCTGCTGGGCAGCTGGCTGCTGCAGTACGATTTCCGCCTCGTGTGCGCAGCCGGCGCCGTGATGTTTATCATTTGTGCAGCGGTGAACGCCTGGCTGCTGCCCGCCTATAAGCTTTCAACCGTTCGCACGCCGATGCTTGAAGGCATGGGCCGCGTGCTGCGTGACAAACGTTTTGTCACCTACGTGCTGACGCTTGCCGGCTACTACATGCTGGCGGTGCAGGTAATGCTGATGCTGCCCATTATGGTCAACGAAGTGGCCGGCACGCCCTCGGCGGTTAAATGGATGTACGCCATTGAAGCCGCGCTTTCGTTAACGCTGCTCTACCCGATTGCCCGCTGGAGCGAGAAACGCTTTCGCCTTGAGCAACGCTTAATGGCCGGTCTGCTGCTGATGACGCTCGCCATGCTGCCCATCGGCCTGACCAGCACTTTGCAACAGCTTTTCGCCTTAATCTGCGTGTTCTATATCGGCTCTATTATTGCGGAGCCTGCCCGCGAAACGCTTGGCGCCTCGCTTGCGGATTCCAGAGCGCGTGGAAGCTATATGGGGTTCAGCCGGCTGGGGCTTGCCATCGGCGGCGCGTTTGGCTATGCGGGCGGCGGCTGGCTTTTTGACGCAGGGAAGAGCCTGAATCAACCCGGCCTGCCGTGGGCGATGCTGGGCATTATTGGCTTTATCACCCTGCTTGCGCTGTGGTGGCAATTCAGCCTGAAACCTGTCGCGCCGTCGATGCTGGAACCAGGCGCGTAGTTTGCGGGCTTAAGCGTTCTCTTCCATACTGGATTGTTAATGGATTCTGTCCACCACCAGCAGTCCAATGGAGGAGAACGTGAAATTATACATTTACGACCACTGCCCGTTCTGCGTGAAAGCGCGCATGATTTTTGGCCTGAAGAATATTCCCGTTGAGCTTAACGTTCTGTTAAACGACGACGAAGCCACCCCGACGAAGATGGTTGGCCAGAAAATGGCGCCGATCCTGCAAAAAGACGATAGCCGCTACATGCCGGAAAGCATGGATATCGTGCACTACGTCGATAAACTTGACGGCAAACCGCTGCTGACGGGCCAGACCAATGCGGCCATTGGTGAATGGCTGCGCCAGGTAAACGCCTACGTGCAGCACCTGCTGCTGCCGCGCATTGCAAAAGCTCCTTTCGATGAGTTTGCCACCCCTGAAGCACGCGCTTATTTTACCCAAAAGAAAGAGGCCATGATTGGCTCCTTTACCGAACATCTCGCGCATTCGCCGGGGCTTATCAAGAAGATCAGCGATGATTTGCGCAAGCTTGATAAACTTATCGTGCAGCCTAACGCCGTTAACGGCGAGCTGTCCGAAGATGATATTCAGCTCTTCCCGCTGCTGCGTAATCTGACGCTGGTGGCAGGCGTTGAGTACCCAAGCCGGGTAAGAGATTATCGCGACAATATGGCCAAGCAAACCCAGGTCAATCTGCTCTCTTCCGTCGCCATCTGATCCTAAGCCGGCCTCGCGCCGGCATTTCATCTTTTTCCTGTAGTACGGCTTGCGCTGGCGCGCCATGCTGCTTTGTGTCAGGATTTGACGCCTAAGCAGGAAGTTGAGGAACCACATGAAGAAGATTATTTTTGCCGCCGCGCTGGTACTTAGCGGTTTAGTCGTAGGCTGCAATCAGCTCACCCAATATACGATTGACGAGCAGGAAATTAACCAGGCGCTGGCCAAACGTAACAACTTTTCAAAGGATATTGGCCTGCCGGGCGTCGCCGATGCGCATATTGTGCTGAACAATCTTGTCTCCGCCATCGGCCGCGAAGAGCCGAACAAGGTTACGCTAACGGGGGATGCGAAGCTTGATATGACCTCGCTGTTCGGCAATCAGAAAGCGAACATTAAGCTCAAGCTGAAAGCCCTGCCCACCTTTAACAAAGAGCAGGGCGCCATCTATCTGCAGGAGATGGAAGTGGTTGATGCCAGCGTCGAACCAGAAAAAATGCAGGCCCTTTTACAAACCATCATCCCTTATCTGAACCAGTCGCTGCGCAGCTACTTCAACCAGCAGCCTGCTTACGTGCTGAGCGAGGATAAAAGTTCTGGCGAAGCGATGGCGAAAAAATACGCTAAAGGTATCGAAGTGAAGCCCGGCGAAATTATTATTCCTTTCATTAAGTAATCCTTGCCGCTCAGGGCCGCCTCCCGCCGCCCTGAATAATCCTGCTGGCAAAAGGCGCAACTAAGACGTGCAAACGAAAACGTTTACGCCTATCCTTAGTGCCCGGCACAAAACCAGCCCAACGTTGACTGATTTTCCCATCCAGCCGGAGCACTTTCATGACCGTATTACCTCAGGTATTAAAAATTCGCCGCCCAGACGACTGGCATGTTCATCTTCGTGATGGAGAAATGCTGAAAACCGTGGTGCCTTTGACGTCTGAAACCTACGGTCGCGCGATTGTGATGCCTAACCTGGTGCCGCCGATTACCACCGTGGACGCCGCCGTCGGCTATCGCCAGCGTATTCTGGATGCCGTGCCGCAGGGCCACAGGTTTGAACCGCTGATGACCTGCTACCTGACGGACTCGCTGGATGCGAACGAAGTGGAGCGCGGCTTCAACGAAGGCGTGTTTACCGCCGCCAAGCTCTATCCGGCCAACGCCACCACCAACTCCAGCCACGGGGTAACCAGCACGGCGGCGATTATGCCGGTACTGGAACGGATGCAGAAAATCGGCATGCCTTTGCTGATTCATGGAGAAGTGACCCAGGCTGACGTCGATATTTTCGACCGTGAGGCGCGCTTTATTGAGACGGTGCTTGAGCCGCTGCGCAGGCAATTGCCCGGTCTGAAAGTGGTGTTCGAGCACATCACCACTAAAGACGCGGCGCAGTACGTGCAGGAAGGTAACTCCCTGCTGGGCGCGACCATTACCCCGCAGCATTTGATGTTTAACCGTAACCACATGCTGGTTGGCGGCATTCGTCCGCATCTGTACTGTTTGCCTATCCTCAAACGCAGCATCCATCAGCAAGCCCTGCGTGCGCTTGTGGCAAGCGGCTGCGATCGCGTATTCCTGGGAACAGATTCCGCGCCCCACGCTCGCCATCGTAAAGAAGCAAGCTGCGGGTGTGCGGGGTGTTTCAACGCGCCTTCCGCGCTCGGCGCGTATGCCAGCGTGTTTGAAGAGCTGAATGCTTTTGAGCACTTTGAAGCTTTCACTTCCCTCAATGGCCCACGTTTCTACGGCCTGCCGGTTAACGAAGAGACTATCGAGCTGGTGCGGGAGCCGGTATTAATCCCTGAAACCATTGCCGCTGACGACGACTGTATTGTGCCGTTCCTTGCCGGTGAGCAAGTGGCCTGGTCCGTAAAAGCATAAATTTTTACGCCCCCTGTTGCAGGATGCATACGGTTACTGTATAAATAACCAGTATATTGCACAGGGGGTTGTTATGCGTATCGAAGTGACCATTGCTAAAACCACGCAGTTACCGCCGGGCGCCGTTGACGCCCTGGCTCATGAACTAACTCGCCGTATTACCCAGCATTTCCCGGAAACCAGCAGCCATATTCAGGTGCGTTACGCCGCGGGCAATAACCTTTCGGTGCTGGGTGGGGCAAAAGAAGACAAAGATCGCATCAGCGAAATTCTCCAGGAAACCTGGGAGAGCGCCGATGACTGGTTTTGCGCAGATTAAATAAAAATTATCCCTCGTAGTTCTATTTTTGCCGGGTGTCGCCATCCGGTTTTTTTCATTCCCGCCTCTCCCGTCGATTATTTTTCAGGCACTATTCTGATTGCCTTCGCTAATTGGCAGAAATATTCGAATTATTTGCCGCTTTATTGTTCAGTCAGTCTCAATCAGTTGGAAAAAAGTGTTGCAGGGTATTTATTTCTTCCGCGAAATCGCTTAATCATTGATATACTTAACTGGCTTCACATTTAACAAGCATTAAACCTCGCCGGCCGTTGTCTTAAACACACGCACATAAGGGGTTATGATGGAAAAAAATAGTGATGTAATTCAGACCCATCCCCTTGTTGGATGGGACATCAGCACCGTAGACAGCTACGATGCGCTGATGCTGCGCCTGCACTACCTGACGTCAAATAAACACAAGGTTGATGAAACTGAGATTGGTCAGACGTTATGGTTAACCACGGATGTTGCCCGGCAGTTTATTTCTATTTTAGAGGCCGGGATCGCAAAAATTGAATCCAGTGAATACCAGGTAAACGATCATCGTAAGCATTGACTATCAATGCTGCTGTTAAGTTAAAAGGCCAGGCACCCTCGCGGTGCCTTTTTTATTTTTTACGCGCCTTTAATTGCCTGCGATTTGAGAATTAATTACTCTGCTAGTGATATTACCCGAGAGAGAAAAGCGACATGCATTATGATCTTATCATCGTGGGCAGCGGTTCGGTCGGGGCTGCGGCCGGCTGCTATGCCGCCCACTCCGGGCTTAAGGTTTTGATGATTGACAGCGCCCACCCGCCCCATCAGCAAGGCAGCCACCATGGTGATACCAGACTGATGCGCCATGCCTATGGCGAGGGGGAGAAATACGTCCCGCTGGTGCTGCGCGCGCAGAAACTATGGGACGCGCTGGAGCAGATTAGTGGCGAAAAGCTTTTTCATCGCACCGGGGTTATCAACCTTGGCCCTGAACACTCAACCTTTATCTCTACCGTACAAAGCAGCGCGGAAAAATTCTCCTTACCGCTTGAGAAGCTCGACGCCCGCGCCGTGATGGAACGCTGGCCGAACATCACCCTGCCGGAGGGCTATGTCGGTTTATTCGAGCCTGACGCCGGCGTACTGCGCAGCGAGCTTGCCGTGGCTACCTATATTCGTCTGGCAAAACAGGGCGGCTGCGCCCAACTGTTTAACTGCCCGGTAACAGCAATACGCCATACTGATGAGGGCGCGATCGTTGAAACTGCAGAAGGTGAATACACCGCCAGCAAGCTTCTGGTAAGCGCGGGCACCTGGGTCACTAAACTGTTGCCGGAACTACCGGTTACGCCGGTGCGCAAGATTTTCGCATGGCACCAGGCGGACGGGCGCTACAGCGAGGAAAATCGCTTCCCTGCTTTTACCGGAGAAATGCCGGACGGCAGCCAGTATTACGGTTTTCCGGCCCAGGATAACGAGTTGAAAATCGGCAAGCACAACGGCGGCCAGGTAATTAACGAGCCGCAACAGCGCAAACCCTTTGGCGCTGTTGCCAGCGACGGCAGCGAAGTCTTTGGCTTTCTGCGTAAGTTTCTGCCGGGCGTGGGCGTTTGCCTGCACGGTGCGGCCTGTACTTACGATAACTCTCCCGATGAAGACTTTATTATCGATACCCTGCCCGGGCATAATAATACCCTGCTCATCACCGGGCTTAGCGGACACGGCTTTAAATTTGCCTCCGTGCTGGGCGAAATTGCCTGCCAGTTTGCCCAGGGTAAAACGCCTGATTTCGATCTTTTACCCTTCTCGCTCTCCCGCTTTAAATAACATTTGAGCGGGGCTTGCCTCCGGGTGGCCCCGTCTGTAACTGGACGACTTATGCAGCGACTTATTCATTTTTTAATCAATAACGTTCGGGAGCACTTAATCCTGTACCTGATTTTATCGGCCTTACTGGCCGTTATTGATGCCGCTTATATCTATTTTTACTGAGCATAGCCGCCGCCGTAATATTGACAATAGTTGACGCTACGTTGAGATAACTATAGTTTTCGTGCAAATAATTAGACCAATTATCTTTACCGCAGACTCGGTTAACTATCCCTTTTACTGCCGCTAACTTAAAAAAAACCTGCCTTTCATTCTCGTCAGGTGAATGTATAAGCCATTATTTATTCAAATTTTTAGATAGTGATTTTTATTCTTCTGCCCGACGGCTGTTTCTGTTGCAATAACGTTAATTAACGGTTTATGTTCTGATTATTAGCTCTTATCTTCAGGCGCATAATTATGCAATGGCGAAACTCACCGGAACGTTATGGACATCTGTCGGTGCTTATCCACTGGCTGATCGCACTCGCCGTCTACGGCATGTTTGGTCTCGGCCTGTGGATGGTTACCCTGGGTTATTACGATGGCTGGTATCATAAAGCGCCCGAGCTGCACAAAAGCATCGGCATGGTTATCCTGCTGGTCATGGTCATCCGCGTCCTCTGGCGTTTTATCTCACCGCCGCCCGCTTCCCTTGCAAGCTATACGCGCCTGACGCGAATCAGCGCCGTAGCCGCACACCTGCTGCTTTACGTGCTGCTTTTCGCCATTTTGTTCAGCGGCTATCTGATTTCCACGGCGGACGGGAAACCCGTCAGCGTATTTGGCCTGTTTGAGATTCCCGCTACCCTCGCCGACGCGGGCGCTCAGGCCGATCTTGCAGGCACGCTGCATCTGTGGCTTGCCTGGGGCGTGGTTATCCTCTCCGTCCTGCATGGCCTGGCCGCGCTAAAACACCACTTTATTGATAAAGACGTCACCCTCAAGCGAATGCTTGGGAAACCGTCTCGTTAACTATGGAGCGAATGATGATGAAAAAAATCCTGCCGGGAATGGCTTTAGGCGCCCTGATGTTCACCACCGGCTCTGCGGTTGCCGCCGACTATAAAATTGATAAACAGGGCCAGCACGCCTTCGTTAATTTCCGTATTCAGCACCTTGGCTACAGCTGGCTGTACGGGACTTTCCGCGATTTCGACGGCACTTTCTCCTTTGATGAGAAAAACCCTGCTGCGGATAAAGTCAACGTCACCATCAACACCACCAGCGTGGACACTAACCACGCCGAGCGCGACAAACACTTACGCAGCGCAGAATTCCTTAACGTCACCAAATTCCCGCAGGCGACCTTTGTCTCCACCGCGGTGAAGAAAGACGGTGATGAACTGGATATTGCGGGTAACCTGACGCTTAACGGCGTAACCAAGCCGGTCACGCTTGAAGCCAAATTGATTGGCCAGGGCGACGATCCGTGGGGAGGCGTGCGCGCAGGCTTTGCTGCGGAAGGCAAAATTCGTCTGAAAGACTTTAATATCACTACCGATTTGGGGCCTGCTTCGCAGGAAGTGGATCTGATTATTTCTGTAGAAGGCGTTCGTCAGTAAGCCGGAAATATCTCCCCCTGCGGGGGAGATATTGTCATTATTCCGGGTCGGGAATACCCAGCGTGGTATTCAGCGCGCCACGAGATTTATTGAAGATTTTATTGCCGTTTTCACGCCCTGCGCGGCGCCGACGCTGTTCTTCAGGCGACAGCGCAAGCTCTTCCTTGCACAATTCACTGCAGCAACCGTGGAATTTCTCCGCACAGCTCGGACACTGAATAAACAGCAGATGGCAGCCGTCATTTTTGCAGTTGGTATGGCTGTCGCACGCGGTGCCGCACTGGTGGCAGTGCGCAATCACGTCGTCTGAAATCCGCTCGCCCATACGCTCGTCAAAAACAAAGTTCTTGCCGACAAAGCGAACCGGAATACCCTGTTCACGGGCGCGACGCGCATATTCAATAATGCCGCCTTCAATGTGATAAACATTTTTAAAACCGTTATGACGCATCCAGGCGCTGGCTTTTTCACAGCGGATACCGCCGGTGCAGTACATGACGATTTTTTTATCTTTATCGTCCTGCAGCATATCGACGGCTTTCGGCAGTTGCTCACGGAAAGTATCTGCCGGAATTTCCATGGCGTTGTGAAAATGCCCCACTTCGTATTCATAGTGGTTGCGCATATCGATAAACACGGCGTCAGGATCGTCGAGCATGCTGTTCACTTCGGCGGCCTTGAGATAGTCGCCCACGTCGCTTGCGTCAAAGGTTGGATCGTCAATACCGTCGGCTACAATACGGTCTCGCACCTTCATTCGCAGCACCCAGAACGACTTGCCGTCGTCATCCAGCGCCACGTTCAGACGAAGGTTATGAAGCGCCGGATGGAAGGCGTAAAGCATTTCACGCAGTGCATCCACGCGGCTCTGCGGCACGCTGATTTGGGCGTTGATCCCTTCACGGGCCAGATAAACACGGCCAAACACATCCAGCGAGACAAAAGCTTTGTAGAGCGCATCGCGGGTGGCCTGTGGTTCATCAATAGTGAAATATTTATAGAATGAGATGGTGGTGCGCGGCTCGGTTTCGGCCAGCATGCGCTCACGCAGTTCTTCATTCGATATGCGGTTATGTAACACTGGCATGGTGTTCGCTCGGCTATCGTTGATAAAAAAGTGGCCAGCATCATAAAGCAATTAACGTTAATTTACATCCCTGTGTTTTACGCTACATTTTCCACAACAAAAGGGATAAAGAACAACATATGGTGATTTATCAGGCACTCTGCCGCCGTTAATTTTGGCTGGACTACAAAAAATGTCACAATAGCCCAATCACGAAGATCCGGCATTTGCCGTCACTAAGGTTTTACATGACGAATTTACCGCAATTCTCGCGCGCCCTGCTTCATCCTCGCTATTGGGGAACCTGGTTTGGGATTGGTTTGCTGTATGTAATTACTCTGCTTCCTTACCCGGTTATTTATCGTTTAGGGCGCGGGCTTGGCCATTTAGCCATGCGATTTATGAAACGCCGCGTCAGGATCACCCGTCGCAACCTCGAGCTGGCCTTTCCTCAACAGAGCCCGCAAGAACGCGAACAGATCCTGGTTAAAAACTTTGAATCCGTGGGCCTTGGCCTGATGGAAACCGGCATTGCCTGGTTCTGGCCGCTGTGGCGTATTAAACGCTGGTGCGATGTCAGCGGCGTTGACCAAATCCACGCGGTGCAGGATGCAAAACGCGGCGTGCTGCTTATCGGCATCCATTTTCTGACGCTTGAACTCGGCGCCCGCATGTTCGGCATGAATACGCCCGGCATCGGCGTCTATCGCCCAAACGACAACGCCCTGCTCGACTGGCTGCAAACCTGGGGGCGCATGCGTTCCAACAAGAGCATGATCGATCGTAAAGACCTGAAGGGAATGATCCGCGCCCTGAAGCAGGGTGAGATAATCTGGTATGCGCCAGACCATGACTACGGCCCTCGCGGCAGCGTTTTTGTTCCCTTCTTCGGCGTGGACGAAGCCGCCACCACTAGCGGCACCTATACGCTTGCGCGCATGTCCGGCGCGGCTATTGTCCCGATGGTGCCGCGCCGCAAACCCGATGGTAAGGGGTATGAACTAATTATTCTGCCGGCGGAGTTTTCACCGCCGCTTGAAACGCCCGAAGGCACGGCGCTGTGGATGAACAAAATCGTGGAACAGTGCATTTTAATGGCGCCAGAGCAGTACATGTGGCTTCATCGCCGCTTCAAAACCCGGCCAGAAGGCGTCCCTTCGCGTTATAAATAAAGCATTTAAGCTTTCTCCTTCACAGGGGGGGAAAGCCCTTCCATTTAGTTAAAAAAGCTTTTCGGTTTGCCTCTTTCCGCACTTCAGGCGCATACTTAGCAGGGTAATATTTTCTTTTTACAGCTTTTTTCACGCTGATTTCCGATTGTCTGGAGCGTTATGACTCCCCCTGAGAGCAACATTAACTGGAAACGCAACCTCGCCATCGCCTGGCTGGGTTGCTTTCTGACGGGCGCAGCCTTTAGCCTGGTGATGCCGTTTCTGCCGCTTTATGTCGAACTACTCGGCGTAACCGGCCACAGCTCCCTGAATATGTGGTCCGGGGCCGTGTTCAGCATCACCTTCCTGTTTTCCGCTATCGCCTCCCCTTTCTGGGGTGGCCTTGCCGATCGCAAAGGCCGCAAGCTTATGCTGCTGCGTTCGGCGCTGGGCATGTCTATCGTGATGGTGCTGATGGGCTTTGCCCAGAATATCTGGCAGTTTCTTGCCCTGCGCGCCCTGCTTGGGTTACTGGGCGGCTTTGTCCCTAACGCTAACGCGCTTATCGCAACCCAGGTACCGCGCCATAAAAGCGGCTGGGCACTGGGCACGCTTTCAACCGGGGGCGTAAGCGGCGCATTGCTAGGCCCGTTAATCGGCGGCCTGCTTGCCGACAGCTACGGTCTGCGTCCGGTGTTTTTCATCACGGCTTCGGTACTGTTTGTCTGCTTTATCCTGACGCTGTTTTGCATCCGTGAGGCGTTCACCCCGGTCACTAAAAAAGACATGCTTCACGCACGCCAGGTATTCACCTCGCTTAAAAACCCTCGCCTGGTGCTGAGCCTGTTCGTCACCACCATGATCATTCAGGTGGCAACCGGATCGATTGCCCCAATCCTTACCCTGTATGTACGGGACCTTGCAGGTAACGTAAGTAACCTGGCATTTATCAGCGGCATGATTGCCTCGGTGCCGGGCGTAGCGGCGCTGATAAGCGCCCCGCGTCTGGGCAAGCTCGGCGATCGTATCGGGCCGGAGAAAATATTAATCTGCGCGCTGGCGGTCTCCGTTGCGCTACTGATCCCCATGTCAATGGTGCAGAATCCCTGGCAGCTTGGCATCCTGCGCTTTTTGCTGGGTGCGGCAGACGGGGCGCTGTTGCCCGCAGTGCAAACCCTGTTGATATATAACTCCAGCAACCAGATTGCCGGGCGAATATTCAGCTATAACCAGTCGTTCCGCGACATTGGCAACGTTACCGGCCCGCTAATCGGCGCGGCGATCTCGGCCAGCTACGGCTTCAGAACCGTGTTCATCGTCACGGCAGGCGTGGTGCTGTTTAACGCTTTCTATTCCTGGATTAGCCTGCGCAGCCCGCCTGAAAGGATCCGTATTCCGGGCGAGTGATCGATCAATTTATCGCCATTTAAATTCTCATACTTGCATCTTTGCTTACAGCGTCAACAATTAACATGAAAGTGCTACGGAGCATCCGCTCCCTGACCTCTGCCATAAGGAGATTTTCATGAGCATGTACGCAACGCTTGAAGAAGCCATTGATGCCGCACGAGAATTATTCCTCGCCGACCATCCGGACGTGGATGAAGAGTCTGCCAGCGTGCAGCAGCTTAATTTCCAGAAATACGTTCTGCAGGACGGCGATATTATGTGGCAGGTAGAGTTCTTTGCTGACGACAGCGAAACCGGGGAATGTTTACCGATGCTGAGCGGTGAAGCCGCGCAAAGCGTTTTTGACGGCGACTATGACGAAATTGAACTGCGTCAGGAGTGGCTTGAGGAGAATACGCTGCACGAGTGGGATGAAGGGGAATTTCAGCTTGAGCCGCCTCTGGATACCGAGGAAGGTCAGACCGCAGCCGATGAGTGGGAGGAACGATAGGCTTTATTCATAAGGCCCGTGGCTGGCATCAATGGGCAACAGCAGAGTGTCGAAGACTAGCGAGAAGGGCAAGTCCAGCACCGTGATGTAGCGCCAGGCGCTGTCACGCATGTCCCACTGCACGCCGGGGTAATACTGATTACCATGTCCCTGCCCCGGCACCGCGCGGCTGATAATGCTGCCACAGCCGCTTAACGTGCAGGCCACCATAATGACGACTATCGCTTTTAACAACGCTTCTCTCCTGCTGGTTCCGGCTGAGCTACGCCGGCGTCGAGCGTAAAAAAATGCCGACCCGAAGGTCGGCATTTTCACGTTTTTACTTTGTCCGCAACGCGGCCGGGTTCAGCGACAGCGCTTTGTAATTGTCCACCCACGAAGAATAACGCTGTGGATTAGACCAGACGCGGTAATGCAAACGCGACATCGTCACCGGATCGCTAAGCAGCACCAGCCGACGGTCGCGGTTAAGCTTATCCGGCGTTTCGTTAAGCGCCTGCTCAACGTGGCGATCGCGGGCTATCTCAAGCACCTGGCTTGCGCGGTGACGCGCCGTTGCCATCGCTGTCGCCAGGGCGTTAAACGACGGGTTAAACACCGCGTGCATAAAGCCATCTTCCAGCGTCCGGCTGCGGTTGAGCTTCAGGTAGTTGTCGGTATCCACCAGCACCTGAGGAGGAGAATACTCTTCCGGGATCAGGAACAGCTTCCAGCGTTTGGTGCGCAGACCCACAGTGCTACGGCTGGAAATCACCGAGACAAACGGCGAAAGGATCAGCGAGAACACGATTGGCGCAAGCCAGAACAGGAAACGCAGATCCAGCCATGCCATGCCGACCGCCCATACCAGACCCAGCAGCAGCTGAGAGCCGTGGCGCATAAAGGCTTCGCCCCAGGGGGTAGAGTCGTCATCGCGCTGCGGGGAGTTCCAGACCACTTCCCAGCCCAGGAAAGCGCTGACCACAAACACCGTGTGGAACAGCATGCGCACCGGCGCCAGCAGCACAGAGAACAGCACTTCAAGCAGCAGCGAAAGCGTGACCCGCAGGAAACCGCCGTATTCTTTCGAACCCTTGCACCAGATAAGCACGATGCTCAGCAGCTTAGGCAGGAACAGCAGCACCATGGTCGAGGCGAACAGCGCAATCGCCAGC
This sequence comes from Buttiauxella sp., assembly GCA_032000125.1. Lineage (GTDB taxonomy): Bacteria > Pseudomonadota > Gammaproteobacteria > Enterobacterales > Enterobacteriaceae > Dryocola. Next base: position 15,189 of record DAMALH010000026.1, on the reverse strand, counting down.
TCCGGACGCCACTGCGGCCACACCGGGAAAAGCTGACGCGGCTGCAGGAAGTACTGCGGCTCCGTCAGCGCATGCACCACCTGCAATGCGGTAGACAGCGCGAGGAACATAAACCACAGCGGCGCCGACAGGTAAGACATTACGCCCGTCAGGAATACCGCGCGGTGCACCGGGTGCATGCCTTTAACCAGGAACAGGCGGAAGTTCATCAGGTTACCGTGGCACCAGCGGCGGTCACGTTTGAGCTCATCCAGCAGGTTCGGCGGCAGCTCTTCATAAGAGCCCGGCAGATCGTAGGCGATCCATACGCCCCAGCCCGCACGGCGCATCAACGCCGCTTCCACGAAGTCATGCGACAGAATAGAACCCGCGAAAGACCCTTCGCCCGGCAACGGCGCCAGCGCACAATGCTCGATAAACGGCTTAACGCGGATAATGGCGTTGTGGCCCCAGTAGTGGGATTCACCCAGCTGCCAGAAGTGCAGACCTGCGGTAAACAGCGGCCCGTAAACGCGTGTCGCAAACTGCTGGCAACGTGCATAAAGCGTGTCCATACCGGACGCTTTCGGCGAAGACTGGATGATGCCGGCGTTCGGGTTCGCTTCCATCAGGCGTACCAGGTTGGTCAGGCAGTCGCCGCTCATCACGGAGTCCGCATCCAGCACCACCATATAGCTGTACTGGTTGCCCCAGCGGCGGCAGAAGTCATCGATGTTGCCGCTCTTACGTTTTACACGGCGGCGGCGGCGGCGATAGAAGATTTGCCCCTCGCCCTGCACTTCGGCAATCAACTCCATCCAGGCTTTTTGCTCTGCCACGCAGATATCCGGGTTGTAGCTGTCGCTGAGAATGTAAACGTCGAAATGCTGTTGCTGACCGGTGGCCTTCACCGACTCCCAGGTCGCACGCAGGCCGGCAAACACGCGATCCACATCTTCGTTACAGATAGGCATGATAAGCGCGGTGCGATGCGCCGGGTTGATAGGTTCATCCCCCACGGTCGATGCGGAAATGCTGTACTTATCTTTGCCCATCAGCAACTGCAAAAAGCCCATCAGCGCGGTCCAGAAACCGGCCGATACCCAGCAGAACAGAACGGCGAACAGGATCAGGATGCCGCTTTGCAGCACATACGGCAGCAGTTGCATAAAGGACACCCACACATCCTGGCCAACCATGTCAGCAGGATTAATCAGCGCCCAGCCCTGGTAGGGCAGAATGGTCTTCATATACCAGGTGGCAACCACCGTCTGCGCAAGCGTCAGGAGCAGCAGAATGTAACGACGAATAGTCCCGACGGTACGCCATTTCTGCTCGGCTTCGGCCTCTTCCTTCGACAGGTAACGCGGATTAATTTCCCGCCCGCGCAGCCGGTCCCAGAAACGACCAATCGGGTTGGTGCGCCACGGGTCCGGGAACATGGAAGAACGCGTTGCTTTTGGCATTGCCTGCAGCTGCGTGCGCCCTTCGTCATCGTCGATGAGCTGATCGCCGCCCAGCGAATCCGGCCAGCTTGCCTCAAGGCGAGCTTTTACGGACGCTAAAGGGGCGTCGTCGTCGCGTTCGTAGCGGCGGCCTGATGCATCCAGCGCTTCGTGCACCGCTTGCAGATCGGCTGTCGGAAGCGCCGCCTTTTCGGCGGCCGTAAGGGGAAGCGCCTCGATGTAGTCAGGCGCGGTATCGGTAGACTTATTCATTAGCAGGTAACTGGTAGCTCCAGGTTTCACTCAGTGGCTGGTCGCCGTTGACCAGGGCCGCGCGCATTTCCGTCGGCTTTTTGTCATCTTTGACTTTCACACGCATCGTCAAACGCCAACCTTTGGTAACCGGGTTATAACGCACCTGGCTATCAACGATTTCACCGTTATCGCCAATGCTGGTCTGCGCGGTTATCGGGGTGTCCTGCGGCAGTTTTTTCATCGCAGCACCCGTGTAATCCACCACGAATGCGATAGTGCCATCCGGCTGGCGAATAAGGTTCGACTGCTTCACATCACCCGTTGAGCGGCGGGTCTGTGAAACCCAGGCGTTGTCCTGCGCGTGCATTTTGTCTTCGTCGCGGCTAAAGGTGATGGTGTATTTAAAGTTCATCTCCTTGCCTGGCTCCGGAAGCTGATCCGGGGTCCAGTAGGCCACGATGTTGTCGTTCGTTTCGTCGTTGGTTGGGATTTCTACCAGCTCCACGCGACCTTTGCCCCAGTCGCCCTGCGGCGTAACCCAGGCGCTTGGACGCTGATCGTAGCGGTCGTCCAGATCCTCAAAGCGGGAGAAGTCGCGGCCGCGCTGCAGCAGGCCAAAGCCCAGCGGTTTTTCGGTAGCAAAAGAGCTTACCGCCAGGTGCTTCGGATTATTCAGCGGACGCCAGATCCACTCGCCGTTGCCGGCATGGATGGACAGACCGTTGGAGTCATGCAGCTCAGGACGGAAGTTGGTAGACGGGGACGGTTGATTCGGCCCGAAGAGGAACATGCTGGTCAGCGGAGCGACGCCGAGCTTGCCCACCTTATCGCGCAGATAAACCTTAGACTGCACGTTTACCACGGTGTCGCGCCCCGGCGTAATCACAAAGCGATAGGCGCCCGTTGCTCGAGGGGAATCAAGCAAAGCGTACAGCGTAAGCGCTTTCTCGCCGGGCTTTGGTCTCTCAATCCAGTATTCGCGGAAACGCGGGAACTCTTCGCCAGAAGGTAGGGCGGTATCAATAGCAAGGCCGCGCGCGGACAGGCCGTAAACCTGGCCTGAGCCAATCACACGGAAGTAACTCGCCCCGAGCATGCTGACAATTTCGTCGTTCTTATCTTTGCTGTTGATCGGATAGAGCACTTTGAACCCGGCAAAGCCGAGATCCTTCACGGTGTCTTTATCGTGTTTAACATCACCGAAATTAAAGTAATCCGGGCTGTACTTGATCTTGTGAACGGCGGTGGCGGTCACTTCATTGATGCCAACCGGCGTGTCGAAATACATGCCCTGATGGTAGAATTCAAGCTTGAACGGGGTCTTAAGCTTACTCCAGTAGGCTTTGTCGTGGTTGAACTGGATCTGCTGATAGTCCGCATATTTCATGTCGCGAAATTGCGAAGGCAGATTGCTTTTCGGTGCTTCGTAGCTTTTGCCCGCTAATGTTTTCGCCTGTTTTGCGACATCATCGATAGTGAAAGCCCAAACCGTAGTGGTATAAAGGGACAACATCACTGCAACGCCCAGCCCACACATTTTCATCATTTTTGGTTTATGTTTCATATTAACCAGCACATCCCCCTTTGTGTGCTTAAATCAATCCAATCCATTTTAATGGAAACTTCTGCTTTCCGACAACCAAATACCCGCATTGTTCACCACGCCGGCTCAGCCTTTAAGCAAAAAAAGACAAATGCTTAGCTTTAAGACCTTCCCTTGAAGACAGCGCCTTGCGCTTAGTGTAGGGTTGCCACGGAAAGTCATCCAAATTAGCCGTAGAGCCTGAAGGATAGCTATCTTAAGGATAAGACGATTAGTCCGATAATGTCTGGAGTATTATGAGTAACACGCCTCAGCAACGCGAATTTTTCCTGGATTCCATCCGCGCTTGGTTAATGCTATTGGGCATTCCATTCCATATATCATTAATCTATTCAAGCCACGCCTGGCATGTGAACAGCGCCCTGCCCTCGTGGTGGCTCACCTTGTTTAATGACTTCATTCATGCCTTCCGCATGCAGGTGTTTTTCGTCATTTCGGGATATTTTTCTTATATGCTTTTTTTGCGCTATCCGCTTAAGCGCTGGTGGAAAGTGCGCGTTGAGCGCGTCGGCATTCCCATGCTTACGGCCATCCCTCTGCTCACGCTGCCGCAGTTCCTGATGCTGCAGTACGTTAACGGTAAAGCGGCGAGCTGGCATGGATTGACGGCATATGAAAAATACAACACCCTGGTCTGGGAGCTGATTTCGCATTTATGGTTTTTACTGGTGATGGTGGTATTAACGACAGTTTGTCTTATTTTGTTTAAAAAGATGAACAGATACGTTACGCGGCATAAAGAAAATAGCAGCGCGTCCCTTTCTTTAGGAAGACTCTCAATTTTATTTCTCGCCTGTGGGATTTTATACGGGGCTATTCGTCGGCTGCTTTTTATTATTTATGCCCCGATATTAAGCGATGGCCTGTTTAATTTTGTAGTGATGCAGACGCTCTTTTATCTGCCATTTTTCCTGCTCGGCGCGCTGGCCTTCACCCGCCCGAAGCTGAAAGCGTTATTCACCACGCCTTCGCCCTGGTGCGCCGTTGGCGCAGCGCTCGCCTTTGGCGCCTATCTGCTGAACCAGCGCTACGGCAGCGGCGACGGCTGGATGTATGAAACCGAAAGCGTGATCGCTATGCTGATGGGGCTGTGGATGGTCAACGTGGTGTTTTCACTGGGCCATAAATTGCTCAACTTCCACTCGCCGCGGGTGACCTATTTCGTTAATGCTTCGCTGTTTATCTATCTGGTGCACCATCCCCTGACGCTATTTTTCGGCGCGTTTATCACGCCGCATATCGCCTCTAATACGCTTGGATTTATTGCCGGACTAATATTTGTGGTGGGTATTGCCGTCCTGCTTTACGAAATGCACCTGCGCGTTCCCCTGCTGCGTTTTCTGTTCTCTGGCAAGCCGCAGAATAACGCCGCTAAAGCGCCAAAATCCGCCGGGTAATTATAAAAGCCACTCCACCGGCAAACGGTAAACCAGTCTCACCAGCACCCGCTGCCAGAAGCGGGTGTGCGGCTCTTTCTTCCAGACGATTTCTTTACCGTCGCGGTGTTCCACCCAGTTCACCCTTCCCCAGCGATCGAGGCGCAGCGTCCAGGCGGCATCTCTTTGGCTTTGACTAAAACGCGCATGGATATCTTCGGCAAGCGTGGCGCTTTCGATGACGAATCCCATTTCGGTATTCAGCATGGCAGAGCGCGGATCGAAGTTAAACGAGCCAATAAACACCTGTTGTTTATCGACGCTAAAAGTTTTTGCGTGCAGGCTTGAGCCAGAATTACCGGTCAGCCCGCGGTCGTGGGGAATATCCCCTCCTTCATGCTGCGGCTTTAATTCAAAAAGCTTTACGCCGTGGCGCAACAGCTTCTTTCGCCAGCGGGCGTAGCCGGCGTGGACGGGCGCCACGTCATTAGCGGCGAGCGAGTTGGTGAGAATGGCGATTTTCACCCCTTTGCGCACCAGCCCCAGAATCTGCGCGATGCCAGCTCGGGTGGGCACAAAATAGGCTGAGATAATATCGATTTCCTGCTGCGGCTGCCCGATAACCTTCAGCAAACGCTGCGGCAGCAGCGTATGGTTGCGCGCTCTGCCCTGACCTTTACGCGGATCGTCGCTCAGCAGCCTTGTTTTTGCCCAGTACATTTTTAGCGTGCGGGAAACCAGATGCGTCGCAAACTGGCTGGTGGCCAGCCTGTCGAGATAGCGGCGGGCTATTGGATCTTCCCGCCAGTCATCGGGGAGCTGCACGCGCTTTTGCAGCATCTCTTCATCCATGTCGAGCACCTTGTCCAGCGTCGACACCGACTGGCAGTGCCAGTAGCGCTCAAAATCCTGACAAACTTCCGCAACGACCGGCCCCACGGCCAGCACGTCAAGATCGGAAAACAGCGGCTGCTCTCCGGCGCCAAAATAGGCATCGCCCACGTTGCGCCCGCCGATAATCGTGGTCTCGCCGTCTACCGTGAAGCTTTTATTGTGCATGCGCCGGTTCAGGCGTGCGAAATCCGTAAGGTAGCCAATCGCGCGGAACAGGCGAAACGAGAAAGGGTTAAACAGGCGGATTTCAATATTCGGATGCGAATTCAGCAGGCGCAGCGTGTCATCAAGCCCGTTGGTATTGTTATCGTCCAGCAGCAGACGCACGTGCACGCCGCGTTCGGCGGCGGATAGCAAGGCGCTAAACAGCAGCCTGCCGGACATGTCGTCTTCCCAGATGTAATACTGCACATCAAGCGTCTTTTCCGCCATCTCACACAGCATATACCTTGCGGCAAAGGCGTCCAGGCTGTCTGCCAGCGTGTGGATGCCGCTAAGGCCGGGGTGTTGGGCCGTCGTCGGCGTGATTGCCCGCCCCAGGCGCGTGGCGTGCTCGCCTGCCATATTAAAGCTGGGCAAGGTATTGTTCATAAATGCGGGTGTTCTCATCGTCAAAACAGACAAAAACTACCTCTTCAGGTAGCGGCCTGATGCCGATGTATTTATAAACTACATCAACCGCAATGCGCGCGGCCTGCTCCTTCGGGTAGCCGTACACGCCGGTGCTGATGGCGGGGAAAGCGATGGTGCGATAGCCGTTTGCCGCAGCCAGATCGAGGCAGTGGCGATAGGCCTGCTCAAGCAGTTCGGCTTCGTGACGTTCACCGCCGTGCCATACAGGCCCCACGGTATGAATAATCGCTTTTACCGGAATATTCCCGGCTTCGGTAATCACCGCGTGACCCGTTGCGCATTCGCCCTGCTGCTGAACGATGGTTTTACAGGCCGCCAGTAACGCGGGGCCAGCCGCCCGATGAATGGCGCCGTCCACGCCGCCTCCGCCCATCAGAGATGAGTTGGCCGCATTCACAATGACATCCACCTCGACAGTTGTGATATCGCCCTGAATTACCGACATTCGTTCACTCATTGGGAAACCTCCAGTTAGTCTTTGATAATAGTCTAAACTTAGGCGGCAACTTTCGTATATTACTTCGTGTCTGTGTTTGATGGCGCGCAAGCACCCGGAGAAAACGAGGGGAAGTTAACGGACACATCCCGTTTTACCGGGATGCGTCGCGAAGGGATAAGAAGTGTCTTAAATCAGAAATCTACGGACATAGACAGCTTAAGCGTGCGCGGATCGCCCTGCGTAAGGTAGGTGCCGCTGTCGTCCACCGATGCCCAGTATTTTTCGTTAGTGACGTTTTCAACGTTGGCACGCCAGGTCAAGGTCTGGTCGTTCACTTTAGTGCTGTAACGCACGCCAAGGTCAAGGCGCGTCCAGCTATCCAGCTTCATGCTATTAGCCGCATTAACGTACTGAGAACCGGTACGGGTCACGGTTCCGCTCGCGGTCAGGTTTTGCACCCACGGCAGATCCCATTCTCCGCCCATCGACACGGCATAGCGCGGTACGCCGACGGCATCATTTCCATCGTTGGTGCCGCCCGCCGTTTTACTTAGCTCAGGTTTCATCCACAGCGCGCTGCCCAGCACGCGCACGCCATAAACCGGCTCGCCGAAGACGTTCAGCTCCATACCGCGGCTGCGCTGCTCGCCGTACAGGCCGTAAACGTTGTTATCATCAATCATGCCGACAGGCTTTTTGATTTCAAACAGCGCCAGCGTGCCGCCCACGCGACCAAAGTCCATCTTCATGCCGACTTCGTTCTGCTTGGACTGTACGATACCGACCACCTGGCCTGCGTTGCTCGCTTTGCTGCTGGCCGTAGGCCCCGGCTGCAATGCTTCAATATGGTTGGCGTAGAAGGAAATATGTTCCCAGGGTTTTACCACCAGCCCATAAACCGGCGTCACCTTAAAGGCATCAAAACGCGTTGCCGGCGTTTCAAGGCCCTGATAATCATAGTTGCGCACCCTCACAGCCTGGCGACGCGCTCCCAGCGTCAGCAATACGCGTTCATCCAGCGCGGAAAGCGTATCAGAGACAGAAAAACCTGAGTTACGCGTGCGGCTACGAACGTTTGGATCGTCCATATTCCCGCCGCTGTAAATGGTTGGCGGATAATTAATCGCGGAAGGATCGTAGATATTGATAGTGTTTGCGGCGCTGGACATGGTGTAGGCCGCGCGAGTTTTACCGTACAGGGCTGAGTAACCAAGGTTCACGCTATGGCCGATAGCGCCGGTGTCGAACTTACCGCGAATGCCCGTCATCCCGGAAAGATTGTCGGCGACATAGCGCGTACCCAACCGTGAAAGACTTGCATTGCCATCGTTATCAAGCAGCTTAGGCGTGCTGTATTCGCCTCGCTCATCGGTATTATTGCCGCCGATGCCGCCGTAGAACGTCCAGTTATCCAGCACGTCATATTCACCGCGCAACGCGGCGAAGCGGGTATTCATATCTGAATACACCCACTTCTGGCTGTAGTTATCTTTATTATCCGGTACTTCCGGTATTTCGGTGGCCACCCCTAACCCCAGCCCAATACGTCCGTCATGCACGGTCGATTTCTGCCAGCCGGCATCCAGCGAGCTGCGCAGGCGCTCGCCTTTATAGTCCAGGCCGACGGTGGCAAGCGTTGTGCGGGCCTTCTCGTTATCAATGGCGGTTTCACCTTCGCGATGCAGCACGTTTACCCGCACGCCAAACTGGTCGCTATCGCCGAAACGACGCCCGGCATCAAGCGAAGTGCCGACCTGTGAATCGGAACCGTAATCCACGTTCACACGCGTTAACGGCTCGCTGCCCGCCCGTTTTGGCTCAACGTTAATCGACCCGCCGACGCCTGTCCCACCCGGCGGCACGCCGTTTAAAAATGCGTTCGAGCCTTTGATAATTTCAACGCGCTCCGCGACGTTAGTGGCGATAACCTGACGTGGCATAACGCCGTACAGGCCGCCGTAAGAAACATCATCGCTGCCAAGTAAAAAACCACGGATACGCCAGGACTCGGCGAAGTTGCCGTAACCCCGCACCGCCTGTACGGTGGCATCGTTGCGGATGACGTCAGTCAGCGTTGTCGCCTGCTGGTCTTCAATCATCTTCGAGGTGTAGCCGATAATATTGAAGGGCACGTTGCCCGCTTCCTGTTCGCCAAGCATGCCCAGACGCCCGCCGTTGGCGATCTGTCCGTCAAGATAAGCTGGAACCAGTTCATTGCCGCCCGCGCGGAAAGTGCTTTCCGGCGTGGCGGTAATCGTCATGGTGTCTTCTCTGGCGCCCTGAGTCGCGTCGCCGGTTGCGGCAAACGCTGGAAAAGTAGCCGCGCTAATTAATACCGCCAGCAGGCGTGGACGATATCCCATCGGTAAGGTGGTAATAGGTTGCATGTAATATTCCCTGACAAAAAAATGATAACGCTTATTATTTTGCGAATGATTATCGTTTTATGAGAGGGAAATGCAAGAGAAATGAAAACCGTCTTTCTTACTGGCGTTCAACGTCGGTGATAAGTGTCGTCGGCAAGGCTCGGCATTAAGCGCGTTATGAACGGTGAAAGAGATAAGGTGACGGCCCGGCGGGCAAAGCGCTTCGGGCGCAAGCCAGCGCCGCCTGCTTCTTCATCGCTCAGACAGGCAACGGCGACAGACGCCCGCCGCTAAGGGCTGGCGTCTCGTGTGGGAGTGAACAGAATGTTTATCGGCTATAGCGCGGCATATTGTTCGAGCCTTTTGCCCGCGAGTTTTCGCCAGCTTGCCGCAAGCTCGGGCATTTTACTCAGTTCCTCCAGCTCTTCCGGCCGCAGGGTTTCCCCCCAAAGCGCTTGCTGTACGCGGCTTAAAGTCCAGTTCGGTTTTAGCCGGGCCTTGAGAATGAGCTTATCGCCGGAATGAATTTCGCCGCACTGTAGCACGCGATAAAACCAGCCGTTACGCGACTGCTGATGCATGATTGCCGGTGCCAGCGGATCGTTGAGCTTACCGGCTATTTTTTTACAGGCTTCCCGCCCCCAGGAGACCTGTAACTCCACGGCGCCAATATGAAAAATATCGCCGACGCAGACGTTTTTTTCCGTGAGTCCGCCAGAGGAAATATTCTCACCAAAAAAGCCCGGGGCGATGATGTCTGGCGTGGCATGAGGGTAATGCTCATGCCAGAATGCATAGTGCTCTTGCGCGTAGTGCAGCAGGGCGCATTCGGTATCCTGGTAATATTCTTTGATACCGTTGTCGGCTTCCAGCCCGTTAGCGGTGATATAAACGCTACCGGTCAGCGCCACTTTTTGCGTGCCACCCTCGGGAAGATTCACGTTGCCGTGCAGGGAGAGTAGCCTGTAATCGGATTGCATTATTATCTCCTTTTTATTGGCCTCCCACAAACGCAGGAGGCCGACGCTCAGAATTTATATTCCACGCCCAGCCAGTAGTTGCGGCCCTCTTCAATAAAGCCTTCGCCATAGGCGTAGGCCGTGTCGAACAGGTTATTAATAGAGGCGTTCACGCTCAGCCCGTAACCGATGTTGTAGTCCGTGCGCAGGTGGGTGATGGCAAATCCCGCGGCTTTCTGCGAGCCGTCGGTGTTGCTGTAGCTTGAGGATCGCGCTTCTTCAGAGACAGTAAAGCTAAGCGGCTCCAACGGTTTCAGCGTCAGCCAGGCGGTCAGGGTTTGCGTGGGCAGATCGGTAATTTTACCCGCGCTGGCCTCTTTGGCATCGGCATGGATCAGGCCATAGCTCATTCCGGCTTCCAGCATGCTAAACGGTTTGCCCTTCACGCCAAGATCCATCCCGGTGTAGTCCACCCGGCCGCTGTTCTGATTCTGTACGGTGTCGGCATCAATGTTGTGCGACAAGATTGCGTCGGTGACGCGATTATAGTAGACGCTCGCCTCAAATCCCCAGTCGCGGATGATGGCGGCATTCCAGGTCATATCGACACCGCGGGCGCGCTCCGGCTTGAGCTGCGGGTTAACCAGCGCCACCTGGTTATAGGCCGGTTTTGAGGTGGTATAACGCTCTTTTAGCGTCGGGAATCGGGTACGATCGTAGTACGAGAGCGACAGCGTATCGTCGTTTCTGAAGCGGTATTTGCTCATCACCTGCCAGTTAAAGGCCTGCTGGCTGTTGTCGTCATAATGCGTAACGGCGCCGTTTTTTTCGTGTTTTTTCCCCTCCACGCTGTCGCGCCAGTCGTAGCTGATGCCGCCCACCACGTCGAGGTTGTCCATCGCCTGCCACTGATATTCACTCGCCAGTGACCAGGTGCGGTCTTCATAGCGGTCGTACGGCGCGCCCGGTGCGCCTTTCTCGCGGTGGACATCATCCTTCCAGTTCACGGCAAACGAGAGCAGATCTGCTTCGCGCATTTCGCTTGCGAGCTGCAGCCCGGCGCCGTCGCTGTAGTCGGAGTAGTAGCTGTAGTTTCCCTTTTTATTTTTCAGGTCGTCCAGCGTGTTATACATCATCAGCGTGTTCTGGAAGGTATCGCGATACAGGCGGCTTTTCAGCGTAAAACGCTCGCCGAGATGCGTTGTCCCCTGATAGTAATAGCTCTCTTTGTCGTACTGCGGCCACTGCCAGTAGCGCGACTTCTGGTTGCTGGTGCCCGCGTACGGCGGGTTATCCTTCTGCCCGTCCTGATTGATATAGGTGAAGATATATTCGTCGTTGGCGCGCGGAGTAAAGCCGAGCTTCACAATACCGCGCTTATCGTTGGCGGAGGAGTTGATCATCTTGCCGTTGCTGCCGGCAATCGGGTTGTTCACATCGTGCGGCAGGCCGAGGAAATCCTGCTTCAACTGGCTGCCGCTGAGCTGGATATAGCCGAGATCGTTACCGGCGCCAAACGAGGCGTGCATATCCTTCGCGTTATCTTCACCCCGGCTCCAGCCCTGACGATAGCCGATACTTCCCTCAATCGGTTTACCCGGTTTCTTGGTGGTGATGTTGATGGCGCCGCCCATTTGGTTCGGCCCCTGCAGCAGGGATGAATACCCTTTGGAAACCTCCACCGAGGCAATGTCGGAGGTCAAAAAGCGGCCTAAATCGAGGGTGCCATCGTAGGGAATGTAAATCGGCACGCCGTCGAAGAAGATCGGCACCTGACGATTATCAAAGCCGCGGACCCTCACCTGCTGCTCGTTACGGCTACCGGATTTTTGCAGCACCACGCCGGGGATAACGCTCAATGCCTGCGCCACGTTCTGTTTATCCAGTTGCTCAATCGTATTCTGCCCAAGAATGGTGGTGGTAGCGGCGGATACCGGGCTTGACCAGACGGTCATAGAGTCACTTTCCTGCCCGGCAAAGGCGTTATTAGCCATTGCAAGCGTTAGCGCCGTATACAGACAACCTCTGTTGAAATTCATTGTTTTTATTCCATGTATTGAATGATATATGCCATGTTCGTCCGGGCTCAGGCCGTCTTTAATATCCTCTAAAGGGTCGTAATAAAGAGCCTGATTCCGCAGTCGAGAAGGCTCGCGGGAATCGCGAGCGTGATACCGCCGGTCAGCGCCAGCGTGTTGAAATCGCAGCCATGAATGGCTTCGGCTAAAAAGGCATCCCTTGTCTGCGGGAAGAAAATCATCGGATGCTGTCCTGTGGAATGCTGTCCCAGGAGATCAGCGCCCAGTCGCGTCTGGCGGGAGCCAGCCGGCTGGCATCCTGTCGCTGATACCACAGTTGCAGGCGGTCGCGCTCCTCAGCGCTCAGCTCGCCAAGGCTCCAGCGCACGTTCTCTTCAAAGCACGCCCAGGTGCTGTTGTCCTGCTGACAGTTTTTGCCGCGAATGTAGTCCACGCGCGGATGGATACCCATCTGATACAGGATGTTGATGGCGTAGATGTAGTTTGGCAGCTCAACGACTTCGCGGCCCAGCGCGCGCTGTATGACAGGAGAGATGAACGAGGAGCTCACCATATGGGTGGTGTAGACCCGCAGGCGTGCCTGGTTGTTAAGCCTGGTCATGGCGTCGCGCATGTCGGCGACCATTGTGGATCGGGAAGCCACGGCGATATCGCAGCGCGGCAGATCGCACCAGTCGTCTTCCCATGCGCAGGCTATCCACTGCGCATTGCTGATGCCCAGAGCCTCGGCCCGGCGCGCGGCGACATCAAGCATGCCCTGGCTGTAGTCGATGCCATACACCGCCTGCAACTGCCCGGCAAGCATCAGTGAAACCGTCCCCGGCCCGCAGCCCATATCAAACAGCGTTTCTGCGCCCTGCAAATCGATTTTCGCCAGCAGCTGCTGCAGGTAGCTGTCGGCAGGCGATGTGCAGGCGGCCGCCATCTTCTCCGCCCTTTTATCCCAGCGATCGGGGGTCTTTTCCGTGCGCTTCGCTGCGAGCATCTGCTGACGATAGAGCCCGGAAAAATCAATGTCATCAATGAGCATGGTGATTCCTTATGGTTGAGAGATGCCGAGGTGATGATGGATTTGCGAAGGCGAAACCCGGTACAGCACCGCCAGCCGTTCAGCGGTGAGCTGAACCTCCGGTGGCCCCAGGGAAATCAGCCCACCGGGTTCAACGCACACCACGCTGTCGGCAATGGCCCGGGCATGCAGCGGGTGGTGAGTGGACATCAGCAGCGTCATGCCCGACTGCTTGAGCGATATCAGCGTGTCGAGGAGGCTTATCTGATGGCCAAAATCGAGGCTAGAGGCGGGCTCATCGAGCAGCAGCAGGCGTGGCTGCTGTACCAGCGCGCGGGCAATCAGCGTCAACTGGCGTTCACCCCCGCTGAGGGTATTCCAGCGGCGTGCGGCCAGATGCGCAATGCCGAGCGCGCTCAACTGCTGGTGGCCAAGTTCGCGTTCCCGCGCCCCCGGCACGGCAAACGCCGCCATACGCGGAGTACAGCCCATCATCACCATGTCGAGCACGGTGAAGGCGAAAACCCCGTCGTGCGCCTGCGGTACCCAGGCGATGGCAGTGGCGCGTTCGCGCTCCGACAGCCGGTTAACCGGCGTGCCATCAAGCGAGATCTCACCGCTGAGCAGCGGCAGTACGCCAAGAATGGTGCGCATCAGCGTAGTTTTTCCGCTGCCGTTCGCCCCCAACAGGCAGCACAGCGACCCGGCTGGCAGGGTAAAGGAGATATCGTGCAGCACCGGATGGCGACCATAGCCGAGGGTGGCGTGGCGCAGCGTCAGCAGGCTCATCGTGAACCTCCGCGCAGCAGAAGCAGCAGGAAAAAAGGTGCGCCGATGAAGGCGGTCAGAATGCCGAGCGGGATTTCCGTGCTGCTGGCAGCGCGGGCGAGAGTATCTGTCACCAGCAGCAGAATGGCGCCGATACCCATGGCGACAGGCAGAAGCTGCTGGTGGTTATTACCGGTCAGCAGGCGGCCAATATGCGGCACCACAAGGCCAACCCAGCCAACAATACCGGCAATTGCCACCGTGCTGGCGGTGATAAGCGTGGCGCAGACAATCAACCCGAGCCGCAGGCGCGCCGCGTTAATCCCTAGCGACCGCGCTTCATCATCCGAGAGGGTTAACAGGTTCATGCGCCAGCGCAGCAGCAGCAGCGGCACCATGCCAATGAGGATAACGGGGGCGGCAACCGACAGATCCCGGAGCGTCACGCTGGAAAGGCCGCCGAGCAGCCAGAAGGTGATGGAAGGCAGTTGGGTATAGGGATCGGCGAGGATTTTAATCAGCGAGATACCCGCGCCGCACAGCGTGCCGAGGGCGATGCCAACCAGCACCAGCGTCAGAACCGGGTCGTGCCGCCGCACCCGGCGGGTAATAAGCCAGACCCCCGCCACCACCAGCAGGCCGCCGCAAAAGGCGTATATCTGGATAAGCACCGTCGGCAAACCAAACAGGATGGCGGCGCAGGCGCCAAGACCCGCTCCGGCGGAAACGCCCAGGATATCGGGCGAAACCAGCGGGTTTCGGAACATGCCCTGATAGGTGGTACCGGCACCGGCAAGCGCCGCGCCCAGCAGCAGAGCGGCAACAATACGTGGCAGTCGAATCTGCCAGAAAACGATTCGATCTTCTGGTGAAAGAGCATCGCTATGCGCGATCGAGGCAATGACCTGAGAAAGATCCAGATGATAGGCACCGGAGATCGCGGCAAGCGCCACGCTAATTACCGCGAGGGCTATAAGCATCAAAGTGAGGGGTAAGATTTTCATCCGTTCTCCAACAGCGCTTTATACTGCGCGTCGCCGAGCGGCGAGTGCCAGAACAGTTCCGCATAGCGCGTCATGTCTGCCTGAAAGCGTTGTTCAACCGTTGGGGAGAGCCAGGCATGCAGCCGCCGAAGCCCCAGCAGGCGGTTGATGCCCGGCGGCGCATCCAGCCAGCCAAACGGCAGGCCGTGCAGGAACAATATGCGCCGCGCTCTGACCGCCTTCACTCCCTGCCAGAGCGGATCTTCGCGCAGATATCGCGCGGTGACAGGATCCTGCACGAGGATAATATCTGGCTGCCAGCTAAGCAGGTTTTCCATCGACACCTGCGTGAGCCCGCTGCGTCCGGCAATGCGCGCGACGTTGCGCAGCCCCAGCAGTTCGGCGGCCTCGGTATGCAGCGACCCCTGTAAACCCGTTTCC
>DAMALH010000025.1:0-59417 GCA_032000125.1 Buttiauxella sp. | reverse complement strand
GCGCCTGCTGGGGCAAAGCTCAGGGGCCGCGCTGGTGGCGCTGATGTTCAACCTGTTCCACCAACACGGCACGCACGCCTCCCTTCTGCTGGCGGGAAGTTTTGCCACGCTGGCGGCGATTGTCAGCAGCTTAAGGATGTCGCAGCCCAGGGTTCAGGCATAAAAAAAGCGTGCCGCTCAGGGCACGCTTTTTCATTTTATTACCGCTTACTTCAGGTATTCACCGTTACGCAGCGCTTCGATACGTTTGTCCAGCGGCGGGTGGGTCATAAACAGTTCGCTCATGGATTTCGCCCTACCGTTAATACAAAACGCCATCATGCTGCTGGCTTCCTGCGGTTCGTAGCTGGTCTTCAGACGCTGAAGCGCCGCAATCATTTTCTCACGGCCAACCAGTTTTGCAGAGCCCGCATCGGCGTGGAATTCACGGTGGCGGGAGAACCACATGGTGATGATGCTGGCGAGAATACCAAACACCAGCTCAAGCACGGTTGCCACAGCAAAGTACACCAGCGGGTTACCGTTGCTGCTTTCGCCTTCGTCACGGTTGCCGGACAGGAAGCCTGAAGCCACCTGCGCGATTATACGAGAAATAAAGATAACGAAGGTATTCACCACGCCCTGGATAAGCGTCATGGTGACCATATCGCCGTTAGCAACGTGGCTGATTTCGTGAGCGATCACGGCCTCGGCTTCATCGCGGCTCATATTCTGTAAAAGACCGGTACTGACGGCAACCAGCGAAGCATCGCGGCGAGCGCCGGTAGCGAACGCGTTAATGTCCGGCGCGTGGTAGACCGCGACCTGCGGCATGGCGATGCCAGCCTGTTGCGACTGACGACGAACGGTTTCCAACAGCCAGCGTTCCGTTTCGTTGCGCGGCTGCTCAATCACTTCGCCGCCTACGGAGCGCAATGCCATCCATTTCGACATCAGCAAAGAAACAATTGAACCGCCAAAACCAAACAATACCGCCATGATCATCAGACCAGAAACGCTGCTTGACTGGATCCCCGTCAGGCTTAGCACCAGCCCGAAAACGACCATAACCGCCAGGTTGGTCAGCAGGAAAAGCCCGATACGCATCATAATTTTCTTTTTACCTCGGTTAAAAATACGCACTGTGCGTTACCCCACATCGTAGGGGCAAGCCTGCCATTTTCAAGCTCGAATTCGCCACAAGTGGTTAATAATACATAACTTTACATTCTACAAAGACGCCGCTTACGTGGCTTGAGAGAGGTAAAAAAACGGGCACAATTGCTTGTGCCCGTTGGGGGTTACTTAGCGGCGGCAGGCTGGGCTGCCGGTTCATCCTTTTCCATTTTCGCGAGGTCCAGAGCAATGTGAACCGTTTCATCAAGATACGGATCCGGCTCCTGGTAATCCTTCGCTAAATCGTCCAGTTTTTTCAGCGGCGCTTTACCTTCCCGCTTGAAGCGGTCGTTAATGCGCGCAAGCCGCGTGGCATCGTCTTCCTGGTTTTCTTTCTCACGCTGGGCAAGATTCAGGGATACGATGTTGCGTTTCTCTTTCAGGGCATTGAAACGCGCAATGTCCTTCATGATGTACTGGAACTCAGGGTCCTTCGCGATGCGGTCCTGGTGAAGCTTGAGCAACTGCGGCTCAAACGGTGCCAGGTCGCCTGATTTAACGAAGGTGGCAGCCTCAATGCTGTCCCACGGTAAGGCATTATCTTCAAACTTCTCGCCGGTTTCCGTCTCTTGAGTGCCGGTTGGCATCATGATATCCGGCGTTACGCCTTTACGTTGGGTGCTGCCGCCGTTGATGCGGTAGAACTTCTGAATGGTGTACTGTACGGAGCCAAGCGCAGGCCATTCCGGACGCAGCATCTGATCGTAAATACGATTCAGCGAACGATACTGCTGGACGGTGCCTTTCCCGAACGTTGGTTCGCCAACGATCAGCGCGCGGCCATAGTCCTGCATTGCAGCGGCAAAGATTTCCGACGCCGAGGCGCTGAAACGGTCAACCATCACCACCAGCGGGCCTTTGTAGTAAACCACGCCGTCGGTATCACTATCTTCACGGACCTTACCGTTGTTGTCGCGAACCTGCACCACCGGGCCGCCTGGAATAAACAGGCCGGATAACGACACCGCTTCAGTCAGCGCGCCGCCGCCGTTAGAACGCAGATCGATGATCACGCTCTTCACGTTCTGCTTTTCCATCTTCTGCAACTGGACTTTGACGTCATCCGTCAGGCCCACGTAGAAGCCGGGGATATCCAGCACGCCTACTTTTTCTTTGCCGACGGTTTTCACCGTCAGCTTCACGGCGCGGTCTTCAAGGCGAATACGTTCGCGCGTTAAGGTGACGATGCGGGTCTTGGTCCCCTTGCCAGCAGGCAGGATCTCAAGGCGCACTTTGCTGCCTTTTGGTCCTTTGATCAGAGCGACCACGTCATCCAGGCGCCAGCCGATGACGTCAACCATCGTCTTGCCCGTCTGACCGACGCCAACGATACGATCGCCTACGGTAATCGCCTTGCTTTTCGCCGCCGGACCGCCCGCCACCATGGAATTGATAACCGTGTAGTCATCGTCCATTTGCAGCACGGCGCCAATGCCCTCAAGCGACAGGCTCATTTCCGTGTTGAACTGCTCGGTATTGCGCGGAGAGAGATAGTTAGTATGCGGGTCAATTTCATGCGCAAAGGCGGTCATCGCCAGCGAAAACACGTCTTCGCTATTGGACTGGGTCAGACGACGAATCGCGAACTGATAACGCCTGGTCAGCGTTTCGCGAATTTCCTGTTCGTTCTTACCGGTCAGCTTCAGGCTGAGCTCGTCATACTTAACCTTGCTGTCCCAGAGCTGATTTAGCTCCGCAACGCTTGTCGGCCAGGGTGATTTGCTGCGGTCAAGATTAAAGGTGTCGTTACCCGTAAAATCCATCGGCTTTTCAACCACCTTCAGCGCGTACTGATAACGTTCAAAACGGCGCTTTTGACCCAGGTTGTACAAATCGTAAAACACATCCAGCTTGCCTGAACGAAGCTCATCGCCAATAACATTTTTCCTGCCAGCGAACTGCTCAACGTCGCTGGCTAGCAGCACGTTGTGACTAAAGTCGAGCAGGTTCAGGTAGCGGGTGAAGATTTTGGCGGAGAAGTCTTGATCGAGGTCGAACTGGCGGTAATGCGAGCGAGTAAAGCGCGAAGTTACGCGCTCACTCACCGTGGCATGCTGTGTTTCTTCCTTTAACTGCGGGATTTGGTCAGCACGCGTGATGTTCTCAACGGCCAGCGCGCTGCCTGCAAGAAACAACAGGCTAGCGACGGCCGTAAGCTTAAAGAGTTTGTTCATGCCCGGGTGTGGCCTCCGTTTCAGAACTGCAAGTGTTCTGCGCGTACAATCATAGCCATACCAGAAGTTAGCTGTACACGGACGCCATCTTTGGTAATTTCCAGTACGGTGGCATCCATCGCGTTGTTACCCGCTTTGACTTTAATTGCCTGTCCAACCTGCAGCGCTGAAATATCCGTAACCGGCGTGCGTTTTTCTTCGCGAGGTGCCTGAGCAACCGGCTTGTCAGCGCGAGGTTTACGTTCAGCACCTTCTTTGCGGCGCGGCGCCGGGCGTGGTTTACGTTCGCGGCGTGGTTTGTCTTCGACAGTCTCACCGTTTGCGATAGCCGCTTCGCGTTTTTTCGCAAGCTGCTCAGCGCGCTGCGCCTGAACGCGAGCTTTTGCTTCTTCAAGCTGCTTGCGGGCGTGTTCAACGTGTTGTTCGTCCAGCTCGCCGCATGGGTTGCCGTCAAGATCGACACGAACCGCGCCTACTTTAATACCGTACAGGTAACGCCAGCTTGAAGTATAAAGACGTAACGCGGAGCGAAGCTGAGTTTTACTGAGGCTCATTTCGCCTTCAACACGCGCGACCAGATCCTGGAAGATTCCAATCTTCAGGGGGCGAGCTTCACCTTCAGCGCTGAAACACTGGGGGAAACGCTCAGCCAAAAAGGTAATAACTTCTTTGCTGCTATTCAACTTAGGTTGATTTTCCATGAAATTTCCTGATTACAACGGAGTTGCCAACAAACCGCGGCATGAACAGGCGACATTATAATGACGCTATCGGCAAATGCCACGTTATCCGTTGCTTATCATGCTAACGAGTGAAGAATTTTTTATAATCCGTAGCGGTTAGCAGTTGTGAAAGCTGCGTAACCAGTTGGGATAAGCCATATTGGTCTTCCGGCGCGAAACGTCCGTATTCGGTGCTATCAATATCCAGCACGCCGATTACTTCGTCATTCACCACCAGCGGAAAGACAATTTCGGAATTACTTGAGGTATCGCAGGCGATATGGCCCGCAAACGCATGCACATCTTCAACGCGCTGAACTTCGCCGGTTGAGATCGCCGTGCCGCAAACGCCCTTGCCCACAGGAATACGCACGCAGGCAATCTTGCCCTGGAAAGGCCCCAGAACCAGCGTATTGCCTTCCAGCAGATAGAACCCCGCCCAGTTTACGCCGTCAAGGCGCTCAAAGAGCAGCGCGCTGGTATTAGCGAGCGTTGCCAGAAAACTTGTTTCCCCTGCCATTAACGCGCTGAAATCGCGGTTTAAATCCGCGTAAAATTGTTCTTTGTCCATTGAATAACCATTTTGTTGTCTGACTCTACGGCATAGCATACTAAAATAAGCACTAAATGCGCTGTACCACAAGGTGTATCATTTTGTGAATTACTATAGGCTTGACGCCACAAACCATATCAGAGCGAGATACACCATGCCGCACGGGTACTCCTGGCCGACGACGAAAAATGAAAATACACGCCATTAGTCAGGTTTTGCCGCAGGCACGTTATCAGCGTTGTCCTCAATGCGATACACTTTTCTCTTTGCCTGCGGTGAAATCATCCCAAAGCGCCTGCTGCCCGCGCTGTGACGCGAAAGTGCATGACGGGCGCGACTGGTCGTTAACCCGCCTGGCCGCCATGGCTGTCGCCATGCTGCTGCTGATGCCGGTCGCCTTCTCCGACCCCCTGCTGCGCATCTACCTGCTGGGAACAAAAATTGACGCCAACGTTTTCCAGGGCATCTGGCAGATGGCCCGTCAGGGCGATGCGATTACCGCAGCAATGGTGCTGTTTTGCGCGGTGGGTGCGCCCGCAACCCTCGTCGCGGCGCTCGCCTATCTCTATTTCGGCAATATTCTCGGCATGAATCTGCGCCCGGTATTGCTGATGCTCGATAAGCTCAAAGAGTGGGTAATGCTGGATATTTATCTGGTGGGCATCGGCGTTGCCTCCATTAAGGTCAAAGAGTATGCCTTTATGCAGCCCGGCGTGGGCCTCGTCGCCTTTGTTGCCCTTGTGGTATTAAGCCTGCTGACAATGATCCACCTGAACGTTGAGCAGCTCTGGGAAAGGTTTTATCCCCAGCGGCCCGCGCGCGCTTTCAACGCCCAGCTACGGGTGTGCCTCGGCTGCCATTTTACCGGAATACCCGACAACCGCGGCCGCTGTCCGCGCTGCCATGTGCCGCTGCGCCACCGTCGCCGTCAAAGCCTGCAAAAATCCTGGGCCGCGCTCATCGCGTCATTGGTGTTTCTGTTACCGGCAAATTTGCTGCCCATCTCCATCATCTATGTCAACGGCTCGCGTCAGGAAGATACGATTCTCTCCGGCATTATTTCACTCGCCAGCAGCAATATCGCCGTAGCCGCAGTGGTATTTATTGCCAGTATTCTCGTTCCGTTTACTAAAGTGATTGTACTGCTTACGCTGTTACTCAGTATCCACTTTAAATGTGAGAGAGGGCTGCGCACGCGCATTTTGCTGCTGCGCTTTATTACCTGGATTGGCCGCTGGTCGATGCTCGATTTGTTCGTGATCGCACTCACTATGTCGCTGGTCAACCGTGACCAACTGCTGGCATTTACTATGGGACCCGCCGCGTTTTATTTTGGCGCGGCGGTAATTTTAACTATTCTTGCTGTCGAATGGCTGGATAGCCGACTGCTTTGGGACGCACATGAGTCAGGAAACGCCCGCTTCACCGACTGAGGCACGAATTAAAACAAAACGCAGGTTTTCTCCTTTCTGGTTGCTGCCGGTTATCGCCCTGCTGATCGCAGGCTGGCTTATCTGGACAACTTATGAAGAGCGAGGCACCACCGCCACCATTGACTTTATCTCCGCGGACGGCATTGTCGCCGGGCGCACGCCCGTGCGCTACCAGGGCGTTGAGGTTGGCACCGTGCAAAGCATCAGCCTTGGCGACAACCTCAATAAAATCGAGGTTAAGGTCAGTATAAAAAGCGACATGAAAGATGCGCTGCGCGACGAAACGCAGTTCTGGCTTGTAACGCCTAAAGCCTCGCTTGCGGGAGTGTCCGGTCTTGATGCGTTAGTCGGCGGTAACTACATCGGCATGATGCCTGGTAAAGGCGAACCTAAAGATCACTTTGTGGCGCTCGACACGCAGCCCAAATATCGACTGAACAACGGCGAGCTGATGATCCATCTTCGCGCCCCGGATCTGGGCTCGCTGAACAGCGGCTCGCTGGTTTACTTCCGTAAAATCCCCGTTGGGCGCGTTTACGATTACACCATCGGCCCGAACAAACGGGACGTCATTATAGACGTGCTTATCGACCGCCGTTTCACCAATCTTGTGAAGAAAGGCAGCCGCTTCTGGAACGTATCCGGGGTCAAAACCGATATCAGCCTCAGCGGCGCGCAAATTCAGCTTGAAAGCCTCGCGGCGCTGGTTAACGGCGCAATAGCTTTTGACTCGCCGGAAGGCTCTCAACAGGCTAAAGCCGAAGACGAATTTGGCCTCTACGAAGACCTGGCCCACAGCCAGCGAGGCGTGCTGATCAAACTCGATCTGCCGGGCGGTGAAGGCCTGAAGGCAGGCTCAACGCCGCTGATGTATCAGGGGCTGGAAGTGGGCACGCTGACGAAGCTTAATCTGGTTCCAGGCGGCGCGGTGACCGGTGAAATGACCGTCGACCCCGGCGTGGTAAACCTCATGCGCAGCGGTACGCGCATCGAGTTGCGCAGCCCAAAAATTTCCCTGAGCAACCCGAACGTTAGCAGCCTGCTGACGGGCAGCACCTTTGAACTGGTGCCGGGTGAAGGCGACCCGCAGGATCACTATGTGATATTGCCGAGCGACAAAACGCCGCTCCAGCAGCCTGACGTGCTGACGCTCAGCCTGACCGCGCCGGAAAGCTATGGCATCGACGCGGGCCAGCCCGTTATCCTTCACGGCATTCAGATAGGACAGGTGCTGGAACGCTCTTTAAGCAATAAAGGCGTGAGCTTTGCCGTCGCCATCGAACCGCAGTACCGGCATCTGTTGCAGGGCGACAGTAAATTCGTGGTAAACAGCCGCATCGACGTGAAGCTTGGAATGGACGGCGTAGAGTTCCTCGGCGCCAGCGCCAGCGAATGGGTCAGCGGTGGCGTGCGCGTTATCCCCGGCAGCAAAGGGGCAATGAAATCCAGCTATCCGCTATATGCCAACCTGGAAAAAGCGGTGGAAAACAGCTTAAGCGACCTCCCTACCACTACCTTAACGCTAACCGCCGCCAGCCTGCCGGATATTCAGGCTGGCTCCGTGGTGCTGTACCGTAAATTCCAGGTCGGTGAAATTATCACCGTCCGCCCGAAAGCCAACAGCTTTGACATTGATGTTCATATCAAGCCGGAATATCGCAAGCTGCTGACCCCAAGCAGCGTGTTCTGGGCCGAGGGCGGCGCGCGGGTGCAGTTGAACGGCAGCGGTTTAACCGTTCAGGCTTCTCCGCTTTCTCGCGCTTTAAAAGGGGCTATCAGCTTCGATAACCTCAGCGGCGCGGGCGCGGGCTTTAACAAGGGCGATAAGCGCGTGCTGTACGCGTCGGAAACGGCCGCCCGCGCGGTTGGCAGCCAGATTACGCTGCATACATTTGACGCCGGTAAACTCTCCGCCGGTATGCCTATTCGCTACCTGGGTATCGATATCGGCCAGCTTGAATCGTTGAACCTCACCGAATCGCGCAGCGAAGTGGAAGCCAAAGCGGTGCTGTATCCAGAGTTTGTATCAACCTTTGCTCGTAGCGGCACGCGTTTCTCCGTGGTGACGCCGCAAATTTCAGCAGCGGGCGTCGATCATCTGGATACCCTCCTCCAGCCGTATATCAACGTTGAGCCAGGGCGCGGCTCACCGCGACGCGACTTTGAACTGCAGGAAACCTCCATCACCGACTCGCGCTATTCAGACGGCCTGAGTATCGTACTCGAAGTGCCCGAAGCCGGTGCGCTGAGCATTGGCACGCCGGTGCTGTTCCGTGGAGTGGAAGTCGGTACGGTGACGGGGCTTACGCTTGGCAACTTGTCCGACCGCGTAATGGTCGGCCTGCGCATCAGCAAACGCTTCCAGCACCTGGTGCGCGACAGCTCGGTCTTCTGGCTTGCTTCAGGCTACAGCCTCGATTTCGGACTGACCGGCGGCGTGGTGAAAACCGGCACCTTCAGCCAGTTTATTCGCGGCGGCATAGCCTTTGCGACCCCGCCGGGCACCCCGCTTGCGCCAAAAGCCGAGCCGGGGAAACACTTCCTGCTGTTAGAAAGTGAGCCGAAAGAGTGGCGTCAGTGGGGCACCGCGCTGCCACGTTAAATAAAGCGCCCCGGTGCTCAGCCGGGGCGCTTTATGCTACACTGCGCGCCTTATTTTTCTGTGGAACACCCCAGTGGCCCAAACTCACTCCGCTTATCTCCCGCAATCTTTCCTTGATGTTATGCGCGATGCGCTGCCTGCCGGGCAAACGCTTGAAAGCTTTATCGAATACTGCCAGCGCCCGCTGCGCCGCAGCTTGCGCGTTAATACGTTAAAGATTTCGGTTGCCGAATTCCTTGCGCTCGTTGCTCCCTACAACTGGCAGCTCACGCCGATTCCGTGGTGTGAAGAAGGATTCTGGATTGAGCGCGAGGACGAGGAAACCCTGCCGCTGGGCAGCACCGCCGAACACCTGAGCGGTATGTTTTACATTCAGGAAGCAAGCTCAATGCTGCCCGTTGCGGCGCTGTTTGCCGACGGCTGCGAGCCGCAGCGCATTATGGATGTCGCCGCCGCTCCCGGCTCCAAAACCACGCAAATTGCCGCGCGTATGGGCAACCGGGGTGCCATTCTCGCAAACGAGTATTCCGCCAGCCGGGTAAAAGTGCTGCATGCTAATATCAGCCGCTGCGGCATCAGCAACGTCGCGTTGACCCATTTTGATGGCCGGGTATTTGGCGCCGCGCTGCCCGAGTGCTTTGATGCCATACTGCTGGACGCCCCCTGTTCGGGCGAAGGCGTGGTGCGAAAAGATCCTGACGCGTTACGCAACTGGACGCCAGAAAGTACCGCCAGCATTGCCGACACCCAGCGGGAACTCATCGCCAGCGCATTTCACGCTCTGCGCCCCGGCGGCACCCTGATTTACTCCACCTGCACGTTAAACCGCGAAGAGAATCAGCAAATCTGTCAGTGGCTGCTTGATGAATGGCCAGAAGCGGTTGAAATCGATCCGCTTCACGATCTCTTCCCGCAGGCGATTAAAGCCGTTACGCAAGAAGGTTTCCTGCACGTCTTCCCGCAGATTTACGATTGCGAAGGCTTTTTCGTGGCGCGTTTGCGCAAAACTGCTTCTGTCGCACCCTTGCCGCAGCCGGGCTATAAGGTGGGCAAGTTTCCGTTTACGCCGCTGCACGGACGTCAGGCTGCAGAAGTTATTACCTCGGCGGCCAAAGTGGGCATTAGCTGGGGAGACGAGCTTAAGCTTTGGCAGCGCGACAAAGAAATCTGGTTATTCCCGGCTGAAATCGTGCCGCTGATTGGCAAGGTCCGCTTTTCGCGAATCGGCCTGCGCCTTGCAGAGCAGCATAACAAGGGATACCGCTGGCAGCATGAAGCCGTCATCGCGCTGGTGGCGGGCACCACCGCGCTGGCTTTTGCATTAACGGAGCATGAAGCAGAAGAGTGGTATCGCGGCCGTGATATTTACCCTGAATCTGCGCCTTCCGGCGACGATGTGGTGGTGATTTTTCAGGGCCAACCCCTTGGCCTGGCAAAGAAAATCGGCTCACGGCTTAAAAACAGCTACCCGCGTGAGCTGGTGCGTGATGGCAAACTGTTCTCGGGCGGCCAATAATTTACGATAAAAATAAGCGCTTTTTATTTGGCACTTTTTGCACAATTGACTAGGCTCAAAATTGGGTGACCTTACTGGTCATACCACATTAAGTGGACCAGAGGAGAGCGAGATGACGAAGACTAACGTACGAATAGGCAACTTCGAAATTGAAGATGCCGAATTAAACGGCGAGCAGCAAGGCGAACGAACGTTGAGCATCCCTTGTAAATCTGACCCTGACCTGTGCATGCAGCTAGATGCCTGGGATGACGAAACCAGTATTCCCGCGGTGCTGGATGGCGAGCATTCCGTTCTTTATCGTCAACATTACGACCAACAGTCCGATGCATGGATCATGCGCCTTGCCTGATTCAGAATGAACCCGTCGCCGCAGACGGGTTATTTATGCCTTTGCTTTCCCCACTTCCTGTCATATCCCCTACAATTAAGCTAAACGGAGCGGTTTTGAGGCGCCAATGTTTGCGTTGGTTTTATTTGTTTGCTACCTGGACGGTGGGTGCGACGATATCGTGGTTGACGTGTTTAATACCGAGCAGCAGTGTCTGGTCGCCATGGACGAACAGCGGATGCGTCACGGCGGCTGCTATCCGCTAGAAGATTTTATTGATGGCTTCTGGCGGCCGGCACAGGAGTACAGCGATCTGTAACGGTTACTGCACCTGAACAAGCGTTAGCTTGTTGCCAAAGACCGCGCCGGTATCAATGTAATGCTGATTATTGTAGTGAGCGGCTTCTTTTAGCGGCGTATGCCCAAAGTAAAACCGATCGGCTCCGGTGATATTCTCCCCCTTCCCCAGCATATTTTGGTTTAGCCGTTCGCGGCTCCAGACCAGACGATGTGTATCCACCGGCTTGTTCCAGGCGTAATGAGAAGAAGGATAATCCGCGTGGGCGATAACGATAGTTTGATTGTGAGTATGCAGTTCAATAACCAGCGGCAGCTCCCGGCAGTGCAGCAGCGCGTCGCGCACCTCTTTTCTGCTTTCTTCCGGCAGCCCGCGAAACCAGTCGCCGCCGTTCATCACCCACAGCATTCTGTCACCCAGTGACAGCGCATCAATAGCCATTTCTTCGTGATTACCCCGCACGGCTTTAAACCACTGCTTGTCTAATAACGCCAGACAACCGGGGCTGTCCGGGCCGCGGTCAATGACATCCCCCACGGAGATGACTAAATCCTGCCAGGGATCGAAGCGGAGGGCCTTAAGCTGCGCGACCATTTTTGCCAGGCAACCGTGCAGGTCGCCCACGATGTAAATATGCCGCCAGTTTTCACCGTCGATACGCTGATACATAACGCCTCCCCCGGCCGCTACCCGATTAACAAGTATAGGAGAGATGCGCGCTATGAGGCAGGCTGGCGAATCAGCATCTGCACCTGTTTGTCATGGTAGGTTACATAGTGCTGGAACGCGAAACCAAAGCGTTTCGCAAGGTTGAGGGAGCGCTGGTTGTCATCGTCGATAATGCAGCAGACCGGGCCGTTGAAGGCGCAATCGGCCCACGTTAAGATTGCCGCCAACGCTTCTGCTGCGTAGCCTTTGCCGTGTACTGCCGGCACCAGCGACCAGCCGGCTTCCGGGTATGCAAGCGCCGGCGTCAGGTCGCGGCGGGCGTTCTGAAAGCCAAATGAGCCAACGTAGCGCCCTGAGGATTTATCAAATATCGCCCAGAACCCGTAGCCAAACGCGTGCCAGTGACCGATATAACGAAGCAATCGCCCCCAGCTCATCTCGGCGCTTTGCGGCTTTCCACCGCCGATAAACTTAACCATTTCCGGGTCGGCCCAGCAGGCCGCCAGATCGTCAAAATCGTCCAGCGTAAACTGGCGTAACACCAGGCGTTCGGTTTCCAGTTGTGGTGCTTGTGTAGCCATGTCAGCTCCTTCTTAGCGTTAAGGATCTTCTGAAGCCGGTAGGTACTACCAGGGTGCCGGACTAAAGCACTTTACCGGCTTCTGGTTTACAGCTTGCCGCTTAGCCGCGCGTGAAAATCAGCGCTACGGATATCAAGCCCGACAATATTTACCTGCGCATTGTAACGCTGATAGCGAATTTCTATGGCGTCAAGGACTGCGACCGTCGAAGCATCCCAGATTTGCGCCTGAGAAAGATCGATAGTTACATTCTGTGGGTCATCGGCATAGTGGAAATGCTCAAATAAATCGTTGCTGCTGGCGAAGAATAACGGGCCCGTTACAGTGTAACGCACAGACTGGCCGTCCGCTAACAGCTGTCGTTCGGCACGCACCACGTGTGCGATACGGCGGGCGAACAGCATCATCGCAAAAATCACGCCGCCCAAAACGCCTATCGCCAGGTTTCCGGTAAAGACCGTTGCAGCAACGGTTATCGCCATGACCAGCGTTTCCGGAACGGGCATACGCTGTAAGGTTTTGGGTGCCAGGCTATGCCAGTTGAGGGTTTTCACGGCCACAATCATCATGATACCGGCCAGCACCACCATCGGAATTTTAGCCATCATATCGCTTAAGACGGTGACCAGCAGCAGGAGTACTAGCCCCGCAGCAAGCGTCGAGATACGCGTGCGTCCCCGGCCCAGCTCTACATTCACAATGGTTTGCCCAATCATGGCACAACCGGCAATGCCGCCGTAAAGGCCGGCAAAGATATTGGAGAGCCCGAGTCCCCAGCATTCACGACCTTTGCTCGATGGCGTATCCGTCAGCTCATCTACCAGTTTCGCCGTCAGTAAAGACTCCATCAGCCCCACAAAGGCGATACTTAGCGCACAGGGCCAGATAATGCGTAACGTATCAAGGTTCAGCGGCACCAGCAGTTCCGTCAGGCCAGGCATGCCCGCCTGCATCGGGCCGGTATCGCCCACGGTTGGGACTGAAAACCCCATCGCCATACTGGCGCCGGTAATCACCACAATAGCAACCAACGGCGAGGGCACCGATTTCAAAACGCGCGGCAGCAGCAGGACAATAGCCAGCGTCAGGGCAAACAGACCCCAGACCAGCTGGCTTTGCCCCCAGACGTGCGGAACCTGGGCGAAGAAAATCAGAATACCGAGCGCGTTCACAAACCCGGTCATGACGGATAAAGGTATATAGCGCATCATTCGCGCAAGCCCTGCCACACCGAATAAAATCTGAATCAATCCCGCCAGGATCGCGGCGGGCAGGATATAAGCCACGCCGTGCAGATGAACCATAGGTCCAATGACCAGCGCGACCGAACCCGCCGCGGCGGTAACCATCGCCGGCCTGCCGCCCAGCACGGACATCGCCAGGCAAAGTACGACTGAAGCCACGAGGCTGACTTTTGGATCAACGCCCGCAATAACAGAAAATGAAATTACTTCGGGTATCAACGCAAGCGCGGTAATCACGCCAGCGAGCGCCTCCCGCACTAGCAGGCGCGGCGAGCGCAAAACATAGCGAAGAGAATTCTCCCGCGCGTGCATCTGGGTCTGAGTAGTGGTCATAGTTTTGTCTATGCAGGTTTATCGTTATTATTACCGCGTCTTAGGACGCGGCAGAATCAAGCAGAGCGTGATTGTACTGGCACAGTAGTGAGGATGCTAATGAATGTGGCCGGGCTCACACTTCTTTGGCGCGGACAGGATAGCTTATCTCCTTCAAAGACCGACATAACATCCCGCCCCGCTTCACTGCGATTGCGACTTATATATTTGCAATTTAACGACCTGATAAAAAATAGACTTAGGTTAGCAATAATATTGCTAAAACATTTTCAAGTTGTAAGCGAAGTTTACGCAAAATATATAAGGTAAGAACAATCCTGGTATCGGCGAAACGTGGAAAATAATTTAGCTTAAGGTTTGTCATAATCATATTGCCCGCTATAGTTAATACTGCTTAGCGGAGAGGGAAAGCCTCTCTATTATTTAACCAAAACAGTATGAGGTAATAATTATGACTCAGCATCGTGGCGGTTCAGGAAACTTTGCAGAAGATCGAAATCGTGCGTCAGAAGCCGGTAAGAAAGGCGGCCAACACAGCGGCGGTAATTTCAAGAACGACCCGCAAAAGGCCTCTGAAGCAGGGAAAAAAGGCGGTAAAAGCAGCCATAGTGGCGGCCGCTCTTCTTAATCATCCTTAAACGTGCCGGTAAACCTACGCTCTTTAGTTTGTATTATGCGTATGAGTGACAGTAACACTCACTGTTAATGAAGGTAAATATACCGGCATCGGCAATCCTGTTTTTAAATAACAGGATTGCCTTTTAGTTAATACTATTTAACGCTATATTTATATTCGTGATTTATATTCGCAGCAAAACTTATTAATAATTTATTTATGAACCGTTTACCGTTTATAATCCAGGTAACAATATATTTCTCCACGTGAATTAAACCAGCTTATTTTGCTTTAACAACCTGAGCATTTCAGCAAGAGCATAATCTGTGGCCTGCGCAATGACCGATTCGCAATCTCCTTCGAAACGCACTGACTTTACATGGATTTTTGCTTCAGGTAATTGCCATGCAAACCACAGGATTCCTGCTGGCGTTCCGTCTTCCCCTCCTTCCGGCCCGGCGTAGCCGCTAACCGCGATACTGACGTCCGCGCAGGCACGGCGTAATGCACCGGTAGACATTTCCGACACCGTCTGGCCGCTTACGGCAGTATAGTTATCGATAGTTTCAGCGCTGACGCCCAGTACCGTTTTTTTTGCGTCGTCGTTAAAGGTTACAAAGCCTGTTCCATAAAAGGCGGGCGTATCCTCTGCTGCGCATAAGGTCGAAGCTATGTGCCCGCCGGTGCAGGATTCAGCGGTGGTGAGTAATAATTTCTGCTCTATCAACAACTTTCCCAGCTCGTTAGCCAATGATGACGATGTATTCATGGCTGTATCTCTTCCTCTGTTCTGTATTTGTCTCACCTGAAATAAGTTCACTGCCGCTCAGGAATATAAAGAATAGCCATAAAAAAGGCCGCCGTAGCGACCGTTTTTAAACAGAGGGTTATATAAGCTTAATGTTTACGTCATACCCTTCAAGCCCGGCCATCGTCTCCCGCGGCTTAAACTCAATGTCAGAGACTTCCATCCCCGATTTTTTTCGAAGCTCAGCGATCTTCTTTGAGATCAGGGCGGAGATTTCCGCTTCGGCTTTACGCTTTTGTTCTTCAACGCTCATCTTTACCTCGTCTGGTTTCATAAACGCATCAATGCGCCAGTAAGGTGACTGCAGATAATGGCTGCACTTATATAACTCTCTATAAATAATAGACTATCTAAACTCGCGCGCCCGGCTTTCGTGCTAGCTGCAAAAAGCATTTCCCTGCCAGGGTGCTGTTCGCAACCCCGCCCGCAGACAAAAAGTTAGCAATAACCAAAAAAATACCTGGACGGGCGCTGTGCAGTGTATGTTATGGTTTAGAGCAAATATGAGGGCGCGTTAATTTTCAGGATGGTTTAGGGATAAACTACAAAAGCCCTTCTATTTCATACAGATAAAAAAAGACCGAATACGATTCCTATATTCGGTCCAGGGAAATGGCTCTTGGGAGAGAGCCGTGCGCTAAAAGTTGGCATTAATGCAGGCTAAGTCGCCTTGCCTCTTAAGGATAGATTACCGGCGCAGGTTTTCCAGTCCGACGCAAAAGTGTTCAGAAAAAAACCAGCCTTCAGGTAACTATTACAATGAAAACAGCAATAACCGGCTTACGGAAATTGCTGTTTTTTTTGGGTAAAATAAGGCGCAGGCGGGAGTTAGTTACACAACTTCCCGGCACGTTCGATAAACGGCGCCAGGCTCATTTTTTTGCCCGGCGCATCAGGATCGTCAATCTGGATCGCGGAAACAGGCTGTCCGCTGGTCTTGCCGCTGGCAATCTGCTGCTGCGCTTCTTCATTAAGCGGGTATTGCATCAGCGTGGACGGGTTAATGGCAAACAAAGCATGATTTTCCCGGCAGCTTAGCATCACCTCTTCACGGTTAAATGCCCACTTATCTTTACCCACGTCGAAACGGCTGACCGTAACGATCTGTGGCGCCGCAAGGGTAGCGCTGCTGCAAGCCAGTAATAATAGCGTCAGGATACTCTTTTTCATGGATCTCTCTTAGTCTCGTTGCCGCTAGAACGGCTCCCAGGTAGCGAAGGTGCTCACCGCAAGGAGTACCAACGCCGACAAAATGACTTCAAGCCAGGTTAGCTGAATAAAACGCCGCTGCGCTACTGCGCTGGCAAAACGCGGAACCAGCAGATAGCGATTGATCAGCGCTATTGTCGCCATTAGCGCTACAAGGGCAACCTTTACCAGCAGCAATTGTACATAGCGGCTTGCAAGGGGCAAAGTCCAGTCCAGAATCATCAGGCTATTGATAACGCCAGTTGCTATCACGGCCGCGACGGCAAGATGCCCGTAGCGTGAAAAGCGCATCATCGCCACGATGGCCGACTGCCGCCAGCGCGGCTTTCGCGCCATTTGCATACACATCAGCAGCGGCAGCAAACCTCCGGCCCACCAGGCGGCGCTAAGCAGGTGAACAGCGTGATTCAGACGCTGGATAGCGCCAGGCAAGCCTTCGCGCATCGCCGCGTGCCCAACGCCTGCCAGCAAGATTAACTGTGCGGCGGCAAGGATCGGTAATACGTTTTGCAGCGTCCGCGGCTTAAGTAAAAAGACCGCAACCGTTACAACGCCCAGCAGAATCTGCCACAGCCAGACTTCGCCAAAGCGAGTGCCTGATACCGCAAGCCAGACCTGGGGATTAACGGTGTCGGCCCAGCCGCTACCCATTAACCCGGCCTGCGCCCCCTGTAGCAGAACGGCGCTGAGCGCCGACAGCCAGATAGCGGCATGGCATTGCTTTGCCAGCCGGCGGCCTAATACGGGTTTGAACGACGCTGGCGCAAGCAGCGCGCTGCAAAGGGTGCTGCCAAACAGCACCATCAAAGCGGCAAAATGAACAAACCGCAGCGTGATATAAAGCGCCGACAGCATCGCCTCTATTTCACTAAGAAGTGATAGGTTCCTTTGGTTTTATGCCCGTCAACGGACACCACGTGCCAGTCGACCAGATACTCGCCGGGCTTGAGCGACTCTTCTATCGGGACGATAAGCTGCTTGTTGTCTTTTTCGTTGCGTTTAACCGCGCCGGTTTTCACCGCGGCTTCCTGCGGGCCGGTAATTTTTACGCCGCTGAAATTCGGCTCAATCCCTTCTGAAAAATCAAGCGTCAGCGCCTGCGGTGCCGCCGTTACCGCCGCATCTGCGGCCGGATACTGGTTTTTAAGGTGCGCGTGTGCAAACACAGCAGGGGAAGCGGCGATGGCAGCAAAAATTGCGGCCGCCGTCAGGATACGTGGGAGGGTGAAAGCCATATCAACTATTCCTTTTTATTATGTGGGACGGCAGAAGGATAACTCCGGGCGTCGGCCAAGTCGAATTGAGAGCGGCTATCAATACAGGTAAAAACTTGTCATCGTGTTCATCACGCAGTACCTTCTGCCGGGACAAAGACGGAGGACAACATGAACTACAATCTCGCCGATTTACCCCAGGAAGAAATGGACAAGGTAAATGTCGATCTCGCCGCCGCAGGCGTAGCCTTTAAAGAACGCTATAACATGCCCGTGATCGCCGAAGCCGTCGAGCGTGAGCAGCCGGAATATCTGCGAAACTGGTTCCGGGAAAGATTGATCGCTCACCGCTTAGCTTCTGTCAGCCTTTCCCGCCTGCCCTACGAGCCAAAAGTGAAATGATTTTTTCACTGCATTTTGCGTTCACTTGACCATCAACCTGCCGCGGCCCGAGGATGGGCCGGGGTTGGCATGGCGAAGTCATTCCTTTACGCTAGGGTTTTGAATATGGGTTCGAAGGCAAATCTGGAGTCATTATGCTGCGCGTTATAGATACGGAAACCTGCGGGCTGCAGGGAGGCGTAGTGGAAGTTGCGTCTGTCGACATTGAAGACGGAAAGATCGTTAATCCGATGAGCGATCTGGTGCGCCCGGACCGGCCCATCAGCCATCAGGCCATGGCAATTCACAAAATCACCGAAGATATGGTGGCCGATAAACCCTGGATAGAAGAGATTATCCCCCGCTACCACGGCAGCCCGTATTACGTTGCCCATAACGCAAGCTTCGACAGCCGCATGCTGCCGGATATGTCCGGCGAGTGGATTTGTACCGTGAAACTCGCCCGCCGTTTATGGCCGGGCATCAAATACAGCAACATGGGGCTGTACAAGTCCCTGAAGCTCGACGTTGAAACGCCAGCGGGTTTGCACCATCACCGCGCCCTTTTCGATTGCTACATTACCGCAGCCCTGCTGATTCGCATTATGGATGAATCAGGCTGGACGCCGGAGCAGATGGTTACCATCACCGGACGCCCTGCTCTGGTTAGTACCATGATGTTTGGTAAATATCGCGGTAAAAAGATCGAAGAGATTGCGCAGGACGATCCGGGCTACCTGCGCTGGATGTTAAATAACATCAAAGAGCTCACGCCGGACCTGCGGATGACGTTAAAGCATTATCTGGAGAGCTGAATAACCCGCTATCCTGTTCGCCCTGGCAACGTCCTCTGCGCCAGGGCAATCAGAAAAGCATACTCCAGCGATACGCCTTCATAAGATTTAAAGCGCCCCGATTTCCCGCCGTGCCCGGAATCCATGTCGGTACACAGCAACAGCAGATTATCATCCCGTTTCATATCACGCAGTTTCGCCACCCATTTTGCAGGCTCCCAGTACTGCACCTGTGAATCATGCAGACCCGTGGTAACCAGCATATGCGGATAAATTTGTTCAGCCACCTGGTCATAGGGGCTGTATTGCTTCATGTAGAAGTAATACTCCTCGTTTTGCGGATTTCCCCACTCTTCGAACTCACCGGTAGTGAGCGGGATAGATTCATCAAGCATGGTGGTAAGCACATCCACAAAAGGCACCTGCGCTACGATCCCGTGGAACAATTCAGGACGCATATTAATCACCGCTCCCATCAGCATGCCGCCCGCGCTGCCGCCCATACCGTACAGAAGGTTCGGATCGCCGTAGCCTTGCCTGAGCAGCGCATCGCAGACATCGAGATAGTCGTTAAAGGTGTTCATCTTTTTGAGGTATTTGCCATCTTCATACCACTGCTGCCCCAGTTCGCCTCCGCCCCGCACATGCGCGATGGCAAACACAAACCCCCGGTCTAACAGGCTAAGACGGCTGCTGCTAAAATCTGCATCCATGCTGCTGCCGTAAGAACCGTAGCCGTAAACCAGCAGGGGATTTTTCCCGCGCTGGAAATGTTTGCGGTGGTAAACCAGCGAAACCGGCACCTGTACGCCATCGCGCGCGGTCACCCACAGGTGTTCGCTGCGATAGTTACCGGCATCAAACCCCGACACTTCCGTTTGCTTAATAACCCGGCGCTCACCGGTGTTCATATCAAGCTCAAACAGCGTATCAGGCGTGGTCATGGACGAGTAGCCGTAGCGCAGCCGCGAAGACTCAGGCTCCGGGTTGTACCCAAGCCAGGTGACATAAGCCGGGTCGTCGAAGGCGATTCCCGTCACCTCGCGCGTTTTGCGGTTGATTTGCCGCAGGCTGGTCAGGCCACGCTGGCGCTCTTCAACCACCAGCCAGTCGGTAAATAGCGTAAAGCCTTCAAGCATAATGTGCTCACGCGGCGGGATAAGCACTTCCCATTGCTTTTCATCGCGGACCTTGCTGCGATACAGGCCAAAGTTTTTGCCTTCGCGGTTAGAACGTATATAAAAATTATGCTGATAGTGATCGAGGGTGTATTCGTGATCTTTACGACGAGGCGCAAAGCGCTGCGGCTCCGCATCCAGTAATTCTGCGTCCAGCAACAGCACTTCGCTGGTCGTCGCGCTGGCAAGATGAATCAGGATGAAATGCCGTGAGGTCGTGGCGTGCACGCTGACGTAAAACGTGTCGTCTTTCTCTTCGTATACCATATGGTCGTCGGTTGAGGGATGGCCCACGGTATGGCGCCAGACCTGATAAGGCAGCAGCGTTTTAGGGTGCTTGCGCACGTAGTAAAGCGTGGTGGAGTCATTCGCCCAGACAAAGCTGGTTGAGACGTTGCTGAGCACCTCCGGATACCAGTTTCCGGTTTCAAGATTGCGAAAGCGCAGGCCGTACTGACGGCGCGACAGATAATCTTCTGCCAGCGCCATAATCGTATTATCCAGCGTTATCGCCATCCCGCCCATGGTGTAAAACTCGCTGTGGGCCGCGCGGCGGTTTGCGTCGAGCAAGGTATCCCACTCGTCCCATTCCGCAAGCACTACAGACTGGCGCTGGTAGATGGCGTATTCGTTGCCCGCCTCGTACACCTGCCTGTAACGGTAGCCGTTTTGCGTATAGGGCGCAGAAACGTCGTGCTGAGGAACGCGGTCGACCATCTCTTTAAGCAGACGCTCCTGCAGCGCCTGCTGAGTTGCCATCACCTGCTGCCCGTAGTCGTTCTCTTTGTGCAGATAATCGAGCACATCAGGGTTCTCGCGATCGTCGTCACGCAGCCAGTAATAGTTGTCGATTCTTGTGTCACCATGCTGTTGCAGGGTGTGGGGGATTTTTTGCGCTTTTGGTAGCATGTCGTTTTTCATTTTTAGTTAACACCCTGTAAGGGTGGCAAATTCAGACAGGCTTGCAAGCGAAACGGGGATTTTTGCGGAAAATGCCGGGGTTATCCCGGCAGGTTTAGCTTCTGCTGTTTGAGGTCCTGCTCGATGCCTTCACGCACGTCCTGCGGGATTCTCAGCTCATCGCCTAACGCATTGAGATAGCTGCGTTCCATAAAATGATCGACGTCGATTGCCGCACAGCTCAGAAAATAAATTTCGAGGGCTTCTTCCTCGTTTTTCACATCCTGCGCCAGACGTTTCGGATCGAGCGGCATTTCGATAGCTTCCTGAATCAGCGTGCGCCCAGGGCCTTCGATATTCGCCTCCCTTAGCTGCTGTTCAATTACCTGCCGCTCTTTATCATCAATGTGGCCGTCGCTTTTCGCGGCAAACACCAGCGCCATGATTAACCGACGGGTACGAACGTCCACCGGCGATTGCTGCAGCCCGAACTGGGGCTCATCCTGATGCGTCTGGCGAATGCGATCTTTGTATTTATTCCACAGCACGCTGCCAGCAACGGCTCCGCCGCCCACCAGCAGCGCGCTGGTGCCGTATTTGGTTAATAGTTTTCGCGAAGATTTGCTCGCGAGTAGCAGACCCGCAAGCCCGCCTAACGCGCCCGGCACCAGCAGTTTACTTAACCCTTGATCCTGACCGCCCACGCCGTTGTGATGCGGAGTCTGTTGGCCGGAAAGGCCAGGCTGGCCCAGCATGGACTGAATTTGTTGCAACCAATTATTCATAAAAGGCACCCTTGATTTATCGCTCAGCTAGATGAGGGTAAGCGAGCGGGCGTCAAGAACTGTCTGGCTACGCTAAAGATGCGCAAAGGAGAACGCCGGGAAAACCCGGCGCGGGACTCAGGACTGATAATCTGCGGTTCCGGCGTGACAATCGACCACGACGGTGTAATGGATATCCGTATTCATGCCGCGCACCGTAAGCGGCACCTTCCATTGACCGTTTTTGCCGGTTATTTCTTTGCTGTTCACCCAAATAACCGGATCGGCCTGGCCGAGCTTTTCCCGATCTTTGGGCCAGCTTACGATACGGTTTTGTTGATAATCGTTCTTCACGCTATCACCAACCGCATCTGCATCCAGATTCTGACAATGCGGAAACTTAACTTTGTTAGATTCCGCTGCGGAAGCGATAAAACTGGTAAGAAAACAGGCCATGCAAAGCGCAGCACCGATCTTGTTCATCATGTTCTCCTGAAAACAGGTTGTCAGGAAAAGTCTGGTACAAAACCGTTATTGCGCAAGCTCAAGGCCAGCCTGTGCAGCCTTAGCACGTTTACGCTCCGGACGATCGCTAACCTTATCTTCATCCAACGTTTGCTGCTCGCTGGCTGGGGCATCCGCCTCCGGCAATTTACCGCTTCTTAATACCGTTGAGAGCACGTCTTTGTTTTCCGCAAGCCACATCGCCAGCGCGTCGCTCTGGCCTTCTTCAAAGGTGACGGGGCTTTGGGTGAGC
This sequence comes from Buttiauxella sp., assembly GCA_032000125.1. Classification (GTDB taxonomy): domain Bacteria; phylum Pseudomonadota; class Gammaproteobacteria; order Enterobacterales; family Enterobacteriaceae; genus Dryocola. The sequence goes on along the minus strand of DAMALH010000025.1, from coordinate 37,185 downwards.
CAGTCACCTAATACTTCCGCAAGGTCGAGCATTTTGTCGTAAGCATCAGCTTCTTTTTTACTGGCAAAAGACATTTTTTCCTGCCCCTCTCTCACAACAACATATTTGATTTCAACCGCCATGGTTGTAGCTCCATTTTACTGTGTATTTATACAGTATAGTTTTATTACCCTGACTACGCAAGTGGGAAAGCCGCTGCGTACGCAAACGGTTTCGTATATACTGCGGCCGTTCATTTTATCACATCAGGTAGGCGGAATATGTCAATGTTGGGAACGGCCCTGCGTCCAGCGGCCACGCGCGTTATGCTGTTAGGTTCAGGCGAATTAGGCAAAGAAGTGGCCATTGAATGCCAGCGTCTGGGGCTGGAAGTGATTGCCGTCGACAGGTATGCGGATGCCCCTGCCATGCACGTGGCACACCGTAGCCACGTCATCAATATGCTCGACGCCGCGGCGCTGAAGGCGCTGGTGCTCAAGGAAAGACCTGATTTTATCGTTCCCGAAATTGAAGCCATCGCCACCGACATGCTGATAGCGCTGGAGCAGCAAGGCCAGCGTGTGGTGCCCTGCGCGCGCGCAGCTCAGCTCACCATGAACCGCGAAGGCATTCGCCGCCTTGCGGCGGAAGAGCTATCCCTCCCAACCTCCAGTTACCGATTTGCCGATACGGAAGGTGATTTTCTCAGGGCCGCCGATGAAATTGGCCTGCCCTGTATCGTTAAGCCCGTGATGAGCTCCTCCGGCAAAGGCCAGAGCTTCGTACGTACCCGCGAGCAGCTGGCAAACGCCTGGGAGTACGCGCAACAAGGCGGACGCGCGGGCAAAGGCAAGGTTATCATCGAAGGCGTAGTAAATTTCGATTTTGAGATAACCCTGCTGACCATTAGCGCCGTGGACGGGGTGCATTTTTGTGCGCCGGTCGGCCACCGTCAGGAAGACGGCGACTACCGCGAATCCTGGCAGCCGCAGCAAATGAGCGAAAAAGCGCTCGCCCGCGCGCAGGAAATTGCGGAGAAAGTCGTGCTGGCTCTGGGAGGCTACGGCCTGTTTGGCGTTGAGCTGTTTATCTGCGGGGATGAAGTTGTATTCAGCGAAGTTTCCCCTCGCCCGCATGATACCGGCATGGTCACGCTCATTTCGCAGGATCTGTCCGAGTTTGCCCTGCACGTGCGCGCTTTCCTGGGCCTGCCGGTTGGCGGCATTCGTCAGTATGGCCCGGCGGCATCCGCGGTAATTTTACCGGAGCTCACCAGTGACAACGTGAAATTTAGCAACCTGTCTGCTGCAACGGGCGCCGGTTTACAGGTGCGCTTATTTGGCAAGCCGGAGATTAACGGTAAACGTCGAATGGGCGTGGCGCTGGCAACGGGAAGCGACACAGAAGATGCCGTTAATCGCGCTGTTCGTGCGGCGGCTGCGGTAAAAATCGAAGGGTAACGTTAGTCCCTCTCCGCTGCGGAGAGGGATTTATACGGCAGCAGATCTTAGGCTTTTGCACCTTCAACCGCTTCGCGAGCAAGTTTTGTGATGCGGTCATAATCGCCCGCTTCCAGCGCATCCGCTGGCACAAGCCAGGAGCCGCCGATGCACAGCACGCTTTTCAGCGCCAGGTAATCACGATAGTTCGCCGGAGAGATACCGCCAGTCGGGCAGAAACGCACGTTGGCAAACGGTCCTGCGATCGCCTGCAGCGCTTTAGTACCGCCGTTAGCTTCAGCCGGGAAGAATTTGAATTCTTTCAGGCCGTAATCCATGCCCAGCATCAGTTCAGAAACGGTGCTGATACCTGGAATTAACGGAATGGTGCCTTCAGCGGCGGCTTTTAACAGGGGCTCGGTCAGACCCGGGCTGATAGCAAACTGCGCGCCGGCTTCTGTCACTTCGGCCAGTTGCTCAGGGTTCAGCACGGTGCCTGCGCCAATGATAGCTTCCGGCACTTCTTTTGCGATAGCGCGGATAGCGTCCATTGCGCACGGCGTGCGCAGGGTCACTTCCAGCACGCGCACGCCGCCCGCAACCAGCGCTTTCGCCATCGGCACAGCGTGTTCCAGCTTGTTAACTACGATAACAGGAACGACCGGACCCGTTGTCAGGATCTGTTCCGCGGTTGTTTTCCAGTTCTTCATCTGAGAGCCTCTTAAGCCAGCTTTATAATTTGTTTCCGCCGCGGCGTACCGCAGCGGCGCTTAAAATTTAATACAGGTCGCGCCCTGTTCCGCACCTGATAACTGCTCACGCAGCGCGCCAAAGAGTTCACGCCCCGTCCCGACGCGCCCGGCGCTCAGATCGGGGTGGAAGGCGGTGCGTTTCTCAAGCTCGGCTTCATCAACCAGTAACCTAAGCTCACCCGTCTGCCCGTTGACGCGAATCATGTCGCCATCCTGAACTTTCGCCAGCAGCCCGCCGTCGTAAGCTTCCGGCGTAACATGAATGGCCGAGGGTACCTTACCTGAAGCCCCCGACAGGCGTCCATCGGTGACCAGCGCGATTTTGAAACGGCGGTCCAATAATACCCCAAGTGGCGGCATAAGTTTATGTAATTCTGGCATGCCGTTCGCTTTTGGCCCCTGATGGCGTACGACAACGACGCAATCCCGGTCAAGCAGGCCGGCTTCAAACGCCGGTAATACGTCGTGTTGGCTTTCAAAAATCACCGCTGGCGCTTCAATAACCTGATTTTCAACCGGCACCGCGGACGTTTTCATTACCGCCCGTCCCAGATTGCCGCTCAGCACTTTGGTGCCGCCATGCTTTGAGAAAGGTTTATCAAAGCTTGCAATCACCTCGCTATCCAGCGCCGTTTCGGCACCTTCACGCCATGCCAGTTGCCCATTATCCAGCCATGGCTCCAGGGTGTAATGCCGCAGGCCAAAACCGGCAACGGTGTTCACGTCCTCGTGCAGCAGGCCGCCTTTAAGCAGCTCACGCACCAGCACAGGAACGCCGCCCGCGGCCTGGAAGTGGTTAATGTCCGCCGGGCCGTTTGGATAGAGGCGAGCAAGCAGCGGCACCACATCTGAAAGATCGGAAAAATCGTCCCAGTTGATGATAATGCCGGCCGCACGCGCCATCGCTACCAGATGCATGGTGTGGTTGGTAGAACCCCCAGTGGCCAGCAGAGCAACGATGCCGTTTACCACCACTTTCTCGTCAACCATCTTACCCAGCGGCATCCACTCGTTACCGTTGCCGGTCAGGCGCGTAACCTGCCGAGCGGCGGCGGCCGTCAGTTCATGACGCAGCGGCGCGTCCGGCTGAATGAAAGAAGAACCCGGCAGCTGCATGCCCATAAACTCCACCACCATCTGGTTAGTGTTGGCGGTGCCATAGAAGGTGCAGGTGCCCGGCGCATGGTAAGAGGCGGCTTCCGCCTCCAGCAGCGCGTGACGGTCAGCCTTGCCTTCCGCGTAAAGCTGGCGGATGCGCACTTTCTCTTTATTGGCTAAACCGCTGGCCATGGGGCCTGACGGGACAAAGACCGCCGGCAGGTGCCCGAAAGACAGGGCGGCCATGGCCAGACCCGGAACAATTTTGTCGCACACGCCAAGATACAGCGCGCCGTCGAACATATTATGAGAAAGACCGACCGCGGTAGACATGGCGATCACTTCACGGCTGAGCAGGGAAAGCTCCATCCCGTCCTGGCCCTGGGTCACGCCGTCGCACATTGCCGGCACGCCGCCTGCAACCTGCCCTACTGCGCCTGTTGAATGCAGCGCCTTACGGATTTGTTCGGGATAGTTTTCATAGGGCTGATGCGCAGAGAGCATGTCGTTATAGGAGGTGACAATCGCAATATTGTTACGCAGCATGCTTTTCAGCGCGGCCTTATCTTCCGGCTGGCAGGCGGCAAAGCCGTGGGCCAGGTTACCGCATGCCAGTTCGGAGCGGTGCACGGTGTTGCTCTTCGCTTTTTCGATCCGCGCAAGGTAGGCCGCACGGGTGTCTTTTGAGCGCTCAACGATGCGTTGTGTTACGCGTAACAAATTTTGATTCATTAAGGGACCTCATAAGGTGGCAGCCGGCGCCGCATACAGGAGAACGAAAATATCGGCTTTTTGTCGCTGAATTAGCCGTTCTCCCTGGCACCAGGGCAAAATCTCTGCGGCTAGTGTAAATAAAAAAGCCCCGCTGGTGAATCCAGTCAGGGCTTTTAATTACAAAAACTTCTACCACGTCTGAGTTAGATCATGTTACCGGTAAAGTCACGCTGCTTCTGTCCGGGTTTTATGTCTTGCTTACTCAAACTCATTCCATGAGCGGCCATCGCGGGTGATCATCGCAACGGAGGATACCGGTCCCCAGGTCCCCGCCTGATACGGTTTTGGCGCATCGTTATCCGCAGCCCAGGCTTCGGTGATGGAGTCAACCCATTTCCAGGCCTCTTCCACTTCATCGCGACGCACGAACAGCGCCTGGATTCCACGCATGGTTTCAAGCAGCAGGCGCTCGTAAGCATCCGCCAGATGGGATTCGTTGAAGGTTTCCGAGTAGCTCAGATCCAGCTTGGTGGTTTGCAGGTTATGTTTATGATCCAGACCCGGCACTTTATTCAGCACCTGGATATCCACACCTTCGTCCGGCTGCAGGCGAATGGTCAGCTTGTTCTGCGGCAGATCCTGCCAGGAATCTTTAAACAGGTTCAACGCCGGGCTCTTGAAGTAAACCACAACCTCTGAACATTTGGTCGGCAAACGTTTACCGGTGCGCAGATAGAAAGGCACGCCCGCCCAGCGCCAGTTATCGATATCAACCCGAATAGCCACAAAAGTTTCGGTGCTGCTGGACTTATTCGCGCCCTCTTCTTCCAGGTAGCCCGGCACTTTTTTACCCTGGGCAAACCCAGCGGTGTACTGACCACGCACGGTTTTATCGCGCACGTTTGAACGATCGATGCGGCGCAGAGATTGCAGAACTTTCACTTTCTCATCGCGGATGTGGTCCGCAGTGAGATCGGAAGGCGGAGACATGGCAATCATACAGAGGATTTGCAGCAGGTGGTTTTGCACCATATCGCGCATCTGCCCGGCCTGGTCGAAGTAGCCCCAGCGCCCTTCAATGCCCACCTCTTCTGCGACGGTGATTTCCACGTGATCGATGGTTTTGTTGTCCCAGTTATTGGCAAACAGGGAGTTTGCAAAACGCAGCGCCAGCAGGTTAAGCACCGTCTCTTTACCCAGATAATGGTCAATACGGTAAACCTGGCACTCTTCAAAATACTCGCCAACCTGATCGTTGATTTCCTGAGAGGTGGCAAGCGAGGTGCCCAGCGGTTTTTCCATTACCACGCGAGCGGGTTTGGCATTCAGCTTCGCTTTGCCCAGCCCTTTGCAGATTGCGCCGAAGGTGCTTGGCGGCATGGCAAAATAGTTGATGGTGACGCGCTTTTGCTGGTCAAGCATTTTACCCAGCTTGTTAAACGCCGCGGTGTCGTTGACGTCCAGGTTGCAGAAATCAAGACGGCTGCTCAGCTTGTCCCACAGGCTTTCGTCGATCTTCTCTTTCATGAAGGTTTCGAGCGCTTCGCGTACCACTTTGGTGTACGCTTCCTTGCTCCAGTCAGCGCGGCCAACGCCCAGAATGCGGGTGTCTGAATGAATCTGACCCGCTTTTTCCAGTTGATACAGGGATGGCAGCAGTTTTCGACGCGCAAGGTCGCCTTTTGCGCCGAAAATCACCAGGTCACATGCCTGAGCTGTCTGTGTTACCGCCATGTCGTTCTCCTCGTTTCGGGTATCTTGTACCGGGTCGCTCGTGTAATTTAATTACAAAGCAATGTACTGCCGTTTATGAATCAACGTAAACAACCGGAGGTTGTCCGATCGTGCTCAGGCCGGAAAATGCGCGGCAGGCGGCAAGCTTTCCGTCCCTGAGTGAAATTTAATAACTTTTTTCCGTTTAACGGGATCTTATCTAAAGTTAGACCCCGATCAAGTAATGAAAAAAAACAACAAATTCAAGCCCGTTAACCTGCCCTTTAAGGAAAAGGCAGGCGTATATTCTTGCTAAAACCCGTCTCGGTTTCTTCGCTTTCAGAAATCGACAAAATCCATGAGTGCCTGTTAACGATGAATATGCTGGAAAAAATCCAGTCACAACTGGAACACCTTAGCAAATCAGAGCGTAAAGTCGCAGAAGTGATTCTCGCCGTCCCCCAGGACGCCATCCACTCAAGTATTGCTACCCTTGCCCGCCACGCGGACGTAAGCGAGCCCACGGTAAACCGTTTTTGTCGCCGGCTGGAAACCAAAGGCTTTCCAGATTTTAAATTACATTTAGCGCAGAGTCTGGCGAATGGAACGCCTTATGTAAACCGGAATGTTGACGAGGATGACAGCGTTGAATCCTATACCGGTAAAATCTTCGAGTCTGCCATGGCAAGTCTCGATCGGGTGCGGCAATCCCTTGATATGGCCGCGGTTAACCGCGCGGTGGATCTCCTGACCCAGGCGAAAAAAATCGCCTTCTTTGGGCTGGGATCTTCTGCCGCTGTCGCCCACGATGCCATGAACAAATTTTTCCGCTTTAACGTGCCGGTATTCTACTCCGACGACGTGGTGATGCAGCGCATGAGCTGTATGAACTGCAGCGAGCAAGACGTGGTGGTGCTGATTTCGCACACCGGGCGCACCAAAAACCTTGTTGAGCTGGCGCAACTGGCGCGTGAGAACGACGCCATCGTACTGGCCATCACCTCCGAAGGCTCGCCCCTTTCCCAGGAAGCGACCCTTTCTTTGCTGCTTGATGTGCCCGAAGACACCGACATTTATATGCCAATGGTTTCGCGGCTGGCGCAGTTAACCGTCATCGACGTGCTGGCAACGGGTTTTACTTTGCGTCGCGGCACGAAATTCAGAGATAACTTGAAGCGAGTCAAAGAAGCGCTTAAGGAATCGCGTTTTGATAAAGAGCGATTCGCTGCTGGCGATAATCGTTAATTTTTAATAACAAAGCTGTAACTTTTCAGGTCGTTCGGTTAAGTTGTCCCCTTGCGCGATTACGCGCCCCCTGACTAACCGAGTTTTTTGTTCACGCAACACCAAAGTTGTTTCAGTCAACGGAGTAATACATGTCCAGACGGCTACGTAGAACCAAAATCGTTACCACCTTAGGTCCGGCCACCGATCGCGACAATAATCTGGAAAAGATTATCGCAGCCGGCGCCAACGTGGTGCGGATGAACTTCTCCCACGGTACAGCAGAAGATCACCAATTGCGTGCGGATAAAGTTCGTGAAATTGCCGCGAAACTGGGCCGCCACGTCGCTATTCTGGGCGATTTGCAGGGGCCTAAAATTCGTGTCTCCACCTTTAAGGAAGGCAAAGTTTTCCTCAGTATCGGCGACAAGTTCCTGCTTGATGCCAACCAGGGTAAAGGCGAAGGCGATAAAGAGAGAGTAGGCATTGACTATAAAGGCCTGCCTGCCGACGTCGTGCCCGGCGACATCCTGCTGCTTGATGATGGCCGCGTGCAGTTAAAAGTGCTGGAAGTCCAGGGCATGAAAGTGTTCACCGAAGTGACCGTCGGCGGCCCGCTTTCTAACAATAAAGGTATCAACAAACTCGGCGGTGGTCTGTCCGCAGAAGCGCTGACCGATAAAGACAAAGCCGACATCCTCACCGCTGCGAAAATCGGCGTCGATTATCTGGCGGTATCCTTCCCACGCTGCGGCGAAGACCTGAATTACGCCCGTCGCCTTGCCCGTGACGCAGGCTGCGATGCCAAAATCGTGGCTAAAGTAGAGCGTGCGGAAGCCGTCTGCGATGAAGCGGCAATGGACGATGTTATCCTCGCCTCCGATGTGGTGATGGTCGCCCGCGGCGACCTGGGCGTAGAAATCGGCGACCCTGAGCTGGTCGGCATTCAGAAGACCCTGATCCGCCGCGCGCGTAAGCTGAACCGCGCCGTGATCACCGCCACCCAAATGATGGAGTCGATGATCACTAACCCAATGCCAACCCGTGCGGAAGTCATGGACGTGGCAAACGCCGTGCTGGATGGCACCGATGCGGTAATGCTGTCTGCTGAAACCGCGGCCGGTCAGTATCCTGCTGAAACCGTGGCGGCCATGGCGCGCGTTTGTCTGGGCGCTGAAAAGATCCCAAGCATCAACGTATCCAAGCACCGCCTGGACGTTCAGTTCGATAATGTGGAAGAAGCCATTGCCATGTCTGCGATGTATGCGGCAAACCACCTGAAAGGGGTTACCGCTATCATCTCCATGACGGAGTCGGGCCGCACCCCGCTGATGACTTCACGTATCAGTTCCGGCCTGCCGATTTTCGCCATGTCCCGCCACGAGCGCACGCTGAACCTGACCTCGCTGTACCGTGGCGTAACGCCGGTGTACTTTGACAGCGCGAACGATGGCGTAGCCGCTGCAAGCGACGCCGTTAATCTGCTGCGCGACAAAGGCTATCTGGTCTCCGGCGATCTGGTGATCGTGACCCAGGGCGATGTGATGAGCACCATCGGCACCACCAATACCACGCGCATCATGTGCGTTGAGTAATGTGAAAGTTAGCGTATGAAAAAGGGGCCAGATGGCCCCTTTATTATTTTTTGGGAAACAGCTCTTTGCGGCGGTAGGGTTCGGTTTCTCCCTCTTTACGCGTTTTGAGCAGCTTCAGAATCCAGGTATATTGCGCCAGGTTCGGGCGGACAAAAATCTCCACCTCTTCATTCATGCGGCGGGCAATTCTGTTGTCGTCGGCATCGACCAGATCGTCCATCGGCGGACGAATAAAGATATCCAGACGGTGAGTTTTACCGTTGTAAACCGGGAACAGGGGAACCACACGGGCACGGCAGACCTTCATCAGACGGCCAATCGCCGGAAGCGTAGCCTTGTAGGTCGCAAAAAAATCCACGAATTCGCTGTGCTCGGCGCCGTGGTCCTGATCCGGCAGGTAATAGCCCCAGTAGCCCTGACGCACGGAGCTGATAAAAGGTTTAATGCCGTCGTTTCGCGCATGCATGCGGCCGCCAAAGCGGCGGCGCACCGTGTTCCACACGTAGTCGAACAGCGCGTTGCCCTGGTTATGGAACATCGCGGCCATCTTCTGGCCGTCGGCGGCCATCAGCATCGCCGGAATATCCACGGCCCAACCGTGCGGCACAAGGAAGATAACGTTTTCACCACGGGCTTTAAGCTCGTCAATGATTTCTTTCCCGTGCCAGTCAACGCGCTGCATAACCTTCTGCGGATCGCGCAGGCCTAATTCTGCCATCAGCACCATCGCCTGCGGCGCGGTGGCAAACATCTCATCGATGATGGCTTCGCGCTCGGCTTCCGGCAGTTCCGGGAAACAGTAAAGCAAATTAATCTGCGCGCGACGGCGAGCGCTTTTCCCGAATCGTCCGGCGATGCGCCCTACTTTTCCTAACAGCGGATCGCGCAGCGACGGCGGCAGCAAGGCAAGTCCTGCGAAAGCACCAACGCCTGCCCAGGCTCCCCAGTAACGGGGATGCCAGAAGGCTTTCTGAAACTCAGGGATAAATTCGCTATGACTTTTTTTTGCTTTTTCCATGCGGATTCTCAGTACAGCATCAAATCATTGATGTCATGAATTTAACCCTAGTGTAACGGGGCCTAAGCTGGCAGACAAAAGAAAAAGCCGGCGCCCAGGTGCCGGCTTTGTTTATGCGGGTGACGAGTGATTAATCAAAGCGCAGTTGCGGAACCACTTCACGCACCTGAGCCAGGTAATCACGACGGTCCGAACCGGTCAGCCCTTCTGTACGCGGCAGCTTCGCCGTCAGCGGGTTTACGGCCTGCTGGTTGATCCACACTTCATAGTGCAGGTGCGGGCCGGTGGAGCGGCCCGTGTTGCCGGAAAGCGCAATGCGATCGCCGCGTTTTACTTTCTGGCCCGGTTTTACCAGCAGTTTCTTCAGGTGCATATAGCGTGTGGTATAGGTGCGTCCGTGGCGAAGCGCAACGATATAGCCCGCTGCACCGCTACGTTTTGCCATCACCACTTCACCATCGCCCACCGCCAGCACCGGCGTTCCCTGCGGCATAGCAAAGTCGACGCCTTTATGCGGCGCGATGCGCCCGGTTACCGGATTAAGGCGACGCGGATTAAAATTCGAAGAGATGCGGAACTGTTTGACCGTTGGGAAACGCATAAAGCCTTTCGCAAGGCCGGAACCGCTGCGATCGTAGAACTTGCCGTCTTCCCCACGAATCGCGTAGTAATCTTTGCCGCTGCTGCGCAGACGCACGCCGACCAACTGGCTTTGCTCACGCTTGCCGTCCAGCATTTCACGGGACATCAGAACCGAGAATTCATCGCCCTTCTTCAGCTTGCGGAAGTCCATTTGCCACTGCATCGCTTTAATAACCGCGCTGATTTCAGCGCTGGTTAAGCCGGCATCTTTTGCGCTGCTGACGAAGCTTCCGCCAACGGTGCCTTTGAGTACGTTGTTAACCCAGTCGCCCTGCTGCATTTCGGTGCTGAGCTTAAAGGTGCTGCCGGAGCGGTCATAGGTACGGGTTTCGCGGCGGGACATTTCCCAGGTCAGGCGTTGCAGCTCACCGTCTGCGGTCAGCGTCCAGGAAATCTGCTGGCCGATTTTTAGATTACGCAGGTCCTTATCAACCGTCGCCAGTTGGCTGATATCGCCCATGTCAATACCGTACTGATTGAGGATGCTGCTTAGCGTATCACCGGTTGAAACGACGTATTCATGTACGCCCGCCTCGCCCGCAATTTTATCGTCCAGCTCATCCTGCGGAATGGCATCATCGCCTTCATCAAGGGTCGGCTGGTCGATGGGTTCACTGGCTTCTGGCAATAACGAACGGATTTCGCTTTTTTCAAGCTCGATGGTTTTAATGACGGGACTAGCTTCCGGGTGGTAAACATAGGGCCGCCAGACGGCGACCGCTAATGTAAGAACCGTAAGTGACCCCAGCATAACGCGATGGGGCCGGGACAGGTTGTCAAAAGCCAGGGCGACAGAGCGGGCTATCTGTTGCACGTATTCACTTCCTCGTTAATCTCCTTTCAGGCAGCTCGCATACTGATTCGCAAGCCCGGTCAAAAACTGCATGTAGCTGTCTTTACCGAGCGCGACGTCGATTCCCAGCGGATCTAGCGTACCTGAACGGACGCTAGTACCACGGGCAACGGCGTTAATTACCGCTGGCCTGAACTGTGGCTCAGCAAAAACGCAGACCGCTTTGTGCTCAACCAACTGTGTTCTGATTTCATGTAAACGCTGCGCACCGGGCTGGATCTCAGGGTTGACGGTGAAGTGGCCAAGCGGCGTCAATCCGTAGTGTTTTTCAAAGTAGCCGTAGGCGTCGTGAAAAACGAAATACCCTTTACCTTTGAGCGGTGCGAGCACGGTACCAACCTGCTTATCGGTGCGGGCTAATTCCGACTCGAATTTCTGCAGATTGGCGTCAAGTTGGGTTCTATTTTCGGGCATAAGTTCCACTAATTTATCGTGGATTGCAACCGCCGACAGGCGCGCTATCTCTGGTGAAAGCCAGATATGCATATTGTACTCACCGTGATGGTGATCTTCCTCACCCTTTTCAGCGTGATAGTGGTGTCCGTCGCCCTCGCCGTCATCGTCCTCGTCGCCTTTCATGAGTAACGGTTTCACGCCGGCAAGCGCTGCGAGCGTCACCTGTTTTTGTTGCGGCAGCTGGCCTACGGATTTTTGCATAAACGCTTCCATCTCGGGGCCAACCCACACCACTAAGTCCGCGCCCTGTAAGCGTTTTACATCGGATGGGCGCAGGGAATAATCATGTTCGGATGCGCCATCAGGCAGCAGAACTTCGGTGGTCGTTACGCCCTGCGCGATGGCGGAGGCGATAAAACCGAGGGGCTTAATGGAAGCCACGACCGCAGCCTGTGATGGCATGGCGGCGGCGGCCCAAAGCGCGGCGGAAAAACCAGCGAAAAGAAGTGTGTTTTTATGTAACATAATGCGACTTATCATCATTGTAAAAGCGGGAAGTGTGATATTATAACATTCGATAACTTCTGCAACCCTGAAATTGCTATGACAAATTTGGTATCACTGGAAAATATCTCTGTCTCTTTCGGCCAGCGCCGCGTGCTGTCTGATATATCGCTCGATTTAAAACCGGGACGCATCCTCACTCTTCTTGGTCCAAACGGCGCGGGGAAATCCACCTTAGTTCGCGTTGTGCTTGGGCTGGTAGCACCTGACAGCGGCGTAATCAAGCGCGACAGCAGTTTGCGCATCGGTTACGTGCCGCAAAAACTGCACCTTGATGCCACCCTGCCGCTGACGGTAAATCGCTTTATGCGCCTGCGGCCGGGCGTTAAGAAAAGCGATATTTTACCGGCGCTCAGGCGCGTGCAGGCAGCGCACCTTATCGATGCTCCGATGCAAAAACTCTCCGGCGGCGAAAATCAGCGGGTTTTACTGGCGCGCGCGCTGCTAAACAGCCCACAGGTGCTGGTGCTTGATGAGCCGACCCAGGGCGTTGACGTCAACGGCCAGCTGGCGCTGTACAACCTGATTGACCAGCTACGCCATGAGCTGGATTGCGCCGTGCTGATGGTGTCACACGACCTGCATCTGGTGATGGCGAAGACCGATGAGGTGCTGTGTCTTAACCATCATATCTGCTGTTCCGGCACGCCGGAGGTGGTTTCCATGCACCCGGAATTTATCTCCATGTTCGGCCAGCGCGGCGCGGAACAACTGGGGATTTATCGCCACAACCATAACCATCGTCACGATCTTACCGGACGCATTATTCTGCGCAGAGGGAATGGCCAGTCATGATTGAATTGTTGTTGCCCGGCTGGCTTGCCGGGATATTGCTTGCCTGTGCGGCGGGGCCGTTAGGTTCATTCGTCGTCTGGCGCCGGATGTCCTATTTTGGCGATACCCTCTCCCACGCCTCTTTACTGGGCGTAGCATTCGGCCTGCTGCTGAACGTGAATCCTTTTTATGCGGTGATCGCCGTAACGCTGATGCTGGCGCTGGGGCTGGTATGGCTGGAAAAACGCCCGCACCTGGCGATTGATACGCTGCTGGGTATTATGGCGCACAGCGCGCTGTCTTTAGGTTTAGTGGTAGTCAGCCTGATGGCCAACGTGCGGGTCGATTTGATGGCCTATCTGTTTGGCGATCTGCTCTCCGTCACCATGCCGGATCTGATTTCTATCGGCCTTGGCGTTGCCGTGGTGATTGGCGTGCTGTTATGGCAGTGGCGTAATTTACTGTCGATGACCATCAGCCCCGATTTGGCCCACGTTGACGGCGTAAACCTGCAGCGGGTCAAAATGCTGCTGATGCTGGTGACGGCCCTGACCATCGGCGTCGCCATGAAGTTTGTCGGCGCGCTGATCATTACTTCGTTGTTGATTATCCCGGCGGCAACCGCAAGACGTTTTGCCCGCACGCCTGAACACATGGCGGGCATTGCGGTTATTGTGGGCATTGTTGCCGTGACCGGCGGGCTAACCTTCTCTGCGTTTTACGATACGCCAGCCGGGCCGTCGGTGGTGCTGTGCGCGGCGGTATTGTTCGTGCTGAGCATGACGAAGAAAGCTGCGGCATAAAAAAGGCGCTTCGTCGCCTTTGCGAGCGATGACAAACCTTCCGGCGTGACAAAACAAAAGGTGCCGTCATTTAAAAACAAGGAAAATCAGTTTATTGATTTTCGGCCGATCGCCACAAAAATGAAAAACCACGCTTTTTCCTTTTTTTGTCAGCAACCTGAGGCGCTTCGGCGCCTTCTTTCTATGGCATAGCCGGTGGCACAATCCCAAAGTGCGTCCACGCCCTCGGTGTTGCTATACGCCCGCGCGGCGTGCGCTGCAGGAAGCCCTGCTGGATAAGGAAGGGTTCCAGCACGTCTTCAATAGTTTCGCGCTCTTCACCAATGGCTGCCGCCAGGTTATCCAGCCCGACCGGGCCGCCGAGAAACTTATCAATGACCGCCAGCAGCAGCTTGCGGTCCATATAGTCAAAACCTTCCGTATCCACGTTCAGCATATCCAGCGCCTGGGAGGCGATTTCCGCGCTGATGGAGCCATCGTGGCGCACCTCGGCAAAATCCCGCACGCGACGCAGCAGGCGGTTAGCGATACGCGGCGTACCGCGCGCGCGTTTTGCCACTTCGAACGCGCCATCTTCGCTCATCTCCAGCCCCAGAACCGCAGCGCTGCGCCCGACGATGTGCTGCAAATCTGCCACCTGATAAAACTCCAGCCGCTGCACGATGCCGAAACGGTCACGCAACGGTGAGGTTAAAGAGCCGGCGCGCGTTGTTGCGCCAATCAGGGTGAACGGAGGCAGATCGATTTTAATTGAGCGGGCCGCCGGGCCTTCGCCAATCATGATATCCAGTTGGTAGTCTTCCATCGCCGGGTAAAGCACTTCTTCGACAACCGGCGAAAGGCGGTGAATTTCATCGATGAACAGCACGTCGTGCGGTTCGAGATTGGTTAACATGGCCGCCAGATCCCCGGCCTTTTCCAGCACCGGGCCGGAGGTGGTGCGCAGGTTAACGCCCATCTCATTGGCGACAATATTCGCAAGCGTGGTCTTACCAAGCCCCGGCGGGCCGAAAATCAACAGATGATCGAGCGCATCCCCGCGCAGCTTTGCCGCCTGGATGAAAATTTCCATCTGCGAGCTAACCTGCGGCTGGCCGACGTAATCCGCCAGAAAACGCGGGCGGATGGCGCGGTCAATTAAATCATCCGGGGCAATGGTGTCTGGCGATACCAGACGGTCTGCTTCAATCATCCTTTACCTCAAAGTGCGGCGCGGAGGGCTTCGCGGATCAGGGTCTCGCAATCGGCACCGCTGCGGCCCACTTTACTCACCATACGGCTGGCTTCCTGTGGTTTATAGCCCAGGGAGACCAGCGCGGCAACTGCTTCCTGCTCTGCATCGTCCACCGCACCGTTATCCGGCGAGGCCAGCACCAGCTCTGCGGCAGGGGTGAAGAGATCGCCGTGCATGCCCTTAAAGCGGTCTTTCATCTCAACGATCAGACGCTCGGCGGTTTTCTTACCTACGCCCGGCAGCTTAACCAGAGAGCCGATTTCTTCGCGCTCAACGGCGTTCACGAACTGCTGTGCGGACATACCTGAGAGGATTGCCAGCGCGAGTTTTGGGCCCACGCCGTTGACCTTAATAAGCTCGCGGAACAGGGTACGCTCCTGCTTATTATTGAAGCCGTACAGCAACTGGGCGTCTTCTCGCACCACAAACTGGGTAAACACTACCGCTTCTTTATCGATTTCCGGCAATTCATAGAAACAGGTCATCGGCATATGGACTTCATATCCCACGCCACCGGCTTCCAGCAATACTAAAGGCGGCTGTTTTTCAAGGATGATGCCTCTGAGTCGACCAATCACGATATGCTCCTGCGTTTGTGCAAAATGCGTTTGTGCAAAATTTGTTGCTTATCATATAAAAAAGGCTGGATACATATCCAGCCTTATATTTACGCCAGCGCCCGGCAAAAAAATTCCTTCCTAAAATTAACTGGAAAATCAATTCATTGCTTTTCGGCAGCTAACAACAAAGAAGTAAAACCATGCTTTTTACTTCTTTGTTAGCAAATCAAGACGGGATGCATATCCCGCCTTATCTACTTTAATCTTCCCCGCGCCAGATTAAGCCTTGATTCGCTCATCTGCATCGAGTTTTGCGTCACGTGACAGTGCGTGATGGCAATGGCCAGCGCGTCCGCCGCGTCCGCCTGCGGATTGGCTGAGAGCTTCAGCAGCGTGCGCACCATATGCTGCACCTGGCTTTTTTCCGCGCTGCCGATGCCCACCACCGTCTGCTTAACCTGACGAGCGGCGTACTCAAACACCGGCAGGTCGTGATTCACCGCAGCAACAATCGCGGCACCTCGCGCCTGGCCGAGCTTAAGAGCAGAATCAGCGTTCTTCGCCATAAACACGGATTCGATAGCGAAAAAATCCGGCTGAAACTGGGTAATGATTTCGCTCACCCCCGCGTAGATAAGCTTCAGACGCGAGGGCAAGTCGGTCACCTGAGTACGAATGCAGCCGCTACCCAGGTAGCTTAGCTGGCGTCCCGTCTGGCGGATGACGCCATAGCCTGTGACACGCGATCCCGGGTCGATACCGAGAATAATCGCCATTACAGGGTTGCCGCCACCTCGTCGGAGATCTCACCGTTGTGGTAAACCTCCTGCACGTCGTCGCAGTCTTCCAGCATATCGATAAGGCGCATCAGTTTTGGCGCGGTTTCCGCATCCATATCCGCTTTGGTGGAAGGGATCATGGAGATTTCCGCTTCATCGGCTTTCAGACCGGCCGCTTCCAGCGCATCACGCACCGCACCCATCTCTTCCCAGGCGGTGAAGACGTCAATGGCGCCGTCGTCGTAGGCGACAACGTCGTCCGCACCGGCTTCCAGAGCGGCTTCCATCACCGTGTCTTCATCTTTGCCCGGCGCATAGGAGATAACGCCTTTTTTGGTGAACAGATAGGCAACAGAGCCGTCGGTCCCCAGGTTACCGCCGCATTTATTAAACGCGTGACGCACTTCCGCCACGGTGCGGTTACGGTTATCACTCAGGCACTCAACCATCACGGCTGACCCGCCTGGACCGTAACCTTCATAAATGATGGTTTCCATGTTTGCGTCTTCATCTCCGCCCACGCCGCGCGCGATGGCACGGTTTAAGGTGTCGCGCGTCATGTTGTTGGATAACGCTTTATCAATCGCCGCGCGCAGACGCGGGTTAGACCCGGCATCACCGCCGCCCAGACGGGCAGCCGTTACCAGCTCACGGATAATCTTGGTAAAAATTTTACCGCGCTTGGCATCCTGTGCCGCTTTGCGGTGTTTCGTGTTGGCCCACTTACTATGACCTGCCATAACAATCTCCAAAAGCGCCTTTTTCAGGCGGCATCAATTACAAACTCTTCTATCGCCTGCCGGTTGCTCCATGATTTGGTCATTGTCGCCGCCGTTCTGGCGTCGACCCATTTCCAGGCCAGATGTTCCGTAATGGCAATCTGGCGCTCATGTGGCAGCGCAAGGCAGAACCATGATTCTGTATTGCGCATAATTCCCGGCGCGTAGCGATGACGCAAATGAGTAAAAATTTCGAACTCAACGCAGCGTTTACAGTCGACTAAAGGCAGAAGCTCTGCGGAAACATCGATAGCGACCTCTTCCTTTACCTCGCGAAGCGCTGCCTGCAGCGCGCTTTCACCCTCTTCCAGGCTGCCGGTAACCGACTGCCAGAAATCCGGATCGTCGCGCCGCTGTAACATCAGCACCCGCCCGGTATCCTGCGCGTAAATCACTACCAGTACCGAGACGGGACGCTTAAAGGCCATCTTATTCTTTCTCTGCCTTTTTAATTACCGCCACACCCAGCTCGGCCAGCGCCTGCGGGTTGGCGAAGCTTGGCGCTTCGGTCATCAGGCAGGCCGCGGCGGTAGTTTTCGGGAAGGCGATAACGTCACGGATGTTGTCCGTGCCGGTCAGCAGCATGGTCAGACGATCCAGCCCAAACGCCAGGCCCGCGTGCGGCGGCGTGCCGTATTTCAGGGCGTCTAACAGGAAGCCGAACTTCTCCCGCTGATCCTCTTCGTTAATGCCCAGAATGCCGAACACGGTCTGCTGCATCTGGCCGTTGTGGATACGCACGGAACCGCCGCCCACTTCATAACCGTTAATAACCATGTCATAGGCGTTAGCCACGGCGGCTTCCGGGTCGGCCGCCAGCTGTTCAGGCGTCATATCTTTTGGCGCGGTGAACGGGTGGTGCATCGCGGTCAGGCCGCCTTCGCCGTCGTCTTCGAACATCGGAAAATCGATAACCCACAGCGGCGCCCACGCGCTTTCGTTGGTGATTTTCAGATCCTTGCCAATTTTCAGACGCAGCGCGCCAAGCGCATCGGCAACGACTTTTTTATTGTCGGCGCCGAAGAAGATCATGTCGCCATCAAGCGCTCCGGTACGGGCCAGAATCTCTTCAACGATTTCCGCGTTCAGGAACTTGGCGACCGGGCTGGTGATGCCTTCGATGCCTTTCGCGCGCTCGTTGACTTTGATATAAGCCAGCCCTTTCGCGCCGTAAATCTCAATGAACTTGCCGTAATCGTCAATCTGTTTACGGCTAATCTGTGCGCCACCCGGCACACGCAGCGCGGCTACGCGGCCTTTGGCATCGTTCGCAGGGCCGGAGAAGACTTTAAACTCCACGCCTTTTACCAGATCGGCAACGTCCACCAGCTCCATCGGGTTACGCAGGTCCGGCTTATCGGACCCGTAGCGGCGCTCGGCTTCTGCAAACGTCATCACCGGGAAATCGCCCAGATCCACGTTTTGCACGTCCAGCCACAGCTTGCGTACCAGCTCTTCCATCACTTCGCGCACCTGCGGCGCGGTCATAAAGGAGGTTTCCACGTCTATCTGGGTAAATTCTGGCTGGCGGTCAGCGCGCAGGTCTTCGTCACGGAAGCATTTAACAATCTGGTAGTAGCGGTCAAAGCCGGACATCATCAGTAGCTGTTTGAACAGCTGAGGGGACTGCGGCAGCGCGTAGAATTTACCTTTATGCACACGGCTCGGCACCAGGTAGTCGCGCGCGCCTTCCGGGGTGGCTTTGGTGAGCATCGGGGTTTCGATATCAAGGAAGCCCTGGTCATCCATAAAGCGACGCACGAAGCTGGTGATTTTGGCACGGGTCTTCAGGCGGTTAGCCATTTCCGGGCGACGCAGATCCAGATAGCGGAACTTCAGGCGCGCCTCTTCGGTGTTGACGTGGTTGGAGTCAAGCGGCAGCGATTCTGAGCGGTTGATGATGGTCAAATCGGTGGCGAAGACTTCTACCGCGCCGGTTGCCATATCTTTGTTGATGTTTTTCTCATCACGCGGACGCACGGTGCCGGTGATTTGAATGCAGAACTCATTACGCAGTTCGGAGGCAAGCTGGAACGCGTCCTGACGGTCCGGGTCGAAAAACACCTGCACGATGCCTTCGCGATCGCGCATATCAATAAAGATAAGGCTACCGAGGTCACGGCGACGGTTGACCCAACCACACAGCGTTACTTGTTGTCCCACATGGGATTGATTGAGCTGCCCGCAATATACTGTACGCATGAGATATCCCTTAAATTAGCCGCGCGCTATTGGTTACCCGCAACCAGGCAACCCGGTGGCAGCTATTTTTGTCTGTCACAACTGGATGAAAAAAGGGGGCTATTATACTGGAAATAATGCCCGGCGATAAGCCCGATACGACTGACTGACGCGTTTCAAAGCGCCTGGTTTCGTCAAAACTCACAAAAATTAACAAAAATAGTAAACTGCGCAACCCGGGTTCCATCGTAAGGTATTCGCCGCCAAACCATTTTTAACCGGAGTCACCCTATGTCTGAATTAAATCCATCCCGTACCGCGCTGGTAGTTATCGATTTGCAGGAAGGAATTCTGCCGTTTGCCGGTGGCCCGCATACCGCTCAGGATGTCGTGGCGCGCTCGGCTAAGCTTGCTGAGAAATTTCGCGCCAACGGCTCACCGGTCGTGATGGTTCGCGTAGGCTGGTCGAAAGATTTTGCCGAAGCGCTTAAACAACCGGTAGACATGCAGCTACCCGCCAATGCCCTGCCGGAGAACTGGTGGCAATACCCGGCCGAGCTTGGCAAACAGGAAGGCGACATTGAAGTCACCAAACGCCAGTGGGGTGCGTTTTACGGCACCGATCTTGAGCTACAGCTTCGCCGTCGCGGGATCGACACCATTGTGCTGTGCGGTATCTCAACTAATATCGGTGTTGAATCTACCGCTCGCAACGCGTGGGAGCTGGGGTTCAATCTGGTGATTGTCGAAGACGCCTGCAGCGCGGCCAGCAGGGAACAACACCAGAGCAGCATGACGCATATCTTCCCGCGTATTGCCCGCGTGCGCAGCACAGAGGAAATTATCTCCGCACTATGATTTATATAGGCCTTCCACAATGGTCGCATCCTAAATGGGTGCGCCTGGGTATCACTTCTCTTGAAGATTACGCTCGCCACTTTAACTGTGTGGAAGGCAATACCACCCTGTACGCGGTGCCCAGAGCAGAAACGGTGCAAAGCTGGCGCGAGCAGACCGGCGATGATTTTCGGTTCTGCTTTAAATTTCCGGCAACGATTTCTCATCACGCCGCGCTGCGTCAGTGCGGCGATCTCACCGCTGACTTTTTGGCGCGCATGTCCCCGCTTGCCGATCGCATAGGGCAATACTGGCTGCAGCTTCCCGCCGCGTTCGGGCCAGAAAGTTTGCCTGCGCTGTGGAATTTTCTTGATGCTTTACCGAAGGATTTCACCTACGGCGTCGAGGTAAGGCATCCGTCCTTTTTCGATAAAGGCCCCGATGAACAGGCGCTTAACCGCGGCCTGCATGAGCGCGGCGTGAATCGCACTATTCTCGACAGCCGCCCGGTGCATAGCGCAACGCCAGACAGCGAAGCCATCCGCGCCGCGCAGCGTAAAAAGCCGAAAGTGCCCGTGCACGCGCTGGTAACCGCAAGCGATCCGCTGGTTCGTTTTATCGGCAGCAATGATATGGCGCAAAATCAGGCATTCTTTGACGTCTGGCTGAAAACGCTGCCAAAGTGGGCAGAAAAAACCACCCCCTGGCTTTTTTTGCATACCCCCGATATAGGCCAGGCGCCAGAGCTTGTCCATACGCTATGGCCCAGCCTGCAGCAGACTTTCCCTGATTTGGGCAGCGAACCGGCTATCCCGCAGCAGAACTCTCTCTTTTAGGGGTAGCGACAGCCTGCCGTTCGCACTGCTATCATAGAGCCCGTGCTTTAACTGTCCCTATAGGATGCGAGTATGGTAAGCGCGCTCTACGCTGTGCTGGGTGCAATGCTGTTGATTAAGTTTTCTTTCGATGTTGTTCGTATGCGTCTGCAATACCGCGTCTCCTATGGCGACGGCGGGTTTACCGAACTCCAGAGCGCTATCCGTATTCACGGCAACGCGGTGGAATATATTCCCATCGCCATCCTGCTGTTATTGCTGATGGAAATGAACGGTGCTGAAACCTGGATGGTGCACGTCTGCGGCATCTTGCTGATCGCCGGCCGCCTGATGCATTACTACGGTTTTCATCACCGCCTGATCCGCTGGCGCCGCTCCGGTATGAGCGCCACCTGGTGTGCGCTGTTGCTAATGGTGCTGGCTAATCTGTGGTATATGCCATGGGAGTTGGTTTTCTCGCTGCATTAACGCAAAATACGCCCTTTCGAATTTCCCGGATTTAACGTTATGTCTGACCGCGATATGCTGTTTTCCGCCCCCATCGACAAGCTGGGCGACTGGACCTTTGATGAACGCGTGGCTGAAGTGTTCCCCGATATGATCCAGCGCTCGGTGCCTGGTTATTCCAACATCATTTCGATGATTGGCATGCTGGCGGAGCGTTTTGTTACGCCGGACAGCCTGGTTTACGATCTGGGCTGCTCGCTGGGTGCGGCAACGCTTTCGGTGCGCCGTAACATCCAGCATGACGGCTGCAAAATTATTGCGGTCGATAACTCCCCGGCGATGGTTGAGCGCTGTCGTCGCCATATCAACGCCTTTAAAGCGCAGACCCCGGTTGAGGTCATCGAGGGCGATATTCGCGATATCGTCATCGAAAACGCCTCAATGGTGGTGCTGAACTTTACGCTGCAATTCCTCGAACCCCACGACCGCAAGCTGCTGCTGGAAAAAGTTTATAAAGGGTTAAACCCAGGCGGCGCGCTGGTGCTGTCAGAGAAATTCAGCTTTGAAGACGGTAAAGTTGGCGAACTGCTGTTCAATATGCATCACGATTTTAAGCGCGCTAACGGCTACAGCGAGCTGGAAATCAGCCAGAAGCGCAGCATGCTGGAAAACGTCATGCTCACCGACTCCGTTGAAACCCACAAAAAACGTCTGAAACAGGCCGGATTTGACCACGCGGAACTGTGGTTCCAGTGCTTTAACTTTGGTTCGTTAGTGGCACTGAAATCAGGAACGCCTGCATGATCGACTTCGGTAATTTTTACCAGCTCATCGCCAAAAGCCCGCTTGCTCCGTGGCTGGAAACGCTGCCTGCGCAGATTGCTGCCTGGCAGCGCGAAAACCTGCACGGGCAGTTTAAGCACTGGCACAACACGGTTGAGTATCTGCCGGAGCTCACGCCGCACCGTCTTGATCTGCTGCACAGCGTCAGCGCCGAATCGCTGGAGCCGCTGAGCGAGGGCCAGCGCCTGGGCATTGAAAAGCTCCTGCGCAACCTGATGCCGTGGCGCAAAGGGCCATACTCGCTGTACGGGGTGGATATCGATACCGAATGGCGCTCCGACCTGAAATGGGATCGCGTACTGCCGCACATTTCTCCGCTTGCCGGGCGCACTATTCTGGACGTCGGCTGCGGCAGCGGCTATCACCTGTGGCGCATGATTGGCGCAGGCGCGCAGCTGGCGGTGGGCATCGACCCGATGCAGCTTTTTGTCTGCCAGTTTGAAGCCGTGCGTAAGCTGCTCGGTAACGACCAGCGCGCTCATGTCCTGCCGCTGGGTATCGAACAGCTTCCCGAACTGAATATTTTTGACACCGTATTTTCGATGGGCGTGCTTTATCATCGCCGCTCGCCGCTTGACCATCTGTATCAGCTAAAAAACCAGTTAGCGAAAGAAGGTGAGCTGGTGCTGGAAACGCTGGTTGTCGAAGGCGATGAAAATACCGTTCTGGTTCCGGGCGAGCGCTACGCGCAGATGCGCAATGTGTATTTCATCCCTTCCGCGCTGGCGCTGAAAAACTGGCTGGAGAAATGCGGTTTTGTCGATGTTCGTATCGTCGACCACTGCTACACCACAGGTGAAGAGCAGCGTCGCACCAGCTGGCTTACCACCGAATCGCTGGCCGATTTTCTCGATCCGAACGACGGCACGAAAACGATCGAAGGCTACCCTGCTCCGCTGCGTGCGGTGCTGGTGGCGCGTAAGCCCTGATTGCCCCTCAGGAAATATTGCTCCATCAGCAAATGTAAAAGGCCGCTTTCGCGGCCTTTATCGTATCTGAGCATGACTTATTTTTTAGTCGGCGTTGGCTTTTTCGCGCCAGAATCTTTCGATTTGCTCGGCTCTTCTTTCTTAACCATCAGGACGTTGTTGAACGACATAATTTCACCTTTAGTTAACTCAGGAGCCATAAGTATAGGTGAAGTTTAATTTCGCAAGGGTAATATTTCACCAGTGATTACCGCTTCGCTTCGGTTCACCCTTTACTCCAGCTCTCTGTTCCAGCCCGCCGCCGGGTCAATAGCCAGCCTCGCTTAATCCAAACTATCAAGCAATCATAGACATAGCTCACCCCTGAGCGGTCTAAAAAGCATTTTTGGATTTGCACAGGCCGGGCAAGCTTGTTTTAATCCGTGACGCAAACAATTTCAGTGAGGGATTATGAGAAATTTAAGTAAAAAAGGCGCCCAGGCATACACGCCGTTAACGTTAAAGATCTATGACTGGTGGGTGCTGGGCATTTCCAACCGCTATGCCTGGCGATGCCCCACGGAAGACGTGCTGGTCAATCACTTCAATAAACATATTGGTCATAAACATCTCGATATCGGCGTTGGCACCGGCTTCTATCTTTCCCAAACCGACCATGCCCGTGATATCACCTTGATGGATCTGAACACCAATAGTCTGCATGCTGCGAGAACACGAATCGGTGCTCAGCGGGTAAGCAACTGCCTTGAGCATGATGTGTTTAACGAGTTTCCCCGGGCGTTGCATAACGTGTTCGATTCCGTCTCCATGTTTTATCTCCTGCACTGCCTGCCGGGTACGCCTGCGGACAAAGCCCTCGCCATTAAAAATGCCGCCGCCGCGCTCGGTGCAAACGGCACGCTTTACGGGGCAACCATCCTGGGTGACGCTGCCGGCCACAACGGCTTCGGTAAAAAATTAATGAAGGTTTACAACAAGAAAGGAATTTTTTCTAACCGACAGGATACTGCGGAGCAACTCAGGCAGACGCTGGAAGGCTATTTTGAAGAGGTGAGCGTGTCGACCGTGGGCGTAGTGGCAACTTTCGCCGCAACAAAAAAGCGGCTTTGAAAGCTCACGCGAATAAAAAAAGCCCCGGTAAAGCACCGGGGCCTGGTACAAGCAAACATCACATTGGGCGACATGATGCGCGGTTAAAACTTTTTGCGCTCAGGCTGCCGTTTTTGCGGCAACCAGTAAGGCTTTCATTGCTGCCACCACGTCGCCATCCACGCAGTAGCGGTTAAACTCATCGGCTTCAGCATCCGCGCTCATCGACACGCCCGCTTTGCGGTAGCGCATTACTGAGGCAACGTTGTGCCCGGCGGAGCTGTGCACCTCGTCTATCTCGTGTTCGACAAACTTTTGCAGGTTGCTCAGGCGCACCCCTGCGCCCGCCATAATGATTGGAGCACGGGAATGCTGTTTTAGTTCCGTAAGCTGCGAAAGTCCTGCTTCGGCATTCTGCTGCTGGCCGGAAGTGAGGATGCGTGCAACGCCCAAATCGGTTAACTGCTCAAGCGCTACCAGCGGGTTGTGGCACATATCAAAAGCGCGATGGAAGGTCACCGCCATGCCGCGGCTGGCGTCCATCACCTGCTGCATGCGCGAAATATCAATATGCCCGTCTTCATCCAGCATGCCGATAACCAGGCCGGGGTATCCCAGCTCGCGCACGAAGGCGATATCCTCAAGCATGATGGCAAACTCACGTTCGCTATAGCAAAAATCGCCGCCGCGTGGCCGAATAATCGGGTGCACGGGAATCGAAATTAACTGCTTCACTTTGCGCAGTACGCCAGTTGAAGGCGTTAATCCCCCCTCTTTAGGTGCCGAGCATAGTTCGATGCGGTCCGCTCCGGCCTGCTCAGCCGTCAGCGCGCAATCGATGCCATAACAACATATTTCCAGCTTACTCATTGATTATTCCTTAAAAAATGCTCTGTTTTACGCTTGTGCCACTGGGTCAGAGTGATAATCTGAAACGACGTTCACAAAGAGGTAATTTATCATGGCATTCAATTTCGACGAAGGGATCGACCGGCGTCACAGCGACAGCGTGAAGTGGAATAAATATGGTAACGACGTGCTACCGATGTGGGTAGCTGATATGGATTTCCGCTCGCCGTCCTGCATTCTGAATGCCATCCATCAGCGCGTGGATCACGGCGTTTTCGGCTATGGCGACCGGCCCCATGACCTTATTGACGTAGCGGTGGAACGCATGGCCAGCCGCTACCAGTGGCAGATAAAACCCGAGTGGATTGTTATCCTGCCGGGTATCGTCGCAGGGTTAAATCTTAGCGTGCGGGCCTTTACCGACGTCGGTGAGGCGACTATCGCCCCAACGCCGATTTATCCGCCCTTTAAAAAATCCTCGGCTTCCGCACGGCGCCCGCAGCTTAACGCCCCGCTCCAGCTCGAAAAGGGCCGCTGGATAATGGACGTATCTTCGCTTGCAGCATCGCTCACCGGCCGTGAAAAATTGCTGATGCTGTGTAACCCGCAAAATCCCGGCGGCACGGTTTATCGTCGCGAAGAGCTTGAGCAGCAACTGGCGTTTGCGCAGCAGCATAATTTGATTGTCTGCTCCGATGAAATTCACTGCGATTTACTGCTTGAACCCGGCGCGACGCATATTCCTTTCGCCACCCTGAGCGCCGATGCCGAGCAGCGCTCCATCACGCTGATTTCGCCGTCCAAGACGTTCAATATTGCAGGACTTGGCGCATCCCTGGCTATTATCCCTGACCCGGAATTGCGCAGGCGGTTTAACAAAACCCGCGAAGGTATTGTTCCGGGCGTGGACGTGCTGGCATTAACCGCGGCAGCGGCCGCCTGGCGCGAAGGCGAACCGTGGTTACAGGAGCTGCTGGCGTATTTGCGCCGCAACCGCGACAGGCTCGTTACCGCCGTCAATGACATACAGGGCCTGGAGATGACCGCCCCGGAAGCAACCTATCTGGGCTGGGTTGATGCGACCGGGCTTGGCGTAGATAACCCAACGCTGTTCTTCCAGAAGGCCGGGCTCGGCTTCTCGCCGGGCGCAGATTTTGGCGCGGCAAAATTTGTACGGATAAACTTTGGCTGCACTTCGGCAACGCTTGAAGAGGCCATCAACCGCATGACGGCAGCGGTTAACGCGCGGTAAAGGCAAATCCGCCGGACGGGGGTTATTCCTGTTCGCTGGCAACGATGTCTTCGATACTCCACGGATGGAATTTTATCGTGACTTTGCCGTCGGTAACCGCAAGCGTTGGGTTTGGTAAACGTTCACGCTCGCCTTTTGGCGAACTGGTTTTCACGGAAATGCCCGTCTGGCGCAAACCGGCATCGGACATCAAATCCAGCGCGCGTGCATTAAGCGTATGCGGGTCTCCCGGCAGCACTATTTCAACGTGCTCCCAGCCTTCATGCGGGTAACGTTTCTCACCCGGCCAGGGCAGCTCAACGACGGTAAACTTCCAGTGTTCAACGCACACCGGCTCGTCAAGACGAAACAGGCAAATTATTCGATCGTTGATAATATTTTCCGACAGCAGCGTGCCGCACTGTTCAAGCCCGCGACGCCAGCGTTCTGCCGTGGTGTTCTGGTGGCAGCGCAGCGAAATATGGTCGGCAGCAAGCGGAGCAATCTCCAGATCCAGACGCGCGGCAAGCTCCGCTAAAGCCCGGGTAAAACGCGGAAGGTCCGTGGAAATATCATTCAGTTCTGCAATTGTCTGCCAGTTGGCCATGGCGTCGTCCTCTGAGTGGCGAAGGGGGCCTAATCTACCTTTTTCCGGCCGCCTCACCAACTCTCTTGCTCGGGGAAGTAAGCGAATGGTTATTCACTGTACCGTTGATAATAGTTCAGGGCGCGCAGGACAAGGCTTTTGCTGACGAGGGCGGAAAAATAAAGTTATACTTACGCCCTTATTTTTATCCCCCACGACACGGCTGCTGTACGACACGGCCGCCTAAAGAAAATGTAAGGTATCCCGGTGAATATTCAGGCGCTTCTCTCAGATAAAGTCAGTCAGGCCATGGTTGCCGCAGGTGCACCTGCGGATTGCGAGCCGCAGGTTCGCCAGTCAGCCAAAGTCCAGTTCGGCGACTATCAGGCCAATGGCGTGATGTCCGTTGCCAAATCTCTGGGCAAGCCGCCACGACAGGTCGCAGAGTCGGTCATCGCTAATCTGGATCTAACCGGGATTGCCAGCAAAGTTGAAATCGCCGGCCCCGGTTTTATCAATATCTTCCTCGACCCGCTCTTCCTTGCGAAAAACGTCGATGCGGCTGTCGCCTCCGACCGCGCAGGCGTGAATACCGTTGCGCCACAAACGATTGTCGTCGATTACTCCGCGCCAAACGTGGCAAAAGAGATGCACGTCGGCCACATTCGCTCCACCATCATCGGCGATGCAACGGTGCGCACGCTGGAGTTCCTTGGTCATAACGTTATCCGCGCAAACCACGTGGGCGACTGGGGCACGCAGTTCGGCATGCTGATTGCCTTTCTTGAAAAGCAGCAGCAGGAAAACGCCGGTGAAATGGCGCTGGCCGATCTGGAAGAATTCTATCGCGCCGCGAAGAAACACTACGATGAAGATGAAGCCTTTGCGCAGCGCGCACGCGGTTACGTGGTGAAACTGCAAGGCGGCGATGAATATTGCCGTGAGATGTGGCGCAAGCTGGTCGACATCACCATGGCCCAGAACCAGAAAACCTACGCCCGCCTTAACGTTACGCTGACCCGCGACGACGTAATGGGTGAAAGCCTCTATAACCCAATGCTGCCGGGCATCGTGGCGGACCTGAAAGCAAAAGGTCTGGCGGTAGAAAGCGAAGGCGCAACCGTGGTGTTCCTGGACGAGTTCAAGAACAAAGACGGCGAGCCGATGGGCGTTATCATCCAGAAAAAAGACGGCGGCTATCTCTACACCACGACCGACATTGCCTGCGCGAAGTACCGCTATGAAACCCTGCACGCCGACCGCGTACTGTACTTTATCGACTCCCGCCAGCACCAGCACCTGATGCAGGCGTGGACCATCGTGCGTAAAGCCGGTTACGTGCCGGAATCCGTCACCCTGGAACACCAGATGTTCGGCATGATGCTGGGTAAAGACGGCAAACCCTTTAAAACCCGTTCCGGCGGCACCGTAAAACTGACCGACCTGCTGGACGAAGCAATGGAACGCGCGCGCAATCTGGTGGCGGCGAAAAACCCGGACATGCCAGCCGCCGAGCTGGAAGCCCTGGCAAATGCTGTAGGGATTGGCGCGGTAAAATACGCCGATCTGTCTAAAAGCCGTACCACGGACTACATCTTCGACTGGGACAACATGCTGGCCTTCGAAGGCAACACCGCGCCCTATATGCAATATGCCTATACCCGCGTGCTTTCCGTATTCCGTAAAGCCAATATCGACGAAGCCGAGCTGCAAAAAGCGCCTGTGGTGATTACGCAGGACCGCGAAGCTCAGCTAGCGGCACGCCTGCTGCAGTTTGAAGAAACGCTGAACGTGGTCGCGCGCGACGGCACGCCGCACGTCATGTGTTCTTATCTGTACGATCTGGCCGGCCTGTTCTCCGGCTTCTACGAGCACTGCCCCATCCTCAGCGCCGAGAGCGAGGAAACCCGCAACAGCCGCCTGAAGCTCGCCCTGCTGACGGCCAAAACCCTGAAGCTGGGTCTGGATACCCTTGGCATCGAAACCGTAGAACGTATGTAATACCTGAGGGGGCACTCGCTCTTCAGAGTGATGGCAATCCTCATCGAGTGGCAGGATAAGCCTGTTGCACGAACTAAAAAATAAGGAAAATCAATTCATTGATTTTCGGCTGACGATCGCAAAGAAGGGAAACCACTCTTTTTCCTTCTTTGTCAGCAATCTCAAGGGGCATTCGCCCCTTTTTCTTTTTGTAGCCTGCCTGCCTGCCTGCCCCAGCCTTCGGTACTTCTGCCCTTTGACGTTCGCTCAACCTTGTCCGGTATCAACTTAACGTGAATTAAATTACCCCCTTAGAGGTAGTTTCGTCCTAAATCCTTATAATTAATGCGTCATTAATTTGACCATAAATAAAAAACATTTCATCCGCGTTGATTTTTCTTCTAAGGGATTTTCTATGAATAAATCAAACCGTTCCGTCAGGCGACGTTATGCCTGGCTCTGGCTGCTGCTGGCGGGGGTCGTGCTTGGCGCGGTCCTGCTAACCGGCGGTGCGACGGTCATGCACAAAACCAGCGACACCGAATTCTGCGTCTCCTGCCATTCCATGCGGCAGCCGCTGGCGGAATATCAGGGCAGCGTTCATTTCCAGAATCCGAAAGGCATCCGCGCCGAGTGCGCCGACTGTCACGTTCCCCACCAGCCCGTCGATTACCTGACCACCAAAGTCATGGCGCTTAAAGACGTCTGGGGCGAGATGACCGGCAAAATCGATACGCCGAAGAAATACGAAGCCCACAAGCTGGCGATGGCCCAGAGCGTCTGGGACACCATGAAAAAGAACGACTCGGCAACCTGCCGCTCCTGCCACAGCTACGAAGCGATGGACGTGCTCGCCCAGCGCCCTGAAGCCCGCAATGAGCATCCCGTGGCTATCAAAAACGGCGAAACCTGTATCGACTGCCACAAAGGGGTAGCCCACATACTGCCGGATATGAGCCAGCTTTCTGCCGCAGGGGCTAACGAGCTTTCCGCCGCCGCGGCGAAAACGCCGGACAGCGCCAGCAAAGTCTGGTCGATCTCAACCCAGCCCTTCTGGCTCAGCGCTGATAACAAGCAGCACAACGCCGGTAACCTGATGCCCGGCACCGAAGCCAGTATCGTTAAGCGCGAAAATGGCATGATCCTGGCCGAAGTGAACGGCTGGCAGCAGGATGGCGTGAATGAAGTGTTCTACGCCGCCGCCGGGAAACGCATTCTGAGCCTGCTGCTGGGCGAAGAGGCCCGCGCGCAGGTGAAGCGCCTGAGCAACTATACCGATCCTGAAACCCATCTGGTCTGGCATCAGACCGCGCTGCGGGTCTGGCTGCCTGCGGGCCAGCTCATCGACAATCAGCAAAAAATATGGGACTACGCCGCTTCGATGATGTCCGCGAACTGTACTGGCTGTCACGGCCTGACTTCTCTGGATCGCTTTAACGCAAACCAGTGGATTGGCGTCATTAAAGGGATGGCACCGCGGACCTCCCTCAACCAGGAACAGCTACGAATACTGACGCGCTACGTGCAGCAGCACGCCAGCGATATGCCAGCCGCTATTCAGGGCAGCAGCATGGAGGCAGGACAATGAAAAATAATCGTCAAGCAATGCAAATCAGCCGTCGCCGTTTTCTGAGCGCTGCCGCCGCGCTCGGCGGCGTTTCTCTGCTGGGTGGGCTGTGGCCACGCTCGGCGCTGGCCGAGGCCGTAAGCCAGGCACTGCCGCAGTTTGTGGCCCTGCGCCAGGCCCAGAAAGGCATCCTGACCGGCGCCCACTGGGGCGCCTTCGAAGCCATCGTCCGGGACGGCAAAATGGTCGAAGCCCGCCCGGTGCAGGACGACCCTTTCCCGAACGAGCTTATCGCCATGGCTCCGCACCAGGTTCACGCCCCTAACCGCGTGAAGTACCCGATGGTGCGTAAAAGCTGGCTCGAAGGCGGGGCGCGCAATTGTCGCCCTGAACTGCGCGGCTGCGACGAGTGGGTACGGGTAAGCTGGGACAAAGCGCTGACGCTTGTGAGCAACGAGGTTCGCCGTCTGCAAAGCGAGCATGGCCCGCAGTCCATCTACGCCGGGTCCTACGGCTGGAAAAGCGTCGGGATGCTGCACAACAGCCGCACCCTGCTCCAGCGGCTGATGAACCTGGTAGGCGGTTCGCTGAACTACGCCGGAGACTACTCTACGGGGGCTGCCCAGGTGATTATGTCCCACGTCGTAGGCTCTATGGAGGTCTACGAACAGCAAACTGCATGGCCAAACGTGCTGGAGAACAGCCAGCTCGTGGTGCTCTGGGGCTGTAACCCAATGGTTACCCTGAAGAATAGCTGGAACATGCCGGATCATGTCGGTCTGGCGGGCTTCGAGGCGCTGAAGAAAAAAGGCGTGCGGGTTATCAGCATCGATCCGGTAAAGAGCGACAGCACCGAATACCTAAACGCCGAGTGGCTTGCCCCACATCCGTACACTGACAGCGCCATGCTGCTGGGCATCGCCCATACCCTGCTGGCTGAAAAGCTGCATAACCCGGACTTCCTGAACACCTACACCGTTGGCTCAGATAAATTCATTGCCTACCTGAAAGGCGAGCAGGACGGCGTGGTGAAAGATGCTAGCTGGGCCGCGGCTATTTGCGGCGTGGAAGCCGGGGCGCTGCGCCAGTTGGCGCGGGATATGGCGAACAACCGCACCATGATCATGGGCGGCTGGGGCATTCAGCGCCAGCATCATGGCGAACAGCTCCACTGGCTGCTGGTTACGGTGGCGGCCATGCTCGGGCAGATAGGCCTGCCGGGCGGCGGTTTTGGCTTCAGCTATCACTATTCATCCGGCGGCAGCCCAACGGCGCGCGGCGGTATCCTGGCCGGGATTTCCGCAGGCGACTCGCCGAAAAATAGCCCAACGCCGATTCCCGTGGCGCGCATTGCGGAATGCCTGGCCAATCCCGGCAAAACCATCGACTTTAACGGCGCGAAAGTTATCTATCCCGACGTAAAAATGGTCTACGTCGCCGGGGGCAATACCTTCCACCAGCATCAGGATACCAACGGCCTGATCAAAGCCTGGCAGCACCCGGAAACCATCGTCGTGAACGAGCCTTACTGGACGGCCACCGCGAAGTATGCCGACATAGTGCTGCCCGCGACCACCAGCTACGAGCGTAACGATCTGGAAATGGGCGGCGATTATTCCCAGCTCTATGCCTTCCCAATGCATCAGTGCGTGCCGCCGCAGCACGAATCACGCAACGACTTCGATATTTTCGCAGGGCTGGCGGCTAAGCTGGGCGTCCAGGACGCCTTCACCGAAGGTAAAGACGAGATGCGGTGGCTTAAGGGGATGTACGACGACATGAAGGCCCAGGCGCGCAACGCTCGCGTAGCCCTGCCGCCGTTCGACATGTTCTGGTCCTCGAATAACTACATCCGCTTCCCCGTACCGGAGGCAAACAGGCAATGGGTACGCTTTGCCGACTTCCGCGAAAACCCGCTGCTTAACCCGCTGGGCACGCCGTCAGGTAAGATTGAAATTTACTCGGAGACGGTGGCGAAAATGGGCTATGCCGATTGTCCCGGTCTGCCCGGCTGGCTGCCGCCGCACGAGTGGTATCAGGGGCCGGAGGCGAGCAAGTATCCTCTGTCGCTCAATACCGCGCACCCGGTCAACCGGCTGCATTCCCAGCTCGACAACACGCCGCTGCGCGCGAAATATGCGGTGGCCGATCGCGAAGCTATCTGGATTCATCCGCAGGATGCGAAGGCGCGTGGAATCGGCGATGGAGAGCTAGTGCGCGCCTTTAACGATCGAGGCCAGATTCTGGTTGGCGCCGTGGTCACCGGGCGCGTCCGTCCGGGCGTGGTGCGTATCAGCGAAGGCGCATGGTTCGATCCGGCAGATCCGCATCAGCCGGGGTCGCTGTGTAAAAACGGCAACGTCAACTGCCTGACCTTCGACATCGGCTCGTCAAGCCTGGCCCAGGGCAACTGCGGGCAGATGGCCCAGTTGGAAATTGAGAAGTACCGGGGGCCGGAGCTGAAGAATACCGCCCACGCGGTGCCCGTCGGCGCCTGACACAATGTAAAGAGCCACCTGAAGGTGGCTCTATTATTGCTGACCAGGAAGAATAAAACGTGGTTTTTCCTTCCTGGTGATTTTCAGCCGAAAATCAATAAATTGATTTCCAAATTAATTTTTCAGCGATCTGTGCCAGGACTTCGCAAGCCATCAGCTTTGCCATCGGTCAAACAGCCATCGTTCTGAAGTGAACCCCCATATGCTGAACAATCAGCAGTAAATACGCAGATACTCGCCCAGACACAGTATCGCCATCGCCTGGCCGTAGGGCATGGAGGTTAGCGGGATCTGACGATAAAAGTCCAGATCGCTGCCCATCCCCGTACCGAACGAAACCTGCAGCAGCTCGCCTTGCGCGGAGATATTCTCCACGATGCCCTTCACCGCTTTCTCGGCCACCTCTTTATAATCCTTGCTGATATAGCGTTTACGCATGGCTTTAAGCATGCCATACGCAAAACCCGCCGTTGCCGAGGCCTCAAGGTATGAGTGCGGATCGTCAAGCAGCGTATGCCACAGGCCGCTGTCGTGCTGGCACCCGGCAAGCGCTGCGACCTGATTTTCCAGCACCTGCAGCAGATAACGGCGCACCGCGTTATTTTCCGGCAGGTCCACCAGCTCAAGGAAATCCGGAATAACGATGGTCAGCCAGCTATTGCCGCGCGCCCAGCGGGCGCTGGCAAAGTTATGGTTGCCTTCATAGCTCCAGCCGTGGAACCACAGCCCGGTTTGCCTGTCCATCAGGTTCTGCACGTGCAGCAGAAACTGATAGGTCGCCTCCTCCACGTATTCCGGACGATTGAGCAGCTTGCCTATCTTCGCCAGCGGCAAAACGGTCATCATCAGCGTGTCGTCCCACATCTGCTGGTGATTCTCTTCTGCCAGCGTAATGTGCTGCATGCCGCCGTGTTCGGTACGCGGCATCTCGTACATCGCCCATTCGGCCCAGCTCTCAAGCCACGGCAGGTAAGACGGATTGCGCGTTTCTTCGTAGCGATAAGCGAGCGTAAGGAACGGCGCCATGGTATTGACGTTTTTAGTGGTCGCGCCCTCGGTGAAACGGTCGGCAAACCAGCCGTCAATAATGTCGCGCATTTTCGTATCATTCGTCTGGCGATAATACTGGTACATGCCGTACAGCCCGACGCCATGCGTCCACTCCCAGCCTGCCCAGCCTTTGGTATCGATGACGCGCCCGTCGTCCAGGCGCAGCAGGAACTGGCCGGTTTCATCCTTAATAGCAATCAGATTGTCCGTCACCTTATGGATCAGGGCTTTCAGTTCATCCCGGGCAATAAAGCGCTCCGGCTGGCGCAGTTTCGGGCTGTGCTTAACGGGGTAAATAATCATTAACTTAACCTCTGGGTAGCGTTCGAATTCATGGCTGCGGCCTGTTTCAGGGTCGGCGCGGCGGGCTTGTCATGGTTGAGATAACCAATATTGTTGTTACCCCAAAGATTTTCATAAGGCATACCCGCCAGCATTTCGACGGTGGCGCGGGCCTGTGGCGTAATGTCTTCCGGCACCGCGCGATTGGCGACGCGCATTTTCCCCGTCTCCTCACGCAGCACGCTGTGCGTTTGCAGATTGAGCTTAAAGCGCAGGGAAATCAGGAAGCCGCAGGCCAGCACGCCAACCGTGCCGAAGCTTAATATCATCAAAATGGTGTGGCTTACCGCAGGAAGCTGGATCGCCTGGCCGGAAACAAAGCCGGAAAGCTGCATTACGATGCCTACCAGCATGACCGCACCGGCCTGCGAGGCTTTACGCGTCAGCGTCATGATGCCCGCGAAGATCCCCTCCCGACGCTGACCGGTGATCACTTCGTCCACGTCAGCAATATAGGTATAGGTATTCCACGGCACATAGTTGATACCGCCGCGTCCCAGACCCGCGATGGCGGAAACCAGCAGCAACAGCGAGAACGCATCGCTTAACCCGGCGTAATACAGCAGCGCATAAGAGATGGAACTCAGACCGAACAGCACGACAACCATGCGATACGACGGCGCCGGACCATACTTGATGCACAGCGGAATCATGCCAATCACCGCGATAAATTGCAGAATCGCCATGGTGCCCAGCAGGTTAGAGGCAACGGACGCGCTCTGCATCAGCACGAACACCACGTAATAGGTAAATACGGCGTTGAACACGTCCTGCGCGATATAGCCGCCAAGGTACATGCCCAGATGCTGGCGGAAGATTTTGATACGCAGCGTGGAGGTTAACTCAACGTTCAGCCGCTTCATGCTCTGGGCAAACGTCAGGGTTTTCTTTTCTTCCTCGGCGCGCAGCGCGGCTTCCGTCCACTCGGCGCGCGGGCGCTCCCAGGTAAAGAGCCATACCAGGCTCAGCACGATGGCGCACAGGGTGGCGAATACCAGGCTTGCGTAGAAGAAAGAAACCGCGTTGTCTTTGCCAAAATGGTTTAACAGAATGCCCGGCAGGAATGCCGCCAGAATAGCCGAAAGCTGCGCCATCGAAATGCGCGCGCCGGAAAATTTGGTTTTCTTTTTGAAGTCATCGGTCATTTCCGGCACCAGCGTTTCGTAAGGCACCAGAATCATGGTATAGACCACGTCAAAAATCAGGTAGGTCACCAGGTAATACCAGTAGCTCATCTCCCCGACCCACATAAAGCTGTAGCTGAAGACTAAAGGTATGCCCAGCAGAATAAAGAACTTACGGCGACCGAAGCGTTTACCCAGCCAGGTAGAGCCGAAATTATCGGTTAAATAGCCCATCAACGGGCTGACCACCGCGTCGAGCACCCTCGCCATCGCGAAGATGAAGGTTGCCTCGATAGGCGAAAGCCCGCAGAAGGTAGTATAAAAATAAAGCAGCCAGGCCGCGGTCAGGGCCGTCGTCCCGGCCCCCAGAAAGTCGCCTGCTCCGTAGGCGAGATAATTCGCCAGCCCAATTTTACGTTTTGTCATTGCCGTCCACCCCGTTGCTTTTGTTATGGGAGATTGCAAGTCATGCCCCAGGCGGGCCTGCGAGAAATCTTTCACGGCTAAAGTAAAAGTATGGAGCGCGAGAAACCTTTTCGTTTTTGCCACCCCTTTACCGATGCTGGCAAAATTACAAAGAGTGTCCGCATCGGTATCCCGGTTTATAAAACAGGGGTTTATTTTTATCAAAAGCGAGGGCTGAAAATGAGAGGTAAAGACGAAAATGCCGCAGCGAAAGTGCGGCATTTACGATAAAGGACGGGCGGCGCTTTAACGGTAGTTCACAATGACCTGATTGCTCTGCACGCGCAGTGGAGGAAAAAGTTTTCCGCCGCCGGAGACTTCCCAGACAAACCGCAGCGGCTCTGCGGCAGCCACATTCGTTAAGCCACGCGTGGTTCCGCTCTGCCCTTCCAGCGGCACGCAGCGGGTTACCGAACAGAGTTTAACCAGCAGCCCGCCCGGCGTGGGGCCATTTAATTCATAGCGCCAGGCAACAAGCGTCATCACGCCGTTCACCGGCTGGGAGGGCGACAGCGCCCGGGATGTTGCAGCAACGCCCCGATTGCTGAGCGTTACCCCCATGCCGCTGGCCTGCCAGCTTCCCTCACCGGCGGCCTGAACGAAGCAGGGCAATAGCGCAAGCGCCAGCAGCAAACGCATTATTTCGCTCCTATCGTTGCGGTCATACGGATGTTGCGGTTGTCCGACAGCTCAAGGCTTGAAAGCACAACCAGCTGCGGCAGGCTGCGGCGCAGGAAGCGGGCCAGCAGCGGACGCAGCGCGTGGTTAACCAGCAGCACCGGCGGCGCGCCCAGCATCTCCTGGCGCTGCAACGCCTCCTGGCTTTGCTCCAGCAGGCGGTCCGCAAGACCCGGTTCCAGCCCGCTGCCGCCCTGCAAGGCCTGCAACAACAGACGCTCAAGCGCGGTATCCAGCCCGATAACCTGTACTTCACCCGTACCGGGGAACCAGAGCTGGGTGATGGCCCGGCCTAAAGCCACGCGCACTACGGCGGTTAATTCATGAGGATCGCTTTGTATCGGCGCGTGTTCAGCCAGGGTTTCCAGAATCGTTCGCATATCACGAATCGGGACTTTCTCAGCCAGCAGGTTCTGCAGCACCTTGTGCAGCGTGGTCAGCGTGACCACCGCCGGCACCAGATCTTCGGTCAGCTTCGGCATCTCCTGGGAGACGCGATCGAGCAACTGCTGCGCTTCCTGACGGCCAAACAGCTCGGGCGCGAACTGGCCAATCAGGTGGTTAAGGTGCGTTGCCACCACCGTACTTGCCTCAACGACGGTAAAGCCCTGGATCTGCGCCTGCTCTT
Organism: Buttiauxella sp.; assembly: GCA_032000125.1. GTDB lineage: Bacteria > Pseudomonadota > Gammaproteobacteria > Enterobacterales > Enterobacteriaceae > Dryocola. Next base: position 109 of record DAMALH010000025.1, on the reverse strand, counting down.
TCAGGGCGCTTTCAATCCATGTCGCCGCCAGGCCAAAGGCCGGATCTATCGTCGCCTCGCCGGGCAAGGAGCCTGCGGCGGTCCCCGGGTTAATGGCAAGCCAGCGCCC
>DAMALH010000024.1:0-64088 GCA_032000125.1 Buttiauxella sp. | reverse complement strand
AAACGGCGCCGGGCTATGCCGCTCCACGTGGCGGCACCGGCTTTATGGCCGGAGCGCTGCAAACGGCTGCGGGCGTAGCGGGCGGTGTGATTATGGCGGATATGCTGACCAGCATGTTCCACCATACCCAGCCTGAAGAGCTGGTAAATATCATCAACGAGCCGGCACAGCCCGCCAATAACGCCGCGATCAACGCGGTTGATGATTATAACCAGGCAGAAGATAGCCAGTTTCTTAATCAGGACGCGGGCCTGCCGCAGGATGATACAAATGACTACGGCGATATCGGCAATGACGATTTTGGCAACGACGATGACTCACTGATTTAAGCTTTTCTGGCCCGCGCCGCTGCCAGCAGCCATTTTTCAAGCTCGTTGGCAAACTGCTGGCGGTCGCGCTGGCTTAAGCTATCCGGCCCGCCGGTCTGCACGCCGCTTGCACGCAGGGTGTCCATAAAATCACGCATGGTTAACCGCTCGCGGATGGTGGCTGGCGTATAGCGCTCGCCGCGCGGGTTCAGCGCCACGGCACCCTTTTCGATAACATCCGCGGCCAGCGGAATATCTGCGGTAATCACCAGATCGCCGCTTTCACAGCGGCGCACAATTTCGTTATCGGCCACGTCGAATCCCGCCGCAACCTGAAGGCTGCGAATAAAACGCGACGGCGGCGTTTTCATCCCCTGGTTGGCGACCAGAGTAACCAGGATCTGCGCGCGCTCCGCGGCGCGGAATAATACTTCCTTGATAACTTTTGGACACGCGTCGGCGTCCACCCAAATTTGCATTACGACTCCTGACCTTCTGCGGGAATGATGGCGATCTTGCCGGTCTTTTCGAGAATGGCAAACTTTATCTGATCCATACGTTCCAGCCCCTGATTCATCCGTGCGGAAGAGAGGATGTCGTCCTCGCTGATGCCCGCTTTACGCATACGCTTTTCCAGAGGACGGCCATACTCCACGAGGATTAGCGGCGAGCCGTCGATAAACTGTTCAACCTGAGGGAAGCGTTCTTTAATTTTGCCGAATACGATATCCATGGTAATCAGCGTAATAATGGTGATTGCGGCGCCGGTGAAGGAAAAATCATTGCCCAGCAGCGCCTGTTGCGTCGCTTCGCTGATGATAAGCAACAGAATAAAGTCAAAAGAGGTCATTTCCAGCAGCGTGCGCCGTCCGGCGATTTTCAGCACGATCATCAGCAGTATGTACATGCCTACCGCGCGTAATACGTTATCCATCTTTTTTCCTTAGGGTAATACCCACTGGCTTAAGGTCACGGGCTCTGCGCCTTTAAGCCTGATGGTGGAGATAAAATGCCCGGCGGACTGGGGCTGGACCGTCAGCCAGAGCGCCTGTTCTTTGCCCGCGCTCGCAGGCCAGGTCAACACCATTTCATGCCGGCTGGTATGGGTAAGAAGAGGCTGTGGCTGGAGGCTTTGAATCTCAAAGTTGTCCATAAAATCCTGCCCCAGCGTCAGCACGGTAGGCTGGCCCGTGGCAAATTTAACGCGCAGGGTGAAGTTCTCGTCGCTCATGGCGCGCATTATGCGCTGATGCTCCACGCTCAGCGTTCCCTCCTTGTTGGTCGTGGTGGTCTGGCTTAGCCAGCCGTCTGAAAATGCCCCCAGCAATGACAGCAGCACCAGCGTCAGCAGGCAGCGGCGGCCCCATTTTTCAATGCTCCACTCTTTAAGCTGCCAGCGCATATCTTCTTCTACCGGATAGGTACGTCCGGTGTATTCATCAGGTACAGGTTTTGCCATGAACTGGACTCCTTCCGCTGTTTTGCTTAAGCGTAGCCGAATCGCCTGAAAGCGCGTTAAGCTATAGCCCTGCAAACATCACAGACAATGGAGTGACGCAATGGACAAGAAAATTGGTTTTATTGGCTGCGGCAACATGGGGAAAGCTATCCTCGGTGGCCTGATCTCCAGTGGACTCATTCAGCCCGGCAATATCTGGGTTTACACCCCGTCGCCGGACAAAGTGGAAGCGCTGCGCCAGGAGTACGGCGTTAATCCTGCGCAAAGCGCCCAGCAGGTCGCGCAGATTGCGGACATCGTTTTCGGTGCGGTAAAACCCGGCGTGATGCTAAAAGTGCTGGGTGAAATTACTTCCAGCCTTAATAAAGAAACGGTGGTTATTTCCGTTGCCGCAGGCGTTACCCTCGACTCGCTGGCGACGGCGCTGGGCCATGACCGTAAAATCATTCGCGCCATGCCCAATACCCCAGCGCTGGTGAATGCCGGTATGACTTCCGTCACGCCAAACGCGCTGGTCAGCCCGGAAGATATCGCCGATGCGGTAGCGATTTTCCGCAGCTTTGGCCAGGCCGAAGTGGTCAGCGAAGCGATGATCCACCCGGTTGTCGGCGTCAGCGGCTCGTCACCGGCCTATGTGTTTATGTTTATCGAAGCGATGGCGGATGCCGCCGTACTGGGCGGAATGCCGCGCAAACAGGCTTATCAGTTCGCAGCCCAGGCCGTGATGGGCTCCGCGAAGATGGTGCTGGAAACCGGCATGCATCCCGGCGAGCTGAAAGATATGGTCTGCTCGCCGGGCGGCACCACCATTGAAGCGGTAAAAGTGCTGGAAGAAAAAGGTTTCCGCGCCGCGGTGATGGAAGCGATGGTGAAGTGTATGGCGAAATCAGAGCATCTGGGTAAGTCATAATCTCTTTCGGGAGAGGGAAAAACGCTGCCCGTCAGGCCGCGGCTTCAATGCGCCCTCGCCCGGATTTTTTTGCTTTATAAAGCGCTAAATCCGCCGCTTTGAGCCACTCGCGATAGCTGTTCATACGGCGGTCGTACTGCGCCACGCCCACGCTAATCTGTAAAACGACCTGCGGTGCGCGCGCCAGCCGGAAAGTATCAAGGTATTCGTAAACGCGCACCATCGCCTGAATGGCGCTCTCCTGCGACGTGCCGGACATGATCACGCCGAACTCATCGCCGCCGAACCGCCCCACCACATCCGTAATACGCAAAGTGAGCTGCAAATGCTCGGTGATGGCGAGGATCGCCTCGTCGCCCGCGTCGTGCCCAAAGTTATCGTTGATGGATTTGAAGTGATCGATATCGATCAGCAATAGAGTAGCGCTGCGCTGATAGCGCTGGCAGTTGTCATATTCCCCGTGCAGCAGGTGCTCCCAGTGACGGCGGTTGTACACGCCGGTCATGCCGTCTCGCGTGCTGAGCTGCATTAAACGGCGCTTGTGCTCGGCGAGTTTTATCGCCGTGCGGTAGCTGACCAGCCCGTAATACATGGGATAGACAATCAGCATCGGCAGGCAAATCCAGACCTGAGAAGGCATGGTTTCCAGATTAAGCGGGATAGGGAGCAGGCCAAGCGTTAAGCTACAGGCGCAGGTAAGCAACAGCAGGCCGTATAAAAACAGCTTTACGCCGCCGCAGCCCATGTTATTCATGCCCATCATGGCAACAATCAGCGCTGAGGGCAGCGCGTTCAAACCCATTGCAGCAATCCACACGCCGCCCATACAGGAATCGATCATCAGGTTGCGGATTTCAGCGCGGGTAGGATCGGACGACCGGTCGGCTACCTGCCAGGCCAGGTGCGGCCAGATGAAGCCGTTCCCCACCAGCAGCAGCCACCACCAGCCGGAGAGGGGTTGCATCACCAGTACCGACGCTACGCAGAAAAAACCTGTGGCAAGGCCGATAACCCTGGGTAAGTAAACGCGTCGGGCAAACCGCCTTCCTGAGCGATGCCTGTCTTCATTGAGGTGTGTCGGGCAGTCCATAGCTCTCCCGGAAAACCATCTGCTGAAACCCTGTTCATCACTCATGATAGTTAGGAACATTCTGAAATATTTGCAGTAATTATAGGAAGGGGAAGCCGGAGGGAAGTATGATTTTTTGGGTGAGCCGATCCGCAGGCTCACCCATTAGAACTAACCCGCCTTATTTTTCAGGCAGTTACTCATGAATGTTTTTCTCGCCTCGCCGGTCAGGGTTTGTCTGCCCGCTTCAGCGTTACAGGATTTCATTTTTTGCTGTTGCGGCGTAAGGCTTTTCTCGCCGGGAGCGGAGCCGCCGTTTTTCAGGCAGTTGCTCATGTATTGTTTGCGTTCGTCCCCTTTCAGAGTTTGCGATGTGGCCTGTTGATTACAGGAAGTCATGCGCTGTTGCTGGGGCGTCATAGGCTTATCTGCCGCTGTCGCCGAGCCCACTACGCCTGCCAGTAACGCTATTATCAAAGCAATTTTCATAGCAGCATCCATCTTAGTATGTGGCGCTTTAAGCCTGGCCTGCGCAAACGAAAAAGGCTACTGACCGTGTTAAAAAATTGACGGTTGTAGCCTTTGTGGTGTTATTGCAGTTCCATAGCCGCTTTCATGGTGTAGAACAGATCGGTTTGATCGGTTAAGCCGACGACGTTCGCCGCATAAGGCCCGTAAGCGGCAATACGCAACTGCGTACCGGTATGCTCCTGCGAATCCCCTTCCGAGTTGCCGTAGCTCATCACCATTACCGCGCCGTCTTTGGTGTTCAGCGCCTGCGTCAGCCCGGGCGCTTTGGTATCAGGCGCAACGATCTGGCTTGCGTGCGCGTGGTCTGCCGTCACGATCACCAGCGTATTGCCATCCTCGCGGGCAAACTCCAGCGCTTTTTGTACCGCTTCATCCAGATCGACCGTTTCGCCAATCTGTCCACAAGGGTTTGCGGCGTGATCCTGCTTATCGATCGAGGCGCCTTCCACCTGCAGGAAGAAGCCTTTTTCGTTGCCTTTAAGCAGCTCAATGGCTTTGTCCGTCATCAGGGCAAGCGAAGGCACGCTGTCATCGCGTTTGGGGTTTGGCGTACAGGTTACGGCCGGTTTGTCGATATTGCCGTGATAGCTGGCCTTTGGCCCTTCCCAACGTACCGGCATATTGCCCGGCGAGAACATGCCAATCAGCGGTTTCTGCTGGTTCGCTTCGGTGACGGCGGCGAGGGTGCTGGCATTGTCCACCCATTGATAGCCGCGTATTTCAGCCTGCTCGCGCAGCGTTTTTCCAGACCACTCGCCTGCTTTTGCGGTTTCTGAGAAGGTTTTCGCCCCGCCGCCTAAAGTAACATCGGCACGGGCGTTCAGGAGTTGCTCGGTAATGGAGCCCTTACCGCCGTTTTCCAGCGCGTTTGCCGAGCATTGCTCGCTGGTTACCACTGGGCCATAGCATTTACGGGAGGTCACATGCGAAATTAACGCAGCGGGCGTTGCATCCTGAATCTCGGCCGTTGAGACGTTGCCGGTGGCTTTCCCCGCGGCCTTTGCCAATTCCAGGATGGTGGTGTTCGCTTTGCCGTTTACATCCACGCCCAGCGCGCCGTTGTAGGTTTTTACGCCCGTGCTCCACGCCGTTGCGGAGGCGGCAGAATCCGTGACGTAATCGGGCTTATGCGTTTTTTTATCCAGCGAATAATGCGTGTACTGGCCGGTGAGCGGCAGCGCATCAATGCCTTTAAAGAAGCCGCCCGCGCCTTCAGCATAGTTACGCGCGGCGGTGATTTCAGAATCCCCCATTCCGTCACCGATCAGTAAAATGACGTTCCTGGCAGGCTTATTGTTTAACGAAGCGCGTAATGTTTCCGTCCGGTCACTATTAATGCGTCGGGCGCCGCCGGGCTGGGTGATATCCCCCTGCGCGGCACGAGAATCCAAAGGCAAAGATATATTTTCCGCACCGGTTGCCGCTCCGCTTAGCAACAGGGGGAATAAGCTTATAATAATTGTGCTCTGTTTCACTTTATTTTCTCCGTGTAAAAACTACAGGCTTAAATAAAAACAGAGCAACTTTATAAATATCGCATGACAGAAAAATGACAGGCCAGAGGATTCAGCTACGCGGATGCGTGAGCAGCTTCTCTAAATATTGCTGTAAGAGTTGGGTGTCATGAGTAGACACAACCTCCTTTGGGCGGGCGTCGTGCAAAGCCGCCTCAATACTGGCGATCAGCGCCTGTTGCTCGCTTTGTTCCATGCGGCGAAGCAAAGCGGTAACGACTATTTCCAGCGCTTCAATCTGTGCGACAAACTCTTTTGATTCCTCTTCCTTTTCGGCGAGTTTAACCAGTAACTCAGCAATAAGATTTTTCATAACGTATATCCCTAAAAGTTTTGAAGCATGACGGTAGCATTACGTTTGGCGCTTTCCTAGGGGGTGAAAGTACTATTTTTATATAGCAGATTAATATTGTGCGAGACCGCAAAAAATACAGGAACACTCATCGCCGATAACGCAGAAATTGTGCTAATTATTCCATTTTTCCTGCATCTGGAATAATAAAGCGCACAGCCGACGTTTCCTTATTACTAACTAAACCGGCAACGCTAAAAGGCTCTGCTGAATTAAAAACGGTGCGGCATTATTTAGCTTTGCAGGTTTCGCTGCTCATCTTTTTGTTGCTTACGGCGCAGGGCAAGGCCTAACTGCCAGACGTTAATCAGCACCACCAGCGCGGTCACGACGAATACCCAGCGGAACCCCACCACGGCTGAAACTCCTGCGCCCATCAGCGGCCCAACCACGTTTCCCAGGTACATAAACGACTGGTTATAGCCAAATATCCTGCCGGTGACCCGATCGCTTGAGTATTTCACCAGCAGCGTTTGCACGGCGGGCAGCATAGCGCCATCGGCAAAACCGAGTAGGAAGCGTAATACCGCAAGCTGCATGGGCGATGTGACCCAGGCCATGGCAAAAAACAGCGCCACGGAGAAGATAAGCGTCGCCATTAGCACGCGCGCAGTGCCAATCCTGTCGCCAAGCTTGCCCAGTTTGGGCGCTGAAAATAGCGCAGAAATGCCCGGCACGGCGGCAATAAAGCCGCTCATAAAGGCAATATTCGTGCTGTCCGGGGAGAGGTGTTTGATAAAAAGCGCCAGAATCGGGCCAATCGATCCGTTGCAAAGCTGAATGACAAGGGTGGTGACAAACAGGCTTAGCATCAGCCAGGGATAAGGCAACGTGGCGAAAACGGCCTTACCGGAAAGCCGCTCGGTTTTGCCCACGCGCGGCCGCCCTCCTTCTTTTATTAATAACAGCGTCACCGTAAAGCTCACCATCAGCAGGGCCGCGGTGACGAAAAAGACCATCCGCAGCCCGAGACTATCGGCCATATAGCCGCCCAGCAAGGGGCCAACGATAACGCCGCTGATTTGCGCGGTGGATAAGGTGCTAAGCGCCCAGCCGCTGCGCTCACGGGGAACCTGGGCCGCCACCAGCGCCATCGCGTTAGGAATGTAACCGGAGGTCAGCCCCATAATGGCGCGCAGAATAAATAGCTGCCAGACGTTGGTGGCGAAAGCCTGTAACAGAATCGCCACCGCCATGCCCAGCGAGGCGCGCAGCAGCATCAGCTTGCGCCCTTTGCGGTCGGCCAGGCTGCCCCACATCGGCGAAACCACGGCGGAAACCAGAAAAGTTACGCTGAACGTCAGCCCGGACCACATCGACAGCGCCTGGTGAGAGGTGACGCCCAACTGCTCCACATACAGCGGCAGGAAAGGAAGAATTTGGCTGATGGCAAGGCCGGTAAAAAAGCAACCGAACCAGACCGAGATAATATTGACCTTCCAGGATTCCATAAGGCGCGCGCTTATTCAAAGGGGTGAAAATAAAAACTGCGTAAGTCTGTCAAGTTTATCATACAAAATGAGTTCATCGGCACAGGCCGTAGCCGCGCATGCCCAGATGAAAATGATTAGCATGGGCCGCGTTGTAGTCAGGCCCCAGCGCGTTGCCAAAAAACGCGCAGCCGTTTTCAAAGACCGAATGCAGATACTCCCGGCCCTTCCCCTCAGAACGCCAGCCTTTCAGCACGGAGATTTGCTGTCCGTTGGCAAAACCAAAACCGCTGACGTCCAGCGCGTCGGCCGTGGCATGTTCGCTGAGGCGCGCATCCTGGCGATGATAGATATTGCGGCAGGCGTAGCTGCCCAGATGGTTAACGCGGGTTAATTTGCTGTCAAAGGTGGTTAACGCCTGCGGCGCCGCGCGCTGATGAATAAACATTGTGCTGCTCAACGCCAGCGGACAACTGGCCAGAAAGCTGCTGCTGAGTTTCACATCGCCAAAGCTCTGCACTCTTACCGCATCGGACAGGGGGCATTTGCCGCCGGTATTCGCAACGCTCCGAAAGCTCAACTGCTTGCGTGCCTGCGCCTGTTTTAGCAGTGTCAGGCAGGCCTCAGGATGATTTGCCATCTGGCGCAGCTTGTAGCGCGTGGCAAGCGTGGGCGGATCGTCAATGGAAAGGGGCGCAAAAGGATTGTACTGCGCGGGCAGGTGCTCATAAATCCAGAACGCCGCCACCGCCGTTACGGTTAAACCGATCAAGGTCTTCACTCCTTTCGCCATTCCGCGGCCCTTATTTGTTTACGGAATAATCAGTATAGAAGTTGAGAAGTTTTAAGCGCCACGAAGCACATGAATCCACGTAATGAGCGTGCTATGTTGTCCGCCTTCGTAATGATTAAGGATGGGTTCGGGCATGGCAAAACTGCGGGTTGGTATCGTGTTTGGTGGGAAATCGGCAGAGCACGAGGTGTCGCTGCAGTCGGCAAAAAATATCGTCGACGCCATTGATAAAGCGAAATTCGAGGTGGTGCTGCTGGGCATTGATAAACAGGGCCAGTGGCATATCAACGACGCTTCCAGCTACCTGCTGCATACGGATAATCCGGCGCGCATCGCCCTGAACCGTTCTGAAAAAAACGTAGCCCTGGTGCCTGGCCAGACGCAGCAGCAGCTTATTGAATCACACTCCGCCTCGCAGCTTCCCCAGGTGGACGTCATTTTCCCTATCGTTCACGGCACGCTTGGTGAGGACGGATCGCTGCAGGGTATGCTGCGGGTGGCAAACCTGCCGTTTGTGGGTTCCGGCGTGCTGGGTTCAGCGGTGAGCATGGATAAAGACGTGACCAAACGCCTGCTGCGTGATGCCGGGCTGAACGTCGCCCCCTTTATTACCCTTACCCGCGCCAGCCGACGCAAAATCAGCTTTAACGAAGTGGAAAAACAGCTCGGCCTGCCGCTGTTTATCAAACCGGCGAACCAGGGCTCTTCGGTTGGCGTGAGCAAAGTCAGCAACGCGCAGCAGTACGAAGCCGCCGTCGCGCTCGCCTTCGAATTCGATCACAAAGTGGTGGTGGAAACGGGCATTAAAGGCCGTGAAATTGAATGCGCCGTGCTGGGCAACGACGACCCGCAGGCCAGCACCTGCGGCGAGGTGGTGGTGAACAGCGACTTCTACTCTTATGACACCAAATACATCGATGACCAGGGCGCGCAGGTGGTGGTTCCCGCCAGGCTTTCCGCTGAGATCAACGATAAAATTCGTCACATAGCCGTGCGCGCTTACCAGACGCTTGAATGCAGCGGCATGGCTCGCGTAGACGTGTTCCTGACCGAAGATGACGAAGTGATTATCAACGAAATAAACACGCTGCCGGGCTTTACCAACATCAGCATGTACCCAAAACTCTGGCAGGCGAGCGGGCTGAATTACCAGACGCTTATCACCCGCCTGATTGAGCTGGCGCTGGAGCGCCATCAGCAGGACAGCGCTCTTAAAAGCTCGATTACCGGCTAAATTACTCTTCTGCCGAGCCCGGTTCTTCTGGTTCCGGGCGACGGCGAATCACCAGCCCCGCAAGCCAGAAACTTATCAACCAGGTCACCAGCCCCACCGCATAGCTTTGCCAGCCTTCGGTTTTAAAACCCAGCAGGCCAATCACGCCGTTAAGGATGAAAATCAGCCCAATCGCCACCGCATAATAGTGCCAGTCGCGACGCATTTTTAAGCTCAGGGTTTTCGCAGTCATGGTGCCATCCATCAGGATAAAAAGAAGTTGGCGCATTGTCGCACAGCCCGCGAAAAGAGACCGCACGTTAATAGACGTCAATCGGGATAATGTTACAAGAATTTCATTTAAGTTACAGAATTGTGATTTGACGCAAAAAATGCGAATCCAGGAGGATTCCGGCGCCGAAATTACCAACAATCTGATATTGACAAACCTTATGACCTGCCAAACTTGCTGTAATTATCGGGCGGAAACCTGACTGGCGTTTCGGTTTTATGGGAGGTCAAAATGACTGATATCACTTTGTCGAAACACGTTGTCCCCGCAACGATTACCGTTTCCACAACCAAAACAGGCGGCGCGACGCTAAGCAATATGGCTTATGCGGTATTCATTCTGTTTTGCTTCTGGGTCGGCAGCCAGATACTGAATTTACTGGTTCATGCTCCCGGCGTGCTGGAGCATCTTGCGCAGGGCAACGATGCGACACGCCCACGCATCGAAATGGGGCTGGCTGTCAGCACCGTGTTCGGGCTGGTGCCCTTCCTGTTGGGCTGCCTGTTCCTTGGCATCATTGGCCTGGCGGTTAAATACCGTCATCGCCGCTATTATTAAACCCTCTGCGGAGGGTTTGAGGCTGATGACAAACCGCCCTGCATCACAAAACTAAAGGGTGCCGTCCTTTAAAAAACAAGGAAAATCAATAGATTGATTTTCGGCTAATAATCACAAAGAAGGAAAAACCACGCTTTTTCCTTTCTTTGTCTGCAATCTGAAACCCTCTGCGGAGGGTTTTTAGCGTTTCATACAGGCCGCACGTCTGTCGTCAACGCGTTTAGCAAACCACGCCGTCGTCAGATTACGCGTAATTTTTGGGCTCTCAAGCGTTATTCCCGGCAGCATTTCTCGCGGTAGTTTCTTGCCCGCCCTTTTCTGCGCCAGCTCATACACCTGCTCGTACAAATCGGTTTTCTCAAAATCGATGCTGTCGCCCTTTTGCAGCGCCCTGTGAATCTGGCCGTTGCTCATATTCAGTTTTGCGGCCAGCTTTCTTACCGCCAGCTCTGTACTGCCCGGCTTATCGGTGTTGTAGAGGATCAGATCGCCATCCAGCGCCAGCTTCACGCCTGTGGCCTTGCTTACCGCGTTCTGGAAGGCGGCGTTGCGGCTGGCATACCAACCCGCATTGAAATCCGCAAACCGGTAAAGCGGCTGGGTATAATTCGCCGGATAATTCAGCAGATGATAAGTACCGAACCACAGCCCACCACGGCGGGTGAACACTTCCTGTCGCACGGTGCCTTCCATCTTCCAGGGATAGCCGCCGGTGTGCTGCTCGGCAAAGGCAATGCTGACCTGCATCGGTCCGCCGGTGTGAACCGGATTGAGGTTGCCGAACAGCGTCTGCCCCATAGGAACGATATTGATAAAATCATCGAATATCGCGCTTAGCTGCCCTTCTGTTTGCACGTGGTCCAGACGCTCGCTGTAGCTCTTGCCGTTGGGAGAGTTAATCAGCAGCGCGGTGCGCACCAGAAAAGCCGGGACATGCAGCTTCTCAGCACGGCGGTCAATCTCTTTCCAGGCGATTTTACTCAGGTTTGGCACGGCCGGGTCGGCCACCAGGTTTGACTCCTGCTGGGCGACCGCCAGCACCGAGCAGATGTTCTCTTCGCTCGGGGCGATATCCTGGCTTTTAAAAGTGGTGGCCAGATCTTTTGCCCAACTGTTGCGATCTTTCTGGCTGGCCGGCAGCTTCTGCTTTACGACGGCTTCCACATCCACCGGCTTTGCGGTTTCAGAAACCGGGGCGGTGGATTTAGTGGTACAGCCAGCAAGAACCAGAACCGCTCCCAGGCTAAGGGCGAAAAGTCCGCGTTGTCGGTTTTGCGTTGCAGTGGTCATAACGTTCCGTTGTAAGTGTTTTGTAAGGCAAGGCGGGTATAAGCGAGCGCCGCCCCCTGAGTTTCATCCCGATGGCTCAACAATAGCAATTCTGCGACGAAGCTTTCATCAGAGATTGGCTGATAAACCAGATGCGGAACCGCGACGCGGGTAAAAGAATCCGGCAGCAGCACCACGCCCGGCCCGGAAGCGGCTATGGCGAGCGCGCCGAGCGTGCTGCTGGCGTACCTTAGCTCCGCGCCTTCCTTATCCCACTGCTGATGCATCCGGTTCAGCGCGTCATCGCCAACGCCTGCGGCAAACACCACCAGCGGAAACTTCGCCAGCATCGCAAGGGTCACCGATTCAACCCCCGCCAGAGGATGATCTTCCGAGATCCCAAACATCATTGGCCATTCGCCAATCTTTTTTGCATCGATCGCCTCAGGAAGCGCGCCCGCAGGCGGTGAATAGGCAATATCGAGTTGCCCCAGCGCAAGCGCCTCCACCAGCGCTTTCGGGGCCAGTTCCTGAAGCTGTATTTCCACCGCCGGAGAGCGGAGGCGAAACGCACGCACATGCTCCATGAGTTTGCCTGAGAAGACGGCATTACCCGCAAAGCCAATTCTTACGCAGCCCGTCTCGCCGCGCAGAGCACGCTGTACTAAGGTTTTGCTGTGCGCGGCCTGTCCAAGAGTGCGCTTTGCTTCCGGCAGCAATAGCCTGCCCGCCTCGGTCAGCTCGACTTTGCGGCTGGTACGGGTAAAAAGCGGCCCGCCCAGCTCCTCTTCCAGCGCGCGAATTTGCATGCTCAGCGCGGGCTGTACAATGTTGAGATGCTTAGCGGCCTGGCCGAAATGGCCGCATTCGGCAACGGCGACAAAATAGCGTAAGTGCCGGAGTTCCATGCTCAAACCCATCAATAATAATGATTAATCAATCATATCAATATATTTGAAGCATCGCTATTTTATGCCCAGAATGCCCGCATACCCACCGCTGGAGTTGATTATGAACGCGCAATACATTGAAGACCGCCTCGCCATCAGCGATTTGCTAAACGGCTGGATGCACCGTGACCTGTCGCAGTGGGATGAGCTGGGCAAACTGTTTCACCCGGAAGGAACGATTGAAGTAACCTGGTTTGAAGGGCTGGCGAGCGAGTTTATTAAAGGATCGATGCGTATGGGCAAATCCGGTATCGGCACCAAACATTTCATCGGCAGTCCGCTGGTTAAGTTTAACGCCGCGCAAAACAAAGCGATTGCCGAAACCAACGCGATGATTATCGGCCAGAATAGCAAGCTGGCGCTGGGCGCAACCTGCCATAACCGTTTTTACGACATGCTGGAGAAGCGCAACGGGGAGTGGAGAATCCTTCGTCGCCAGGTCATTTACGATTTTGGCAGCTTTGATTTCCCGCTGGGGACGGTGGACATCGATCGTGATGCGGCAAGTCGCTACCCGATAGCCTACGCGCCGCTTGCCTGGCTGCTGGAAAAATCAGGTTTTCCCGTGCAGCGCGTATTTGCCACCAAAGGGTCTGAGCTTGAGACCAGGATGAAAAAAGACGCGGAAAACTGGCTCGCTGCCTGACAAAACGTGCGCTTTTCTTGACATAGCGTTGACAAATAACTGCCTGGTCATTAATTTCATTTGTAATTACTGACCAGGCAAATATCATGCGTACCAATCCGGGTATTATCGACAACAAATTACATCTCGGCTTGCTAATCCATCTGGCAAACCAGTTTAAAGATCAGCTTATCAGCCACTATTTTTCCGGGGCTGATATCACCGCCGCGCAGTTCAAAGTGCTGATTAGCATCTATAAAGGCGTTACCAGCCCGGTAGAAATCAGCAAGAATCTGGTCATGGACGCAGGTGCCATGAGCCGCATGGTCGATCGCATGGTTAAGCACGACCTTATCGTGCGTAACCCTAACCCCGTGGATAAACGCCAGGTGATTCTGGCGCTGACCGACAAAGGTCTGGTCATTTGCGATCGCTTTCAGAAAGAGGCCCTCACCTCAATCCTTAGCGATCTCACAGCACGTCTTACCCCCGATGAATCCCGTTTACTGGTGGAGCTGATAACAAAAATGCTGCCGGACGAGATCACCGCTCCTCATCGCTAATGTCTTCATAAAGGTCGCCAATAAGATGGAAACTACATCTGCTGAACAAGTACAGCGCGGCAGCAAGCGCAAACGTAACTTTATTATTTTGTTCATTATTCTGGTGCTCGCCGCAGCGGGTTTCCTTGCGTGGTATCTGTTGTATGCCCGCTATTACGAAACCACTGACGACGCCTACGTAAGCGGCAACCAGGTTACGCTAACGCCGCAAATCGCTGGAACGGTAACCCAGGTAACCGTAGACGAAGGTGATTTCGTGCAGAAAGGCCAGCCGCTGGTGCTGCTCGATCCGAGCGACACGGAAATCGCCCTGCAGCAGGCTGAAGCTAACCTGGCCAACACGGTTCGCCAGGTGCGCGGACTGTACAGCACGGCGGATAACTACCGTGCGCAGGTGGACGCCAAACGCGTAGCGCTGCAAACGGCGCAAAGCGATTACGCACGCCGCCAGAAAATCTTCGCAACCGGCGCTATTGCCGCTGAGGATCTTTCCCATTACCGGGACGCAGTCACCAGCGCGAAAAGTGATTTAGCCGCCGCGCAGCAGGCGTTAAGCACCAATACCGCGATGGTGGATGACACGGTTATCGACAGCCATCCGGAAATCAAAAGCGCCGTCGCCACGCTGCGTAGCCGCTTTCTTGATAACGCGCGCAGCACCATCGTGGCGCCGGTAAGCGGCTTTGTCGCCAAACGCGCCGTGCAGCTTGGAATGCGGGTTGATTCAGGCATGACGCTGCTTGCCATCGTGCCGCTGGACCAGGTCTGGGTGGACGCCAACTTTAAAGAAAGCCAGATGAGCACCATGCGCCTGGGGCAAAAAGTGACGCTCAGCGCGGATCTCTACGGCGACGATGTGGAATACCAGGGCACCATTGAAAGCCTGGGTATCGGCACCGGCAGCGCGTTCTCTCTGCTGCCTGCTCAGAACGCCAGCGGAAACTGGATCAAAATCGTTCAGCGCCTGCCGGTGCGTATCACGCTTGATCCGCATGATATGCAAAAGCATCCGTTGCGCATCGGCCTGTCGATGAACGCCCGCGTCGATATTCGCAACACCGACGGTCATCTGCTGCCGCAGCAAACGGTTAGCGCCCCGCGGTTCACGACGGATGTGTATCAAAACCCGCTGGCCGAGGCGGACAAACTGGTGGCGAAAATCCTTCATGACAACAGCAAAGCGGTAGCGTCCGACGCCCGTTAAGAGAGACGTTATGCAAGATAAGGCGGCGTTTACGCCCCCCAGCCTGTGGCTTGCGACGCTTGCGCTGTCGCTTGCGACCTTTATGCAGGTTCTGGATTCCACCATCGCGAACGTCGCGCTGCCGACCATCGCCGGGAATCTCGGCGTAAGTGCGGATCAGGGCACCTGGGTTATCACCTCGTTTGCGGTGTGTAACGCCATCGCCCTGCCACTTACCGGCTGGTTTACGCGCCGGTTTGGGCAGCTAAAACTGTTTATCGGCTCGGTGGCGATGTTCACCTTCACCTCGTTCCTGTGCGGC
Organism: Buttiauxella sp.; assembly: GCA_032000125.1. Taxonomy (GTDB): domain Bacteria; phylum Pseudomonadota; class Gammaproteobacteria; order Enterobacterales; family Enterobacteriaceae; genus Dryocola. The sequence continues at coordinate 48,747 of DAMALH010000024.1, read as the reverse complement.
TTTGCCCACAGCATGACGGAGCTGATTATCTTCCGTGCCATGCAGGGTTTCTTTGCCGGGCCGATGTTCCCGATGTGTCAGACGCTGCTGCTGGTTATTTTCCCCTCCAGTAAACGCAGTATGGCGCTCGCTCTGCTGTCGATGGTGACCGTGGTGGCGCCTATCGTCGGGCCGATTACCGGCGGCTGGATAACCGATAACTACTCCTGGCCGTGGATTTTTTACATCAACGTTCCGATTGGGATTTTTGCCGCCATCGTCGTCTGGACCCAGCTTCGCGAACGCGAAGAGACGACGACCCACGCGCCAATAGACTATATCGGCATCGCGCTACTGGTGGCAGGCGTTGGGCTATTGCAGGTGGTGCTGGATAAGGGTAACGATCTGGACTGGTTCGCCTCCACGGAAATTATCGTGATGTCGGTGATTTCCGCGATTTCGCTGGTGTCGTTCGTTTTCTGGGAGCTGGGGGAACGCCACCCTATCGTTAATCTGCGTTTGTTTATGGATCGCAACTTTGCGATTGGCACAACCGCGCTTACGCTGGGCTACGCCGCGTTCTTTGCCATCAACATCATCCTGCCGCAGTGGCTGCAAACGCAGATGGGTTATACGGCGATTTGGGCCGGGCTTGCCGCAGCGCCCATGGGCATACTGCCGCTGATGCTGACGCCGATAATCGGGCGCTACGCCGGCAAGTTCGACCTGCGTATTCTGGCCTCGCTGTCGTTCCTGACGATGGGGGCCTCCTGCCTTATTCGCGCGCAGTTTAATACCGACGTGGATTTCCGCACTATTGCCGAAGTACAGCTATTTATGGGCATCGGCGTGGCGCTGTTCTTTATGCCGATCACCACTATCGTGCTGTCGAACCTGAACGGCCCGGAAGTAGCGGAAGGTTCCGGCCTTGCGACCTTCTTCCGCGTGCTGGGCGGGTCGTTTGCCTCGTCGCTCACCACCTGGATTTGGTCACGTCGGGAAGTGTTCCACCACGCGAATCTTACGGAAAGCGTATCCACCTATAATCCGGCATCGGTTGACTACCTCAACAGGCTGGGCGGTGCCACGCAGCAGCACATGGCGGCAATAGACAAAACCATTGAGCAGCAGGCCTACATGATGTCGACCATCGATTACTTCTGGATTTTAGGCTGGGGCTTTATGGGGCTGATTGTCATTATCTGGTTTGCCCGCCCGCCGTTTATACGCTCAGGCGCGCCGGGTGCCCCTTCTGCGGGACATTAAGCAAAAAGCTGCCCCCGGGGGCAGCTTCAGGTTGCTGACAAAGCAGGGAAAAGCGTGGTGTTTCCTGCTTTGTCACGATCGGCCGAAAATCAATGAATTGATTTTCCTTGTTTTTAAATGAAGGCTCTTTTTAATTTTGTCACGCTGGTGAGTTTGTCATTAGTCTCAAGCTGCCCCCTGGGGGGCAGCTTTTTTTATACCGCTTCGCCAACGGCAGGCACCGGAATATCCTGCAACGTGCGCTCAAAGCTGCGCAGACGCTTATAGATAGACATCAGTTCAACCAGCGTGGTCCAGGAGCTAATCAGGTACTGGAACGAGCCACGAACCTGCCCGAACGCGTTGGTAATCTGCTGCATCAGGCCCAGGGTAATCACCCCGGCAGCAATGGACGGGAACAGCAAAAACAGGCCGAACACGTTATCCACCTGCAGATAGAGGATGCGGGCAATATTAAAGTAGGTGTAGTGGAAATAAAGGCGGAAATAGTTATGCCTGACCTCACCGAACAGCGCTTTTACCGTCGGCGGCGTGGCGCGCGATGGGTCGTCTTCGCCATAAACCAGCTCTTTACGGTAGGCCGCTTCCACCTTCTGATTATTAAACTGCAAACCGGGCAGCTTGATCCCCACCGCCGCCAGCAAACCTGTGCCCATAATTGACCAGACGATAGCCGCGAAAACCAGGCCATAAGGCACGGCGCCAATAATCGGCAGCTCTTTAACGTGCGGGGAAAGCGCCACCAGGATCGGCAGGAAAGCGATAAGCGTCATCACCGATTGCAGCAGGCTTACGCCCATGTCCTCAAGCGTCGATGCAAAGCGCATGGTGTCTTCCTGCACACGCTGAGCGGCGCCTTCGATGTGGCGAAGCATCTGCCAGTGCTCCATGTAGTAGTCATTCATCGCGGTACGCCAGCGGAACACGTAGTGGCTGATAAAGAAGCTGTTCAGCACGCCAACGGTGACATAAATCAGCGCGATGCCGAGGAACACCCCCGTTTCACTGTAAAAGGTATTCAGCGGGACTTTTCCCGGCGAGCTTAGCGCGGTCTGGATCAGGTCAAAGAAGGGGGCGTACCAGGCGTTGACCGCCACCCCAAGCTCCACCATAAACCAGGTGACGAAGATAATCAGCGCCGAGCCCAGAATCGACCAGTACTGCCAGCGGTGCGGGCTGTAGATAAACCAGAACAGCGCAAACAGGCCAACGCATACCGCGTAGTAGGCATAAAAGACCAGCGCCTTTAGCGTCCAGAAACGGCTGGCGCTAATGGGGATTTGCTGGCTTGCGCCGAACGCATTTTCCAGCCACAGGCCCCCGCCGGCCTGCCAGAAAATGACCGCAAGCAATCCCCAGATAACCGCCGTAAAGAAAAACGCTTTCGGGTGTGGGAAAAAGGATTTGAACATACAACGCTCCTGAGCACGACTTTTTGTTGTTATATCTGTTAGTTATAGCGATCCCGACGCAATAAGGCATGCAGAATGTTGTATCAAGTGATGTTGCAGGCTTATCAGGCGGCAAGAAAAGGCGGGCTTACGCAGGCATGGTTTATCTCCGGATCGGAAAATCACCCGGAACGACACCATCCCCGCGCGGGAATTAAACGGTATAGAGTTTGTCTTTGCCGAAAGGACGAGTTTTGAAACGGCGATGCAGCCACAGATACTGCTCCGGCGCACGCATAATCTCGTGTTCGATTTTACGGTTCATGTAGGCGGCGGCGGCCTGCTCATCATCGACCGGATAGTCTTCCAGCTCCGGTTCGATAACCAGTTGATAACCCGAGCCATCCGCGTTACGAATCAATACGGTGGTGAGGATTACGGGTTTTGCCAGGCGGGCAATCGTCCAGGTTCCATTGGTGGTTGCGGCCTGCTGGACAGCAAAGAACGGCGCGAACGAGCTGCCTTTCGGGCCGTAATCCTGATCGGGTGCGAACCAGACGGCTTCGCCGGCTTTTAGCGCCTTCACCATGCCCTTCAGGTTACGCCTGTCGATCATCGCTTTATTCGAGCGTGAACGGCCGATGGTCTGCACAAATTCCATCACTTTGTTATTGTGCGGGCGATACATAGCCATCATCGGGCGGCAAAGCCCCATTACGCGGCCGCCCAGTTCCAGCGACATAAAGTGCACGCCGATAACCATCACGCCGCGGCCTTTGTCGCAGGCGGCGTTAAGATTGGCAAGGCCGCGCACGTCAAACCATTTGCGCACGCGTTCATCCGACCAGAACCACGCCATGCCGGTTTCAATCAGCCCCATGCCAAGGGAGGCGAAGTTTTGCTTCACAAGCACCTCAATATGGGCATCGGAGTAATGGGGGAAGCAAAGCCTGAGGTTCTGACGGGTAATCGAGACGCGGCGCTTTAAAAAGCGCATTGAAAACTGGCCGATAAGGCGGCCCATCTTCAGCAGTACGGGATAAGGCAGTTGCACCCAGAGCCATAAAATGGCCAGGCCAAACCAGGTCAGCCAGTAACGCGGGTGGAACAAGGATTTGCAAAACAATGGCTTAGTTGACATATATCAGCTTCTTAATGCGTGAATAGTGTGTATCGCATAAAGAACTGAATCATTAGCGGTACAGCATAGTGCTTTTACTTCGACGCCAGCAGACGTGGTTAGTTGCAGCGCGGTATAAAATTACTGAGATAATACGCATTTTCTATCCAGTCTATGTATAAGACATGTCAGTTTTTTTACGTATTTCTTTTCATTGCGTAAACAGGGGCCTGTTATACAGGGTTGCAAGTACAAAAAACAGGCAATAAATCCCTGGCTTTGCTTTTTACACCCATACTTAGAGGGCTTGCCTACCCGTAACAGGAATCCTGAAAGATGAAAAAACTTACTCTGGCTTTGCTCTCAACCACCCTGATGTTTGCAGGCTTCAGCGCCCTGGCGCAGAACCCGGCCAACAGCACCTCGACGCTGCAGGCTGAAAAGGAACAGCTTAATAATCCAGGCCATGTTATCGATGATTGTCGCGCCCCTGGAAATGAAGATAAAAAAGGCTGTGAATCGGGCGGTGAAATGCGTAAAGAACATAAAGGTAATGAAAAAACGATCGAGGAAGGCGGCACCACAGACGATGTGATGCAAAAAGACGTGCAGAAAACTAACTAGTTTTGACCGCACCGTAGCCGGTTGCTACGGTGCATTTCAGGCCGGAAAAGGCGCTGAAACGCCGCGTTACGTTTTTTCTTCTCACAATTCTTATTTTCCGCGTTTGCGTAGCGCGCGGGCGTAGTATAAATACGATGAATACCGCCCCACTTCGTTAAATGGATTACTCGCGTTGAAAATTCGACTCCCGCGCATCGCCGCGCTAGCCATTGCCGCGCTTCCCATTTTAGGTTTTGCGCAAACCTCACCCGATCCCGTTTTCGCCTCTGAAATAGCTGAACGCTACGCTAACCATATTTTCTATGGCAGCGGGGCAACCGGCATGGCGATGGTTGTGATTGATGGCAACCAACGCGCCTTCCACAGCTTCGGTGAAACCCGTCCGGGCAATAACGTCCGGCCACAGCTTGATTCGGTTATCCGTATTGCCTCGCTGACCAAGCTGATGACCAGCGAAATGCTGGTTAAAATGCTCGATCAGGGCAAAGTGCAGTTAAACGATCCGCTGAGTAAATATGCACCAGCCGGGGCCAGGGTTCCGACGTTTAACGGGCAACCTATCACGCTCGTCAATCTGGCTACGCACACCAGCGCCCTTCCACGCGAGCAGCCCGGCGGCGCGGCCCATCGCACCGTCTTTACCTGGCCTACGCGCGAGCAGCGCTGGAACTGGCTTGCGAACGCGACGTTAAAATACGCGCCCGGCGCCAACGCGTCCTATTCAAACCTGGCGTTTGATCTGCTGGCTGATGCGCTGGGACGTGCAGCAGGCAAACCTTATGCCACGCTGTTTGAAGAGCAAATCACCCGCCCGCTGGGTATGAAAGACACCACCTTCACCCCTTCTCCCGATCAGTGCAAACGCCTGATGGTCGCAGAAAAAGGCGCCAGCCCCTGTGATAACACCCTTGCCGCCATTGGCAGCGGCGGCGTTTATTCCACGCCGGACGATATGATGCGCTGGATGCAGCAGTTCCTGAGCTCTGATTTCCACCAGCGCAACAGCCAGGCCGATCGCATGCAAACGCTGATTTATCAGCGCAAACAGCTTCACAGAGTGATTGGCATGGATGTACCCGGCAAAGCCGATGCGTTAGGGCTGGGCTGGGTCTATCTGGCGCCGAAAAACGGCCGTCCGGGCATCGTGCAAAAAACGGGCGGCGGCGGCGGTTTTATTACCTATATGGCGATGGTGCCGCAAACTAACGTCGGCGTTTTTGTCGTGATAACCCGCTCGCCGCTGACGCGTTTCGTTAACATGAGCGATGGCGTAAACGACCTGGTTTCCGAGCTGAGCGGGTTCGCGCCGCGGGTGACGCCAACGTCCTGATGCCTATGCAGGCCGTGTTAACCGGCCTGCTTAATAGTGCGCAGGCGGCAAATCAGCTTCCCCCAGCGCCAAAGCGTTAACGGTTATTTGCGTCTGCGGATATCCGGGGTTATCAGGTCGCCGCGCAGCACATACGACCCCAGCACGCTTTTGGTTTTCTCATTAAGCCAGGCGACGATTCTTGCCGCCATCGCATCCATAGAATACTCAATCGCCGGAATGGCTGGCACGCCGGGCAGATTCAGCGACCCCGCAAGGCTGAAGACCATGATGTCTTCCGGAACGGATTTATTAAACGCCTGGAGCTGGGTAATGATGCGCTGCGCCTCCTGCTCGTCCGCCACCAGCAAGGCGTTGAAGTTAAGCGTAGTGCTGTTATTGAGCAGCACCTGAAGCGCTACGGACGAGGTGGTGGAATCCATAAAGATCAGGTTACGGTTAAACGGCAGGAAATTATTCTCAAGGGCATGCTTATAGCCCAGCAGCACCCGATCCGCGGCGCCGCTACTCTGGGACACTATCAGCGCAATCTGCCGCCTGCCTTGTTTAATCAGGTAATTGCAGGCCGTTTCGGCGGCGAAAGCATGGTCAAACTGAATGCTGTGCGCGGTATCGCCGTCCATGCAATCTACCAGGATGACGTTTTCGTGCAGGATATTCAGCGGGAAGCGGGCGCCAATAATCAGGACATCATCACACAGGCCGCAGGTTAACTCTTCCAGGGCATGCATCACTTCCGCCCTGTTATCGGCAAAGCGAAGCAGCAGGTGCTTTTGATGCTGGCTGAGGTGTTTTTCCAGCGCGTACAGATAACCGGTAGTCTGGTTGATGTTTTCCTGAGCGCAGATAACGCCGATGCAGCCAGTGGACTGGCTTAGTAAAGACTGAGCGATGACGTTTGGACGATAATTTAGCGCCTCTGCCGCCTTAAGTACGGCAACACGGCTGGCTTCCTTCACGCCGCGTGAACCGCTCAACACCCGAGAGACCGTGGCTTTTGAAACCCCGGCCAAACGCGATACATCGTTGATCGTAGACATTCTATCTCCCCTGCTGGCCTGTAATCCTTGCCTGGAAATCCCTGATACCCCAAAGCTTACCGGGGGTCCTCGCAGTATAGTCGTTTCCATTTTCTGTGGAAACCGATTTTCCATTTGCTATCCAAATGCTTTTCTACCCATCGATTTTTGTGATGGCTATCCAGGAAGATAGCCCCGTATTAACTGGATACAGGACCAAGTTCACACTTCCGTACCCTGCCGATGGAAAACGGTTTCCATAAAGTATCAAATCGCATCCGCAATAACTTTTTACACTTTGAGGATCACCGTCGATGTACAAGATTATGTTGTGTTGTTCCGCCGGCATGTCCACCAGCATGCTGGTGCGCAAAATGCTGGCCGTAGCGGAAGAAAGAGGGCTGCCGGTGGCGATAGAAGCTTACGGCGTGTCCGAATTTGACGTGCAGTTTCCACGCTACCAGGTGGTGCTGCTCGGGCCACAGGTGAAATACATGCTAAACACGCTTAGCGAAAAAGCGGCCGCCAAAGGCATACCGGTTAAAGCCATCGACACGATGGATTACGGCATGCAGCGTGGCGATAAGGTGCTGGATTATGCTCTGTCGCTCATTAGAGCGGCTCACTAAAAGGGTATTCATATGGGTTCGCTATATCAGTCGATGGTCGCCGTTATCGAGCAAACCATCACCCCGCTCGCCGGCCGTCTTGGGCAGCAAAAGTACGTGATCGCCATTCGCGACGGCTTTACCGCCGCGCTGCCTTTTATGATCATCGGCTCCTTTATGCTGGTGTTTATCTTCCCGCCGTTCTCCGCAGATACCACTCTCGGTTTTGCGCGCGCCTGGCTGGATTTCTCGCAGACCTGGCGTGAACAGCTAATGCTGCCTTTCAACCTCAGCATGGGGGTGATGACCTTCTTCATTTCCGTGGGCATTGGGGCGAGCCTGGGGCGGCAGTTTAATCTCGATCCGGTCATGTCCGGCCTGCTGGCGTTTATGGCCTTCCTGCTGGTGGCAGCACCCTATGCCGACGGAAAAATCTCTACCCAGTATCTGTCCGGGCAAGGGATCTTCACGGCGCTTATCACCGCTATCTATTCCACCCGCATGTACGCCTGGCTCAAGCAAAACAACATCACTATTCGCCTGCCAAAAGAGGTGCCGACCGGCGTTGCGCGCTCGTTTGAAATCTTAATTCCGGTGCTGGTGGTGATTGCGACGCTGCATCCGCTGAACCTGTTTATCGAGGCGCAAACCGGCATGATCATGCCGCAGGCGATTATGCATCTGCTGGAGCCGCTGGTGTCCGCGTCGGATTCGCTGCCTGCGATCCTGCTTTCCGTGCTGCTGTGCCAGATCTTCTGGTTTGCGGGCATCCACGGATCGCTGATTGTCACCGGCATTATGAACCCGTTCTGGATGGCCAACCTGTCGGCAAACCAGGCGGCGCTGGCCGCGGGCGCGGCGCTTCCGCATGTCTACCTGCAAGGCTTCTGGGATCACTATTTGCTGATTGGCGGCGTAGGGTCAACCTTACCGCTGGCGTTCCTGCTGCTGCGCAGCCGCGCCGCACACCTGCGTACCATCGGCAAAATGGGCGTGGTGCCGAGCTTCTTTAATATCAACGAACCGATTTTGTTCGGCGCGCCAATCATCATGAACCCGATGCTGTTTATCCCGTTCGTTTTCGTTCCCCTGATTAACGCCTGCCTTGCTTACACCGCCACAAAACTCGGCTGGCTTGCACAGGTTGTTTCCCTGACGCCGTGGACCACGCCTGCACCAATTGGTGCTTCATGGGCGGCAAACTGGGCGCTCAGCCCGATCGTGATGTGCGTTATCTGTATGGTGATGTCGGCGCTGATGTATCTGCCGTTCCTGCGCGCTTACGAACGCTCCCTGTTAAAGACAGAAGAAGAAAAAGCGCAAAACCTGGCAACGACCCCCGTTAATGCCAATGCATAACTCTGGAAAGCAAGATGATTGATTTAGAAGAAGCGGTAATGGAAATAATTATGCATGCAGGCCAGTCCCGGAGCCTTTGTTTCGAGGCGCTGCAGGCCGCACGTAAAGGCAGTCTGGACGAGGCCAAAAGTTTGTTGCGCGAGGCGGAGGGTTATTCGCGCCGGGCACACCTGATGCAAACGAAACTGATTGAGCAGGATGCCGGTGAAGCCAAACAGCCAATGACGTTAATTATGGTCCACGCCCAGGACCATTTAATGACCTCGATGCTGGCCCGTGAATTATCTGAAGAGATTATTCATCTTTATCAGCGTTAACACCGATACTTTAAATAAATAGAATGGAGAAGATATTACGTAGATATTTTTAATTAAACACCTTCCGATTACAGCACATAAATAAAGTCTGTCTGGCGGCGCTGTTAATAGCCCAGCCGGAACGGGATAGTCATTGTCTGAAAATATAACTAACTAAAGTTGAGATGATTATGAAAATATTTAAACGACTGCCGTTAACCCTGGCGGTTATCGCCACCCTTTGCCCAATTTCTGCATTTGCTCAGGAATTTACACAGGAACAAATCGATCAAATAGTCGCCAGAGCGGTAGATAAAGCTCTGGCCGATCGCCAAGCGAAAATGGATGCCGCACGGGTTGAAAAAACCGATCCGCTGGTAACGCCGGAAGCGCCAAAACCCGACACGCCGGATATGGCTATTCCTTACGGCGTGAAATTTACCGGTTATGCCCGTTACGGCGCGCATTTCCAGGCGGGTGACCAAAAATACGTTGGCGTTGACGGCTCCTATAACGGATCGTCAGCCATTGGCCGCCTGGGTAACGAAGGCAACGGCGGCGAATTCCAGTTGACCAAAGCGTTCAAAAGCGAGACCGGCGCTATCTGGGACGTGGGGGTCATGTTCGACCACTGGGGCGATGAAGTTAACCTCAAAAAGGCTTACGCTGGCGTCACAAACCTGTTTGAATCGCAGCCGAACGCTTATTTCTGGGCTGGCCGCGACTTCCACCAGCGTCCGCAACAGGGCATCAACGACTACTTCTTCATGAACCACGACGGCCAGGGCGCCGGGGTGAAAAACTTCGATCTTGGCTTTGCACAGCTAGACCTGGCCGCTGTCGCCTCCGTAGAATCCTGTAACCCGGAGCTGGTCGAAGATGGCGATAACCCGTCACGCATCTCCTGTACCGGCAGCTCCGGCACGGGCGATAAAGGCAACTACGCGGCAACCTCAAAACTGCACGGCATCCATTTTGGGCCGATCGATTTTGAGCTGTACGCTAACTATGGTTTTGATTCCAAAGCCATCGACAGCGACGAAAGATCCAAAGCCTGGCAGGCTGCGGTGGTACTGAGCCACACCGGTGAAAATAGCCTGAACAAAGTTATCGCCCGCTATTCTGACCATTCGGACAACAGCGTTTATAACAAAACCAACGGGCTGCACACGGTGTACACCAGCTTCGAAGGCAGCTACAAATTTACGCCGCAGGCTCAGATTGAATATCTGCTGGCCTTCCACGATTACGACAACGACGAACAAACTCAGGACAACCGCCGCAACTACGGCGCTATCGTGCGTCCGATGTATTTCTGGAACGATGTGCATTCCACCTGGCTTGAGGCGGGTTATCAGCGCGTGGATTACGAAAATGACGGCGACAACAAAGGCTGGAAGCTGACCCTTTCCCAGAATATTGCTATCGCTATGGGTCCTGAGTTCCGCCCGATGCTGCGCTTCTACGTGACCGGCGGCCAGGTTGAAAATAACCATACCACACGTGTTGCAGGTGAAGAGGATACGCAGCTTGATTCCTTTAACGTAGGCGCAATGTGGGAAGCCTGGTTCTGATTATTTAAGCGCCGTATTCAGGGATGGGAAACGTTATTCTCATCCCTGTTATTGATCTGTATTAACGCTCCTGAGACCTGATGTCGCGCGCGGATATTCGCCTTATTTCATTAGCGACACGGATTTGCCAAATACCGGGCAGTGCTACCCTCATCGCTTTTTCAGGCAAATCCGTTTTCTCTGTAATGTCCAAAGCCAAAATATAAAGCAGTAAAAATTAATGTTACCGGTTCCACACGGGCGGTTCTATGCTTAAGCCATGGAAAAAATAGCTGAATTAAAAAGAACCAAGCGCCTTGCGCTTTCCCTGCTGCTGATTGCCGCAGCAATTTTTGTGGCCACGCTCTTTTTGCCGCCAGGCTTCTGGGTAAGCGGGCTGAAAGCCATTGCGGAAGCGGCGATGGTCGGCGCGCTTGCCGACTGGTTCGCCGTGGTGGCGCTGTTCCGCCGCGTGCCTATCCCGTTTATCGCCCGCCATACGGCGATTATTCCACGTAATAAAGATCGTATCGGCGAGAATCTCGGCTATTTCGTGCAGGAGAAATTTCTTGATACGCAGTCGCTTATCAATCTGATTCGCCGCCATGAGCCGGCGCAAACGATCGGCGTCTGGTTCAGCAAGCCGGATAACGCCCGCCGGGTGGGGCAGCATCTTATGCAGGTAATGGGCGGTTTTCTGGATATGACGGACGATGCGCGTATTCAGGGATTGCTGCGCCGTGCGGTACATAAAGCGATTGATAAGGTCGATCTCAGCTACTCCAGCGCCCTGCTGCTGGAGAGCATGACCAGGCATAACCGTCATCAGGCGCTGCTGGATTCGTTGATAGCCCAGCTCCTGACGCTGCTTAACCGGGAAAGCACCCGCGAACTTATCGCCCGCCAGATCGTGCACTGGCTGGAAACGGAACATCCGCGTAAAGCAAAAATCCTGCCGACGGAATGGCTGGGCGAGCACAGCGCCGAACTGGTGGCCAGCGCGGTAAATTCCATGCTTGACGATATCAGCGAAGATCGGGGCCACCAGCTTCGCCTGGCGTTCGACCGCGCCACGTTCAGACTTATCGATAAGCTAAAAAGCGACCCGGAGATGGCGGAAAAAGCGGAAAACATTAAAAGCTATCTGAAAGAAGACGAGGCCTTTAACCGTTACCTGGGCGAGCTTTGGAGCGATTTACGCGGTTGGCTAAAAGAGGACATGAACAGCGAAGATTCGCGCATCAGGCAGCGTATTGCCGAAGCCGGGCAGTGGTTTGGGGAAACGTTAACAGAAGACAATGCCCTGCGCGCTTCGCTTAATGAACATCTTGAACAAGCGGCCAGAAAAGTCGCGCCGGAATTTGCGGCATTCCTTACCAGACACATCAGCGATACGGTGAAAAGCTGGGACGCCCGCGATATGTCGCAGCAGATAGAGCTGAACATTGGCAAAGACCTGCAGTTTATCCGCATCAACGGTACGCTTGTCGGCGGCACGATTGGGCTGGTGCTGTATCTGCTGACCCAGATCCCGGTGCTGCTGAATTATTTTTAAAGCGGGAGCCTGCGCCCCCGCCTTAAACGCGCTTACAGCTGCGCTAAAGGTACGCGAACAATGCTGTCCGGGCCTTTGGTAGAGTGATCTTTATTAAAGCCCTGCTTCACCGTGACATACAGCGTTTGTCCATCGGCAGACAACAGCAGGCTGTTTGGATGCGGCGGCAGGCTAAGCGTCTTCTTCACTGCATAAGTGCTGGCGTCAAGGATCAATAGCTTGCCGGATTCACGCTGGGTAAGGTAAATCTCGTTACGTTTAGCGTTAAACTTCACCGCTAACGTATCGCCCGTTTCCAGGTTTTTCAGCAGCTTGCCGGTATTGATATCCAGTACCAGGGTGGTTTTCGCTTTTGAATTATCGGTGACAAACAGACGGCCCGTTGCCGGATCTTCTGCAAGATTAAGCAGCAGGGCTTCTTTTTCGCCGAGCGGCTTCCAGCGCTTCTCAATGCGGTTTGTTTTCGGGTTGATCACCAGAATTTCGCCGCCGCCGTTGGCCGCGTAGATGCGCTGCGTCTGCTCAGAATACAGCAGGCCGGTTACCCATTTGCCCGCGTTATTGATGCGTTTTTTCAGCTTCAGCGTTTTCGCATCAACTACCCAGATCACCGCCGGATCGGCCACGCCGCCAATATACAGCAGGCCGTCATGCAGGATGATTTCACGCGCGCCGTAAGGGAAGCCCTTATCGTTACGCTCGCTGAACATCAGGCGGTTCAGAACCTTGCCGTCTTCAACGTTAATCGCGCTGACGCCGCCGTCCAGCGAGTTGGTCACGTATAAGGTTTTGCCCTGCGGGTCCATTACCGCACCAAAGTTTTTCAGGTCGGTATGCGCCTGGCCGATGGTTTTGAGCGAAACGGGGTCCAGCTTGTAAACCACGCCGCCCTGCACGTCTTTAAAGCCCTGTGCGGTGGCGACATACAGCGCGCCGTTCTGCTGGCTTATCGCCATTTCGTATACGCCTTCGGACAGCTCGCGCTGCTCGACAGGGCTTTTCTGTTCTGCCGCAGCAGCCGGCGTTGGTTTTGCGGTGGTAGCCTGATGCGCGCTACATCCCGTCAGCGCCAGGGCGATTAGCGCAGCCAGCGCCGTCGTTCTTTTAGTCATTTTTTTGATCCTTTCCCGTCAATGAGGAATTTGCAGGCACGCAGCGAACCGGAGTGGGCTGTGCAAAATCGCGCCCCAAATGCAAATGAGAAACATAATCATTTATTGCGGAAATGTAAAACGATATTGATAAATAAAAACATTCGGCCCGTGCCGGGAGGCCTCTTTGATGCCGGGGCCCGGCAGACGCGGGCGGGTTGGCTCATTAAGCGTTTTCTACCACACTTATCCTGCAGGGATTTCAGATTCCATTGATGCTTTCTATGGCTTTTGGCTTAGCGATAAACCGGCCCGACAGATAAATGGATAAAATAAAAAGAGGAGTGAGCATCGATGAAAAAGATCGCCATTATCGGCGCGGGGCCAACGGGTATTTATACTTTTTACTCGCTTTTAAAAAACAAAGAGCCCCTTGCCGTTTTTATTTATGAACAGGCCCGCGAGGCGGGCGTTGGTATGCCTTATAGCCACGAAGAAACCTCAAAGATGATGCTGGCCAACATCGCCAGTATTGAAATCCCGCCGGTGTTTGAAACCTACATCGCCTGGCTGCGAAAACAGAGCAAAGATCATCTGGCCCGTTATGGCGTCCGGCATGCTTCGCTGCACGTTCGCCAGTTCCTGCCGCGTATTCTCCTTGGCGAGTATTTCCGCGACCAGTTTATGGAGCTGGTTAAGCAGGCAAAACAGCACGGCTTTGAGGTAAACGTGCATGAATCCTGCGAAGTTACCGATCTTGAAGCCACACCAGACGGCGTACGCCTGTGGGCAAAGGGTGAACAGGTGCCCGAGCTGTTCGATCTTGCCATTATCGCCACCGGACATGTCTGGCCGGATGAAAGCGATGCGACACGCACCTTTTTCCCAAGCCCCTGGTCAGGGCTGATGGAGGCGAAAATCCCGGCATGTAAAGTCGGCATTATGGGCACGTCGCTGAGCGCCATCGATGCCGCCATGGCGGTAGTTGTCCAGCACGGCGCGTTTGTAGAAACCGATAGCGAAAGTATTAAGTTCACGCCACAAGCGGGAAGCGAAGCGCTTAAAATCGCGCTGATGTCCCGCTCCGGCATCCTGCCGGAAGCCGACTTCTACTGCCCGATCCCCTATGAACCTTTAAGCATCGTGACGGAAAGTGCGATTGAAAAAGAAATCGCGGCCGGAGCGGATGGCCTGCTCGACCGGGTTTTCAAACTTATGGTTGAGGAAATTGAGCTGGCGGATCCGTTATGGAGCGAACATATCGCGCTGCGAACGCTCAACGCAGACACTTTTCCAGACGCCTGGTTTGCCGATCGCCACAGGCACGATCCGTTCCACTGGGCTGAAGCGAATCTTAATGAAGTTGAGCACAATAAACGCGACAGGCGCACGGTGTCCTGGCGCTACGTTATCCTCCGCTTACACGAAGCCGTTCAGGAAATTGTCCCCTCCCTCAATGAAAAGGACCGTAAAAGGTTCGACTCTGGCCTTGCGCGCGTGTTCATCGATAACTATGCAGCCATTCCCTCACAATCGATTCGCCGATTGCTGGCGTTACGCGAAGCCGGGATAATCAACATTCTTGCGCTCGGGCCGGACTATAAGATGGACGTTCAGGAGCGCCAGACCGTAATTTCCGCCGGGGATAAAAGGTATGAGTTCGATGTGTTTATCGATGCCCGGGGACAAAGGCCGCTGAAAACGAAAGACCTGCCGTTTCCAGCGCTAAGGCAGCAGCTTCAGGCGTGCGGCGACGATATTCCCGATGTGGGCGATGATTATGCCCTTCTGTCTCCCGCCTGCGCCCGCGGGCGCATTGCGTTCGGCGCGCTGCCCTGGCTCATGCATGACCAGCCGTTTGTGCAGGGCCTTGTTGTCTGTGAAGAAATCGGCTCGGCCATCGCAAAGGCCATCTCGCAGCCGTCAAGCCGTCCACGTAAGCGCTTGCCGTTTATTGATATATAACGTAACGGCAGCAAAAGGGGGCCGTAAGGCCCCTTTTTATGTTGTCAGGCTGAATATACCGCAAGCTTGCGTCACTGTTCCTCGCTTCTTTGCAGACGGCCTCTGTCCACCCGCACAACCAGTCCGGCGTCGCCATTCCAGGCAGCCAAAGTCCAGCCGTGGGCGGCGCAAATCTCCTGACAGATAGCTAATCCTAACCCGGCGCCCACGTCCCGGCGATGCGCGCCGCGCCAGAACCGTTCGAACAGGTGCGGTATATGTTCCTCTGCGACGCCAGCGCCCCTGTCGCGCACGCTCAGGTTATCCGAGCGGATATCAACGCTGACTGCCGTGCCCGCCGGAGCATGCTGGACGGCATTCTCAATCAGGTTTTTTAGCAGCGTGAAAAACGCGCCACGATCGGCCCGCCATTTGCTTACCTGCTCCGCTGCGTTAACGGTGAGCTTAACGCCCGCGTCATCGGCTAGCTTTTGCAGATAGTCCACCGTATCGCAGGTAATCTGATACACATCCACGTCGGTGAACTGATAGCTGAGCGGCTCGTTCGCTTCCGCCAGCAGCAATAGCTGCTGCACCTGACGCGAAAGATGAGTCACCTGCGCTAATAGCGTCTCGCGAGTTTCGGTATTTCCCTCCATCAGCTCCACTTCCGTGCGCAACAGCGTCAGCGGCGTTTTTAACTCATGCGCGGCCCTGGCAAGAAAATCCTGCTGGGTACGAAAGCCGTTCTCCAGACGATCGAGCGCCTGATTGAAGCTTGAGATAAGCGGGATAAGCTCGGCGGGAACCCGTTCCGTGCGCAGACGTTCGCTGAGCGCCTGCGGGGAGATTTGCATGGCGGCCTGCGAAACGTTGTACAGCGGTCGTAACGAATATTTCAGGCTGATGCAGGCGCAAAGGGTAAAAATCAGCAGAAGCAGCAGGCTAAAAGTGACAATACCAAGCTGGATGAAAGGCCGCGCAAATCCTTCATGTAAAAAATCGACGATCCGCGAGCTGACGACCAGTTGCAAAAACCAGGTGCGCCCATTTTTTTCAACGGTGCCGGTTGCTCCCTCATACAGCACCCCTTCCCGGCTAAAGGTAAAACGTTCGGAAGGCGACGGACTTATGGCTTTATGAGGCGGCAATAATTTTCCGCCCGCGGAGGCAAGGACGACGCTACCCTTGTCATCGAGCAGCCTCCATGCGGTTTCCTGGCGCAGGCTGTCGTAAATCCACAGGGGATGCTGCTGGCTGTCGATTAATCCTGTCGGATTACCCTTCATATCAAATTGTAAATGGCTGACCAGCGCCTGCGCACGATCGTCAAGCTCCATGCCCGGCAATCGCTGATGGGCTATCGCGCCAAAAATCACCAGCACGGCAATACTCAACAACGTGCTTGCCACATATGCCAGCAGGATCCTTATCGACAGGTTATTCCACGTTGTTTTTTTGCAGCGCATAGCCCTGTCCCCGGAGATTGACGATATGCAATCCTGAACCGATTGCCGCAAGCTTGCGGCGTAACCGGTGCAGAGCCACGTCAAGGGCATTCGGCGTAACCGTTTCGCTCAGCCCCCAGCCGGCGGCTTCCATCGCGCTGCGGCGAACTATTCCGCCCTGCCTATGGAGCAGCGTCATCATAATCTGCATTTCTGCCGGAGCGAGGACGCTTTGCTTGTCGCCACAGCACAGGATCCCGGCATCCGGCAGGATCGTGACATCGCCATAGGCGTGCTCCGGCTCCCGGCTCAGGGCCGGACGACGCAGTAAAGCCCGCACCCGCGCTACCAGCTCCGCCATAGCAAAAGGTTTTGGAAGATAGTCATCCGCGCCCGCCTCCAGCCCCTCGATCCGGTCATGCAGGGCATCGCGCGCGGTGAGGATCAGGCAGGGTAAAGTGAGGTTACGCAGCTTTAGCTGCTGCAGCAGAAGCAGCCCGTCGCCGTCGGGCAAACCGCGATCGAGCACCAGCGCCTGGTAAGGAACCAGCTTAAGCGCGCTTAACGCGGCTTCCCTGCTGCCGACGATATCTGCAGAGATCCCCGCTTTCGCCAGCCCTTTGCAAATAAGGCCGGCCAGACGATCGTGATCTTCGATTAAAAGTATTCTACCCATCAGAAACGATACAGATATCCCAGGAAAATTCGGTCTTCAGTTGAGCGATCGACTAACGGACTGTCCTTCACTTCCGTAGCAAGCCTTGTCGCCTCAAGATCCAGCATTAACGCGTGATGAGAGCTAAACTGATAGACGCTTCGTAAGCCAAATTCCGCGCTCAAAGATGACGCTCCCTGCCAGGCTGGTCGCCAGTCGCGAGCTTCATCCGCTTGCACACCGTAATAGTAATCAACGTATTTTTTATCATGCCAGGTTGCGACAACGCGCGGCGTTAAGGAGAAATCGCCCAGTTGCCAGGTCCGTTTCGCGCCAATATTGACCCGCTGCCCTTTGCTGTTGCCTGAGAGGTCGTGCGTCCAGTCGGCGCTGATATTAACCCAGGGACTTTGCCACTCCGCCTTTGCCCCACCCCAAAAGCCGCTTTTCCGCTTTGCCATGCCATCAAGGATGCTGGCATCGTCGGCATCATAGCCAGAACCGTCGTACCTGCCGATAAGACCGAAATTTACGCGCTGGGTTTCATTGAAGGTTAAAGGGGGGAGTTTTATTTCAGCTTCGGTGCCGAAAAAATGCAGATACTCATTCTCAAAATAGAGAAGCGGGACAGGTGTCGTATCACGCGACATATCTTTATAGGGCTTTTGCGTGCTTGCCACGCCCACGCCTGCGCCCCATTCAGCGCCGAATGTGGAGGATGAAACCATCAACGAGACGCTGGCTATTGCAGCGGTTAAGCCCCACCTGGCGGAAAAGTGATAATGTCGGGATCCCATGCTTGTACTCCACGGATAGAAAAGAGAGGGCGATTATCGGTGGAGTACTCTTACTGCTTACTTACCGGGCGGGCCGGCGCCTGCATATTTTTAAGGACGCATACCCCGTAGCTGAGTTTTTCTCGTCAGGACAACTCGCCCATGAGCACCTGTAAATAGCGGTGAGCCATACGGCTCACCGCTGAGGTTTATGCATCCTTATCCACGCTTAACGACACCGCTTTTGTTGCCTCAAGCACCTGTAACCTTGCTGTCAGCGCCTCATGTATGGAGTGATATGCCTTGCTGCCCAGCGCCAGGCGAAAAGCGGGTTTGTCTGCGTCCGCCGCGGCAATAATGGCCTCCACGGTTTTTCCTGCATCGCCGTTAATGGCGATACTGCCATCTGCCAGGCCACGACGCACCTCACCGGCTGGCGTATCGTCATAGCAGTCCATCGGCTCAGCGCTATCAATCCCGGCGGCAAAATTCGTGTCGGTCGGACCCGGCTCGGCAATCAGAAAATCAATGCCAAACGGCTTCACTTCCTGCGCAACGGATTCAATAAACCCTTCAATACCCCATTTAGTGGCGTGATAGAGGCTGAAGTTTGGCCAGGCCATTTGCCCGCCTTCCGACGACACCTGAACAATACGTCCGCCTCCCTGCTGGCGAAGGTGGGGCAACGCCGCCCGAATCAACTGAATCGAGCCGGTGAGATTGGTGGCAATCTGGCGCGTAATCTGTGCATCGCTCACCTCTTCCGCCGCACCGAACAGCCCGTAGCCGGCGTTACTGACCACTAAATCGATACGCCCGGCATGCTCAAACGCCTGCTTTACGACGCTGCGTATCGCTTCGGTGTCCGTGACGTCCAGCAACAGGACGTGCAGTTGCTGACCATATACGCTCAGCAGATCGTCCAGCGCGCCGGGCTTACGCAGGGTAGCAATAACCCTGTCACCACGCGCCAACAGGCGCTCTGTCATCAGGCGCCCCAGGCCGGTAGAGGTGCCGGTAATAAACCAGGTTTTAGCGTTCATCTTATTCTCCGTAATCTCCGTAAAAGGAAGTAACCTACGGAGCAAGGTTATGGCACTATGATTGGAATGATAAGACTCAACAAATAGCATGAAGAGGTGAAATGAAATCACCAGTAAAGACGCCTACCCTGTCCGACCTGAAAGCCTTTATCGCCGTGGCGGAGCAGCGCAGCTTTCGCCGTGCGGCGGACCTGTCCGGCGTCACTCGCTCCACGTTAAGCCACGCCATTCGCGGGCTGGAAGAGCGTCTTGGCCTCCGCCTGCTGCACCGAACCACGCGCAGCGTGGCGCTGACCGAAGCCGGAGAACAGCTGCTGCGACGTATCTCACCACACCTGACGGGGCTTGAGCAGGCGCTGGAAGAGGTGGCGGACACGCAGGGGCAAATGCTGGGTACCCTGCGCATCAACGGGGGTGAAGAAGCGATTTACCTGTTGCTGAACACGGTGATAGAGGAGTATCAGACGCGCTATCCCGGCGTAGAGCTGGATCTGGTGGTGGACGGCAGGCTGGCGGATATCGTCGCTGAGGGTTTTGATGCCGGTATTCGTCTGGCAGAAGATGTGCCTGCCGATATGGTAGCCGTGCGTTTTAGTGATGATGTGCGTTTTCTGGCAGTGGCCGCACCGGCCTATCTGGCGCAGCACCCCGCGCCTGAAGTGCCGGACGAACTGGCCCAGCACCGGTGTATTCGCCAGCGCTTACCCAGCGGCAGGCGTTATCGCTGGGAGTTCGCCCACCACGGGCAGAGCATCGCGCTGGATGTGCCCGGCACGCTGACGCTAAACAGTTCACAGTTGATGGTGGATGCCGCCGTGAAAGGGCTGGGAATTGCCTATGTCCCGGAGCTCCACGCCCGAACGGCGCTGGATGAAGGGCTGCTGGTCACGGTGCTGGAGCCCTGGTGCCCGGCGATCCCCGGCCTGTGCGTCTATTTCCCGGCAAATCGCCATATGCCCGCCAGCCTGCGGGCGCTGGTAGACATCATTAAAAATAACTATCAGGCCTCAGCCGGTAAACGGGCAATGACTTTGATTTCAAAACGGAAGCCATAAAGCCAGCTCACCCCCACGCCTGTCAGCGTGGGCCAGGGAGCGGGACCCCAATAATCAGGCAATACTTTCCAGACGGCGTCGAGCGTGGTTTCAGGATCGATCAGGAATACGGTGACATCCACCACGTCCGCAAAGGTACATCCTGCCGCCGTCAGCACCGCATTCAGATTATCGAATGCCAGCCGGATTTCCGGCTCCAGTTCAGCTTCCGGCGTGCCGTCCTCACGGCTGCCTACCTGGCCGGAAACAAACAGAAAACCGCCGGATTTTACTGCCGGCGAGTAACGATTCTGCTCATACAGCGCCTGGCGTCCGGCGGGAAATATCACATCCTCTGGCTTTTTCATTCTGCTTCCTTCGGTAAGAAAATGGATAACAGGGATGATAGACACCGAATGCCCTGGCCGCTATGCCCGCCCGGTCGCATGAGGTGGTGAACATAATTCAACGATATCTTTATACGTCGCGGCCAGCCAGCAGAGGGAGCCATTAAGCATGACGTTCGCTGGCCGAACAAAGCTCGTATTCTTTGAAAGCGTCATTTATAAGCAATAAGGCCGATCTGAAGATCGGCCTTATTGTTGTTCGATTATGCTGTCCTGCTATTTTTGCAGCTTAAGCACTGGTGACCGGCTTTTGCTCCGTTTTCGTCCGGGTGCTTTCCAGCATACGGCGCACCGGAACGATAAGGACTATCAGCACCGCGGCACAGATCAGCAGCGCAATGGAGCAGCGTGCGAAGAGGTCCGGCAGCATATCTAACTGATCGGCTTTCACATGGCCGCCAATCAGCCCCGCCGCCAGGTTGCCCAGCGCGCTTGCACAGAACCAAAGCCCCATCATCTGGCCGCGCATTCTTTCCGGCGCCAGCAGCGTCATGGTGGCAAGGCCAATCGGGCTCAGGCACAGTTCGCCGAGCGTCAGCATCAGGATGCTGCCCACCAGCCAGAATGGAGACACGCCTGCCCCGCCGCTGTTCAGCACGTTCTGGGCTGCCAGCATCATCAACCCAAAGCCCGCAGCGGCACATAAAATACCGATGACAAACTTCGTGATGCTGCCCGGACGGACGTTCTTGCGCGCCAGCATCGGCCATGCCCAGCTAAATACCGGCGCCAGCAGAATAATGAACAGCGCATTGATTGACTGGAACCACACGGCAGGGATTTCAAAATCGCCAATCATGCGGTTGGTATAGTCGTTCGCAAACAGGTTGAACGAGGTAGGTTTCTGCTCAAAGGCGGACCAGAAGAAAGCCGCGGACACCAGCAGGATAAAGCAGACCAGCAGCCTTGCGCGCTCCTTGCGGTTCAGGCCGGCAAACACAAACAGATAAATAAAGTACAGCGCCACCGAGGCGGCAATCACGTAGACCAGCGCGCTGGCGACGGCGACGGGATTAATCACGATGACGCCCTGCGCTATCAGCGTAACAACAACAGCCACGCCAGCCGCCAGCACCAGCAGCCAGGCGCCAACCCCGTTTTTCTTCGCCACCGGGCTGTTCCAGGTTGAATCCAGGCCAACTTCACGGTCGTAGCGTTTCATCGACGGGACAGCGAACAGGCGGAAGATAACCAGCGCAACCAGCATCCCGATACCACCAATACCAAAGCCCCAGTGCCAGCCGTGGGTTTTTATCAGCCAGCCGGAGATCAGCGGCGCGATAAACGAACCCATATTGATGCCCATATAAAACAGCGAGAAGCCGCCATCGCGGCGCGCATCGCCTTTTTTATACAGCGTGCCCACCATCACCGAAATACAGGTCTTAAACAGGCCGGAACCGAGAACGATAAACATCAGGCCGATAAAGAACAGGTTATCGCCCATCAATGCAGAAAGCGCAATCGACAGATGGCCAAGCGCGATAAGAATCGAACCGTACCACACCGCCCGCTGCTGGCCGAGCCAGTTATCCGCAAGCCACCCGCCCGGCAGCGCGGCCAGATACATGCTGCCGGCAAAAATCCCAACGATGGCCGAGGCGTTTTCACGCGCCAGCCCCATGCCGCCGTCGTAAACGGTGGCCGCCATAAACAGGATCAGTAAGGGACGAATGCCGTAAAACGAGAATCGTTCCCACATTTCGGTGAAGAACAGCGAGCCAAGCGGATAGGGATGGCCGAAGAAGGTCCGGCTTTCATTTTTAGTAACAGAGGAATGCATAAATTCTCCAGGGAAGTGTGTCGAGTGCCCGTAGCACCGAAATGCGTGGCGGCTGGGTGACTGGCTGCCGCTCTTTAACATTCAGCAATTGTTATTTAACCATTTGATAACCGGATAATGGTTTTGTCTAGTGCCAA
The DNA here is from genome assembly GCA_032000125.1 of Buttiauxella sp. GTDB lineage: Bacteria > Pseudomonadota > Gammaproteobacteria > Enterobacterales > Enterobacteriaceae > Dryocola. Next base: position 26,329 of record DAMALH010000024.1, on the reverse strand, counting down.
CCGCTGGACTTTAAGATGAAAAGTCGACGATTGTCTACTTTTACAGATTTTTTATCGGGCAAAGCGGGATAGTCATTGACATTGCATGAAGATAAACATTAAGGGACTAGTTTTTATTAAACAGTCGGTTAAGCAGGATAAGCGATGTTTTTTAGCCTCTTCAGGCTATTTTTGTGGCAGCGGCGCGAATGTTGCCGCTTAGCGGTGAAACGCGGTGGGTATTCTGTCGGCGCGGACATCATCAACCTCAGGCCGGATATTAAAAGGAATAGTTAAGATCGCGCTACGAACCGGCGCTGATTTTCCTGAACCTCGCTACTGATGTTTGCTGACGCGTCTGCTACCGGCAACGGACCGCTTTTTTCTTTGGCGCCGCCCTCTCTTTGGTCAGTTTTTGATATGATAGCCCGCAGAAAACTGTCGATATCTGCCTGGATTACATCGCGATGAAAGCTTCCCGTTCCAGCCCCGTTCCCCTTTATCTCCAAATTACCGATATTATTCGCCAGCGCATCGCCCAGAACATCTGGCCTGCCGACAGTTTTATTCCCTCCCTTGAAGAGCTGGCCGCTGAGTTTCAGACATCGCGCGTTACGGTGCGTCATGCGGTACAACTGTTATCCGCAGAAGGCGTTTTGCAGCCCAGAAGAGGAAAAGGTACGCTGGTGGCGGAAAAGAAAGCGTCGCTGACGCCTATTAACGTCGTCGCCCCCCTGCAGGAACTAAGCGATAACTACAGCGCCGCACGGCCGGAACTGCTGCATTTTGAAAGCGGCAGGCGTCCCGTTATCCACCAGCCGGATCTGAAGCTTGCCGCAAATTATATCTGCATGCATCGCCGCCATTTTATAGCGGATACGCCCTGCTGCCTTATTACGCTTTATCTCGCCGAAGAGCTTTATCAGCAGGAGCCGGAGCGGTTTCGCGAGCAGCCGGTCATTCCGCTGCTAATGGAGAAGTTCCGCTCCCGAATCCAGCGCGCCAGCCAGACATTAACTCTCGATAAAAGCGACAGTGAAACCAGCCATATGCTGCACATACCGCAGGATGCGCCTGTCGCCCGTGTCAGACGCATCTTCAGCGATGCAGCAGGCGTCGTGGTCTATTACGCCGAGGTGGTTTACCGTGGCGATGCGGTAAAGGTCGAGATGGCGCTTACGCTGTAAACCGGCGTTTTTCAGGCAAAGCAGTTATAGACCGCGTGTTCCGTCATATAAAAACGAAACGCGTCAGGCCCAACGGAATGCTCGCCAACCCCTGAATGCTTGACCCCGCCGAAAGGCATATGGTTATCGGGAACGCTACCGTGATTAATATGAAGCATACCGGTTTCGCACTCCCGGCTGAAACGCTCGATCAGGCGGTTGTTCTGTGAAAAAAGCGCCGCGGTCAGCCCATACTCCACGTCGTTCACCCACTCCAGAGCCTCGTCGAAATGCTGATAGGCCTGTAGCGTAATCACCGGGCCAAACACCTCCTGCTGCGCAATCCGCATTTGCTGCGTGACGCCGCCTAACAAAGTCGGCGCGTAAAAAAAGCCTTCCGGGGCATCCGGGGCGGATATCGGTTCACCGCCGCAAATCACTTTTGCGCCCTCTTTCACCGCCTGGCGAACATGCTCGCTAACGCTTTGCAGGTGCGCCTGATGAATCAGCGGCCCCAGGGTTGTCGATTCCGCCATGCCGTCGCCGGGAATCAGTTCCCGCAGCCGCCGCGCCAGCCCTTCCTGCACCTCGTCATGCAGGCTCTGCTGTACCAGCACACGGCTGATGCTGGTGCAGCGCTGCCCGCTGCAGGCCAGCCCTGCCGCCACAATGCTATCGAGGGTTTTATCCAAATCATCAGTATCATGAATAATGGCAGCGTTCTTGCCGCCCAGCTCCAGCGATACTCTGGCAAGGTGGCCTGCGGCCTGCCGGTAAATCTCGCGTCCAACCGCAACCGAGCCGGTAAAGGTCACGCCATCCACCCCGTTATGATTTACCAACGCGGCCCCCACGTCTCCCTTGCCGACGATAAGCTGCAGCAGCCCGTCGGGCAGGCATTCTCTGGCGCATTCCGCCAGCAGACAGGCGGCAGCGGGCGTAAATTCCGAAGGCTTCAGGATGACCGCATTACCGTAAAGCAGAGCCGGAGCCAGTTTACGCATCGGCGTCAAGACGGGGAAATTCCAGGGAGTAATCGCCGCGATTACGCCCAGCGGTCTCCAGCGGATAAGGTTGCTGAAGCCCGGCCGCGCATTCGGCATGACTAACCCCTGGCCGCCGCAGCTAAATGCCGCCATCATACGGGCTTCCGCACAGGATTTGCTCACCTCACCCAGCGCCTCGGCCCGCGGCTTTCCTTGCTCCAGCACGATCGCGTCCGCAATCGCTTCCCGGCGCGCCATAATAGCGTCAATAAAACGCGTAACGATTTCGGTGCGTTCTACCTGCGGCACTTCACGCCAGGCGCGCTGCGCATGCCGCGCCCGGTCAACAAGGCTATCGATATCCTCCACAACCGTTAACCGGTATTCACCAACGACCCGTGCAGGATGCGCCGGATTGCGGGTATGCCAAAGCTCGCTGGCGGATTCAGCGCGCCGATCGGCATTAACTTCATGCCAGGTATAGGTAAATTGATTCATAACATCTCCAGTTCGGTAAACGAGAAAAACTGAGCTCAACCTAAAAGTACCATAAACCATACTTTACAACTTTTATGCAATTCGATATAGATTACAGGCTCTCTCACTCTGCTAAGGAAACCCTAAAGTGACCGATCCACAGGCGTTTTTTACTCAAACCGACGCTGCCTTTACGCCGCAGCTTATCGAAACCGTTATCCTGCGGGCGCCCGTTGACACCCCGGTGCGCACCTCGTTTGGCGTCATGCATCACCGGCCCGCTTTGCTGGTGAAAGTCACCGACCAACACGGCGATTTCGGCTGGGGCGAGGCGTGGTGCAACTTCCCGGCCTGCGGGGCGGAACATCGTCAGCGGCTGATTGAAGAAGTATTCACCCCGCTTATCGTCGGACGCCGCTGGCAGCATCCCGCAGAAATGTTCAGCCGCATCCGCTCGCAAACGGAGGTGCTGACGCTGCAATCAGGCGAAGCCGGGCCTATGGCACAGGCGCTGGCGGCGCTGGACATGGCCGTCTGGGATCTGTGCGCTCGCAGAAAAGGCCAGCCGCTATGGCGATACCTGCATGGCGAAAGCGATCGCATTGCGGTCTATGCCAGCGGTCTTAATCCCGTCGGCATGGAATCGCTGGTGGAGCAGAAACAGCGCGAAGGCTACCAGGCCTTCAAAATGAAGGTTGGCTTTGGTCACGAGCAGGATATGCGTGCCGTTTCGCAAATCCGTGCACTGATCGGCGACGAGTCGCGGCTAATGCTGGATGCCAATCAGGCGTGGACGCTCGACGAGGCGCAGTTCATGGCGAACGAGCTGGCAAGCTGGCGGCCGGAGTGGCTTGAAGAGCCGATGAAGGTCAACAGGCCACTGAGCGAATGGCGCAAGCTGGCCGCAGGCACGCCGATTCCGCTGGCGGGCGGAGAGAACCTGATTGATAAAGAGCATTTCTGCCACGCGATGGACGCAGGCCTCAGCGTGGTGCAGCCCGATGCGGCAAAATGGGGCGGCGTAACCGGCGTGATATCGCTGCTCCCGGAAATCCAACGGCGGAATCTGCGCTACTGTCCGCACTACCTGGGCGCGGGCGTAGGGCTGCTGGTCTCCGCCCACCTGCTGGCGGCGGCCGGGGGCAACGGCATGCTGGAAATCGATGCTAACCCTAACCCGCTGCGCGAAGAGATGCTTGGCTCCCTCGCCGCATTACAGGAGGGCTATGCAAACCTTGGCGAATCACCGGGCATTGGCCTTGCGCCAGATATCGAAGCCCTCCGGCAGCAGGCCAAACGCTAGTTTTCACCGCGCTGCATGACGAATCCGCCATGCAGTCTTTTTACTCCGTGACGGTCTGCGCCCCCGCAAGCGGAACGGCGGCGCTACTTCCCTTTCCTTTAATGAACCAGACGCAAACCACCGAAAGCACGGCCACGGCGGCAAAATAGCTGGCGACATACCAGGGGGCGCCGTCGCCCAGCGACAGCAGCACGGCGGCGATAAGCGGCGTCATCCCGCCCGGAATGGCGGAGAACTGGTAGGCGACAGAAAGGCCGGTATAACGGACCCGCGTAGAAAACATATTGGCGTAGAGCGTGGGCTGGACGGCGAACATGGTCGTCGGCCCCAGGTTATAGCCGACGATCATGGCAAACGCGATGATCAGCGGATCGCCGGTGTTGAGCATCATGAAAAACGGGAAGGCGAACAACGCGCAGAATATGCCGCCGAACAGGTAGACTTTGCGCTGGCCGACGCGATCGGAGATCCAGCCGGCCAGCGGGCAGACAACGAGCCCCAGCGCTGAAGCCAGCAGCATACTGTTAAGGGGTATCTGACGATCCATCGCCAGTTGGCTTGCCAGATAGGCGATGCCAAAGGCGTTAATAATATTTGATGAAACGGCCTCGACCAGGCGCGCTCCCAGCGCGAGGAAAACGCTGCCGGCATGCTGGCGGAAAAGCTGAACCAGCGGCAGGCTCTCGCGTTTTTTCAGCTCTGCGGCGCTGCGATCGGCGATTGGTTTTTCCAGCAGGCGCTGCGTACTGCTAAGGCGAGCGGCTTTTTTGCTCTCACGAAAGGCTTCGGTTTCGGTGATATTCACCCGAATATACATTCCGATAAGCAGCATCGCGGCCGAAAGCAGGAAAGGAATTCGCCAGCCCCAGGAAAGGAATTGCTCAGGCGTTAACAGATTATTGCACAGCGCGAATACGCCGGTCGCCAGCATAATCCCGGCGCAGGAAGCCGTTTGCGGGATGGAGCAGAAAAAACCACGGCGTTTTTCCGGCACCGACTCAAAAGTCATCAGCGCCGCGCCACCGTACTCGCCGCCCAGCCCCACGCCCTGAATTAACCGCAGGGTCATCAGCAGCACCGGCGCCCAGATGCCGATATGCTGCCAGGTCGGCAGCAGGCCTATCAAAAAGGTTGATACCCCAACGATAGAGAGCGTCCAGATCAGCGTAACTTTACGGCCGATAAGATCGCCAAAATGGCCGAAGATCACCCCGCCCAGCGGTCGGGAGATAAACCCGACGCCGAACGCCGCAAAAGAGGCGATGGTGCCCGCCACTTTATTTTCAGTGGGAAAAAATAGTTCGCCAAATACCAGACCTGCGGCGGTGCCGAAGATAAAGAAGTCATACCATTCCAGCAGCGCGCCGATAAAGCTGGCGGTAATCACCCTTCTTCTTGCCACCTGTTCCGGCACGCCGTTTAAAGAAGCCTTATCTCTGTCTGACATAATCGTTTCCTTTAATCATCATGGTGAGTCAATCACGTGATGCAGGCGCGCATGACCAGATAGATGGCTGGCGGGCCGAATCAGGCGCGGTATGGTTGGGAAGAGGCTCGTCAGCTAACGCCAACGCCGCCGCTATTTGCTAAATTCGATCAGAACCTTGATAGAATCGGGCTGCTGGGCGCGAAGAAAAGCGTCCCCCGCCTGGGATACGGGAAAAACGTCGGTGATAAGCGCGCTGGTATCGAAAAGCCCCTGCGCCAGCCACTGAATCGCCGCCTCAAAGTCTTCAGGCACATACATGCCGGAGCTGACCAGGCTGCGTTCAAAACGCTGCATATGCGCCAGGGGTATTTCACAGTTGCCGCGGGGCACCCCCATACAGACAACCGTGCCGCCGGGTGCTACCCGCAAACAGGCGTCCATAATGGTGGCGGGCGCAGCTACCACATCAATAATGCCGCTGAAGCTTTCATCCTCCGCCAGTTCGCCGGGCGCCAGCGTCCGACGCGCGCCAAAATGCTGCGCCATCTCCCGCTTGCGGGCATCCGGTTCAATAACGGTTATCTCTTTGACGCCGACGATGCGCAGCGCCTGAACGATCGACAGCCCGATAGTCCCGGCGCCAATGACCAGCACGTTATCCCGCTGCTGTTCAGGTAGCCGCGTTATGCAGTGATGGGCGCAAGCCACCGGCTCGGCAAATGCCAGCACGCTGGCAGGCAAAGAGGAAGGCGCCACGTGCACGTTGCGTTCCGGGACAACAAAAGTGGAGCGTGCAAATCCCGGAATGCGGAACCCGGCGACTTTTGGCGGATAGCAAAGGTTAAAGCGACCGGCTTCGCAGGCCGGGCAGGAAAGACAGGGCATAATAGGATCGATAACCACGTTATCCCCCGGCTTAACCCGGGTTACGTTAGCGCCCACTTCGCTCACCGTTGCGGCAATCTCATGACCGGGAACGATCGGCGGTTTACCCACCGGATGGTGCCCCTTCAGAACATGTAGATCGGAACCGCAAATCCCCAGATAGCGGGTAGTTACCCTCACTTCATTCGCTGCCATTTCCGTACCGACACTCGGCTGTTCCGCCACCGTTACCCGATCGATATCGGGGAAAAAAAGTTGAGTCATCGTCTGCATATTTTCTTCTCCGTTGCGTTAAAAGTTCGACAGCGTGCGCTGCCAGGCCAGGTGTACGCGTAGGGCATAAGTTTCCCGGCGGTTCTGCCGCGCTTCACGGATATCCTCAGCGGCATCAAAGACTGTATCGGTTAACATATTTACATCATGTGTTGATATTATTTGTAACTTTAAGTCATTTAAGTGACAGTCATCACGATAACAGTTCGTTAACATAAGGCTGATGACATTTTGTGATCGCGAACGCAAACCCGGACGGTAAAAACCGGCTTCTCCCGCAGACAGGAAGCCAAGTACGTTAATTCAGGGCATAATAATGACGAGGCATTCGCCTGGATTAGGCGCTTGCCGTTGCGACGGCAGCGTGAAGGTCTCTGGTAATGACAATGAGGAATACATGAAATTACAGGAAATGACAGGCAACCCAAGGCACGACCGGCTTATTACCCTGGTGCTGGATCGCGGTTATATGAACCATGACGATCTGGCAAATATACTCGACGTATCCGTGCAGACGGTGCGGCGTGATATCAGAAAACTCAGCGAGCTGGGACTCATTTCCCGCCACCACGGCGGCGCAGGGCGCCCTTCTACGGTGATGAACGTCGCCTTTGAGCAGCGTGAATACACCTCCGTTCGCGAGAAAGTGCTGATCGCGCAAAGCATCGTCGCGCACATACCAGACGGCTGTACGCTGTTTATCACGACCGGCACCAGCGTGGAATACGTCGCCAAGGAATTAAGCGTCCGTAAGAACCTGCGCGTAATTACCAACAGCCTGCGGGTCGCCAACGTTCTCTATCAGAACAGTAATTTCGAAGTGCTGGTGCCAGGAGGCACGCTGCGCCCGGCTAACGGCGGTATTATCGGCCAGTCCGCGCTGGCGTTTATCGAAGCTTTCCGCGCCGACTATCTGATCACAAGCGTCGGCGCCATTGAACCTGACGGCAGCCTGATGGAGTTTGATATAAATGAAAGCAACGTTACCCGCACCATGATCGATCATTCACGCCATATTTTTCTGGCGGCAGACGCGTCAAAATTCCGCAGCTCGGCAGCGGTGAAAATCGGCTCGCTTCAGGCGGGAATGACGCTGTTTACCGACCGGCCTCTGTCCTCCGCCATGAGCGCGTTGATTCAGCTACAGCAGGCGGAAGCCGTTATCGCTGGCGAATAAAAAACGGGCTGAAGCCTTACGGCTGCTAGCCCGTTTATCCACATCCTGCCTCAGAAAGCTACACGCGGTTAGCCGAACCGAACACGCCCATCAGTCGTTCCACCTGTCTGCGGGTTTCCTCGACAACCGAAAGCTGTAGATCGTGATAGTAAGGCTCGCTGCTGGCATTGACCTGTTCTTTAATTAGCTCCGCCAGAGAGTTGGAAAGCAGAGTGAAATAATTCAGCTTGCGGATACCGCTGGCGATGGCCTCCTGATAGGCTTCATCGCACAGCCCCGAGCCGCCATGCATTACCAGAGGTACGTTTACCTCATCGCGAATCGCCCGCAGTCTGTCAAATTCCAGCTTTGGTTCGGCACGATAGATGCCGTGGCCGGTGCCAAAAGCTACGGCGAGCGCGTCCACTTCCGTTTCCAGCCAGAACTGGCGCGCCGCTTCAGGCGTGGTCAGCTGACACTCCTCAAGCGCCGGGGCGTCGACGGCATGTTCCGGCTCATCGCCCGTTTCGGCATTGGCGACGTGGCCAATCTCCCCTTCAATAGAAACGCCGTGCAGCCTGGCCAGCGCAACCGCTTCGCGGGTCGCGTTTATATTGTCGGGCAGGGATTTCATCGAGCCATCAAACATCACCGAGCTAAAGCCCGCGTTAATCGCTCGCTGGCAGATATCGCGACCTTTACCGTGATCCAGATGAATCACCACGGGCACCGTCGCTTCGCGGGCCAGGTAACCCAGCGCGACCCCCATTAATTCCGGCGGGGTAAAACGAAACTGCCCCTGCCCCTGGCTGAGAATGACCGGCGATCGCGCCGCTTCCGCCGCCAGAATCACCCCCCGGGCCATATTGAGGTCAATAACATTAAACGCGCCAACCGCATAACCGTTATGAGTGGCATCGCCAAGAACTTCACGCAACGTGACTAGCATAGATTCACCTTTAAGCCGGAAGAGTTGTGGATTGCAGGAAACGATCGAGTTGTTCCCGATCCGGGATGCCTTTTCGTCCCCCTTGAGAAGTGCACTTCAACGCCGCCGCCGCGCTGGCGAACGTGACCGCCGTGGCGGATCGCAGCTTTTCCGCAATAGCAGTAGCCAGCGCCCCGTGGAAGACATCCCCCGCCCCGCTGCTGCTGACGCAATCAATTGGAAATGCCGGAACGTGGCGTAAACTGTCATTTTCCAGCCAGTAACACCCTTGTTCACCGCAGGTCACATAAACGGTGCCGTCGGTATGGCCGCTGGCTATACGCAGGGCGCGTTCCGGCTCTGCCGAGCCGCTAAATTCATGAATGCCCGCGTGGGAAAAAGCAATATGGTCGCCTTCCGCAATCAGCTCGCTGACGCCTGAAGCGCCAAGATCGACATCAAGCACGCGTGGAATGCCAAGCAGGCGGGCCTGGCGCAGCATATACAGCGCCCCTTCCGGCCAGGAGGTGTCGCAAAGCAGACAATCCGCGCCCTGCAGCAGAGTTCCGCTAAGCCAGTCGGTCGCCGCCGGCAGCCCGGCGTCGCGGAAAACGGTAATCTGGCGTTCACCGCTGCGATCCACATGAACCACGGCATGTGACGAAGCCGCTTGCGGGAAGCTTTTTATGCTGGCGGTTTCCACGCCCCAGCACGTCAGCTCCTGTAAAATACAACTGCCGTTGTTATCTACCCCAATCCGGCTTATCAGGCTCACTTCCGCCCCCAGCCGCCGGGCGGCTACGGCGGCCGTTGCAGCCACGCCGCCGCCTTCTTCAAAATACCCTTTGGCAAAATATTTCGTGCTCTGGCTGGGAATGACGTCCATTGTAAAGTAGCGATCCCATACGGTATTGCCCAGACAAACAATTCTCACCATAAACCCCACCCGTCAGCGTAACCGTGATTGTCACATTAAATACATCAATTGATTTTATTTGTAATCTTGAGTAATTAAAGTGACAAACATCACGCATATGAGATCCCGAAACAGAGTAATAACCCCGTTTCGCTCTGTCTGAGAAAGCGTTGCGCGGCAGAACAAAACGTTCGGCTTTTACGCTGGTGGGTATGCTACCTGAGGATTTGCCGCTGACTCGTTTTGAGAGGGCACCGGTAGGTGAGGTTAAAGGCATGAATCCAGGGGATCGACGCAAGCGCTGTTGCTTATCCGGGCGAAGCCTGCCTTTTGAGTTCGTTTCGTGCCAGAAGCGGACGTTTTTTCAGAGCCGAATATCCCTCATCTGAACTGTGTCGGAAACGCACATGAAATATAACTCTTCAGAAGAACGTGCCACTACCGAAGGCTATAACGACATAAAAAAGCCGGCGTTACTGGCTTCTCCATTGCATAGGTTAATGACGGACTGACGCTATTAGCCATTCTATTTTTCCTCCAGAGGCATCAGCTTTATGGTGGCGGGATTGAGACCGGTATAGCATTTTATTGCCCGGGGAGATTCGTCGTCCTGCTGAACTGCAATATCAATAACAGGTGCTCCTTTCTTAATCAGGTCAATTTCAACATGGCCCAGACGGACAATTTTGATATATCAGTGAAGAGTCATACCTTTGTACTGTTTGAATAACCGCTGACGATAGATGCCAGCGCAAAAAGCCAGCCCTTCGTGCAGCGATTTCAGTATCCATATTTTTGGCTGGGTGGTGATTTATCCAGCGGATAAGTTCAGTGGTAACCTCCCAATGATATCCGTTGTCGTATGCCATGCTGTTTGCCACCACTCAAGCAAAGCTCCGTTGCACTCGCGCAACTTGAAATCCCTCTGGAAACCGCACGCTACGGGCTACGAAAAGCGAAGGATTTGGGCAATACAACGATCCTCAACCCGTCACCGACTCGCAATTTACGCGGCATCGCCCTGAGTGCCTTTAATAACCTGACGGCATAGCTACCGACGATCGGGCTGTTGTAGGCGCAACCTGCCAGTTCTGACTCTCCTGCCAGGGGAAGTAAAAACCACTGCAAACTTTGCATTCTGTCATGGAGCCATTTGGCATGCCCCGTATGCATGCGGTTTTTTTTCGACGCTATCAATTAGGGTAATTCTTTTCACCAAAAGAAATGTTATGTTATAACATACCTTAAAAATAGAAGAAGATTTATGAAATTTACCCCCTTCCTTATCGCACTCAGCGTTTTTGCCAGTCTTTCATCCTTCGCTCATGCCGCTGAAGAAACACTGGAGGTTACGGCCAACAGCAATGACAGCGGTTTTTCCGAGCAGACGGACTCCAAACTGCTTGCAGTAGGCTCCGGCTCCCGTCTGGGTTTAACCGACAGGCAGACGCCACGCCATACGGAAACCATCAGCCAGGAAACCCTGAAGAAGAAAGGCAAACGCACCCTGACCGAAGTGGTAGAAACAGCGCCAGGCCTGTCGGGCACCAGTTCCCCTACTCTGTCTAACTCGCTATCACTGCGCGGCTTCTCCGGTGTGTCCTGGCTGCTGAATGGCGTAGCCGTTCCCGGCAGTACCATCCAGATTGCCGATCCGGCGCACTATGAAAACGTCGATATCCTCTACGGCACGGGTTCTGTGCTGAACGGCCTTAGCAATGCAGGCGGCAGCGTAAACCTGGTTTCCCGCAAGGCCTCCTTCATACCGCAGCCTGTTGAAGTGGATTATGGCTATTCCAGCCATAACAGCCATCGCGCCCATGTAGGCGCAGGCGGCACCCTGGTAGACGCTCTGGCCGCTGGCCGTGTGGATGTGAGCGCATCCAACACCGGAACCCAGGTCGAAAGAGAACGCAGCCGCCCAGAACGCGTGACGGCCAACCTGCTGCTGACCCCGACCGACACCACCGAGGTTACGCTTGATCTTGACCGCAGCCTGACCGACCAGCACAACCCGTATTTCGGTACGCCTGTAATTGATGGCAAAGTCGATAAAGGCCTGCGCCATGTGAACTACAACAACATTCAGGACGCATTCATCCGCAGCCAGGCCACCTCCATCCAGTCCACCCAGACCTGGCGCGCCACGGAAGACCTGACCTTTGATAACCAGTTTTACTATTACAAAGGCTTCCGCGAATGGCAGAACGCCGAGCGCTATTTCCAGTCGAAGACGCAGGCAGCAGGCACCACCACCCGCGATTCCTACGGCGCAATCGCGCACGATGACAAGCTGACGGGTAACCGCACCATGGTGACCTGGGATCACCCCATCGCCTCCCTGGATAACCGTGTGACCGCAGGTGTGGACTTCAGCAAGCGTGAATTTCAGTATTACTCGAACGACTTCCCTGGTGGTGAAGATGTATCCCTGACTAACCCGGCCTCTGACACCTTCCGCGCTGGCGCGGGTGGCAAGATGCGCGCCCCAGTTCGTCACGTCACCCAGAACCAGTACGCCCTGCTGCTGGAAGACAACCTTAACGTAACGGATTCCGTCGCCCTGCTTACCCAGCTCCGTTACACCAATATGGATATGCACTGGAACTACCAGCAGGCGGGGAAAGTCATTGATCGTAGCTACAATTTCATGAGCGTGGGCGTAGGTCCGAACTGGGCTATCAACGATGACTGGACGGTGTACGCAAACTACTCAACCGGGAAAGAACCTGGCAGCGATATTTTCTTTATCAGCCCGGAACAGACATCCCTGCCGCTCACCGATGTGCGCCAGTATGAAGCAGGCGTAAAGGGTGCTTTCTGGGATAAACGCGGCGAAATGAAACTGGCCGTTTACGATCTCCAGAAAACCAATCTCTACCAGCAGTCTGCGACACAAGCAGGCGTATGGAACGCGGTCGGCAAACAGACTTCACGCGGTGTTGAGTTAAGCGGCGCCGTTAAGCCAGTTGATAGCGTCACACTTGCCGGTAATGTGGCGTACACCCACGCCCGCTTTGATGAGCTCAAACAGAGCACGAAAGACCTGTCTGGCAACCAGCCGCGCTACGTGCCGGAATGGACGGCCAACCTGTCTGGGCGCTACATGCCGACCGAGAAACTGGGCTTCGACGCGCAGCTCCACTACGTGGGCAGCAGCTACAACGATGATGCGAACACCAACAAGATGAGTGATTACACCACCGTTGATCTGGGCGCTGATTACGAGCTGGTGAAAGATGTGGTGGTGGGCACCCGCGTGCGCAACCTGACCGATCGCTTCTACACCTGGCAGCGTACCTACGCAGGCCAGGAAATGATCGCGCCAGGCCGTACCTATGAAGCCTACCTGAACATGAAGTTCTGATGCGTCGCCTCGCCATTCTCCTGCTTCTGGTTGCCTGCAACAGCTTTGCCCATCCGGTAACGCTTGAAAACTGCGGCAAGCGCTGGACGTTCGCACACCCGCCGAAACGGGCTATCACCTACATGCCGACCGCGATGGAAAACATGCTCGCGCTGCATCTGGGGGATTCCATCATCAGCGCTGTGGGGTATTGGCCAGATGAAGATACCGCGCCGTCGCCCTGGGCTGCTCCACTAAAAGCCCAGCTCGATAACGCGGCCTGGTCCGGCGAGGCGCTGTTAGCCTCCCGGCCGGACTTCATCTACTCAGGGAGCTATTACTGGTTTAACAGCCCTGAAACCGCTAACCGCGAACGCCTGGAGGAATGGCGAATCGGGAGCTGGCTTATCGAAAGCATGTGCAACGGACTGCAAGGTGCAACCCCTGTCCCCGTCACCTTTGAGGGGATTTACGATGAGCTGCGCAATCTCGCCCGTATCTATGACGTTGCCCCCCGCGCTGATGCTCTGATAACCGGGCTGAAAGCGCAGGTAGCTGCCGATACTCGCGTGAAGCTGCCGCCCAAAACGCTGATGTGGTGGTACTCCAATACCGCCACGCCTTATGTGGCAGGCGGTTACGGTGCATCCGAGCTGCTTACGCAGACCATCGGCAGTAAAAACATCTTTGATGGCTATCGTGAGCTGTGGCCAGCGATGAGCTGGGAAGTGATAGCTGTTCTCGATCCTGATTTTTTGGTGCTGGGCGACTTAAACCGTGGCGGCCCAGGTGACAGCGCCAAAAGCAAAATTGAGTTTCTGGAGCACAACCCGCTTACGACCAGCATGAAAGCCGTCAAAGAAAAGCACTACATCATCTTGCCAGGCTACGACATGGACGCTTCTGCGCGTTCTGTTCTGGCCTTGCATCGACTTGTCACGCAAATGCAGTCTTTTACCAGGGAACCACAATGACTTTTCCAGCCCGCGATTTACTGAACAACTGGGATCAGCAACAAAGCGCCTACATCGCGCACCGCGAAGAACGTTTCACCGCCGCCCTCGATGTACTGGCAATGACCTTTGGTGATGGTTTTCACGTTGTCGATGTGGCCTGTGGCCCAGGCTCCTTTAGCCTGCGCCTGTTAAACCGCTTCCCGAACGCTCGCGTGACGGCCATCGATCTTGATCCGCTGCTGCTGCTGCTGGCAAAAGAAGCCATGATCGAGCACAAAGACCGCATCCAGTTCATTCATGCTGATATCGCGCAGCCGACCTGCTTTGATGACGTTGAAGGCAAACCGCAGGCCATGGTATCCAGCACGGCCATCCACTGGCTGTTACCGGAACAGCAAACTGCGCTTTACCGCAATATCTATAACATCCTGGATCGGGGCGGCCTGTTCATGAATGCCGACCACCAGCGTTTTGATAACCGCAACCCGCGCCAGAAACTGATGGCGAAAATGCACGATGAGCAGACGCAGGAACAGGGCTGGGCTGCGGGCGCGCAGGACTGGGATACCTGGTTTGAAGCAGCAACCCGCCACCCTGAACTGGCCGAAAAACTGGATGAACGTACCGCTATCTTTGCTGGCCGTCCGATGCCGCTGCCGACGCCGGTAGAATTCCAGCTAGCTATGCTGCGCCAGGCAGGCTTTGGCGAAACTGGCACCGTCTGGCAGTTCCTGGATGATTACGTTATCGCTGGCTGGAAATAACCATGCTACGTTCCTCCGTCATCCGTGTTTTGATTCTGGTGCCAGCGTTACTGCTAGCGCTGTGTGTTGCCATTAAATTCGGGCCCGTCACCTTCTCACTTGATGAGGTGGTGAAAGCCGTGATGGCGGGCTACTGGCATAGCGATACGGAAGGAACACTGCACCAGCGGATTGTATGGTCGCTGCGATTGCCCCGCGCCCTGTTGGCCATGCTGGCAGGCGCATCCCTGGCGCTGGCCGGAACCGTGCTTCAGTCGCTGACGCGCAACCCGCTGGCTGATCCATGGGTGCTGGGTATTTCCTCCGGCGCTGGCGCTGGGGCGGTGCTGGTTATCGCGCTCGGCCTCAGTATGGGCTGGGCGGCAGTCCCGGCAGGGGCATTTTGTGGTGCGCTGCTGGCCTTTGTGCTGGTGCTGTCGATGGCGGGAAAATCCCTTTCCGGTTCCTCCAGCCGCTTCATCCTGACGGGCGTGGCCGTCACGCAGCTGCTGTCGGCGCTCACCTCGCTGATCGCGCTCTGGAAGACCGACGCAGATACCACCCGTGGGGTGATGTTCTGGCTGCTGGGCAGCTTCGCGCAGGCAAGCTGGATGCAGGTGCTGTTATGCGCGCTGGTGCTGCTGCCTGTCGGGCTATTCTGCTGGTGGCGCGCCGTGGAGCTGGATGTTATGACCTTCGGGAGCATTACCGCGCAATCCCTGGGCGTGGAAGTCGGCCAGATCAAACTGGTGATGTTTTGCCTGCTTACGCTGCTGACGGGGGTTGTTGTCGCCTGCTGCGGCGCTATCGGTTTCATCGGCCTGACCGTCCCGCATATCGCACGGATGCTTATCGGCCATCGGCATCGGGCGCTGCTGCCTGCAGCCATACTGTCGGGGGCTGTCTTCGCCGTGCTGGCCGATACACTGGCGCGCACGGTGTTTGCCCCACGTGAATTACCCGTTGGGATCTTAACCGCGCTTTTAGGCGTCCCTGTCTTCTTGTTCCTGATATCCAGGACGACCAAATAGCAATGTGGTGACCCTGCAGAGTATTTTGCATTTTTTTGCACTGTTATGGAGGATCTTAGAAGCCATTCCCACGGAACAAGGAACCAACATAGAAAACCAGCATTGCAGGATGACTGGCTACTGCGAACTGACCGCTAAAGAAATCGACCTGATGAACCGCCTCAAGGTCAAAGTCATCAGGCTGATGGAGCTGGAGCGCGAACCAGTCGAACCTGTCCAGAGCACGCCCAACCTCCTGAATAACGTCGCAACCTTCGATGAACCAGAAGAACTCAAGCCATGCAAAACGCGATGCTCAGCACCCGCTGGCGCTGTTCCAGTAGACTGAATAGCCACGGCTTTGGTAGCAATTTTTCATTGTTGGTAGTTAAGTATTAAATTCCGCTGTTCGCTCATCGCAGACGCCATATTCCACGGACCAGGCTGTTCGGTGCCTGAAGCGGACGTTAACGCTTCAGGCTACCAGCCAAAGCCGCCTCTTCACCCTGTGGAAAGTCTCAGTGCAATCTTCGGGATTTCAATGCGTCCGTTAAACGCAAACGTGATGGCTGGTTAGCACGTTATCGACATAGCGGTGAATCATCAGCGCCGGCGGATCGCATACCGGTGGAACGTTTACAGTTCCAAACCATAGAGGATTGGCCGGGCAGACGGAGCCACAAATATAAGCCGGAACGCCCGCAAAGGTGCCTGCTACCGGCCTGTGCACATGCCCGGCTGAAATGGCCAGCAGCCTGGTCGGCGCGCGTCGAATGAGTTCTTCCAGCTTACCCAAACCTCTGCACATGGATGCATCCAGTGTCGGTATGCCGGATGGAAAGACGGGGTGATGGGTAAACAGCAGCGCAGGTGAGCCGCCTGAGTCGCTGAGTTGTGTATCCAGCCATTCGAGATGACCATCCACGCTACCATAATCCTGAGCGTCAACCGTTGAATCAAGGCCAATCAGTCTTAGACCGCTGGCATCATGGATGAAGTGCAGCGCCCCGGCGGGTGCATCATGCGCCCATCCGTTATCACCCCATACCAAACGCATCAGATGGCGATCGTCTGAGTTACCCGGCAGGATTAGCGAAGGATAATTTTGCTGATTCAGAAGGGCTGCAATCTGTTGGTAACCTTCCTGCCACCGCCCATCCGTCAGATCGCCGCTAAGAACCAGTGCATCCGGCCGCAAATGTGCAAGCCACATTAGTACCCGGTCAAACCGCAGCAGGCTATCGTTTTCGGGTGAAGCGTGAATATCTGAAACTTGCGCTATCAGCATAAGCCCCTCTTAACAAGTATGGTGAGGAAAGCGGGCCTGGCCTGAACTCAGACACATGAGCATTAGTCATGGTGATCTTGCCGGTTCAACCGCATTTCTACCTTTACAGCATGACAGAATATTTGCTGCTAATTCACGCCTTTCCTTTGCGAGAACCTGCCGGTTAGCTGAAGCTACGCCTTTATTACCGTGACGCCCTTTTCTGCGAGGCTGCTAATCCAGTTTTCATCGGCTCCGCTATCAACTCCCCCCGTGTTGATTAATCCGATGTCGCCAATGACAAGGGTGACGCGGTATGGATCTTTTCCGTCCGATTGCGCACCGTCTTATCACAAAATGCGATGCCATTTATCGTATTGAAGGCGCTTCTAAAAGGCGGATACGGACATCGACATTGCCCGCAAGCACGGGCTAGCCATTTATCCCCGTCCTTAAGATATTCCTGCAGCATGATTTTGCGTTCTGCTGCCTGTAAATATACAGACAGCGTGAAAACCAGCGGGATACTGCTGAGTCATTCGCCTCTGGAAGCTGTGGCCGTTAAATCTGCTTATGGAGGTTATAAATAAAAAGAAGGGCATTTCTGGCCCGGGAATCATCCTGTACGCCTTAATTCAATTTGCGGGTCCTGATAAAAAGCAGGAAAGTGATGTTGTTCACATGTTTAATATTTATTAGGGTTTTATATATAAAACCATGGCCACATCTGATTTTTAATAAGCCTATATTTTTATTAGTTAATTTCCATTTACCTGCCGGCGTCTCATTTTTTGTCTTTCACTAATAAAAGTCCCTTTTCCGCCATCTGAATTTTCCCACTCGCCCGCTCACAAAATTTCATTTCTTCAGTCGTAATACGCGCAATTGACCCTTTATAGCCGCTTTATATACTTCAGCCATTCCTGGTTCATCACGGCAGATTAGGGTCTGGATATGAAAAAGTTACGCAGCAAAGAGTGGTTTGGCCGCACGGATAAGTCGGGTTTTATCGCCAGAAGCTGGCTAAAAAATCAGGGCCTGCCAAATGATGTCTTTGACGGACGACCGGTTATCGGTATTTGCAATACCTGGTCGGAATTGACGCCCTGCAATGCGCATCTGCGCGATCTCGCGGAGCACGTAAAAATGGGCGTCCTTGAAGCCGGAGGCGTCGCGTTTGAGTTCCCGGTAATGTCTCTGGGCGAGGCGCTGATGAAGCCGACGACGATGCTTTTTCGCAACCTCGCCAGTATGGACGTGGAGGAATCCATTCGTGGCAACCCGCTGGATGGCGTTGTTATTCTGGCGAACTGCGACAAAACCACCCCGTCGTGTTTGATGGGCGCGGCAAGCGTCGATCTGCCCGCCCTCGTTGTCAGCGGTGGGCCGATGCTAAATGGTAAGCATCACGGCAAAGATATTGGCTCCGGTACAGATTTGTGGAAATTTAGTGAGGATCTGCGCGCCGGGCTCCTGTCCAGGGAAGAGTTTGATGAGGCCGAAAACAATATGTCCCGTAGCCCTGGCGCCTGCAACACGATGGGAACGGCATCCACGCTAGCCTGCATGGTTGAAGCGCTGGGACTTTCGCTTCCGGGCTCCGCGGCGATACCGGCGGTTGACGCTAACCGCCGTCGCACGGCCAGGATGTCCGGCCGTCGTATTGTCGACATGGTCAAAGAAGATCTGTGTCTGTCGCAAATCCTCACCCGCGAAGCCTTTGAAAACGCGATAACCCTGAACGCGGCGATCGGCGGCTCCACCAACTTCATCCTGCATCTGCTGGCTATTGCCGGTCGTATCGGGGTGCCTTTGACGCTGGATGATTTCGATCGATACAGCCGCGATGTGCCTTTGCTCGCCAATCTGAAACCTTCAGGTGAATATCTGATGGAGGATTTCTATTACGCTGGTGGCCTTCCGGCGGTAATTAGCCAGCTGCTGGATAAACTCCATCAGAATGCGCGGCAGGTTAACGGCAAAACGCTGGTGGAAAATTATCGGCTCAGTCGTATTCACGATCGAAATGTTATTCGTTGCCGCAGCGAACCCTTGCAGGAGGACGCGGGTACGCTGGTACTGAGAGGAAACCTCTGCCCTGACGGGGCGGTGATTAAGCCTTCGGCAGCAACGGCGGAACTCCTCAACCACCGCGGACGGGCGGTTGTTTTTGAGAATATCGAAGATTATAACCGGCGAATTAACGATCCTGAGTTAGACGTGCGCGCTGACGACATTCTGGTATTGAAAGGCGTGGGGCCGAAGGGCTATCCCGGAATGCCGGAAGTCGGTAATTTCGGTTTACCGCTGAAAATACTTCGCCAGGGCGTCAGAGATATGATTCGTATTTCTGATGGTCGTATGTCCGGCACCGCCTTTGGCACCATCGTATTACATGTCAGCCCGGAATCTACTATCGGGGGCACATTAGCGCTGGTACAAAACGGCGACATGATTGAGCTCAATTGTAAAAAGCAGACGCTGACATTATGCGTCAGCGAAGAGGAATTGCATTTACGCCGTGAAACATGGCGCCCCGTTTATCCGCATCACCCCCGTGGCTACGCCAGGCTTTATATAGAAACGGTGCAGCAGGCAGATAAAGGCGCTGACCTGGACTTTCTTGTAGGTAAATCAGGCTCTGAAATTAAACGTGAGCCACATCCCGAATAGTATTACAGGAGTTTATTATGAGCAGTTACTGGTCAAATGATGATGAGTTATTTTCCTTAGCCAAAGAGAAATTATTCGTCGCCCTGGTGGGCGACATTCTCGACACCATGGGGTTACAACACCAATTTCTTTCTCCGCAGCTTAAACCTGTTGATAGCCGCTCGGTAATTATTGGGCGCGCAATGCCCGTGCTTGAGGCCGATTATTTCCATCCGTCTGTACCGGGTAATACATTTTTAAGTGAAAAGCCGTTTGGCATGATGTTTCATGCCCTGGACGATCTTAAAAAAAATGAAGTTTATATTTGTGCCGGCGGATCGTTACGCTATGCGCAATGGGGCGGGCTCATGTCCACCCGCGCGATGCACTGCGGCGCGGCAGGCGCGGTGATCCACGGCTATCACCGTGACACAAACGAAATTCTGCATCTTAATTTCCCGGTGGCCTCCTTTGGAAGCTACGCCCAGGATCAGGGGCCGCGCGGCAAAGTCGTGGACTGGCGGGTTCCCATTGAATTAGATGGCGTTCGCGTGATGCCCGGAGACATTATTTTTGGCGACAGGGACGGCGTGTTGGTCATTCCTATGCAGGCGGTTGACGACGCGTTTCATGGCGCATTCGAAAAAGCCAAAGGGGAAAATGAAGTGCTTAATGCGCTTAAAGCAGGAATGAGCACCGTTGAAGCCTTTGATAAATTTGGCATCATGTAATTAACAACCATGAGGTGCTATTATGGCGCATCCAACACCGGGCTTTACAGAAGCATCCGTAATAAAAAAGGTTTCATTAAAGATTATTCCACTCATGGTTATTCTTTATATGATAGCCTACATCGACAGGCAAAATATTAGCTTTGCAAAGCTGCAAATGGTTAATAGCCTTTCACTGAGTGAAACGGCTTTTGGTCTGGGAGCCTCGTTGTTTTTTATCGGCTATTTAATTTTTGAAGTCCCCAGCAATATATTTCTTCATAAGTACGGCGCAAAAACCTGGTTCGCCAGAATTATGCTGACATGGGGCGGAATAACCGTTCTGATGGCCTTTACGACAAATGCCACAATGTTTTATGTGCTGCGTTTTTTACTGGGCGCGGCGGAAGCGGGTCTCTATCCTGGGCTGCTGTATTATATGACCCGCTGGTTCCCCTTCGACTATCGCCCACGCGTTATTGGCTATCTGATTATTGCAAGCCTTGCGGCGAATCTGATTGGCGCGCCGCTTAACGGGATCTTGCTGAGTATTCATGGCCAATTAGGCCTTGAAGGATGGCAGTGGATTTTTATCGGCACCGGTCTGCCTGCGCTCCTGTTTATTATCCCCGTGCTCATGTGGATGCCTGACTCCCCTGATAAAGCGCGCTTCTTACAGGCGGATGAAGCTGAGTGGCTAAACGCGAAATTAAAACGTGAACAAGCCCACCATCAGGATCGCGCGGTACAGGGGGTACTGAAAACGCTTAAAGAGCCCAGGGTCTTGCTTCTGGCGCTGGTTCTGGGGTTCATCTCCTTTGGCGCCTACGGTCTGAGCTACTGGATGCCGACAATCGTTAAAAGCTTTGGCGTGTCGGACCTGAATAACGGCTTTATCAATATGATCCCGTGGATGATGGCGATAATGCTGCTGATCTGGATGACCCGGAAACCTTCCCGCACCGCTGACCCGGTGAAGAATATCGCCTTTCCGATGTTCGTCGCAGCGCTTGGATTAGCCGCCAGCGCCCTGTTTATTACCACGCCCTGGCTGAGCTTTATATGCATCACCCTCGTTATCATGGCTATTTTCTCCATCCAGCCATGCTTCTGGTCTCTGACCCGCTTTCTGGGGAATGCGGCCGCAGCAACGGGGCTTGCAGCCATCAACTCGCTGGCAAATCTTGGCGGTTTTTTTGCCCAGAATACGGTGCCCGCCGTTAAAGATTTGACCCACAGCACCAGCGCGCCCATGTACTATCTGGCCTGCTGCATGGCGATTGGCTATGTTGTCACCCTTCTGACAATCCGCTATCTTCATCGGCGTGACCAGAACGAAACGACAGCTCTTCACCCTACCGCTGGAGAAAAAGGAACCACATGACTGAATATCGGGCCCCGGCGCTGAGCCGCGGCCTGCGAGTGATTGAACTTCTGGCCCGGTCCGGTGCGCCAATGACGATGCGTGAAATCGTTACGGCGCTCAACCTTACCTTCAATCACCTGTACCGAATTATTCAATGTCTGGAAGAGGAAGGGTATTTGTGGTGCGATGAGCAGGACTATTATCACCTGACGGAGAAACTGGCGTTTTCCGGCCAGTCTGATTTTTTGCTTCCTCTGGCCCACTCTGATGCCTGCCAGACATTGATGAAAACCTTCACCTGGAAAACCAATCAACCCTGCCACCTCGCGGCTGCCATCGAGGGGCAGGTTCGCGTGATTGCGCATCAGCATCCTGAATTTGCCCCCTCAATCAGCGCCAGAGAAGGCTCACTGCTGAATACGGTTAAATCAAGTTCGGCGCTGCTTTTGCTGGCGCTGTCCAGCGATCGTGAAAGCTGGAAGCTGATACGAAATTATACCCTGGACGCCACTCTGCGGGCGGCTATGGCCGAGCGCCTTGCGGAAATCAGGGCCAAAGGCTATGCGGAAATTCCCCATGACAGAATAGTAGGTTTGACCTCCGTGTCATGGCCGGTCACCGGCACAGACGGTTATGCGCAGGCTGCAATAACCTGCCCTTATTTTGACCGTGTGCCAGGCGATTATGAAAAAATGATGCGGGACCTTGCTGAGCTTGCCGGGAAGCTCAATCAGCTATTGGCAAGGAGCCGGATGCTCTGAGCAACGCCTTCTGACGGCATGAGGTCATAAAGGGCGGCGGTGCGGCTAAAGGGGTAAAAATCTGTTAACACGCGCTTTCTGCTTTAATTTTCCATAGCCGTTACGCCAGCGCCGGTTTCTGAAGATTAATTCTAGCGGCCGGCCGCTTTGTCTCCTTGCAGGGTCATTACCGTGCTGTGCACGATCGCCACAACCTTTCCGTCATCTTTTTTAACTTCGCAGCAGTAGTGGCTGACCGTTTTTCCCTGATGAACGGGCCAGGCGTGCGCCGTCAGCCTGGCCTGCCAGACCGGCCGCAGGAACGAGGCCTTAATATCAATGCTGGTAAAGCTTTCGCCGGGTAACATCAGCGTGGAGTGCGCCGTGCCGATTGTTGCATCGGCCAGTTCCGTAATTAAACCGCCGTGAACCGTTCCCTGCTGATTGCCATGTATCGAGGCATCGACATCCATTTCGAGCGTCGCGGTCCCCTCATCGATAGCCACCAGATGAAACCCCAGAAGCTGAGAAATCGGCGTTGGGTAATTCATATGCGTAACGTCACCAGGCTTTAACGTCCCTTTCAGTTGTGCCTGAAGAAAGCTGAGGATGGACAAACGGTTGCAGCTCATTGCGTTCTCCTTTTCACCCGTAATGGTTGTGAGCAGTTGTTCTGCTGGCGGCTATAAAAGTGCTTCAGCTTAAATAAAGGGGCGTGAAAACAGCTCGCTCCCAAGGACTATCAAAAACAAGAGAAAACACTGTCTGAACCGCTTTGCACTGATTCTTGCCCGCACCTTCTGCCCCAGCCACATGCCAATCAGGGCCGGGAAGATGGACATAATGGACAGCGAGATCTGCTGTATGCGGAAGGCATCGTGCAGATATAGCCCGAACGCCAGCGCAATCGTCGAAATCGTAAACGACAGCCCCAGAGCCTGGACAAGCTCGTCTTTGCTGAAACGAAGGGACTGCAGGAAAGGTACCGCCGGCATCACAAATACGCCTGTCGCCCCCGTGACCAGCCCCGTTATGCCGCCTGCCAGGGGAGAAAGCCATTTTTCACTTCCGGGTGAAACCGTCAACGCTGGCGAGATGAGGGCGTAGACGGCGTAAAGGATTAGCGCAGCCCCCAGCCCAAAAGCTGACCAGGCCGGGTTTATGCTGACAATCAGCGAAGAGCCGGCAACCGTGCCGATCAAAATCAGCAGCATCATAAGCCAGAGCCTGCGGATAACCAGCCTGACCGACGGCCCGGTAAAAAGCTGCAGCACGTTCGTCACAAAGGAGGGAATAACCAGCAGCGCAGCCGCAACCGGCAGCGGCATAAACATACCGAGCAGTCCCATAGAGACGGTGGGCAGGCCCATGCCGGTCACCCCTTTTACGAAGCCTGCAAGAACAAATATCAATACCAGATAAATATATAGCGTTTCATCCACAGACGTGTCCTGACGTTGAAATTTCGCTCATTCAAGCAGCTCAGGGAAGAGTGGACAATCTGGTATAAGCGCGCCATGCTTCGCCTATTCCGAAGGCACAGGGGAAGCACGCAATGAGAATGGATATTGCCGACATGAAGCTTTTCGTTTGTATCGCT
Organism: Buttiauxella sp.; assembly: GCA_032000125.1. Lineage (GTDB taxonomy): Bacteria > Pseudomonadota > Gammaproteobacteria > Enterobacterales > Enterobacteriaceae > Dryocola. The sequence continues at coordinate 2,441 of DAMALH010000024.1, read as the reverse complement.
GAGGCAGGCAGCATCACGCACGGTGCAAGGCAGGCCAACCTGGCCCTCTCCTCAGCAAGCGAAAGGCTGAAAAATATGGAAGAAGACGCGGGCGTGAGCCTCCTTGTGCGGCATCCCAGAGGGATCGGCCTGACCGAAGCCGGGGAAGTTCTCGTCCGCCATGCCCGGCAGATTTTATCTCAGCAGGCGCTGCTAAAAGCTGAGCTCGGCGCCTTTGCGCAAGGCACGCGGGGTAAAATCAGGCTTTATGCCAACACCGCGGCAATGGCAGAATTTCTGCCGGGCAGGCTGGGCCTGTGGCTTGCCGAACATCCTGAAGTGGCAATCGAGCTGGAAGAGAAAACCAGCGCGGAAATCGTGAATAGCATCTGTAACGGCGTTGGCGAAGCGGGGTTTGTTTCGGACGCGGTACATGCCCGTGAACTCACGCTGGAGCCTGTTGCCGATGACAGGCTGGCCCTTATTGTTCCGGTCCGGCATCCCTTCAGCCAGCGCAATGAAATCTCCCTTTCTGAAATAATCCTGGAGCCCTTTATAGGGCTATATCCCGGTAACGCGCTACAGGATCACATCAACGGACATGTCGCCGCGCTCGGACACAGCCTGACATATCGCATCAGGATGAGCAGCTTTGAAGGGTTCTGCGAAATGGTTGGCAACGGGATCGGCATAGGCATTCTGCCGGAGTCAGTCGCAGACCGCCTGCAGCAAAAATTTCGCTATCAAAAGCTGCTTTTAACCGACTCCTGGGCGCGACGGAAAATCTGCATCTGCTATAAAAACCGGGCTTCGCTGAGCCCGGCGATGAGAAACCTGCTCACTTTTCTAAAAGAGACGGGCCGCTGAATCCTCTTGCCTCCCCTCGTCCCTTCATAAACACAGCCCCTGTAAAAAAGGAAAGCCCACGGGGTTGATTGGGACATTTCGTTATAAGAAAGAATGAATTCCTATTTCATACGTCATCCTTATGCTGCTAGCTTCGCTGGTTTGTATATACAAGTAAATTCATGCATTTCTTTGCGGGGAAACTGGGGATGAGCGTAAAAAACAAACTGGCAGCATCCTGGCTGGCGCTGGGACTGATTGCCGTGCAGACGCAGGCAGCGGATTTCGTTGTTGGCAGTAAAAACTTTACCGAACAATATATCCTGGCGGAAATCTATGCCCGGGCGCTGGAGCAGTCGGGCCTCTCCGTTGAGCGTAAAACAAACCTGGGCGGAACGTTAATCGCCCACGCAGCTCTGCTGAAAGGCGAAATTGATATGTACCCGGAATATACCGGTACGGCGCTTAGCGCGGTGGTGAAAGGCACGCCCTCCTCCGACGCCGCACAGGTATTTAAACAGGTCAGCGACGCCTACCAGCAGCAATACCATCTTACCTGGCTACAGCCTGCCCGCGTGAACAACGGCTACGCGCTGCTGGTTAGCAAACAGACGGCAGAAAAATATCATCTGAAAACGCTTTCCGATCTCGCTAAAGCCGCTCCGCAACTGACTATTGGAGCAGGCGCGGAGTTTGGCGACCGCCAGGACGGCCTGAAAGGGCTGGAGCAAACCTACGGCATTAAATTTAAAGCTTTCCGCCAGTTTGCCAAAGTCGGCCTGCGTTACGACGCCCTTGCTGCCGGGCAAATCGACGTAGCAAACGGCTTTGCCACCGACTGGCAAATCGCTGAAAACCAGTACGTTGCGCTTGACGATGACAAACACCTCTTCCCTCCTTACGAAGTTGCGCCGGTTGTGCGCGACGCGGCGCTGCAGGCGCATCCCCAGGTTCGCGACATTTTAAATAACGTCAGCCAGCTGCTTGATAACGCCACCATGCAAAAACTGAATGCGGAAGTGGAAAAGAATAAAGAAGAACCGCGCGACGTGGCGGAAGACTTTTTGCGCAAAAAGGGCGTAATCAAATAGGTACGATCGTGACAACGACACTTATGCTGGGTGATGCACCCCTTACGCTTGAAGACGTGCGGGCGGTCGCCGACTGCGGCCAGACTGTCGCGCTAGGAACGCAGGCGCAGCAGGCCATTGGCGCATCTTTTGATTTTCTGATGCACAGCATCAGCGCCGGAAAGCGTATCTATGGCGTCACCACCGGACTCGGCGCAAATGTCGATACCACGGTACTGCACGCGCAGGACGGCCGCCACGATGAGGATCTGCTACAGGCAATTCAGCGGCGAATCCCGCTGGCGCGGGCGGTCGGCGTAGGCCAGCAGGCAACGCCTGTGCAGGTCCGCGCGATAATGCTGGCGCGTCTAGCGGGCCTGGCACAGGGCGCATCGGGCATTTCTTTGCCCGTGGTGCAGACGTTGCTGGCCTTTATCAACAAAGGTATTCATCCCCGCGTTCCGCTTATCGGCTCGATCGGCGAAGCGGATCTCGCGCCGCTGGCGCATATCGGCCGTGCGCTCGTTGCCGATGGCGAGGCGGAAT
>DAMALH010000023.1:61131-68760 GCA_032000125.1 Buttiauxella sp. | reverse complement strand
ACGCCTTACCCGCTGCAGCCGGGTTCCGTGATTCGTTGCCGTCCGGTTGGCGTACTGAAAATGACCGACGAAGCCGGTGAAGATGCCAAACTGGTTGCGGTTCCGCATACCAAGCTGAGCAAAGAATACGATCACATTAAAGATGTGAACGACCTGCCTGAGCTGCTGAAAGCGCAGATCTCCCACTTCTTCGAGCAGTATAAAGCGCTTGAGAAAGGCAAATGGGTTAAGGTTGAAGGCTGGGACAACGCCGAAGCCGCGAAAGCGGAAATCGTTGCCTCTTTTGAGCGTGCGGCAAAGAAATAATGTTTTAGCTGCAAAGCTTGTAAAAACACCGCCATCAGGCGGTGTTTTTTTATGGAGAAACGCGGGTCGCAAGGCGATTAGCGAAAGCTCGCCACCCGCCACAACTGCCCGTACGTTAAATAGCGCTAAAATTTATCACCCTATTTTTTATCCAACCAGTTACCGCTATCGATACGGGTTAATCCCCCCACGGGACGCTGGTATACGTACATCCATGCGCTGCCGTAAGCCGTCTGAATAAGCTGACGTTTATACTCGCCGCCTTTGGTGCGCAGAGCGTCCAGCTCTGCGAGCGTAGAGGCATCAATACGGTAAACCTCCCCCTGTACGCTTCCCTCACCCGGCACTGCACCCGGATAATGGCCGAGACTGTAGAGCACATAGTTAACCTGTGTGTGATCGCCCAGCCACTGGGCGTTCGTCATCCAGTGGCTGTTGCCTTGCTTGCGTCGTAAACTGCCGTAAACAAAAATTCGCATAGCTCAAAACTCAAACTGATAGAGCACATCAAGTGCCTGATCTATGCCAGACACCGCTTCCAGATATAGCTTAGGCATCAGGCGATAGCGCAGCGTCAGAGTCGCCAACGAATCAAAAATACCCACGCCATATTTCACCTGGAGACCCGGCAGTACATAGCCACTGACCACCACCTGGGAAGAGTCGCCCACCCCTGCGGTATCCAGCGCCAGATTGCTCACGCCAAACGTCTCGCCGATTTTACCCACAACCTGCCCACTCTGTGCAACCCCCAGACCAACAAGCGCGGAGGTTAATGCGTTGCCGTCATCGCCCGTAGAGTCCAGTCCCTGCCCGCGAAGCAGGTAGGACAAGGCTTCCTGCTGCGACATGGCGGGATCGGAAAATATCTCGGCTTTCGGCTCATCGGCCGATCCCGTGACGCGAATGCCGGCAATAACGTTATTTTCAGTGGCATCCGGGTTACGAATCGCCTCGATATTCAGCAGCGGCTGATCCGGCGGGCCGGAGAATAACAGCTCACCCCGGCGTACGATCAAATCCTGCCCATAGGCATGGTAACGCCCTTCCGGGATATTAATCTGGCCGTTAAGCCCCAGCCCCTGGCGATCCTGCACCATTTTCAGGTCGCCGCTCAGACGTGCCTTCAGCCCAAACGCGTCCATACGCACATTGTTGCCGACATGGATAACCAGATTGCTGTTAATCGGAATGCCCGCGGTTTGCGGCTTCTCTGGCCTGAGGTTTTTATCCAGCATCACTTCATCGCTGGAGACGCCCACCGAGCTTTCCGGCACCTCATGAACGACGATACGCGCCCAGGGAATATCGACGCTGCCGTCCAGCGTGAACAGGCTTGGCGTGGCAACAAACACAATATCCGGCGAGACATCCAGCCGCACCATTGGCGGCACGGTGATACGGACTTTGTTGCCTTTTGCCGCCACGCGCGCGCGCCAGTTGTCGAGCTGCGCCCAGTCCGCATCGCCGCTCAGGGCGATGTCCCCCTGACGGGTGCGCACCGTGCCGACTAACGTTGAACTCATGCCGTTGAAGTTCATAGCAACCTGGCTTGGCTGCATCTCAAACGGCATAAAGTTAGCGTCAACATCCACGCCGTTTAGCTGCAGTTGTCCATATAGCTGCGGCCTTTCCAGATTGCCGCCCAGACGCAGATTCGCGTTGAGCTTACCGGCAGCCTTTTCACCACGCGAGAAAATGGCGTTGGCAATAGCGAGGTCGAAACCGCGCATATTAACGTTGCCGGCAAGGTTACGGCGGCCTTCGGGATCGGTAATTTGCACCTGCCCATCGAACTGACCGTTGTTCGCCACGCGCATCAGCCAGCCAAGCTGGGCGCGATTATTTTTCAGCTCTGCGCTGAGGTTTAACGTGTCGAATGAAACCGGCAGCGGGCTGTCATTCACATCCTGCACCACCTTCACGCCGCGTCCGTTTAGCGTTATCTGCCCTTGCGGCAGACCACCGGCCTCGCTGTCCCAGCTTACGTCAGCACGCCCGCTGAACGTGCCGCTAGCCTGCGTGGTTTCGGGCATAAACGGTTTTAACATGGCGAGGTCGAAGCGGTTGAGATTAACGACCGCACGGCCTTTCGCTCCGGCATCAATAGTTTGCGGAACGCACAGTTCAGCGTTCGGGTTATTCCAGCAGTGCGGCCCGATGCTGATTTTCTGTTCTTTGTTGCGGTAATCCAGCGCAATAGCTCGGTTCAGGCGCCACGCGCCCACTGGCGTATCAAAACGCGTATCCGAAAGGCTGCCGCGCCAGCGTTCTTCAGCGCGATCGAAGCCGCCGCTGAGGTTAAGCTGTCCAGAAACCGGCTCGCCCTGAATGCGCAGCTGGAGCTGATGCTGTTTCTCGCTGCCTTTCGCCGCAAGGGTGACGAGATTGATGTTTACTCCCGGCTGCGCGATGCGTTCCACGCGCAGATCCAGGTTACCGCCAATCTGGTCGGTGGATTTCACATCGCCTTTCAACAGCACGCGAGCGATGGTTAGTTCCTGCCAGCGCAGGCCATTCGCGGTGAAATCGGCAAGCAGTTGCGGTGCCTTCACATCGCCGCGTACTTTAATCGTGCCCTTCGCCGTGCCGCCTAACCCAGGAAGGGCGTTATCCAGATTTGGCGCGTCTATGTTGGCATCCAACGCCAGTTCTTTCGGCCCAAGCTCCCCTTTCACATCGGCGCTGTTGCGGCCAAGCTCCAGATGCAGACCCGGAATATTCCACTGCATGTAGCTGTTGCCTTTTAGCTTGCCGGCAACGCTCACTTTATTTTGCTTCACGTTTCCGGCGAGCTTCAGTTCCGGCACGTCCACCTGCCAGGTTCCGCCATAAAGGCTGCCGCTGGTTTTCGCGAAGCCGTCAAGCCTCGCAGGCCAGTCAGGGTACTGTTTCGCGGTGTTGATGCCGTCGAGCTTCAGCTCGCCGCGCCAGCTAATCGCTTTACTCCAGTCGAGCACGGCCTTCAGGTCGGTGTGTCCCTGCAGCGCCGCAATGCTTAGCTTATCGAGATTGAGCTGCTGCTCGTTGCCTTTGCCGTCAAGCGTAATGACAGCGGGCGGGATCTGCGCGCCTTTTACCGCCGTGCGGAACGAGAGCGCGTAATCCGTCATTTTGCCGCTAAACTTGAGCTTAACATCATCGGCCTGGTACTGTTTCTCGCCGGTAAACGGCCAGTAAAGCTGCTTGCTGACAATATCAAGATTCAGCGGCAGCCCCGCCTCGGCAAGCTGCGTTTGCGCGGTAAGTTCCATATCCACCGGGCCTGAGAGATTCATGCCCACTTTCAGCACGTCCCGCAGCGCCCCGCCGATTTTCATCTTCACCTTCTCGCCTTTAACAGGATCGATATTCAGCGTGGTGTTAAGCGTCAGATCGACCGGCCATTTGTCGCGTAGTACCGCGCTGCCCGAGGCGTTTACCAGCCCCTGAGAAGAGTCCACGTCCAGCGCGTCCAGCTTCACGTTGCCGTCGATGCTGCTGACTTTAAGCAGCAGGCTGCTGACCAGCAGATCCGTATCGCCCGTCAGACGAAGGTTAGCGCCGCGAAACTCCTGAATGTTCAGGTTTAACGGCAGATGAACATCCGTCATTTCCGGCAGGACAGGTTTTTCAAACAGCTTTTTAAGCGTCTCGCCCAGCGGTAGCTCTTCCGGCTGCGGATGGTTAATCTTCGGTTCAACCACCTCTTCCTGCGCGACTTTTGCCACTTTTGGCAGCGCAATCAGCAAGCCTTCCAGCTTCGTTGGCATCAGCGTCAAATTACGCTCCTGCCAGTTCAGGCCCGAAGTGAACGCCATCACCGACACGGTGGTGTTGTCGATTTTGATATTGACGTTATTAAGCGCAACGCGGCTAAGCGTAATGGGGTACGGCGTGGTGAGATCGAGCGGGCCGCTGTCTTCTTCTTCAGCAGGCGCGGAGGGCGGCATTTTTTTAGTATCCACCACCACATCAACATCTTTGAGCGAGATGTTATTTACGCAGATGCTGCTGTCGCGCAGGCAGGCAAGCTTCACGGCGAGGTTAACCTCGCCGGCGTTAACATCCACACCCGGCCGGGCATAGCGCAGATTTTTAACGGTCAGATTGCGCCAGCCGCCCGTGACGCTGCCAATTTCAAGCCCCGGCACCCAGCGATTTGCCGCATTAAACACCAGGTGCAGCCCGGTGGTTGTCCCTACCAGGAAGCCCACTGCCCCAATCAGGAGTACAACAACAGCCAGCACCGCGAGGCTTATTTTCTTCCAGCGACTCATAGTTCAGGCCCCAGACCGATGTAAAACTGCAATCCGTGCTCGTCCTTATCCCCTACCGGTACTGCAAAATCGAGTTTGATAGGCCCGACAGGCGACTGCCAGCGAACGCCCACGCCGGCACCGGTTTTAAAGTTGCTTTGTTTGATATCGTTCACCGCTTCGCCCGCATCTATGAAAGTCGCTCCCCACCATTTACCGCTGACGTTGTACTGATATTCCAGCGAGCCGGTGGCGAGTTTTGACGCGCCGGTCAGCTTGCCGTCTTCATTTTCAGGCGAGATGGATTTGTAGGAGTAGCCGCGAATACTGCGGTCCCCGCCGGCGAAGAAGCGCAAATCCGGCGGGACGCGTTCAAAATCATTAGTTTCAATCCAGCCCAGATTGCCACGCACCACAAAGCGATGCTTTTCGAACAGGCTGCGGATCCAAACGTTCTGCGCCTGTAGCACAACGAAGTCGACATCCGAGCCCCACAGGGTATCGGAGTAATCGATGGAATAGCGCTGCGAATCGCCCCAGGTCGGCATCAGGCCGCCGCGAGAACGGGTACGGTTGAGGCTTAAGCCCGGATAAAGAAGCATGGTGGTATTGGTAACGTCCGCCTGGGTAAAGTGATCGAGGCTCCAGCGCAGGTTAATCGCGTGCTGCCAGCCGCTTGATAAGTCCCAGTAGCGCGAGACGGCAAGCGTGCTTGAGTCTGATTTGGTATCGTTCAGATCGGTACGTTTAAAGCCGCCCTGCATCAAATAGTATTGTTCCAGCGGATTTTTCAGCAGCGGGACTTTATAGCTGAAATCAAGGACTTGCTCAGGCGCTGAAAGGCTTGTACTGGTAGTAAAGCTGTGGCCGTAAGAGTTAACCCAGGGCTTTTTCCATGTGGCTTTCACACGTGGGCCAACGTCAGTGGAATAACCCACGCCGGTTTCAATGGTGTTTTCGATACGCGGCGAGACAACACCGTGCAGCGGCAGGATTTTGGTTTTGCGAGCCTTAGCAAATTCTGGCGCCACGACCACCGAGTTAAACCAGCCCGTGGCGGATAAACGCCGGTTCAGCTCGGCCAGGTCACGCGACTGGTAGTAATCACCTTCTTTAAACGGCACCAGATTTTGCAGATACTCTTCGCGGATTTGCGAGCCTTCAAAGGTGACATCGCCAAAGCGGTAGCGCTGCCCGCTGTCGTAATCGATATCCCAGAACGCCTGACGGCGCTCAAGCGACACGCCAAGCTCGTGCTTTTTAAACTCGCTGTCGAAGTACCCTTTGCGCAGTGAGACGCTGGTCAGCCCCTTTTTAAACTTTTCGTAATCGCCATGATTGAGGGTGGTGCCGTTTTTCGGGCGATTGCGCAGCAGACTGAGAAAATCCTGGTCGTTGCGCGCGCCTCCCCGAAGAATGACCTCCGTGCCGCCTATCAGCACCGGCGGCCCGGCTTCAACCTCCACCCTTAGCACCTGGCGGCCTTTTGGCGGCGGGGGAAGCAAATCGAAATTGATGGTTGGCTCATAGTAGCCAAGCGCCTTAAGCCCGTTGCGTATGGCATCATCCACGCGGGCCTGAAAACGCCGATCCGGCGTCACTTCGTCACTTTGAATGGTAGAAAGCTGCGCACGGACGTTTTTTTGCAGCTCTCCCGTTAGTCCTTCGACCTGTAATCGCACGCTGGCTGCGCCAGCACACGTGCTTGCCAGGCATAAACTCGCCAGATATAACTTACGGATTCTTGGCACGTTTTCTCCTGAATATCCTTGTCCCCACCCCGACCGGTAACCTTTATACCGCTCTGCGGCTTAACAAAACCCCAACATGCGGGGTTGAAAACTGCTCAAAGACCCAAATAATTCTTCTATGTACTGTAGTCTCATAAAGCGTCGTTATTGTCTGCAATTACACGCCTCGTTACAACCGCCTGACGGTTGTAGCCTCTTTTGCCGATATCGGGAGTTCAAAAACTGATGAAATTATTCGAGAAAACCCATCCCGTTGCGCAGTCCGAAGCCTTGCCTGGCCGTAACACCCCGATGCCGGTTGCGACCCTGCACGCCGTTAACGAACATTCCATGACCAATGTACCAGACGGTATGGAAACCGCTTATTTTGCGATGGGGTGTTTCTGGGGCGTTGAGCGCTTATTCTGGCAGCTCCCCGGCGTTTACAGCACCGCTGCCGGATATATGGCAGGGTATACGCCAAATCCAACCTATCGTGAAGTCTGCACCGGCCAGACCGGCCACACCGAAGCGGTGCGCGTGGTCTACGATCCTAAGGTTGTGAGCTACGAGCAGCTTCTGCAGGTGTTCTGGGAGAATCATGACCCGGCGCAGGGCATGCGCCAGGGCGGCGACGTGGGCACGCAATATCGTTCCGGTATTTATCCATTAACGCCGGAGCAGGATGCAGCGGCGCGCGCAAGCCTTGCACGATTCCAGGACGCCATGGCGCTGGCAGGCGATAAACGCCAGGTCACCACCGAAATCGCCAGCGCCGGGCCGTTCTACTATGCCGAGGACGATCACCAGCAGTATCTGCATAAGAATCCGTACGGCTACTGCGGTATCGGCGGAATTGGGGTGTGCTTACCGCCTCAGGGTTAAGAGCGCGCGATACGGCGGATGGCACAGGCTATCCGCCCTGCTGGCAACGAACCCATCCTCCTTTATCCTTTTTGTAAGGCTAAATCTTACAAAAGATAATCTTACGGCCAGAACAATGACGGTAGATCCTGGCGATGAGCGAAGAGAATTTATTGATTCGCTTGTTTCTTCAGGAGATTAGCGGACCCAAAGCGAAGTTTTACGGGATGCGTTAAGGCTGCTCCGTGAGAAGCAAGCTACGTCGAAGTTATAGCAGTGACGAAACCTGATTGCTGAAGGCGTAGACCGCGGCGTTCCGCAAACATGGGAAAAGATACTTTTCTACAACGGATGAAAGAAAAGGCGAAATCACAGGAGAGTAAACCACCTTTTTGAGGCGCGTTTTTTGCCCTCTGGCAGCCCCTCCCGCCCTTAAGCTATACTACGCGTTGAAATTGCAGGCTCGCTCACCTGAGCTGCCCGTTTTTTTA
>DAMALH010000023.1:0-61031 GCA_032000125.1 Buttiauxella sp. | reverse complement strand
TTCAACTTTCCCTTCCGAGGATCCGGCTTAGGGCTGGATAAATTATGTTAAACAGCCATTTTGAATCCACTTTATAGGGGCAAAATGTCAGTGTTGGTGCGGGTTTGATGGTGGTTATGAGTTTTGGACCATATGACAAAAAAAAGAAAGGATCAAGGTGGTAGTTTTTGTTTAGCTTCGGTAAATTAGTTTAATACTAATCAACTTTTCGTGACTAACATATCTATCATGCAGTTACACAAAAGATATATATATCAATGTGTAACATAATTTTAACTGCTTAAAGTACTCCCTGAGCCGCTGTGAGGCAATTCGTATTTTAGTAGTCGTAATATTAGACAAGACATTTATCATTCTTGCATAAGTCATTGAAATACTGCATGATATACCTATGTGGCGATTTCTATTGAACAACAATATGTCATAGCGAATGCGATTGAATATGAATAATCACAGTTATATAAAGATTACAATTTCAGCAATAATATCAATATATTTTATATTCTCCTTAGTAGTTTTAATAAACAGTGGTTTACCTAACGTTCTTTCGGACTATGGGGCTCTCGGAGATAGTTTCGGAATATTAAACTCATTATTTTCAGGATTGGGTTTTAGTGGGCTTGTCTATACACTCCTTTTACAACAAAAACAGATTAAAACACAAGAAAAGGAAACTAATGAGCAGGAAAAAAGACATAATATTAATATCTACGAGACAAACTTATATAAATTAATAGATTTATACAAAACAGTTTTATCCGAAGTTGTCATTGATAGTAGCGATGGTTCATACTCTGGAAGAGATGCTTTGCAGTATGCAGTAAAATTAATAATGGATGGCATACGAACTCAAAGCACCAACATATATCCGTCAGAGATAAGAATAAAAATATCAAATGGAAGCATAAATCAAGAAGATCAAAAAATTATAGATTATATTCATCACGAACACTTCAAAATTATTCGAGCTAAATTCACAACACAAGGCAGATTGATTCAAACAACTCGACTTCTTTTTAAACAATTAGAAGAAAATTGCCCTGAAGGCTATGATATTACTAACGCCCGTGATTTAGTAATGTCGCAAATGACGTATGTAGAATGCCAATACTTTTTCTTATATACTTTAACAAATAAGAACCATGAGTCATTCATTAATTCATTAACAAAATCAATTTTATTGGATAAAAATAGAAAAGTTAGGATAATTGAAATTCATAGACATATGTTCGAAGGGGTTTGGAAAATAAATTTATCAGATGGTTATGTTAGACATGATCCTATGATGGATAAAAAGAAAAGAAAACAAATTGCAAAAGATAAAAGACATCTAAAATTTGAGTTAAAAAGATTACTGGAAGAAGACAAAAACAAAATAAGTAACTCAATTCAAAAACAACAAAAAACGACTATCGCGGAATGAGTGTTTTTATTTTTTTCATGAGGGAAGTTAATGTTAGATTTAAAAAAAATATTCACACCAACAGAAACAAAAAAACAACACACCATCAAACAGCACTTTATACCTCAAGTTTATATAAAGAGGTTCTATAATGAATCATTCAAAGTATTTCGCCACGATGTAAAAAATAATAGAACCAAAGAATTCACTTCATCGCAAATATTTTACGAGCCAGAACTATATAATTTAGTATATAAACAGAAAATTTTCCGAGACATTGAAAATAGTTACTCCGATCTTGAATCTATGCTTGGAAAGATTTATGAAGCAATTGATGCCCCTGCATTCCTAAAGAATATTAAGGAGGACAAAGCGTTGAACAAAAGCATATTCTTGTTCTTTAAAACTGTTATATCATATCAGTACTTTAGAACTAAGGATATAGATTACCGTAGTTTTATACCACATAGTACAGCATTAACGGACATATATAGATACAGAGAGAAGTATATAAGGGATAATTTTTCTTTCATAAAGAAAAAAGATTTAAAATACATACAAAAAAAAGTAACAAAAAACTTAGGGAATAATGAACAAGCTGTTAAAGTATTAGTTAAGGGGCTTCAGTTAATAATACTCCCAATTTTATTAACGAATTTCATTAGCACCCGGTTGAAAATTCACAGATATGAAAAGAAATGTATTATTTCATGTGACAAACCCATTATTTGCAAGTCTCGTAGCGACTTATACAACCTCCAAAATTTCATTTACCCTCTGTCTCCCGATGTAATCATTTACGCAGAAGGCAATGAAATCACCTCTTCATTGATTCAAAACTCTGAAGCAGTTAATAAACTAATATTTAACAATGCAGACAAATATATCATCTCGCACGATAAAAAAATTATTGATGGCATCAGAAGCAAAAAGTAAACTCAGCCCTCCATGTAAAGATAAAGAAGGGCATTATCATAAATCATCAAAGACTTGAGTTGATATAAATATTTTTGATATCATCAAAGGAAGTTCAGAATCATCAATATTTTTGTTTAAATAACCAATTAACTTAATAGCCATTTCTTGATCAGGTACAAAGATATATTTTATATCTTCGAATTCAAAATTAAGCATAGCATCTTCATGTTTCCAAAGCCTCTCGTTCGCTCTAATTTTCCATTCAGAATCAGTATCATTTTTTACAAGTTTAATTGGAATGAGATCGGCTCTGATATCAGGGACATATCTCCATTCATTCTCATTTGCAAATCGATAATTTTCATTAATAATCTTTCCTTTACGTACAAGGCGGCCCTCATAATTTTTCATGTATCTCATGACATTAATCAGATCACGGTATTTCCTTTTTTCACGCTTGTATAATGCGGCAAATATGCCATGTTCTTCGCGTATTTTCGTCAAATTCTTGCTCATCCTCTGAATCCGAGCATTAAAATATGAAAACATTGAACATTTATGGTTTAAATAACTGACAGGATTTAGTCCAGATTCAATCGCCCATTCTTTCTTTAACCCTATGCCAAAATGACCATATTTTGCGGTATGTTCGTTTAATTGAGATAACCGAATATCACAAAAAGAAACCATTGGTATACCAAATTGTCTCTCAGCGTTCAACCCAACAATAGTCTCATTTGCATAAGATGCTTTAAAGGAGCTATCCGATATTATACTAACAAGGTCTTCATATCTTTCCGTGAAATGAAAAATTGTACTTGGGTATAAACTTTTTTCAATATTATCTTTCCCACAATCACATTTATCGTTTAATTTTGTCATCTCGTCATACCGAAATTTATTATTAAGCGACTATAATACCAATATCTTTATTGCTACTTCAAGACATAGATGAAGCAACAAGCATTAAATTGAGATTTCATAGTAATCTTATCCCCATACTTTATAATCCATTTGTTTACGACTCGATAAAGAACTGGATGGACCTCAAAAATATTAAAAAAATATCTTTACAAACAGAACCAATGAATGAAAATAAACCAATTAATTTATATTCATGAGGGGCAGTATGAATAGCTATGATTTTTCCCGGTTAAATGACAAAGACTTTGAAGATTTAGTTATTGATCTTATTACAGCCGAAAATCCTAATTTACATATCGAAAGATTTATGCCTGGCAGAGATAGCGGCATGGATGGCAGGTTTTATATTGGGAGTGATAATGTCATTATTCAAAGTAAACACTACGTAAAATCCAGCTATTCTTCTCTAATTACTCATTTAAAAAAAGAAGCCCCCAAGGTTACAGCTTTAAAGCCTTCCCGTTATATATTAGCCATATGCCAAGGATTAACCAGTACGAGAAAAAAAGAGATCATCAATATTTTTGGAGATCAGTATTTGAGGAGTGATGACATTCTTTCGATAGATGATATAACTCATAAAATTTCTCACAACAAACATATCGAAAGAAAATACTATAAACTATGGCTCAATAGTACATCAATGCTTTTTTATTTGCTGCATAATGACGTAATTGGAAGAAGTGAACATATTCTTCAACAGATCAAAAATAATGTTAATAACTATGTACAAACTCGAGATTTTGATGTAGCAAAGGCTAAAGTTGATAACATAAACACTCTAATAATTACTGGAGCACCTGGCGTTGGTAAAACAACGTTGGCTGAACAATTATGCCTCCATTATATTATTGAAGGATACGAATTGATCTTTATCGAAAGCGATATAGATGAAGGTGAGAAAGTATTTTCTCCTGATAAAAAACAATTGTTTTTATATGATGATTTTCTTGGAAGAAATTATTTAGATGCTTTGAGGAATAAAGAAGACTCAAAAATTGTAAGATTTATCAGTAGAATTAGAGCAAGTGTTAATAAGAAACTAATACTCACTTCACGTACAACAATATTGAATCAGGGTAAAGCATCAAGTGAATTGTTTTATATAAACAATACTGAAAAGCACGAATATGAAGTTGAAGTTAAGAACCTTAACATATTGGACAAAGCAAAAATCCTCTATAACCATATTTGGTTTAGTCACCTGCCAAATGAATTTAAAGATTGTATTTGGCTCGATAAGAAATACAGGAAGATAATATCCCATAAAAATTACAACCCTCGATTAATATCGTTTATAACTGACTATGATAAAGTTTCGCATATCACGCCAGAAATTTATTGGGATTATATAGTTGAGAGTTTAGATAATCCTTCAGCAATTTGGGATCATATGTTGACTAAACAGATACCCAAATGTGTATTTTACCTAACTTATTTAGTATCTCTTAACAATGGCAGCATAAGCGAAAATACACTACATAAATGTTATAACAATTTTTTAGAAGAAATTGGTTTTGATCGCACCCGCAATGATTACTTTGAGTTTAATGATTGTACAAAACATGCTGTTAAATCAACCCTACAACGAAAGTTAGAAGATGGTAAGGATCCGATATATGATGTATTAAACCCATCGATATCTGATTATTTAATTGAGAAAATAGGTGATAATATATCATTCATCCCTTCTTTTTTTTCAGCATTAACCACAATGCAATCTCTCTATAATTTGAATACATTAATAAACAAGAAACTACCAACGTATCTATCTTCAAAAATAGTTAACGTCCTATTGAATAACATCCATAAACATAAAAATGAAGATTATATTATAGAGTTTGTAAGTACAGTAATTTCCAGTCCTAAAATCCCTCACAGTGATAAAGAAAACTCAGTGAAAATTATTAACCCAGAACACTTTAAATTTGAGCGATTCTATGCAGGTAATAATTACAAGGTATTAGAAATTGTCAATTGGATAACTTTAAACTCACCAGATTGGCTTGGGTGTAATAATATCAAAAATTACGTCGAGTGTTCTTTATTAGCAAATGGTGACGATCTTGATTATGAGGATTTGAATATTTTAGCTCAAATAACAAATACCTTGGGCGAAAGTTCTATGTCAGCTAAAATCCATGATCTTCTTTTAGATTATTGGCATGGATATGCACATGAATTTATATCAGACAACAATGATTTTTCTGAATATTATGACTTCCGTGATGAAGAAATTTTATTATCAAGAGCGAAAGATTACATAAATGATTTACTCTCTGAAAGTACATTGACCTTTAATACTCAAGAACTTGAAAATATCATCGAAAACATAGATGCATACAATATAATTGAGCGTAATATTGAAAATGCTCCAACATGGGATGGAGATGATCACAACGATAATTACAGCTATAAAGACAATGGGTTTAATGAAGTAGATGATTTATTCTCAAGAGAATAGGAACAATTGACATCGAAAAACTTGGTAAGTCTGTGGCTCTATCATATGTTGGCAAATGTTCATGTAGCGATTTAGCATCCTTTATCGCTACATATCTAATATCCCTCCGAAGCCTGATTAAGTGTAGCGATCTACCTTGATTTTTCATCGCTACACCATATAATAAATCGCAACATATAAATCGATACAATATAGAGATTCTGACATGGCACACGTCGCTTATATTCGGGTTTCCAGCCTTCAACAGCATTCGACTCGCCAGCTATCGGATACAGGTATATCGTTTGATAAAGTATTCACTGAAAAAGTAAGTGCAAAAGATACCAACCGAGAAGCATTCTTAGCGATGATGGAGTACTTACGCGAGGGTGATACTTTACATGTACATGACATCAGCCGCCTCGCCCGTAACACAGCCGATCTTCTCTCAACCGTAGATATGTTGACTAAACGAGGGGTCGCGATCCTGTTCCATAAAGAAGGTATCAAAACGGGCGACAACTCCCCAACAGGTAATCTTGTTTTAACGTTACTTGGTGGAATCGCTCAAATGGAACGTGAACAAATGCTAATGCGGCAGCGTGAAGGATACGAAGCAGCTAAGGTTGCTGGTCGTATTGCCGGACGGGGAAATGGTAGAAGCATCCCCCGTACTGAAATAGTGGCAGAATTAGCTTCTGGTGGCAGTGTTAGGTCTGTAGCTTCTGAATTTGGTGTAAGTACCAACACCATTAGCCGAATCAAGAAAGAAATGAACTGTGCAGCGTCTTAATTGAAAAATAAGTAAATGACTTTTTTCACACAAACAGAAAAGACTTTACATGCTCTTATGCATCGATACTTCAATTCTCAAACAGAAGATTACTTAATGTTCAGTGTTCTGCTGTGTGAATGGAGTGATGAAAGTACTTCAAGAATTATTAATAGCGGTTTCCCACCAGCCCTGACACATCGATGGCAATAAAAAAGGTAGCCTACGCTACCTTTTAACATCAACCACCAAGATTTGTACTATTCCTTAGTCGATAAAGATCTAATGTTTTATCGCGGATGATATTCATTTTGCTTTCAGCCGCAATTAAACTCCAGATAGTACCCTCTTCTTTTTGATAAAAAGCCTCAATTCCTTTATTATACGAATCTCTGTATTTTATCCATTGCCTTTGTGAATCTCTTAGGGTAGTACGCACATTTTCAGGCTGATCTTTCATTAGAAGTTTGTACTGATTCCCAAGCTCAGTATCCCACGCTGTAGTAGCTTTAATATAGCAATTCTGTGAGTCAATAGTGCTAACAGCATCCAACTTGCATTTTTGTAATGTACTATCAATATTTTTCTTAAATTCATCAGCCGAGGCTGACACAGACAATAATAACGATAAACCTACAGCTATATATTTAAAGTACATAATTCTGAATCCATTTCAATTATCAGATTGTACTGTAACACGGTGTTCTATCTCGTTAAGATGAGATATACCACAATTTTCTAATTGAGAACGGGCAAATCTAATATCGTTGCTTGTTCTCTGGATATCAGGATCGGTTGTAGGACTTCTCCCCCCAGCAGATGGCGAAGTACCTGCTCGGGTTAAGGCATCTGACGTTTGATTCCAGTACTCAATGGCTTGCTCAGATGCTGCATTAGCAGCTAACAGTCGATTGAATTCACGTGAGCATGATTTCTTTTGAACAGCAATATAATCATCAACCCAAACGCCATGTTGCTTGTAGATATTTTCAGCTACTAAGTACTTACCACTACTCCTATCGAGGCTGTTAATTTTGCTCTCGATATAATCTTTGTTCTTTGCCTCTAATTCAGCAGCAGCAGATTGTTCATCGGCTAATTTTTTTGATTCATCTTGTTTAGCCTTAAAGTCAATCCACTTTTCTCTGTTAAAGATCCCTGTACTTTTCGCTTTAGAGAATTGATCTTCAACCTTAAAGCCCAGATTATTGCCTTGTACATTCATCATGTACATATTTGCTTGTCCAGCAATTAGCAATAAAAGAATAATGATAACAGGCAGAAGGTAATTATTGAAAAACTTTGGCAACCTCTGAATTAATACGAGATGTTTTTCTTGAATAGATGGAATGGCTATAACTGACCACCAAAGTGAAATGATCGCAACCATCATCCATAATGCTAAAGTGATTATTGCAAGCAACACAGCAGTAAATGACATTCCCGGTTCACTGAATGTACCGAAATAATCATAAACCATGAATGCCATGATTAATCCAAATCCCATATAAACAAAAAACTGTGCTTTCTTCATTTTTATTGTTCCTTGTTATTTTAATACTCGCTTAATATTTCCTTGGGAGTCAACTTCAACTCTGACAAGCTTTCTACATGCTCCGCAAGAACCGACTCCTGTACCGCTACTTCTAATTCCAGTGTTTACGGTCGTAGTACTTCCACAATGTGGGCAATTCACTGTATATGTTGCGTAAGCCACAATTTATTCCTCATTGTTATTGTAACGTTCAGGCCAGATTTCTTCTCGATTCACGCCGATATAATCGGCAATGATCTGCTCACCTTTGGGCCAATGCCTCTCAAGAGCGTTGTATAGCGTTCGTTCATGCAGGCCGTTATCTCGGGACAGCTTAGCCAGCGTACTACCCTTTTTGCGTATAGCAGCCAATACATCGGCTCTATGCCAGTTTCGAGTACTGGCATTTGATTCCTTTTTTTGAGATCCTTCTTGTTTATGATTCTTCATTATGATCACTCATTACTTAATCATGAACATGATTGATCAATAAAATGAACAAGTCAAATCGAATTAGGAATACAATTCCTTAAGTTGAATGGCGATAGAATGATCAATAAAAAGCAGAGTACTAAAGAGTTCAGTGAACGCTTAAAGCACGTCATAGCAGCACTTGGGACAACGGGTAGAGAGTTCTCAAAACGTGCGGGTCTTGGCTATAGTACTGTTCACAACTACATGCACGGTTCATCAAGCCCTACACTGGATAACTTGGTACTCTTGGCAAAAGCAGGCAATGTATCTATTGAGTGGCTGGCTACAGGCCAACAATCGAGCATGGGCAGCACTGATTCAGATGTCATATGTGTACCTTTTATTGATCATGCCGATGAAATGTTGAAACTTGATGCTCAACTACTTGAGATGAAAGATTTACGCACTCTGCGTGCAATCAAGGTCAGTACCGATGTAATGACCCCAACTTTTCTTACGGGTGCAGTGCTACTGATCGATACAAACGATACAGATTTAACTGATAACAAACTTGTTGTATTAAAACAGAGCGGGATTTATTTGTTTAAGAGAGTACAGGTGCTCATGGATGGAGTACGCTTACTTAGTGATAATGGCAATTACCCATCAATCACGGTCGCTTTTGAAGATATGAAAAGTATCAATGTCATTGGTGCTGTAGTGATGATTATTAACAGAGTTAATTAGCAAAATTGGTATTTCCACCAATCACCATTAACAAACCTACCCAAGGTATTGAAAGGTGGAAATTCTCACTATGTTACATAACCTAATCGTTTAGATCTATGAGTACTTCCAACAATTTTGTTTAAACGCCCTGTAAATGCCTATGCCACATTTATAAAAAAGGGAATAGTACAAGTATCATCTTTATGTGATAATGTTTCCTGAGTTATTGTAACAGCATTAAACGCAAGCATTGATTAATAAAGGGATCATAGCAAGATGTACTTACAAAGAGAAATTTCAATCCCGAATCCTTACGATATCTGATTGAACTACTATTTTCATTGAATACAACATTTTGACTGTCCCGCTTTACAAGCGAGCCAGGAATTTAATTCGATTGAATCTCACTACGTTCGTTTAAATCGAATATCAATTCGTTGGGCTTTTTCCTTTTAATGATTCATTGTTCAAATACTGATTAGCTTTAACAGCATTACCCCTTGACGGGATTTCTTGGATACATTTCGATCCCCCACTAAGGGGGAAGAAGTTCAAGATATACAATTAGTTTGTATTTCTTGACGCTGATACTCATCAACATTTCATACAGCGAATTTTGAATACAACTATATTGTACTCAAACGGAAGCGGGTTGCCCTGTTTCTTCCTATCGCCATTCTCTGCAACGGTCGTAGCTCATCACTACTCTTCTTATAAAAGCTGTATGAATAACTCCTATAAGCGTCTAAGTACTTCTCAAATTCTGGACGGATCTATATTGTATAAATTCGCCACAGAATCTATTAGAAGTAATAGACTCCCTTATACCATTTGGTAAGGATTGGCCTTATATGTCTATCAAGGGAATCTACGGGGTATTATCCGATTCCTTTATAGTGCCACATTGCCGTGACTCCTGCGTTTTCGTCTTTTTTGTCTGGAATTTACGCTCGGGAAATTTGCACGGGTTTCATTTGCACTGCGTTCTGTTGAACAACTCATCTGCCATCTACTTGTCGATAGGATCAGGTTTTAATTTATTATACCAAGGATAATGACGCTCTTATCATTACCCCACGACTAACGGGTACACCAACAGGATTTTTAACTATACATATAGTATAGGATATAATTTAAATTCATTTCATTTTTTTCTTCTCTCCCTATAAATATCTACCGATATTTATAGGGAATGAAATATGCGTTTTTTAGTACATTTATATTTAATAGCCTGTATTACTAAGTGTTGCTAAGTAACCCGCCTTTAGATTATGAAATAATAACAACGCACCTGTTTCTATCGCACAACAAAAAAACTAAGGAATCGGTTACTCATTGAAAATATTTTGAAAATTTCAGTATTATAACCAAAGGATAAAAATAAAAAGTGACAAAAATATTCAGCACATATAAAAACACATAAAATAAAAATGAATGTGGATTATTTTTTAGCGTTGCTTACTTTTGTTTTTATTAAGAATCTCTTATTGCTGTCTTTAGAAAACACCCTTTCCTCTTCCCTTATAATACATTCATACTCTTCTTCCAATAACTTAAAATAAGATAGTGCCTTATCATAATAATGTTCTTTCATTCTCATATATTAAACCTCACATTATTTTTATAAATTCATCATTCCTTTTAGTATAGGATATAAAGGGAAAGCATTTCACAGAAAATTTAAAGTAATGTACTTCACTATAACACATCCATGTGTTTGTTTTTAATTCAGATACGATCAATCACTTGTTTCATTTGCAGAAGTGGTTGTTTACTCCTGTATGTTCTATCCGTCATTGTTCTATGAGCATGTCCAAGTATCGAGAATCTTATATGATCTGGTACTTCTTGAAGATCTCTCAATCGGTCTGACAAACCATATCTATAGTCATGTGCTGTATGCTTCATGCCTGCTTTTTTGAAAGCCTTGCTTATGGCATTGCTTGCAGATGAATTATTAACCCAATGATATATTGGTTTCTCTTCCCACATACCAGCCTTTAGAAGGCTATCACTTAAAGGTATATCGCGAATTGATTCATTGTTCTTAACGGTTTTAGTTCCAGCATCATTAATGCTGATACATTTGATGAGCTTTCCTTGGTCTTCTTTCTCAATATAATCATTTAAAGTGATTTGGATCGCCTCACCTATACGTACTCCTGTGTAAAACAGTAGGTTTAGTAACCACCACAAGGATCTGGTGTTGGCAACATGCTCAGAAGCAGTTATTTTTTGATGCTCACTTAATGAAACCCCCGTTTTAATACACACATTTTCAACATTCTTATAGTTCATCCCCAAAAAAGGATTCTTCGCGATGTAATCACGTTGCTTCATAGCGAAATTGAACATAGCAGAAACCTTAATGATGGCATCATGTCTGGATCGTGGTGACTTACCCGACTCATCAAGAAACTTTTTATAAGTGCTCACCGTCTTTTTCGTAACTGAATCTACTGGGATATCCCCACACCATTCCAGGAAACCATTTACCGTTCTCTCATTAAGTACTTTGGTACTCTTCGCCCAATCAGAACTCATCTCCTCAAGCCACTCTTTAAGTACAGAAGATAATTGCGGTGCAAAGTTATTTTCTTGCATTACTGGGTAACACGAAACATGACATGCTGTAACGGCGGATAAAAACTCATCCTCTATTTGCTTATCTCTGGCCTTAAGAAGAGTTTCACGAATCAATCGTGGGTTTGTATCCCCCATTAGCTGAGAGAGCCTTATGAAGGCTTCTGTGAGCTTTACGGCACGATACTGAGCCACAGTTTTGTCCTGAGTCCGTAGGCTGACCCGTAGAAGTTTCCCAGCTAATCGACGCTGCCACATAAAAGAGCGTTCAGAAGAAGCAGTCCTGTCTAAAAAACACACACTTTGCTGTATAAAGATTGGATAAAGATCTGGTAAAGATTGCATGAAAACCCTCTTTAAATGAGAATGGTTCCCATCAATTCCCAAGCACAACACTTCTCGGTACTTAAGCGTCAAAACGTGACCTCTGGCAGATTTACACGTCTTTACGCTATACTACGCGTTGAAATTGCAGGCTCGCTCACCTGAGCTGCCCGTTTTTTTATGTATGGCCCCGTAGATTTTCAACTTTCCCTTCCGAGGATCCGGCTTAGGGCTGGATAAATTATGTTAAACAGTATTTTAGTGATACTTCTTCTTATCACCGTCAGCGCGTTCTTCTCTATTTCCGAGATCTCGCTGGCCGCTTCGCGCAAAATCAAGCTTAAGCTGCTGGCTGATGAGGGCAACGTTAACGCGCAACGCGTGTTAAAGATGCAGGAAAGCCCCGGCATGTTCTTTACCGTGGTGCAGATTGGCCTGAACGCCGTTGCGATTCTGGGCGGTATCGTCGGTGACGCGGCGTTCTCTCCGGCGTTTCAAGTGCTTCTGGAGCGTTTTCTCTCCCGGGAGCTGGCCGACCAGCTTAGCTTTATTATCTCCTTCACCCTTGTCACCAGCCTGTTTATCCTTTTTGCCGACCTTACCCCGAAGCGCATCGGTATGATTTCGCCTGAATCTGTTGCTTTGCGAATCATCAACCCGATGCGCTTCTGTCTGTTTATCTTCCGCCCGCTGGTGTGGTTCTTCAACGGCCTGGCAAACGTCATTTTCCGCATCTTCAAACTGCCGATGGTCCGTAACGACGATATCACCTCCGACGATGTTTACGCGGTATTTGAAGCCGGCGCGCTGGCAGGCGTATTGCGCAAGCAAGAGCATGAGCTGATTGAAAACGTGTTTGAGCTGGAATCCCGTACCGTGCCGTCGTCCATGACCTCGCGTGAGAACATTATCTGGTTCGATCTGCATGAAGATGAGCAAAGCCTGAAGAATAAAATCGCCGAGCACCCGCACTCCAAGTTCCTGGTGTGTAACGGTGATATCGATCATATCGTCGGCTATGTGGATTCTAAAGAGCTGCTCAACCGCGTGCTGGGCAACCAGAGCATGGCGCTGAACAGCGGCGTGCATCTGCGCAATACGCTGATTGTTCCGGATACGCTGACGCTTTCCGAAGCGCTGGAAAGCTTCAAAACGGCGGGAGAAGACTTTGCGGTAATCATGAACGAATACGCGCTGGTGGTCGGCATCATCACGCTAAACGACGTGATGACTACGCTGATGGGCGATCTGGTGGGCCAGGGTATGGAAGAGCAAATCGTTGCGCGCGACGAGAATTCCTGGCTGGTTGAAGGCGGCACGCCGATTGACGACGTGATGCGCGTGCTGGATATCGACGAGTTCCCGCAGTCCGGCAACTACGAAACCATCGGCGGCTTTATGATGTTTATGCTGCGCAAAATCCCGAAACGCACCGACTCGGTGAAGTTCTCCGGCTATAAGTTCGAGGTGGTGGATATCGATAACTACCGTATCGATCAGCTGCTGGTAACGCGTATCGACAATAAGCCCAACCCGCTGGCACCGAAGCTTCCGGATGCACAAGAGCAGAGCGTGGCTTAAAGCAGGCGTCCGCAAACGGCACAAACATCAACGGCACCCTCAGGTGCCGTTTTTTTTACTTCGTATTGCTTAAGGCTTTACGCCATTTCCGCCTGCATACGCAGAACCTGGCGGTTTACTTCGGACATAACGGATAAATGCTGCTTATCTTTCACTTTTGGGATAAGGATTTTGCCCTTATCAAATTCAAAAGCGCCAACGTCCTTGATATACAACCGTCCACGGAACAGGATTTTCACGTACTTCGCCACCTGAAGCGGGTTGTAACGTTGGAAAATTTTCATTCTTTTTTCTCTCCTGCAGTGTTAACGCCCCTGCGGTTCCACATTTGGTCCGACAAAACGAGGCGAAAAAATTGGTGCCCGAAAACTATAGTCCATATACAAACCGACACCTAGTTTGCATAAGCTTATTTACCGTTTCATTACAATTTCTCAGAATATTCTTTTCAATTGTTACTAAAATTTAGTTTAAGCCTTCAAAAAACGAGGATATGTGCGTTCGCCCGCAAACTGGCATTCAAGTTGCGGGACAGATGCGCGTTTCGCATTTATGCTTAAAACGTCGGGGCCAGGTGGTCCGATCACCTGCAAATAATCTGTATAAAACAAGGAGTCAACCATGACCCTGCGAGCTACGCTTGCGCTTACTGCTCTGCTGCTGCCTTTGCTGGCCTCAGCGCATAATTTTGAAAAAAACCAACGTGTCGCTCCGCTGGGCATTGCCGACAAGGGCGAGCTGATTCTTAATAACGATAAGTTTAGCTATAAAAACTGGAATAGCTCGCAGCTCGCTGGAAAAGTGCGGGTGCTACAGCACATTGCCGGACGGTCCAGCGCTAAAGAGAAAAATGCCGGGCTGATTGAAGCCATCAAGGCCGCGAAGTTCCCGCACGATCGCTACCAGACCACGACAATCGTTAATACTGACGATGCTATCGTCGGCACAGGTATGTTTGTGCGCAGCAGCATTGAAAGCAATAAGAAGCAGTATCCGTGGTCACAGTTTGTGGTGGACAGCAACGGCGCGGCGAAAAAAGCCTGGCAGTTGCAGGGCGGCGGTTCGGCGATTGTGGTGCTGGATAAAAACGGGCGTATTCAGTACGCCAAAGACGGTTCGCTAACCCAGGCTGAGGTGCAGCAGGTCATGAACCTGCTGCAGGATTTGCTCAGTAAATAGAAACCCGGAAGCCCGGGTTTAAGAAGGACTCACGCGGGGTATAGTCCAGCGGCTTGCCCTGCCAGTCATGAACGTGCGCCCCGGCAGCTACCGCAACGGCGTGGCCTGCCGCCGTGTCCCAGATATTGGTTGGCCCAAAACGCGGATAAAGCTGCGCCTGTCCGTCTGCCACCAGGCAAAACTTTAGCGAGGAGCCGATAGCGGTAGTCTGATGTTCACCCATCTGCTGGAGGTATTCTTTCAGCTCGGGGTCGTTATTGGCATGCGATCGGCTGATAACCACCAACGGCGGGCGCGCGTCCCGCACCTGAATCTGATTTCGCACGTCGCACTCTTCTTTCCACGCTTTACCTTCGGCTGCGCTGTACATGATCTTCAGTACCGGTGCGTAAACCACGCCCAGCACGGCTTTTCCGTTCTCAATCAAGGCGATGTTGACGGTAAACTCGCCGTTACGTTTGAGAAATTCTTTCGTGCCGTCCAGCGGGTCCACCAGCCAGTAACGATCCCAACCCTGACGAACTTCCCAGCTTTGCGGATCTTCTTCCGACAGCACGGGAATATCCGGCGTTAAAGCCTGTAACCCGTTAATGATAACGGTATGGGCTGCAATATCCGCTGCGGTTACCGGCGAGTCATCCAGTTTTTGGGTCGCCTCCAGCGGCTTTTCCCCTTCATAAACCTGCATGATGGCGGCTCCCGCCTCCCGCGCCAGTTGGCAAATTTGCTCTAACATTCTCCACCTCATATTTTGTCGCTACACGCTGCATCGTGCGAATAACTTATTGTTTTATTTATATCCTATTGCGTCCTGATGCGCTATCTGTGAAGCGATTCCGGTTTCATCGCCCTTCTTTCTGGCAGACTTCACACTTTTGTAAGCAACAATCAGTAAATTCATTGCCTTTTGTGGCGCACCTCGAAAAAAGGACCTTAATCATGATTAAGTTTAGCGCAACCCTGCTTGCCACGCTGATTGCAGCCAGCGTGAACGCGGCAACGGTCGATCTGCGTATTCTCGAAACCACCGATCTGCACAGCAATATGATGGACTTCGACTACTACAAAGATACGCCGACCGAGAAATTTGGTCTGGTACGTACCGCGAGTCTAATCAATGCCGCGCGCGCTGAAGCCGTAAACAGCGTGCTGGTTGATAACGGCGACCTGATTCAGGGTAGCCCACTCGGCGACTACATGGCGGCCAGGGGACTGAAAGACGGTGAGATCCATCCGGTCTACAAAGCGCTAAACACGCTGGATTATGCTGTAGGGAACCTGGGCAACCACGAATTTAACTATGGACTGTCCTATTTGCACAAGGCGCTGGCCGGGGCAAAGTTCCCCTACGTTAACGCCAATATCATCGATGCGAAAACCAATAAGCCTTTGTTTACGCCCTACCTGATTAAAGAAACCGACGTCAAAGACAAAGACGGCAAAACGCAAAGGTTGCGCATTGGCTATATCGGCTTTGTGCCGCCGCAAATTATGACGTGGGATAAAGCGAACCTGGACGGCAAGGTGACGGTTCAGGACATCACCGAAACCGCGAAGCACTACGTGCCGGAGATGCGCAAACAGGGCGCGGATTTAGTGGTAATAGTCGCTCACTCCGGCCTTTCGAGCGACCCGTATCACGCGATGGCAGAAAACTCCGTTTACTATCTCAGTGAGGTTCCGGGCGTCGATGCCATCCTGTTTGGACACGCACACGCCGTCTTCCCGGGTAAAGATTTTGCCGGCATCAAAGGCGCTGATATCGAAAAAGGCACGCTTAACGGCATTCCTGCCGTAATGCCGGGTATGTGGGGCGACCACCTCGGCGTTGTGGATTTGGTGCTTAATAACGACGGCGGTTCGTGGAAAGTTACCAGCAGCAAGGCGCAGGCCCGCCCAATTTATGACAGCGTAGCGAAGAAATCGCTGGCGGCAGAAGACGAAAAGCTGGTGGAGGTGCTCAAGCACGATCATAACGGCACGCGCGAATTTGTGAGCAAGCCGATCGGCAAATCAGCGGATAATATGTACAGCTATCTGGCGCTGGTACAGGACGATCCAACGGTGCAGGTGGTCAATAACGCCCAGCGGGCATACGTCGAAAAATTCATTCAGGGCGATCCCGATCTGGCCAGCCTGCCGGTGCTCTCTGCCGCCGCACCGTTCAAAGTTGGCGGACGAAAAAACGATCCGGCAAGCTTTGTAGAAGTGGAAAAAGGCCAGCTCACCTTCCGAAACGCCGCTGATTTATACCTTTACCCGAACACGCTGGTTGTGGTGAAAGCGAGCGGTAAAGAAGTTAAAGAGTGGCTTGAGTGTTCCGCCGGGCAGTTTAATCAGATTGATGTAAACAGCAGCAGGCCGCAGTCGCTTATCAACTGGGACGGCTTCCGCACCTATAACTTCGACGTGATTGACGGCGTGGATTATCAGATTGATGTGTCGCAGCCAGCCCGTTACGACGGCGAATGCCAGCAGGTGAATCCTGAAGCCGAGCGCATTAAGGGGCTGACGTTTAAAGGTAAGCCAGTCGATCCTGATGCTACATTCCTGATAGCGACCAACAACTACCGCGCATACGGCGGTAAGTTTGCCGGCACTGGCGACAGCCATATCGCTTTTGCTTCACCGGATGAAAACCGTTCGGTGCTGGCTAACTGGATAAGCTCGCAAAAAGAGATCCATCCGGCGGCGGATAATAACTGGCGCCTTGCGCCAATTCAGAGCAAGCATAAGCTGGATATCCGCTTTGAAACTTCACCCGCCGAGAAAGCCGCGGCGTTTATTAAAGAGAAAGCGCAGTACCCGATGCACAACGTCGGCACCGACGATATTGGCTTTGCCCTTTATCAGATCGATTTAAGTAGATAAGCGCTCAGGCGTCCCGGCTGCGGGACGCCATTACCTGCGGTAAATTTCCCTCTATCCAGTCGGCCAGCGCGGCAACTTTCTCTGCCACTTCATGCCCCTGCGGGGTCAGGCTGTATTCCACATGCGGCGGGACGACGGCGTAAGATTTACGATGAACAAAGCCATCTGCCTCCAGCCATTGCAGCGTCTGTGCAAGCATTTTCTCGCTCACGCCCCCTATCTTACGGCGCAAATCGCTGAAGCGATGGGTGCCTTCCTGCAGGGCAACCAGAATCAGCACGCCCCAGCGGCTGGTGACGTGTTTTAGCACGTCCCGCGACGGGCATTTCTCCGCAAACAGGTTGCCGCTGCGCATCTGTTCGGTTAACGACAGTGGGCTTTCCAGAGTT
Organism: Buttiauxella sp.; assembly: GCA_032000125.1. Taxonomy (GTDB): domain Bacteria; phylum Pseudomonadota; class Gammaproteobacteria; order Enterobacterales; family Enterobacteriaceae; genus Dryocola. The sequence goes on along the minus strand of DAMALH010000023.1, from coordinate 42,968 downwards.
TCACTCATTTTATACTTACCTTTTTGTGCGTACTTACTTAAAGTTAGTTTGGGTGATAGTGTGACACAACCAACCCAAAACACTAAGGCGTTTAATCATGATTGCTATTACCGGTGTCTCTGGCCTGCTGGGCCGTCTTGTTGTGGAAGATTTGTTGCAGAGCGTAGAAGCTAAAGATCTGGTGGCGATCGTTCGCACGCCGTCAAAAGTAAGCGACCTCTCCGGGCGTGGCGTGCAGGTACGCGCCGCAGATTACAACGATCAAGCCGCCATGCAGCAGGCATTGACGGGCGTAGAAAAACTGCTGCTGATCTCTTCAAGTGAAGTGGGCCAGCGTGCCGTACAGCATGGTAACGTGATTGAAGCCGCCAAAGCGGCCGGCGTGAAGCTTATCGCTTATACCAGCTTGCTGCATGCGGATACCTCGCCGCTGGGTCTTGCAGAAGAACATATCGCGACGGAAAAAATGCTGGAGGATTCTGGTATTCCGTTCGTGTTGCTGCGTAACGGCTGGTACACCGAGAACTATATCGCCAGCCTGCCGCCAGCTCTGCAACACGGCGTATTTATTGGCAGCGCCGGAGAAGGCAAAATCGCCGCGGCTTCCCGTGCGGATTATGCCGCCGCCGCGGCGAAAGTGATGACGCTTGATAATCAAGCTGGCAAAGTTTACGAACTGGCGGGCGATCGCGGCTGGACGCTGGCGGAACTGGCAGCGGAAGTCAGCAAACAAAGCGGAAAAACCGTAGCGTATCAGAACCTTGCCGAGGCCGATTTTAAAGCAGCTTTGCTGGGAGCCGGTTTGCCGGAAGGCCTGGCGGCGATGCTTGCCAACTCTGATATCGGAGCCTCAAAGGGGGGCCTGTTCGACGACGGCCATCAGCTCAGTCAGCTAATTGGCCGCCCCACTACCCCGCTTGAAGAGAGCGTCCGCACCGCGCTGTAATTGTTAACTATCCGTTAAAGGCGGGCATCCCTATACTAACGGGATGTCCGTACGGAGGGGTTAGCGTGCAAGGCGTTCCTGAGCAATTTACCGATGAAAAAGACTGCGCCCAGTTTCGGCACCTGCCGCACCTGCCCGGCGTGGAGCTTTATCATGCCCATATTTCGCGCTACGCCTTTGAGCCTCATACGCATGAAGCTTTTGGCATCGGCACCGTAACGCGGGGCGCTGAGCGCTTCCGCTATCGTGGCGCGCAGTATGTCGCGGCTCCTGGTTCGCTGGTATTGATGAATCCCGACGAGCTGCATACCGGGGAAGCGGCTACCGCTGACGGCTGGCAGTATCGTATGATTTATCTCGAACCTGAGATGCTCGAAGCAACGACCGGTAAACGCAACTGGTGGTTTAGCGAGGCGCTGAATCACGATCCGCTGCGTTCACGCCAGGTTTCGCAACTGATTAACAGCCTGTGGAACACGGAGGACTCGCTCGCTCAACAAGGTTTGCTGCTCAACCTTATCGACACATTTCGACCTTACGCACGCCATCAGCCTTGCGGGCCACAGGAAGCCGCGCATCGCTTTGAGCGGATACGCGACTATTTGCATGAAAACTATATGCATCCGGTGACGCTTGATGAACTGTCGGCCCTGGTGTCGCTCAGCCCCTGGCACTTCCAGCGCCAGTTCAAAGCGCATTTTCACGCGACGCCACATCAGATGCTGATGGCTATCCGGCTGTGGTACGCCAAGCGGTACCTGAGCGGCGGAATACCCGCTGCGCAGGTAGCAGCAATGAGCGGCCTGACCGACCAGGCGCATCTGACGCGGGCTTTCGCCCGGCGTTATGGCATCACGCCCGTGCGCTATCAAAAACAGGTCAGCCGTTAGCTAAACCGCAAGCTGGTACAATACTTACCGCTTTCCTCCCTTTAGGCTTTACGCAAAGAACTAACCGGATGGTAAAGATGTTAACTGGCGTGCTGTATGCCCTGATGGCGGGGCTAATGTGGGGGCTGATTTTCGTGGGCCCAATTATCGTGCCGGATTATCCCGCTGCGTTACAGTCCACCGGGCGTTATCTGGCGCTTGGCCTGATTGCGATCCCGCTGGGCTGGCTTGGGCGACAGCGCCTGCGTCAGCTTAGCCGCCGGGACTGGTTCACGGCGCTTGGGCTCTCAACCGTCGGGAATTTGATCTATTACGTTTGCCTTGCCAGCGCCATTCAGCGCACCGGTGCGCCTGTCTCGACGATGATTATCGGCACGCTGCCGGTGGTGATCCCCGTTTTTGCCAACCTGCTTTACAGCAAGCGTGACGGTAAGCTGCCGTGGCGTCGTCTGGCTCCTGCGCTGGCTATCATCGCAATCGGGCTGGTGATGGTAAATACCGCAGAACTGCGCGGCCACCGGCTCGGTTTTAGCTGGTGGCGCTATGCCAGCGGCATCTGTCTGGCGTTTATTTCAGTTGCCTGCTGGGCATGGTATGCGCTGCGCAACGCACGCTGGCTAAGGGAAAATCCCGATAAAAATCCCATGATGTGGGCCACCGCGCAGGGGCTGTCGACGCTGCCTTTTTCATTGCTGGGTTATATTGCGGTTTGCTTATTTATGGCGCAAAGCGGCGCTGATTTCCCGCTGCCTTTCGGGGCCCGTCCGGCGGTATTTATTACGTTGATGTTTGCCATCGCCCTGCTTTGCTCCTGGCTTGGCAACCTGTGCTGGAACATCGCCTGCCAGCGCCTGCCCACGGTTATTGTCGGCCCGCTAATCGTCTTTGAAACCCTGGCCGGGCTTGCCTACACCTTCATGCTGCGCCATAGCTGGCCGCCGATGATGACGCTCCTGGGCATCCTTTGTCTGGTCGTCGGCGTTGTGCTGGCGGTACTGACCAGACCGCAAAAGCAGCAGTTGACCGATGTCATAATTTCAGCGGATAAATAACGCGCTACCTCATAAGAGTCATAGTCTTCTTTTAAAGATGCATTTAATATGCATCTTATATTTTCTATGATGAGGTAATCGTTCATGGCCTTCCGCGACCAACCCCTGGGTGAACTGGCGTTAACCATCCCACGCGCTTCTGCGCTGTTTCGTAAACTGGATCTGGATTTCTGCTGCGGCGGCAAACAAACGCTTGAGCGCGCAGCGACCCGCAAAGAATTGGATCTTGAGGCTATCGAGGCCGAACTGGCCGCGCTTGCTCAGGAACCCGTAGAAAAAGAGTGGCGTACCGCGCCGCTGGCCGAAATTATTGACCACATCATCGTGCGCTTTCACGACAGGCACCGCGAACAGCTGCCGGAGTTAATCCTCCAGGCAACCAAAGTCGAACGCGTCCATGCCGATAAACCAAACGTGCCGAAAGGGCTTGCGAAATACCTCACCATGCTGCACCAGGAACTGAGCAGCCATATGATGAAAGAAGAGCAGATCCTGTTCCCGATGATTAAGCAGGACATGGGTTCACAGGCGATGGGCCCGATTAGCGTGATGGAAAGCGAGCATGATGAGGCAGGCGAACTGCTGGAAGTCATCAAACATACCACTAACAACGTGACGCCGCCGCCGGAAGCCTGCACCACCTGGAAAGCGATGTATAACGGGATTAATGAAATGATTGACGATCTGATGAATCACATTAGCCTGGAAAATAACGTCCTGTTCCCGCGCGCTTTAGCCGGGGAGTAGTCGCGCTTTTGCTCCTTCTCCAGCGGAGAAGGAGCAGGTTATCTTCCGTTATTTCCGCATTGCCGCTACGCGTTTCTTACCGATAAACATCCAGCCTAAACCTAACACCACAAACCACAGCGGTGTCACGATCAGCGCCTGACGGGTGTCTGCTTCCAGCGTCAGCAGTACAATGACAAAGACAAAGAACGCCATGCACACCCAGCACATCAGCTTGCCAAGCGGCATCTTATAGATGGATTTCTGGTGCAGTTCAGGACGCTGTTTGCGGTACACCAGATACGAGCAAAGAATAATCGTCCAGACGAACATAAACAGAATCGCCGACACGGTAGTGATCATGGTGAAGGCCGTAATCACGTCCGGGTTAACGTAAAGCATGACCACTCCGCCCAGCAGACAGATGCAGGAGAAGGTCAGCCCCTTCGCCGGAACGGCACGTTTAGAAAGTTTAGCGAAAGCTTTTGGCGCCACGCCGTCCTGCGCCAGGCCGAACAGCATACGGCTGGTTGAAAACACGCCGCTGTTAGCCGAAGAAGCCGCCGAGGTAAGCACCACGAAGTTAATAATGCCCGCTGCGGCAGGCAGACCCACCAGAACAAAGAGTTCAACGAACGGGCTCTTATCCGCAACTACTGAACCCCATGGCGTAACCGACATAATCACAATCAGCGCAAACACGTAGAACATGATGATTCGAACCGGGATCGAGTTAATCGCACGCGGCAGCGATTTTTCCGGATCTTTAGTTTCCGCCGCCGTTGTTCCCACCAGCTCAATCCCCACGAAGGCAAAGACCGCTATCTGGAAACCGGCAAAGAAGCCGCTGAGGCCTTTCGGGAACCAGCCGCCATTATTCCACAGGTTATTGAAAGAGGCCTCTACGCCAGTTGGCGACTGGAAGTGGGTCAGCACCATTACCAGGCCAATAACAATCAGCGAAACGATGGCGACGATTTTGATCATCGCGAACCAGAACTCCATTTCGCCGAACATTTTTACCGTTGCAAGATTGAGGCTCAGCAGCACTATTACTACGGCAAGGGATGCAACCCAGTCTGAAAGGCCGGGGAACCAGAACTGCGCGTAAGCGGTTATCGCCACCACGTCCGCCATGCCGGTAACCACCCAGCAGAACCAGTATGTCCAGCCGGTGAAGTAGCCGGCCCACGGGCCCAGCAGATCAGCGGCAAAATCGCTAAACGACTTATATTCAAGATTCGACAGCAGCAGCTCGCCCATGGCGCGCATCACGAAGAACAGCATAAAGCCGATAATCATATAGACGAAGATTATCGACGGACCGGCGAGGCTGATGGTTTTACCCGACCCCATAAACAGGCCGGTTCCGATAGCTCCGCCGATGGCAATAAGCTGGATATGTCGATTTGTTAAATTACGCCGCAGCGATTGTTCAGCCGGAGCCTCGGCAACCTCAGCGGCTTTTATCTGATCTACCATGTTTTATTTTCCTGTACCGGTCTGTTGTGTTCAGGCTCTGCTGGCCTTTAGGTATGTTTGTTGTAATGCTTTTTCATCAGCACATTTTTACCAGGTAAGAATCGGCGGGTTGAATATTTATGACAAGCAACATGTTAATTTTTTGTTTAATTTGAGTGCAATATCACTCTATCAACGCGACATACCTCACAAAAATACCCGGAACGAGGGCATATGCAGGATAAGATCACGCTTATTTGTTAACAGCCAAACAAAAACCCCGCCTGAACGGGGCAAGACAAGGCCATGACGTAAATTTTGTGGATAAAAACGCTGCGTCCGGCGTTTATAAACAAAGGATTATACGTTCTGTTTTATCCCAAACATCCGAAAAACACGCTTTTCGGATGTTTGCCAACGTATCCAACCCCGCGTGAGCGGGGCATTTAAACGCTTACAGAATTTCCAGCAGTTCCACTTCGAAGACCAGCGTGCTGAACGGCGGAATGGAAGCGCCGGCGCCACGCTCGCCGTAGGCCAGGTTGTGCGGGATAGTCAGTTCCCATTTAGAGCCAACAGGCATCAGGGTCAGCGCTTCAACCCAGCCGGCAATAACGCCGCTTACCGGGAACTCAGCCGGTTCGCCACGCTGTACGGAGCTGTCGAAAACGGTGCCGTCGATCAGTTTGCCGGTGTAGTGAACGCGGACGTGATCTTTACGCGCAGGAATTGGGCCAGTGCCCTGCGTCAGAACGCGGAATTGCAGACCAGACTCGGTGCTGCTTACGCCTTCTTTCTTGATATTTTCTTCAAGGAATTTTACGCCTTCAACGGCCATTTCTTTCTGGCGTTCCTGACGAACGGCATCGGCACGTTCGTGAACTTCACGCAGCGCGCGGTGCACGACGTCAACCGGAACGGCCGGAGCATTCCCTTCCAGCGCATCACGCAGACCTGCAACCAGCGCTTCTGGCAGCAGACCCTCCAGACCAGATTCACGCAGTTGTTGACCAACCTGTAAACCAATACCGTAACTCGCTTGCGCTTCTGTGCTGTCAAAAGAAGGGGTTGTCATGAATTTTCCTTTAGGGTGTTTAAAAGCAAGCGTGCAGCATAGCAGCGTCAACTAGCCGGGTAAAATGCAAAAGCCCTAAAGGTGACAAATGCAAACGAAACGGGAACAATGGCTGTGCAGAGCGTTAAATTGCGGTTGGGCGTCACGTAAAGCTGGATTGCTCAGGGCATCAAACAGTTAGCGTTCTATAATGGAGGGGGGAAATGTGCATGGCACATCGTATGAATATGAGGAGGGTTGCCGATGCGATTCGCTGTTAAAACCTGGCTGGCGCGGATTTGGCACGCACCCGATCGTTTCCGACTGATGGACCCGCTCCCGCCTGTGCACCGTCGGGGCATTATTATTGCCGCCCTTGTGATGGTTGTCGTTTTTTTGTGGCCAGCCGCAGACGTTACCGCTCCTCCCGTTACCCGGGATGCGCAACCGGCGGTTAAATCACCGTCGCCTTTACAGGCCGAGCTGGTAAATCCGTCGAATAATACCGTGCCCGTAACGCCAGCCGAACCGGCGCAGGTCACCGAACAGCCGCAGAGCCAGGCTCCCGTTCCTCATACCAACAATGATATTGAAGGACAGTGGCGTTCTTATCGCGTGGAGTCGGGCCAGACGATGGCGCAGCTTTTCCGGGATAATAATTTGCCGCCGGCCGATGTGTACGCCATGGCGCAAGTTGAAGGCGACGACAAGCCGCTGAGCGATTTACAGACCGGGCAGATGGTGCAGATTCGCCAGAATGCGAACGGCGTGGTGACGGGCTTAACGATTGATACCGGCAACGACAGGCAGGTGCTGTTTACTCGCCAACCGGATGGCAGTTTCCTGCGCGCGCGCTAGGCGGCGCCAGAAATGCAAAACGCCGGCACAGGCCGGCGTTTTAACGTATACCTCAGCGTAAATTACGCTTCAGCAACTACGTTTATAGTCAGTTTAGCGAAGACTTCGCTGTGAACCTGGAAGGCCACTTCGTGCTCGCCAGTGGTACGCAGAACGCCGTTCGGTAAACGAACTTCGCTCTTAGCCACGTCAACGCCTGCTGCAGTTACAGCGTCAGCGATGTCGCGAGTACCGATGGAACCGAACAGTTTACCTTCGTCGCCTGCTTTAGACGCGATAGTAACGGTTTCCAGTGCGTTGATCTTCGCAGCGCGATCTTCAGCAGCGGTCAGAACGTCAGCCAGTTTAGCTTCCAGTTCAGCACGGCGTGTTTCGAAGAACTCAACGTTTTTCTTGGTAGCAGGAACAGCTTTACCCTGTGGTACCAGGAAGTTACGAGCATAGCCCGCTTTAACATTAACCTGATCACCCAGGCTACCCAGGTTTGCTACTTTATCAAGCAGAATAACTTGCATTACCTTATCCTCTCAAAGTCGTATTAGTGGACCGTGCCCGATTACTGATGACGATCAGTGTACGGCAGCAGGGACAGGTAACGAGCGCGTTTGATAGCGCGAGCCAACTGACGCTGGTATTTTGCACGGGTACCGGTGATACGGCTTGGGACAATCTTACCGCTTTCGGTGATGTAGTTTTTCAGCGTTGCGATATCTTTATAGTCGATCTCTTGAACGCCTTCCGCGGTGAAACGGCAGAACTTGCGACGACGGAAATAACGTGCCATATGGCTAGTCTCCAGAATCTATCAAATCAATCTGCTCGGCATGCAGAACCATTTTGCTCAGGCCGTTCTTTGCCTTGTGGCAAGAGATGAACCCCTGAACGATTACTGCGCTACCGACCGTTAAACTGTGAGTAATGGCCTGGTTTTCGTGTCCGCTAATAATAACGGGCATTTGGCACCACGCCTGCCGGTGAAACCCGGCTTCCTCTTGCACAGAACGATGCTCAAGCACGAACTGGCAATGCGGAATTCCTGATGGACTGACCTTTCGAAGGGGAGCCCTGCATACGATGCCGGACAACGCCAGACGGTTGGTCATCAGAAATTACTCTTCAGAATCCCCAGCATCAGAATCATCTGCGGTTTCGTTTGCGAAATCATCGCGACGCTCACGGCGCTCGTCTTTCGCTTTAACCATCGGAGATGCTTCGGTAACTGCGTTTTTGGTACGCATAACCATGCTGCGGATAACGGCATCGTTGAAGCGGAAGGTAGTTTCCAGCTCATCGATCACTTCCTGCGGCGCTTCAACGTTCATCAGAACGTAGTGTGCTTTGTGCAGTTTGTTGATCGGGTAAGCCAGCTGACGGCGGCCCCAGTCTTCCAGACGGTGGATCGTACCTTCTGCACCAGTGATGGCAGCAGAGTAACGCTCGATCATACCCGGAACCTGTTCGCTCTGGTCAGGATGGACCATAAAAACGATTTCGTAATGACGCATCGAATTGCTCCTTACGGATTATTCAGCCTCCTGATAGGGTCAACCGCGGCCCATGGAGGCAAGGAACGTGTTTGTGTGCGGCTGAAAATTTGACGCGCCATAATACAAGCGAGACCCGATAAACTCAAGGCCGGGAGCGAATTAATTCTTTTGCCGGGCGGTCAATAAATAAACGCCGGGTTAACGCCGTGAAATTTATAGCAATAGTTCGGGTTACTAAAAATTTTTGACGGAGACCATCAGAAATGGTCGCTTTTTATTCAACGCCAGCGGATTACACTTAATGTCACAGGCCGCCACTAATCATTAACAGGAGCGACGACCACTGATAACACAACGGCCGTAGTGGAGCGCATTATGAAAACCATCGCTTATGCGCTTGCCGCTGCATTTTTGCTCTGCACAAATGCGACGGCAGCGATCAAGATAGACGGCAAAGTGGCCAGAAATATGGATGATGTACAAAGCCTTGGCGTGATTTACATCAACCATAATTTTGCCACCGAGCAGGAGGCTGAGCTGGCTATTAATGAGGACGCGGACCAGCATGGCGCAAAATACTACCGCACCCTATTAATGAGAGAACCCGGTAGCAACGGCAATATGCGCGTCAGCGCGGATATATACAGGTAGCACAATCAAGGTCAGAGCGTTAACACCAGGAATGCCACAACGACATAGAAAGCCAACGTTATACTTGCCCCCGGAAACGGGGGCTTTTTTATGACGAAACCTGCGCAATCAGGCAAACCACAACGGCATAAGAGCCTTTCCCCATCAATATAAGTAAATGAAATTAAAGGACATTATACAAAATTAACGTCCAGATTTATCACATGACCTGAACTTTCTGGTAACGTAATCTGAACGTCGAGGTCGGTTGCCTGGCTGGCAACAATTTGAATATCCGCGGCGTGCTGTGCGTTTAGCGGAATATCTGCGGGGTTAGTTGGATAGCCAATAATATGGGCACTTTCATTCTGCAGGTTCACTCTGAGAACGGTTAAAGGCGTTCCTGAGTTATCCGAGTCATTTGTTACGATATAGAGCGAACATGGCATAATTCCATCAGCCAGTGCCCCCGTAGATTTACCGTATGCATAGAAAGGCGCCTCGCCTATACGATAGTTATCAAACTGCATAACACCCGTGCAGCTATTACCAGGATCGTCCATTTGAAAAATATTGAGCGTCACTGCTCCGCTGGTGGCAGCTCGCACATGGAAATATAAAATACCATTTTGATCGAGACGCCTGACCATTTCAGTTGTCTCCGATTCAACAATAATTCCGCCAACAGAACAGGCGATCGAAATTTCAATCCCCGGCTTGCCGGACACTTTTACGGCATTCGATGGAGAAATATCGATAGTCTGGGGATCGTAAGGAGGCGCTCCATTTGCAATGGTACAAACAAGCTTCCCTTTATTATCCAAAGAAATTTCCACATCAGCCTTTTCGGAAACTCTTGAACCTGATGGGTTGGTAACCTCATACAGGGCAAGCAACATGCCGGCATCGCCCACACTCTCTGCAACGTCCGTTGGGATTAAAAACAGACTGTACCCATTATTTACATCGTTCCGATCCAGGACGTTTGTTTTTTCCCAGCCAGCCTCTGGAATCGGCGTTCCATTAGCGTCAAAGCCGGTTACGGTTAATCTTACCGTATCGCCCAGCTTTAAATCGCTGTAGCGACATATTACCTGTACCCCTTTAGCAATTTCGATTTGTAATTGCTCGATCTGACCGTTGCTGGCCTGCGGGTACTCGGGCGGAGGCAGCACCGCAGGATCGCGGGTAAAATTGATGGCAACGCTGCATGCTGTTCCATCATTAAGCGTTGCGGTAACAGTTGACGTCCCGGTATAAGTACCAGAAAGCGTATTGAGCGAATGCCCCGCAGAATCTGTGATGGTAGAAAGCTGTGACAAATTATTTAAAGAAGTGTCCCAGATGATAGTTTGCAAAGGTAGCGGCACCCCCGCCCGATCGGCAACCGTAGCGGTTAACACCGCATTATCAATACCGTTAGCCAGGACGTTATATTTATCGGCATTCAGAGTCAGCGTGCGTTGTCCGTTATCGCAGTTACCAATAGAAACCCTGCTTTCCTGGGAATAGATCCTTTCTGCCCCGGTCTGAATATAGAAAAAACAAAAGGCTCCGCCGTTTTCAGCCAGCAGTACCTGGCTTTTATCTATTTTTACTATTTTACCATCGGCAATAAAGGCATCGTCGATAAGCCAGTTCGATGAAACCGTACCCGCTTCTATGGGAAGACCTGAAATATCATATTCATCCCAGTGAAAATAAATCATGTCACCTTTATATTTTTGAAATTCATTCGATGGCCAAATCGTAATAAATGCACCGTCGCTTTGATTGATTTCATCAAGAGACAAGCAGCCATCTTCGCCATTTCTTATCTCCGGCGCTGGCAGTTTTTTAATATCATGAGTAGAATCAACAAAGATATGTAAGTCACTGGATTTACTGGTATTGCCAGCCAAGTCGGTAACATCATAATTGACGAGGTGTTCACCATCAGTAAGCAATAATGTTGGAATATGTATAACAGTTAGCTCGCCATCTGCCTGTTGTACTTCATGGCTCCCGACTTCACTGGTATCAAGATAGAGTTTTATAAAGTCACCAGGCGATGAATTTACATAGCCAATTATTGCAAAGATTGATCCCGACTCAATATCATTTTTATCGATTACACCATCGTCGGCGGCAGGTATTCTCACAGGAGGCAATATATTCATGACTGTTTTCTCGCAATATTAGGCTGAGGCAGATGCTTATAGAAGGCTCTTTTGCAAACTGAACAGGCCTCATAAAGAGGCCTTATACGATTACTCACCTGGCGGAATCACATCCAGAATATAAGAAGCATCCTGAGAAGAAGAATATGACATCTCTAACCCTGGATCACCAATTCTGAGACTATAAGAGGCATGTAAATGTCCAATGCCAGCACTCTTAAGTAATGTAATAACTTCCTGGTTATTTACCCCAAAATCATAGGTAATTTCTCTGGTTGTAGAATTATATACCCCTGATTTATTCGCAATATCGATGGTCTTAACCAGCGATTGAATAAAAGCATTTTTTTGGTTGTAGACCGAAAGAATAACCGAACCGACACTCTTATCTGAGGTCGAATGCTCAAATTTGCCAGCTAAGGATGTATCCGGAATGACGACCTGAAGGGCAGCATACATATCTTTCTCGTTAATCACATCATCTACGTCACCGAGAGGGATATGGGCTTTAAGTAAATAGGGCAGACCACCGCCCCCCTGCTGACGATCAACCTTGAACGTCACAGTATCACTAAATGAGGCGTTAAGAGCATTATCAACAACGAAGGCGCTGACAGTGTGAGATCCATTGGTAATCAGCGACTCATTATATTCAGACAGATCGAACACGTAGGATCCCGGCGGATTATTGTCAGACACCGTTCGCTGGATAAACTGACCGTCCCATACCAGAACAACGATATTGCCTAACTGAAGACCTTCAAAATTCACGTACGCAAAGATACCACCGCTGACGTCGCTATCAGTAATAACACCATCTAGCGCGGCAGGAATACGTGGGGAACGAATCAGAATCGGATCTAAGTATAGTTCAATACTGCCGGTGGACTCATCGCCACTTTCCGCCCCCGCCCCTGGCGCCGAGAAGTTCAGCTTAACGAGATTTGTTCCGGACGGAAGAGCACTATAGTCCGCCGTAATTAACAAGGTGACGTTCCCGCTTTCATCTGTAACCGCCTCGGGATTCATAATCGTTAGAGAAGCGCCCTGCGGTTCGGAACTAACAAACGACACTGATTGCCCCGCCAGCGCCTTCCCGGCGTCATCGGTAATATTAAAAAAGAAATGATTTGGCACTGCCGTCCATTTAGGACTGTTACTCCAGTCATCAGAAAGGGTATTAATTGTTATTGCCATTTTATTTACTCCTGTAGTTAGCATTAAAATCGAAGCAGGACTGTTCAAGCATGGTTTTATCTGCCGTAAGCGCTTCCGTCAGCGACATCCGTAAGAACATAGTCAGCTCCGTGTGGCCAGAAGCGTTAATTATTAACGACTCTGGGTATTTCTTTTTCAGCCTCATAAACTGCATTTTCCAGAATAAAAGGGTGTGGGCTCCTGGATTCGTAAGAGGAAATTCATGCTGGCCGTGCCAGTGCTTTTTACCGGATGAAAAGGAGCAATCAAATCCAAGGAGGATGATAATATCGGCGCCTTTTTTTATCGCCAGATCGATACTCCGCAAACCAGAATTATACGTTTCTTTCATTTCATGAAAGTTTATTCCGAATTCCAGTGCGGCTGTTTTACTACCTGTCCATTTTTCTGCATGCTGGGGAGTCTGCTGATAATTACGGGCCCACCAAAGATAATCATTTGCATAGACAACATCGGCAAATGGCGCGATCTTCCATGTATCATTAACTGCAATACAATAAGCACCGCAGAGATAAACCTCCATAATTTGAGATGCATTCAGTGATGGCCCACCAGCCATCACTATTATTCTCTTCATATTGAAGTCCTGCAAAGAGCATCTGTATAAGGCATTTGTAAAAATATCCTCCGCACCACCAAAACCATCTTATATTACATGAGATGCAAGTCCCCAAAATTAAAATAACCCAGCCGTATGTTAACGAAACTCAGGTAAGATAAAGTTAAATGGCAGGGGAAAACTGATAAATTCACTGTGTTTAAATAGCTCTCTAACACGTGAGTTTGTGCTTAGAAATATATCACCGGTTATTTTAACTTGCAGTAATCATTTCTGTTTATTAAGAATCAAAACTTGTGGATATTAAAATCACAACATATACAGTCCACAAATTAAGATTCCTTCCACATAAGAACTTTACCTTTCCGAAAAAACCGCCAGTCACATGCGCTAACCATCTTATTAAAAATCACTATTGATGCAATCATTAACGCATGCAATTTTTGTTAGCTAGCGATCAAAAAACAATCTTAACTCAATATAATTGAGTGTTATATTATTTAAATACCTTTAGCAATCTTGTCCACAACGCCTAAATAAAATCAGGTTAACTCATCATGATCATTACAAATTTTCACATTACAGATCCTGTTATAGCAAATGGCATGGATCAAATTCGGGCTAGCGCGGTTATTAATACTAATGATGGTGCCTTTGCCTCCGGTATTTCGGTAACGTTTTCTGTTGATGGCGACGCAACGTTTTTAAACGGCAATTCATCCGTCACTGCGATCAGCGATCCATTCGGGAATGTCTCTGCTGGCTTTATTGATAAGAAGGTAGAAAAAGTAACGATTAGCATCAGCATAACTGATGAACCAGAGACTAATCAGTCAAAAGTAGCAGAGTTCCTTTCACCGGATAACAACGTTGATACCATCAAACTACAGGTGACAACGGATAACGCTCAAGCTGATGGCAAAAGCAGAAATACCATTAAACTAGAAACATTCTCAGGAAATATACCTGTCGGGCATGCCTCTCTGGAACTTTACTTAACTAATGGCGCCGTCTTTATTAATGGAGAAAGTTTAATTAATATAGAAACGGATGGCAGCGGCCAATCATCGGTTGATTTCACCAACAATAATGAAGGTGAGGTAACTCTCAGAGCGTATCTGAAAAATAATTGCTCAGTAAACAGCTTTATTAGTTGTCGATTTTCAGCTGTCGAACAATATATCACCCTCACGATAATTAAGGACAATGCTGTCGCCAACGGCAAGGATTTTAACGAAGTCAGGGCGCAGATCATAGAAAATAGCAAACCAAAGCCAGGTGCCCTTGTCGAATTTATCGCCTATGGAAATGCTCTTTTTGAAAATAACCTCAGTAACTATAGCCACATTACAGATAGTGAAGGTTATCTTTCAGCGAAGGTTAAAGACATGAGAACAGAGCGAGTCCAGATCACCGCTCTGGCCGCCGAACATCAAGCTTCAGTTGCATTGACCTTCCGCCAGGGCAATACTCAAAAGACACATAAAAATTCTGATTTTAAAATTTCTTTTCTAGATGAAGAATAATGACTGTACACAATACGAACTCATGCCATAGCTCACACTAAAGAGATAACTGGCTAACGTTCGTATTTTTTTTATACCTATTTCCATTGGTCCACACCATCCAAAAGCAATCTTAGTATTGCCCCTGGTGAAAGCATCGCCTGAAATCATACCGCTCACCATTATCCCGGCCCACATCAGAAAAGGAGATGACGCGCAAAAAACTGCGCGGTGGCTTCCAGCGCAGCTGGCGTGATGCGGTGCTTTACCCCGGCTTCCCAAAGACAGACGAGGGATTTGTCCAGGCCCTGCTGCATAAGCGCCTGCTGCAGACGCAAGGTTTCAACGGCGGGCACAACGTCATCTTCTTCGCCGTGCCACAGCATTAGCGGCCGATCGCTAATACTTCCGAGCTGATGGCTAACGTCATATTCAGCAAGCGCGGCGAGGGTTTCCTCAAGCTGCTGCTCCTGCGGCGGGAAAAGCGTTCTGGCGAGCGTCCTGAAGTAGCCGGAGCCCATCAGGCAGGCCACGCAACTGACTTCCGGCTGGCGTGCCATAATGCCCAGCGCCGTCATGCCGCCCATTGATGCACCGCCTACGGCAAGCTTCCCCTCTGCTATAAGCTTCCGCTCCGCCAGCGCATGTCGAAGCCGGGGGAACTCATCAATATTTGTTTTGAGGATGGACCAGAACTGCTGCAGGCGTGCATTTTCATCGCCGTTAAAACGTGCGCCGTGGCCTTGCGCATCGGGCATCACAACACGCATTCCGGCCTGCGCCAGCGCAACGGCAAAATAGCTATAAACCAGCTTCGATGAGGTAAAGCCGTGGTAGAACAGAACGGTGGGAAGCGCCTTTTGTTGCTGCCCCGTAGGGGCCGCATGTAAAACCTCAATCCCGGCAAGTTGTTCCGTATAAATTTCTATCATCACTTTTTCCCCGATTCGCTATGAATGCTTGTTGTAAGGCAAGGTATGACCGGTAGCAAGAAAATCACGCGAAAGGATGATTGCAACGGTGAGATCCAGCCTGCGATTTTCATTTGAAAGTGATTCAAAAGCGCGGTGAAGGTAACAGAACGGGCACATTACCCCTTCACAGAATTGACCCGGAACTACACTATGACTATTAAGAAACGAGAAAACTCCATGCGATTATTACCGGCCGTATTACTGGCAACGACGCTCAGCGCCTGTAGCGTGCTACAGGGAACGCCGCAATCTGCGCCGCCGGTTGCGGAGCATCCGCAGGAAATTCAGCGCTCGCAAACGCAGGGGCTGACAAAAATCGGCACGGTTTCCGCAATGGAACGTGGTGCTCCTGGGGATACGGAAGCCGCGATTAAAGCAAAAGCTGTAGCAGCAAAGGCTGATTATTATCTCATCGTCCTGAATGCCGAAACCGTTGTGGCGGGACAATGGTACGCACAGGCAATTTTGTATCGAAAATGAGATCCTGATGCTGCTTATTTATTGATATTTACACAGCTTTTCGGCGTTTTATTGTTTTTTATACACAATGGACCTTACCCCAGAGACAGGGATGGGGTTCAGTTAAGCGAAGGAATGCCCTGTTATTAACCAGGATCTGTTTAAGGAGCTGACAATGAAACGATCTCTTGCCTTAACCTCATTACTGCTGTCTGTGGGGCTGATTACTACTGCGGCTCAGTCGGCGGAAGATGTCGCTGCGGACCGCGTTACCGGGTTGAATGAAATTGGCTTGATTTCCGTCAACGGCATTGCCGGTAGCGTACAGGACGTGGAGAAAATGATTGCTCTTAAAGCAGATGAACAGGGCGCGTCTTATTACCGCATTATTCAGATGCAGGAAAATCACCAGGCAGACAGCTGGCGTGCTCAGGCCATTCTTTACGCCTGATTTTTCCTCCGCCCGGCCGGCGATAAAGCCGCGCCGGGTGCGGCTTTATCGCTTATAAAACGCGCTTTCCATGATCCACATCACGCCGCTTATTCATATTTGGTTACATTTGATGCTTAAATGTTAGCGCCCGCCTGCCGTTGAAGGTGCACCATAAATCCCTTCATCAGGCGTTTTCTATGATAAAAACTTTAAGGCAGCCCGGCCTTGGCGCAAAGCTTTCGTTATTGACCGGCTTTAGCGTTGCTGCGCTTTTTCTCCTTTTTACTTTTGCACTTAGCCAGCGCGCCAGCCAACAGCTTGAATCCCTCGCGCTTGAAGATCTGCATAATCAGGTCAGCGGCGTTAGCGATATGGCGCAGATGTTTGACAGTAGCCTGAGCGCTGAGGTTGAAAGCTACACGCGCCTGTTCGACAGTTTTCTGCCGCAGCCCCTTTCGCGCGATGAATCCCAGCCTCAGACTATCAACGGCCTGAACGTACCGTTGTTAAAAGGCGGCGAGGAGCCGCTGCATGAAAACAATACTATTCCAGACGATTTCCTGAGCCGAACGTCGGCGATATCCACGCTGTTTGTACGCAGCGGAGAAGATTTTGTGCGCGTTGCCACTTCACTGCGCAAAGAAGACGGCAGCCGCGCCATTGGCACGGTGCTCGACAGAGCAAGCCCCGCCTGGCAGAAAGTCAGCCAGGGAGAAATTTATCGCGGTCTCGCGCTGCTATTCGGCAAACGTTACATCACGCAGTATCAGCCCGTGAAGGACAGCGCCGGTAATGTCATTGCCGTCCTGTTTGTCGGGGTTGATATCACCGCCTCCTGGCAGGTCATACGCGAAAAAATCTTAAACCGTCGCCTGGGCAGCAGCGGCCATCTCTATGTGCTGGATGGTTCTGCTGGTAAGAACTACGGTAATTACCTCTTCCACGGCAGCGAAGAAGGTAAACGTCCGGCGTGGGATGACGCTACGCAAAAACAGTTGCTGACGGGCGGAAAAGGTACGCTTGAACGCACAACGGCCGACGGCAGCACCGCCATTATGGCGTTCAGCCGCCTGCCGGGCTGGAACTGGACGATTGTAGGTGAAGTGGATAAACCCACGCTATTAAGCGCCGTGACCACCATGCGCAATCAGTTTCTGGCGCTGGGTACCGCACTTGCCCTCGCCTTTGCGATCTTCTTCGTGATGATTATTCGCCGCTGGCTGAGCCGTCCGCTGCACGAGGTGATTACCGTTGCGGAACATTACGCAGCCGGTAATTTACAGGTCACGCTCCACACCAATCGCCACGATGAAGTCGGGCAACTGATGCAGGCGATTAACGGTATCGGTAAGGGAATCGAGAAGATTGTTATGCAGGTGCGCCTGGCTGCCGGCGACATCAGCGAGGGAACCGACGCGCTTGCGGCTGACAGCGAGGAAATCAGCGAACAAATCAACAAGCAGGCGAGCAGCGTGGAAGAAACCTCCGCCAGCATGGAGCAGATCGCCGCCACCGTTTTACAAAATGCCGGAAATATTTCCCAGGCAAAACAGCTAGTCAGCAGCACCGCGGACGCGGTGCATCAAGGCGGCGGCACCGTCACCCAAGCCGTGGCGACCATGAACGCTATCAAATCGGCGTCGCAGCGCATCGCAGATATTACGCACGTTATCGAGTCCATTGCCTTCCAGACCAATATTCTGGCGCTGAACGCGGCCGTTGAAGCGGCGCGCGCGGGCGAACACGGCAAAGGTTTTGCGGTTGTCGCACAGGAAGTGCGCGCGCTGGCAGCCCGCAGCGCCAACGCGGTTAAAGAAATCGACGGGCTGATTGTCGATACGCTGGATAAAGTTACCGAAGGCCACCAGCTTTCTGAGCAAACCCGGCTGGCGATGGAAGCCATCATCACCCACATTGACCAGATTAACCTGCTGATTACCGAAATTAACAGCGCCTCGCACGAGCAATCGGCGGGCATTGGGCAGGTTAATATCGCCATGGTACAAATTGGTGAAGCCACGCATATTAACGCCGAGCGCGTTTCGCGTACCGACAGGACAGCGCACGAACTGCGTAGCAAAGGCCATCATCTGAACGAGCTGGTCAGTATTTTCAGGCTTAACTCCTGAGCTGCGATTACGCTGCGCGCCCCGTGGCGCGCAGCAGGGCATTGACCAGCACCGGCTCAGGCAGCACCGACTCGCCTCGCTCGTCCAGCGACATGCGGCACCAGGCTTCGGCCAGCGGCGGGGAGGAATGCGTTAACAGCTGCGCCCCGGTCGCGAGATTAGCGAGCTGCCGGGTGATATTCCTCCCCCATTCCTCCTGCGGCCTGCGAATACGCTGCTGTAGCTGCCGCCAGCTTCGGTCGAAATGGCGATTCTGCCCTTTCACTTCATCAAATTCCGCATGCAGCATTTCCAGCACGCCAGGCTGGCGGGCTATCACCCGCAGCACATCGAGGCTCATAATATTGCCGGAGCCTTCCCAGATGCTGTTAACGGGCATTTCACGATAGAGCCGCGGCAGCTCGCTCTCTTCGCAGTAACCTGCGCCGCCCAGCACTTCCATCGCTTCCGCCACGAACGGCATGCCCGCCTTGCAGACGCTGAATTTTGCAGCGGGCGTAAACAAGCGGCTATAGGCCAGCTCAAGCGGATTTGCCGTTGATTCCCAGGCCCGCGCCAGGCGGAACAGAAACGCCGTTTGTCCTTCCAGCTGCAGCGCCATACGGCCCAACACCTGCCGCATAATGGGCTGCTCGATAAGATTCTTACCAAATGCCTGGCGCTGATGAGCATGATAGAGCGCGACAGACAACGCACGGCGCATAAGACCGTGGCTGCCGAGCGCGCAGTCAAAACGGGTAAAGCCGCCCATTTTAAGAATGGATCGCACGCCCTCGCCTTCTTCGCCGATTAGCCAGCCAATGGCGTCACAAAACTCCACTTCGCTGCTGGCATTAGAGCGGTTGCCTAGCTTGTCTTTAAGGCGCTCAAGCCGGACCTGATTACGCTGCCCGTCGGGCAAAAATCGTGGCAGGAAGAAGCAGGACAGCCCTCCTTTCGCCTGCGCCAGCACCAGATGCGCGTCGCTTTGCGGCACGGAGAAGAACCATTTGTGGCCCACCAGGCGATACATTTCACCCGGCCCGCGATTATCTATCGCCTCTGCACGCGTGGTATTGCTGAGCACGTCTGAACCACCCTGTTTTTCGGTCATGCCCATGCCGATGAGTAAACCACGCTTCTGGCTGCCGGGCAGAAGATGCGCGTCGTAACGATCGCTAAGCAGCGGTTTTAACCAGGACTGAAATGCTTTTGGTAAAGATTTTTGCAGCAGAGGGACCGCGCCAAAGGTCATCGTAACCGGGCACAGCGTGCCGGCTTCAACCTGCGCATGCTGGACAAAACGCGCGGCTCGCGCCACGAACGAGCCCTGGCGGGCGTCCTCCTGCCACGGCAGGTTATGCACACGATTGGCGCACAGGCCCTGCATCAGCAAATGCCAGGCGGGATGAAAGCGCACGTCATCAAGGCGTTCACCGTTGGGATCGTAACGCAGCAGTTCAGGCGGATTGGCATTCGCCAGGCGTCCCAGCTCCAGCGATTCTGCTGAGCCGAGCTGCTGCCCGATGCTGGCTAAAAGTTCAGCATCCCAGCCGGCGCCTTCGCGGTTAACGGCCTCGCACAGCGAGAGATCGGAAAGGAAAAGGTTACTGTTATTGAGGGGGATGGGTTGATTAAAAACGGTGTGGGTTTGCCAGCGCATACTGTTCCCTCCAGTTATGGCACTGCCATTAAGTATGGACGGTGACGACGCTTATGCCTGGAGGGGGATCACAAACTCAAACTGATGAGGAACTCCCTGGCTTGGGAAGTTCTGGAAGAGGTCGCCCAAAAACGAACTGGAAAATCAATTCATTGATTTTCGGCAGATAACTACAAAGAAGGAAAAACCACGCTTTTTCCTTCTTTGTCAGCAACCCGAAGCGGGGGTGAATCACCCCCTTTGCCGTTTAGCCGCGTTGACGCACCGCTTCAAACAGGCAAATACCGGTTGCGACGGAGACGTTTAATGACGATACGGTGCCCGCCATAGGAATGCCGATCAGCTCATCGCAGTGCTCGCGGGTCAGACGGCGCATGCCTTCACCTTCCGCGCCCATCACCAGCGCCATTGGGCCGGTCATTTTGCTCTGGAACAGCGTATGGTCTGCTTCACCTGCCGTACCGACAATCCAGATGTTCTCTTCCTGTAGCATGCGCATGGTGCGTGCGAGGTTTGTTACACGGATAAGCGGAACATGCTCGGCGGCGCCACAGGCCACTTTTTTGGCCGTTGCGTTCAGCATGGCTGAGCGATCTTTAGGCACGATAACGGCGTGCACGCCGGCCGCATCGGCGCTACGCAGGCAGGCGCCCAGGTTGTGCGGATCGGTAACGCCATCAAGGATCAGCAGGAAGGGTTGTTCGAGGCTGGCAATAAGCTCCGGCAGATCGTTTTCCTGGTACTGACGCCCCGGCTTCACGCGCGCAATAATGCCCTGGTGCACGGCACCTTCACTTTTCTCATCCAGCCACTGGCGGTTTGCCATTTGCACGGGCACACCCTGAGCTTCCAGAGCGTGGATTAAAGGCATCAGACGTTTGTCCTCCCGGCCTTTAAGGATAAAGACTTCCTGAAAACGCTGTGGCGCATTATCAAGAAGGGCCTGGACGGCGTGGATGCCATAAATCATTTCACTCATTGAACTTACTCGTTTAAGGCGGTGTGCGCCGGGTTAAATTGGGCCGTGAGATAAATCACTTGCGCCTATTATAACCGACCCGGCGTTCAAATCGACCCTGACAGATTTAACCGTTGGCAACCCCGCGCGTTTGCTCCTCCTTTACGGGGTGGGCAGGCAAAATGGCATTCATCAGATAGCGCGTATACGCATGCCGTGGCGCGCTGAAGAGTTGAGCCGTCTCGCCCTGTTCAACCAGCGCTCCCCGGTACATAACCCCCACCCTGTCCGCTATGTGCCTGACAACGTTAAGATCGTGGGAAATAAACAGATATGCCAGCCCATACTCCTTCTGTAACCGCATAAGCAGATTCAGGATCTGCGACTGAATGGAGACATCAAGCGCTGAAACCGGCTCATCGCAGACGATCGGTTTCGGCTTCAGGATCAGCGCCCGTGCAATACCGATCCGTTGACGCTGGCCGCCAGAAAACTCATGCGGTCAGGCATTGGCGCAGCGGGCAGGATCGGCAATACTTACCTTGATCAACAGGTTAATCATTTTCTGCTGGCACCGGGAGTGTTCCAGAGAATTATGCAGCCGCAGGCTTTCATCAATTTGAACACCGGCGGTCATCACCGGATTAAGGCTTGCGAGCGGATCCTGAAAAACCATCGCCATCTCTCGTCCGCTCCGCTGACGACGTGCTTTCGCCGACAGCAAGTGCAGCGCTCTCCCCCAGAATCACCTACCCATGACCCGGCTGGTGCGGGGTGAGAGCACTCACATTAACGCCTGTGCAGTCACGCTCTTACCGCTGCCTGATTCACCGATGATGCCGAGAGTTTGAGTATTCGCCCGGAAAGCGACGCCGGGAACCGTGGTTAACGTAAATGCCGCTTCGCCTCCTGGCGTACCCGATGCAGGACGTGATGCTTGATCTCGCTATAGGAAGGGTGCTGCGCAAGCGTTTCGATATCTCGCTCCCGCCCAAAGGGCAGAACGATCTCATCAACGATTTTTCCCGGTTTTGCCGACATGATCAGAATGCGGTCGGCCAGAAAGAGCGCCTCTTCCACATCGTGCGTGACAAAGAGTAGCGTGGTGCCGGTGGACAGCCAGGCTTCACGCAGCAGCTCCTGCATCATCAGTCGGGTTTGCGCATCCAGCGCGCCGAACGGCTCATCCAGCAGCAGCACTTCCGGGCCGGGGAGCCAGGCGCGTGCCAGCGCCACGCGCTGCTTCATACCGCCAGAAAGCTGCCAGGGTGCGTGATGTTCAAAGCCTTTCAGACCCACACGCTCTAGCCACGTCTGCGCCAGGGCATTGGTTTCGTCCTTGCGGTGTTTGCCCAATCGCGGGCCAAAGGTGACGTTTTCCAGCACCGAGAGCCACGGGAACAGGTTGGGTTGCTGGAATATCATTCCGCGATCGGGCCCTGGCTGGCGTATATCTTTTCCACCTGCGGTCACCCGCCCCCGATCCGGCTTATTAAACCCGGCGACAAGGTTCAGGATGGTGGATTTGCCACAGCCAGACGGCCCAAGCAGGACCACAAACTCGCCGCTGTTCAGGCTCAGGTTGATATCTTCCAGCACCGTAAACGGCTGGGGTTTCGCCGCGAAAGAGAGCGACACATTTTCAAGGGTGATAGCACTCATTATTCTTTCCCCGCCCAGGGCACCGTCAGGCGCTGTAGCCCCAGCAGTAATAAGTCCAGGAGATAACCAATGCCGCCCAGCAGCAAAATGCCGAGCATCACGATATCGGTGCGCAGATAAGAGCTGGCATTGATGACCATCCAGCCGAGGCCGGAACTGGCGGCGACCATCTCTGCGGCAATCAACGACGTCCAGCCTATGCCAATGGAGAGCCTGACGGTGGTGAAAAGGTCCGGCAGCGCGTCCGGCATGACCACGCGCATGAAGATTTGCCTGCGTGATGCCCCCAGCGTCTGCGCCACGCGAATGCGCGAACGACCGATGCGCTCAACGGCCGCCGATGCCCCCACCACCACGCTTAAAAACGTGGCAATGAAGATCAGGAAGAATTTGGACGCCTCGCCAATCCCAAGCCACACGACGGCCAGCGGGATCAGCGCAATTTTTGGTAAAGGACGCAGAAACTGAACGAAAGGATTAAGCACCGCCGCCAGGCCGTCAGACAGCCCCATCAGTAACCCCAGCGGAATACCAATGATAATCGCCACGGCAAATGCGCTCAGCGCGCGAGCGAGGCTTACCGCAATGTGTTCCCAGAGCGGTACCTGGCGATAGCCATCGGCAAGAAGCTCTTCGGTCGTCAAACCAATGTCCGTTAGCGACGGTAACAGCAGCGGATCGACCCACTGCTGCGTTGCCGCCACCTGCCAGACGATAAAGAAAACCGCCACCGACACTACGCTGATGGCGATATGCTGACTCAATCTCATTGCGCCGCCACCGCCGCATCACGGATATAGCGGGAATCAATAGCGTTATCCCAGTTTGCAGGAATATCGCGTTTGCGGATTTCACCAATACCGGCGAGGAAGCTGGAGGTTTTGGTTAAGGCCTTGCCGATACCGCTGTCGGTGGTCTGCGTACCATTACCCAACCAATCCGCGGTACCCTGCTGGGCAAGCGTTGGATACTCCAGCCCACCCAGCGTATTTGCTGCCGTGCTAACCGGCGCGCCAACTTCTTTAGCAACGATGCCTGCCGCACGCTCCGGGTCTTTCTTGAACTCATCCACCTTCTGCTGATGCACGCGAAGAAACGCAGTCACCGCTTCCGGATACTGCTCAGCAAAGGCTTTCCGTACCACATAGTTGTTGTAGATAAGATAGCCATCTTTCTGCAGGTCCCTGGTGGCAAAGACCTGGTGCCCACCCGACGCCTCCAGCTCCTGCGCAAACGGTGCCCAGACATAGCCGGCATCAATGTCACCCCGCTTCCATGCCGCCACCATTTCTGCAGGACGCAGCGGCAGTAACGTGATTTTGCTACGGTCCAGTTTGTTCACGTCGATAGCAGCTTCAAGGGCATACTGCGCCGTCGAGTTGGGTGGATAGGCGACACGCTTACCTTCGATGTCATTAATTTTCACAATGCCGTCTTTGCCAATCAGACGTTCATAGCTGGCAATCACGCCGGATACGCCAATAATTTCCACCGGCAATTTGCGGACAATCCCAGCCGTCGCCGGGCTGGATCCAAAATTGGCAATATCGATCGCGTCGCTGGCAAAATAATTGAGCGCATCGGCACCCGACGCAAATTGCACCCACTTCACTTTACTGTTTAATGCTTTATCAAGTGAGCCATCGGCTTTTGCCAGCATTAATACCTGAGAACCGCCGCTATATGCCACACGTACTTCAGCAGGTGAATCAGCAAAACTTATATTTGCCCATAACCCGCCCGCTGCAATTAATAAGCAGAGACTTTTTTTCATTTTATTTATCCTGTGATTGATCTGAATATAATGTCCGTTATCGCAGCGGACAGCGTTTTAATTAAATGGTGAGCGGGTTTGCCATAGCTGCGAACATCGTTCTGCCAGCGCCTGTGCCGGATCCCAGGTGAGATGACGAAACGGCGCATTGATGGCCTCCAGCGCAACAGGCACCTCGGTACAGGCCAGCACCAGTTTTTGAGCGCCGCGGGCAAACAATGCGTTGGCCTGCAACGTCAGCAACTCGCCGCCTTCAGCCAGCGCGCCACGCTTTACCGCGTAGCAGCCCGGTACAAACCATTGCGCCAGCTCCTCAGGTGTCGGCACGACAACCTCAATAGCTTGCGCTGCCAGTCGCTGTTGATACCAGCCCGCATCCAGCGTGCCTTTAGTGGCAATGACACCAATCCGCTGAGGTTTTTCCTCGGACTGTGCCAGCGCATCCAGCGTGGCATCAACGATATGCAAAACAGGGGCTTCGCTGGCTTCACTCAGCGCGTCGTACCAGTGGTGAGCCGTATTGCACGGTATAGCGATATGGCTTGCTCCCGCCTGGTTAAGTTTCTCAACAGCGTAAAGAAGCTGCGGCAACGGCGATGGACCGTTGCCCGCCAGCGCATCCTGGCGATCGGCAATTTGCGGCACATTCCAGACTACCGTCGGGATCTGCTGTTGATCGCTTTGCGCGGGCGTAGCTTCCAGTAGGCGACGCTGAAAATCCAGCGTCGCAAGCGGGCCCATGCCACCCAGCACGCCAAGTAGAAAAGGCTTAGCCATGCTCCAGTACCTGACGATAGCCAAACAGCCCTGCCGCCCCCCCCGTATGGATGAAGACAATGTTTTCATCCTGGCGGAAATGCCCTTTACGGATCAAATCGATAAGCCCGGCCATGCCTTTTGCGGAATAAACCGGATCGAGCAGGATACCTTCATGACGAGCCAGCAGCCTCAGCGCTTCCAGGGTGCCCTCCGTCGGCAAACCGTATCCGTCACCCACATAATCGCTGTTAGCGACTACCGCATGCCGCGACAGCTCCCCCGGCACGCCCAGCAGATCTAACGTTCTCGATGCCAGATTCCAGACGTTCTCTTCCTGTTTAGCCTTTGGTGCCCGCACGCTGATGCCGAGCACCGGGATATGGCTGTTAGTGGCGGTGAAACCGGCCACCAGGCCCGCCTGAGTGCCGGTGCTGCCGGTAGCATGGACAACGTGATCGATGCGCAAACGACGCTCTGATGACTGGTACAGCAGCTCTTCCGCACAGGCGACGTACCCCAGCGCACCAATCGGATTCGAACCTCCGCCTGGAATAACGTACGGGTTATGTCCTTGCTCGCGAAGCGTCGCGGCGTATTCTTCCATCGCCTGTTGCATATCGGTACCGCCTGGCAGATGCGCGACGATTTCTCCCCCCAGCAGAGTATCCAGAAGCACGTTACCTGACCGTTGATAATCCTCACCAAAATCGGTCACGCGTTTTTCCAGCAGCGCTTTCGCCTGTAGACCGAGGCGCGCGGCACCAGCGATAGTTTGACGCACATGGTTAGACTGCGTAGCGCCCTGAGTAACGATCACATCGGCTTTTTTCTGTAGCGCATCGGCCAATAGAAATTCCAGCTTACGGGTTTTATTCCCGCCGCTTGCAAGACCCGTTGCGTCGTCGCGTTTTATCCATATTTTCGGTCCGCCTAATAATTTGGTTAAATTATTTAACGGCTCCAGCGGAGTGGGGAAATGACCGAGTGAAATTCGGGGAAAACGGGCCAGATGCATAAACACTCCTTGCTTATAAGGGGGCTTTATAAAAGTGAAATTCACTATACACATCTGGCAAACATGGCTAATCAAAAATAGTTAATAACGATTACCGAAAAATGAATAAGCAGGAATGGCGGGTTAATAAGGCCGCTATCTATTCTGTTCTGGAATGACTTACGGCAAAAAAGAATAACCCCTTCCGACGGGAAGGGGTTATGAGGGAGAGATTACTGCGCGGTATTCTTTTTCGCTGCGCGCTTCGCTTTGGTGGCGGCAGCTATTTTCTGTGTTTTAGCGGAAGGCTTTTTCGCCTTAGGCGCGTCGTTCTTTGCGGCCTTTGGCTTCTGTTTCTTCTCACCGCGGAAGGCGCTGTCCGGCTCGAAGTTCACCTTCTTACCCGCCTGGCGACGTTTCCCGCCCGCGTTGCCGTTACCGCCTTTTTTAGCTCTGTCTTTCGCCGTCTTGCCTTCGCCGCGCGGCGCACGCTGGCTTGAAATCAGAGTGAAATCAATTTTGCGCTCGTCCATATGCACGGCCTCGACGCGTACTTCTACCCGATCGCCCAGGCGATACGTCTGCCCGCCGGATTCGCCAATCAGGCGCTGCCCAATCTGGTCGAAGCGGTAATAATCGTTATCAAGCGAGGAGACATGCACCAGGCCATCGATAAACAGATCGACAAGGCGCACAAAGAAGCCGAAGCCGGTAACGCTTGCGATAATCCCGTTGAATACCTGGCCGACCTGATCCTGCATAAAGTCGCACTTCAGCCAGTCCGCCACGTCACGAGTGGCTTCATCGGCACGCCGTTCGGCCATCGAACAGTGCTGGCCAAGCTGCAGCATTTCTTCCATGTCGTAGTGCCAGCCGCCGGACGCCGTGCTGTTGCCTTTATGTCCCTGCTCTTTAGCCAGCAGGTATTTAATGGCGCGGTGCAGCAGCAGGTCCGGGTAGCGGCGAATCGGCGAGGTAAAGTGCGCGTAGGATTGCAGCGCAAGGCCGAAATGCCCACGGTTTTCCGGATCGTAAACCGCCTGTTTCATGGAGCGCAGCAGCATGGTTTGCAGCATTTCATGATCCGGGCGGTCGGCGATGGAGGTCAGCAGTTCTGCGTAATCACGCGGCTCCGGCTTCTGGCCGCCGGGCAGTTCCAGCCCCAGCTCTGCCAGCACCGTGCGGAATGAGGTAATCGCATCGTTGGTTGGCCTGTCGTGATCGCGGAACAGCGACGGCTCGTTGTGTTTTTCAACAAAGCGCGCGGCCGAAATATTGGCGAGGATCATGCACTCTTCGATGAGCTTGTGCGCATCGTTACGGACGGTTTGTTCAACGCGTTCAATGCGGCGCTCGGCGTTAAAGATAAACTTCGCTTCTTCGCTTTCAAACGAGATTCCGCCGCGCTGTGAACGAGAATCTTCCAGCGCTTTGTAGAGGTTATGCAGTTCTTCGATATGCTTAACCAGCGGCGCGTATTGCTCGCGCAGCTCCTGGTCGCCCTGCAGCATATGCCACACTTTGGTGTAGGTCAGACGCGCATGGGAGCTCATCACCGCTTCGTAGAACTTCGAACCGGTAAGGCGGCCCGTTGCAGAGATGGTCATCTCGCAGACCATACACAGGCGATCGACCTGCGGATTTAGCGAGCACAGGCCGTTGGAAAGCACTTCCGGCAGCATTGGAATAACCTGCGACGGGAAGTAAACGGAGGTGCCGCGATTGCGGGCTTCTTTATCCAGCGCCGTTGGCGGACGGACGTAATAGCTTACGTCCGCAATCGCAACCCACAGGCGCCAGCCGCCGCCGCGTTTTTTCTCGCAGAAGACGGCGTCATCAAAGTCGCGGGCATCTTCACCATCGATGGTGACAAGCGGCAGGTCGCGTAAATCCACCCGCCCCACTTTGGCATCGATCGGCACTTCTTCCTGAAGCGTTGATACCTGATCTTCAACGTCTTTCGGCCAAATATACGGGATTTCATGGGTACGCAGCGCCATATCGACGGCCATACCTGTGCCCATATTGTCGCCGAGCACCTCAACGATTTTGCCCACCGCTTTGGTACGGCGAGTTGGGCGCTGGGTGAGTTCAACCACCACCACAAAGCCCATGCGCGCGCCCATCAGCTCTTCTGGCGGGATCAGGATATCGAAGCTCAGGCGGCTGTCGTCCGGCACCACAAAGCCAATGCCTGCGTCGGTAAAATAGCGGCCAACGATTTGTCCGGTTCTTGGCTCAAGCACGCGAACGATACGCGCCTCGCGGCGGCCTTTACGATCCGCGCCCAGCGGCTGCGCCAGCACGATATCGCCATGCATGCACATTTTCATCTGCTCAGAGGAAAGATAGAGATCGTCTTTACGCCCTTCCACGCGCAGGAAGCCGAAGCCGTCACGGTGGCCGATAACTTTGCCCTTAAGCAAATCAAGGCGTTCCGGCAAGGCGTAGCACTGGCGTCGGGTAAAGACTAGCTGTCCATCGCGCTCCATGGCGCGCAGGCGGCGGCGTAGCGCTTCAAGCTGTTCTTCGCCGCTGATATTCAGTTCTTCTGCCAGTTCGTCACGATTGGCAGGTTTTTCACGTTTGGAAAGGTGGGCGAGAATAAACTCCCGGCTTGGGATCGGGTTTTCGTATTTTTCGGCTTCTCGTTCCTGAAAAGGATCTTTTGACATTGCGGTTCCTCCGAAGTCATCCACTGAGGGAGTAAGGATTACTCCACCAGCAGTAATTTGTAGAGCGGTTGGTTTTGGTCCACCAGTTCGGCCAGCGTATGTTTATCCAGCTCTGTCAAAAAGCATTGCACCGCCTGGGCCAGCGCCTGTTTCAGCCGGCAAGCGGGGGTAATATGACAAAACTCGCTGCTACAGTTTACCAGGGAAATAGGTTCCAGCTCGCGCACCACATCACCCACGCGAATCAGTTGCGCAGGCCTGCCGAGGCGAATGCCGCCGTTTTTTCCGCGCACTGCGGTCACGAAGCCGGCACGGCTGAGTTGATTGATGATTTTCACCATATGATTACGGGATACGCCATACACCTGCGTCACCTCAGAAATACTCGTCATTTTACCTTCTGGCAAAGACGCCATATAAATCAAAGCACGTAAACCGTAATCAGTAAAACTCGTTAACTGCACATCAACCTCTTGGGTGGGAGGGGGGAAACGCTCATTGCCGGTGCGGCGATATATTGATGATAAACCAGCCATATCTTTGGCGGCTAATTTATTTATACGGGGAAGGTAAAAAAGCGGCGAGAGACGAAGCAAAACGGGGCGTGATGGCCACACCCCGTTTGAAAATTATGCGTCGAACGGATCGCGCAGAATCATCGTTTCAGAACGGTCCGGCCCGGTAGAAATAATATCAACCGGCACGTCGGTCAGTTCTTCAATACGTTTGATGTAGTCCAGCGCTGCCTGCGGCAAGCCGCTACGCTCTTTCACGCCGAAGGTGGTTTCAGACCAGCCCGGCATGGTTTCGTAGATTGGCTCGATACCTTCCCAGTCATCCGCCGCCATTGGGGTGGTGGTGACTTCGCGGCCATCCGGCATGCGGTAAGCGACGCAGATTTTCACCTCTTTCAGGCCGTCCAGCACGTCCAGCTTGGTCAGGCAGAAGCCGGAGAGGGAGTTGATCTGCACGGCACGACGCACGGCAACCGCATCCAGCCAGCCGGTACGACGGCGACGACCGGTGGTCGCACCAAATTCGTTACCCTGCTTGCACAGGAACTCGCCGATGTCATCAAACAGTTCGGTTGGGAATGGGCCTGCGCCAACGCGGGTGGAATAAGCTTTGATGATACCCAGCACGTAATCTACATAGCGCGGGCCGAGGCCTGAACCCGTTGCAACGCCACCGGCGGTGGTGTTTGAGGACGTTACGTACGGATAAGTACCGTGATCGATGTCCAGCAGGGTGCCCTGTGCCCCTTCAAACATGACGAAGTCGCCGCGTTTACGCGCCTGATCGAGCAGATCGGACACGTCCACTACCATGGCGGTCAGGATGTCGGCGATAGCCATCACATCGTCCAGCACTTTCTGGTAGTCAACCGCTTCGGCTTTATAGAAGTTAACCAACTGGAAGTTATGGTATTCCATCACTTCTTTCAGCTTGGTGGCAAAGGTGGCTTTGTCGAACAGGTCGCCAACGCGCAGACCACGACGGGCCACTTTGTCTTCATACGCAGGACCGATACCACGACCGGTAGTACCGATAGCTTTGGCACCGCGCGCTTTTTCACGAGCAACGTCCAGCGCCACATGGTAATCGAGGATCAGCGGGCATGCTTCAGACAGCAGCAGACGCTCACGTACTGGAATACCGCGGTCTTCCAGACCTTTCATCTCTTTCATCAGCGCGGCAGGAGACAGCACAACGCCGTTACCAATGATGCTGGTGACGTTATCGCGAAGAATACCTGATGGAATAAGATGGAGGACGGTTTTTTCACCGTTGATTACGAGAGTATGGCCTGCGTTGTGACCGCCCTGGTAGCGTACAACATATTTAGCCCGTTCAGTCAGAAGATCAACAATCTTCCCTTTACCTTCGTCACCCCATTGGGTGCCCAGTACGACGACGTTGTTACCCATTTTTCAAAATCACCGTTTGCTTAAAAAAGGATTCTACCATCGGTTTCCCCGATGATCAGCCCTTTTAGTCTACAAAATGGTAATCAACCACCTGAACCTTATTTAACCAGCCGCACGACTCAACATATAGTAGATAACCACGCCGGCAACCACTAGACCACCGCCAAAGCGACGCAGCGTGTTGTCTGGCAGCTGGGTCATTGCCGCTATCATGCGGCGCCACATACGCGGATAAAGCATCGGCCCCAGGCCTTCGAGTACCAGAACGAGCGCCAGGGCTATCCAGATTGTAGAGTTCATAGTATTTCCTGATACGGATAAAAAAAGAGCCGGTCAGACCGGCTCTTGATTAGGTTGCTGACGAAACTAGCGTGAGCTGTTCGCAGGCGTTTTCATGTAGCGGAAGAAATCGCTGTCCGGGCTCATCACCATCACGTCCTGACCGGACTTGAAGCTTGACTCATAGGCACGCAGGCTACGGATAAATGCATAGAAATCGGGATCCTGGCTGAATGCATCCGCAAACAGTTTGGCCGCTTCTGCATCGCCTTCACCACGGCTGATACGCCCCTGACGCTCGGCTTCTGCCAGAGTGCGCGTCACTTCATAGTCGGCGGTTGCGCGCAGCTTCTCAGCCTCTTCCTGACCCTGTGAACGGTGACGACGGGCTACCGCCTCACGCTCGGCGCGCATACGATTGTAGATAGCTTCGGAGACTTCAGCAGGCAGGTTGATCTGCTTGATGCGTACGTCCACAACTTCAATACCCAGCGCCGCCATACTGTTCGGATTGACCACCGCCACCTTACCGTTAGTTTCTTCGGTAATACGTGCCGCTGCCGAAGCGATGGCATCGTCTGCCGCCGGCGTAGCCACTTCATCGTCCGTGCCCGCAGAACCGGAGTTCAGCGCGTCACGAACATCCAGCGTCAGTCGGCCGCGTGAATCGGTTACGATATCTTTCACATCCAGACGACCAATCTCAGAACGCAGGCGGTCGCTGAACTTACGTTTCAACAGCACTTCTGCCTGAGAGACATCGCCGCCGCCGGTTGCCAGGTAGTAACGGCTAAAGTCGCTGATACGCCATTTAATGTAGGAGTCGACAATTAGGTCTTTTTTCTCTTTGGTCACAAAGCGATCGGCCTGGTTGTCCATGGTCTGAATACGGGCATCAAGCGTTTTAACCGACTCGATAAACGGCACTTTGAAATGCAGGCCCGGCTCGTAAACCACGGGCTTGTTCTCATCATCACGCAGCACTTTACCAAAGCGTAATGTGATCCCACGCTCTCCTTCGTTTACCACGAAGATCGAGGTGAACAGCACCACCAGCACGATGATAATTAAAGCAATGACTGACTTACGCATCGTTATTCACTCCCTACGCGCTGGTTATCAGTGCGCTGTGCGTCCGCACGACGCTGATCCATGATATCGCCTCTGTTGGAAGAGGATGACGTGCTGGCGCTACCGCTGGTTGAGCTGGAAGCTGGCGGCAGGCGCAGTAAGTTGTTTGCACCGCTGGTATCGCCCTTGGCTGCAGGCTGCGCATTCCCTTTGAGCATCTGATCGAGCGGCAGAACCATCAGGTTGCCACCTTTATCATTGACCAGCACTTTACGGGTTTGGCTAAGCACTTTCTCCATGGCTTCGATATACAGACGCTCACGGGTGATTTCCGGAGCAGCTTTATATTCCGGCAGCATCTTCGCAAAGCGGGCGACTTCCCCCTGCGCTTCTAACACGGTCTGTGTTTTATAAGCACGCGCTTCTTCAAGGATACGCTGTGCCTGACCGTTAGCGCGCGGCTGAACTTCGTTGGTGTAGGCTTCGGCTTCACGGATATACTGCTGCTCGTTTTCACGTGCGGCAATGGCATCATCAAACGCGGCTTTCACCTCTTCCGGCGGACGCGCGGCCTGGAAGTTGACGTCCAGCAGGGTAATACCCATGTTGTACGGACGAATGGTTTCTTCCAGTTCACGCTGGGTATCGCTACGAATAATGGTACGACCCTCGGTGAGGATCTTATCCATAGTGTATTTGCCGATTACGCCACGCAGCGCGCTGTCGGTGGCCTGACGCAGGCTGTCATCCGCGCTGGTCACGCTGTACAGGTATCTTTGCGGATCGGTGACGCGGTACTGCACGTTCATTTCCACGCGCACGACGTTTTCATCGGAGGTCAGCATTACGCCGGAAGCGGCGAGTTCACGCACGGATTCCACGTTAACTGCGCGCACGCTGTCAATAAAGGTCGGTTTCCAGTTCAGGCCCGGCTCAACCAGATGGCTGAATTTACCAAAACGCGTCACAACGCCGCGTTCAGCTTCTTTAATGGTATAGAACCCGGTTGCCGCCCAAATGATGACCGCAGCAACGGCCACAATACCCACCACGCGGCCACCAATATGTGGACGCGGAGTCTGGGAAGAGCCGCCGCCGGTGCCGCCGCTTTTACCGCCGCCCAGGCCACCAAGTTTTTTACTTAACTTACGGAAGATATCATCCAGATCAGGTGGTCCCTGATCGCGCCCTCCTTTGTTACCCCCAGAGTCGCCGCCAGGTTTGCTGCTTCCCCACGGGTCGCGGTCCTGTCCGTTATTACCGGGCTGATTCCACGCCATGTTTATGCTCCATATTTGTTGTGCGGTGATATCCCCCGTAGGGGAAAAAGTCTTCAGGACAAACGCGCGCCGGTCAAACAATGTAATCCATCAGTGCCGGTTCTTGTTTACAGAGGCGACGCCAGTCGACGATGGGCATACGAACCTGTAAGCCAACGCTGCCGTCATCCTCCATCCACTCTTTTTCTATTGCCTGAAGCTGATAAAACCGGCTTCGAAGTCGCCCAGCCTGGGGGGGTAAGCACAACGTATGCTGCGCAATTTCACCAGATAAACGTTCAGTCAAAGCCTGGAAAAGCAGTGAAATACCGGCCCCCGTCTGGGCTGAAAGCCAGACGCGTATCGGTATATTTTCATCGTTCCTGTCGATACGCGGCTCGAAGTCATCAAGCATATCGACTTTGTTCATCACCAGCAGGACAGGTATTTCATCGGCTTCGATTTCTTCTAAAACGGCATCGACTGCGGCGATGTTCTCCTGCACTCTGAGGTCCGACGCATCAATCACGTGTAATAACAGCGTGGCCTGACGGGTCTCCTGCAAGGTTGCTTTAAACGCTGCCACAAGGTCATGAGGCAGATGCCGAATAAAGCCCACCGTATCTGCCAGCACGGTTTCCCCCACGTCTGCAACGTCGATACGACGCAGCGTAGGATCGAGCGTGGCGAAAAGCTGATCTGCGGCATACACTTCAGCCGCTGTAATTTGGTTAAAGAGGGTGGATTTACCGGCGTTGGTGTAGCCCACCAGTGAGACCGTCGGCACATCGGCTTTCGCCCGCGAGCGCCGCCCTTGTTCGCGCTGTTTTTCAACTCGTTCTAAGCGTCCAAGGATCTGCATGATGCGGTTACGCAGCAGTCGGCGGTCCGTTTCGAGCTGCGTTTCGCCAGGACCGCGTAAACCGATCCCACCTTTCTGGCGCTCAAGGTGGGTCCAGCCACGGACCAGACGCGTTGCCAGATGGCGCAACTGTGCCAGTTCAACCTGCAGCTTACCTTCGTGAGTACGCGCACGCTGAGCAAAAATATCTAAAATAAGACCCGTTCTGTCGATAACCCGACAGGCGCACAGGGCTTCAAGGTTACGCTCTTGCGCCGGGGACAACGCATGGTCGAATAGCACGACCGAGGCCCCGGTGGCTTTAACTGCATCGGCAATTTCTACGGCTTTGCCTTCACCAACAAAATACTTTGGATGCGGCGCTTTGCGGCTACCGGTAACCACCTGCAGCGCTTCGACACCGGCTGAAGAGACCAGGGATTCAAACTCCGCGAGGTCTTCCATGTCTTTGTCTTGCGAAAAATAGATGTGTACCAGTACCGCCTGCTCACCTGCGTCATAACGGTCAAACAAGCGTATAACCTCTCAAAAAGACCAGCGGGGAACACAGCTTTCCTGGTTCCCCGATCTGGAAAACAACAAATGCCTTATTCGGCGTCTTCGCTGTCTTGTTGTGGCGCAGAACTCTGCGCACTTCCACCGTGGTGGTAGCTGCCAGAACCGCTAGTACCCGTGTTATTACTGTGATGAGATACCGGACGAGACGGAACAACAGTTGAAATCGCGTGCTTATAGACCATCTGACTGACCGTGTTTTTCAACAGGATCACGAACTGATCGAAAGACTCAATCTGACCTTGCAGCTTAATACCGTTCACCAAATAAATAGAAACTGGAACACGTTCCCGACGCAATGCGTTCAGGAACGGATCTTGTAAAGATTGCCCCTTAGCCATTCTATCTTTTCCTTATATGCTTGTTTTGTACTTAGAACCTTGCGATTCTGAAAAATTGCGCACGATACGTCTCAATTGTACACATTCAGTGGGCGATATCACCAACAACCTCAATCACCTCGTTTAACGCCTGTTGCGGTTTTTCACTGTCTAACCAGTGAACTCCCTCCCAACCGCGCAACCAGGTGATCTGGCGCTTCGCTAACTGTCTCGTGGCGCAAACACCTCGATAAACCATTTCATCGTATGAAATCTCACCTTCAAGATACGACCACATCTGGCGGTATCCCACACAACGAACGGAAGGCATATCCGTATGCAAATCTCCACGGGCAAATAGCGCCCGCACTTCTGCTTCAAAATCTGAAGCTAACATCTGATGAAAACGCTGCTCAATTCGTTGATGGAGCAGTTCACGGCTCGCCGGGGCGATGGCGAACTGATGCACCTGATACGGCAGAGCGTCTCCTGACGTTTGCGTCAGTTCCGTTAAAGTTTTACCCGAAATGAAAAAAACTTCCAGTGCCCGGGAAAGCCTTTGCGGATCATTTGGATGAATCCGTGCCCCGGCAACCGGGTCGACTTCAACCAGTTGACGATGCAGCGCATCCCATCCGTGCTCTGCTGCCTGTTGTTCAATCCTCGCGCGAACGTCCGCATTGGCCGCAGGTAACGGTGAAAGCCCTTCTAACAACGCCTTGAAGTACAGCATCGTCCCCCCAACTAACAAGGGGATACGCCCGCTTGCGGTAATCTCATCCATCTGCGCTAGCGCATCGCGCCGGAAATCCGCGGCTGAATAGGCCTGCGCCGGATCGAGAATGTCGAGTAACCGGTGCGGAGCCTGAGCTTGCTCTTGCGCCGTCGGCTTCGCCGTTCCGATGTCCATCCCCTGATAGATAAGGGCCGAATCGACGCTTATCAACTCTACCGGCAACGATTTACGCAAATTAATGGCTAATGCCGTCTTACCTGAGGCCGTAGGCCCCATCAAAAAAATTGCCTTTGGCAGGTTTTTGCTTACTTCAGTCATGTTTCAGGGCGTTCATCGCCAGCGTTAAATCAACAGGTTGTAACAAACCGCCAGGTGGATTTTTCACCAGTTGCGGGCAAAGGCGCTCAATATCGGCAAGTAAAGCAATAGCTTGTGCCTGATTCCACCGCTCGTGCTCGCAGGTCAAATGACGAGCAAACCAGTGCGCAATTTGCGCGGCGCTAACCTCTGCCTGTTGCGCCAGGTATCCTGGCAGTTCATGAATCAAGATTTGTAAATTTTGTTTACGTAAAGGTAAAGGTACGGTGCGTATCGTTATTTGTCTGGCCTCTGCGGCAAACTCAATACCCATACTCAGTAATAACGGCTGATAGCGCAGCAACACGTCCAGCTCTTCTTTAGCGACTTTCATACGTACGGGAATCAGCAACGGCTGCGCGCGCACGCCTTCGCTGCCTGGAACAAGCTGAGCCTGCTTCAGCCAGCGATCCGCCACGGTAAGCGATAACAGCATCAGGCTGCCATCTCGTTCCAGAAGCGCATACTCCGGCGGGATAACCGTCAGCACCCGCCCAAAACTCTGAGCATGCCCTTCCAGCGCGCTCGGCTCCTCAGCGCGATTGGCCGCTGGCAGCACCGCTGGGGTATCCAGTAGCTGGCGATAAAGCTCGCCCTGCTGCTTCTGGTATCCGGGCGTCGCATTTGGCCATGCGGGTTGATGATGCCCGCCGGAATGGCCTCCGGAGGCGCGCGGCGCCGTTTCACGAGGCGCGGAGGGCGTTTGAGGCGGCGTAGAAAACTGATTGCGCCCCGAGGCCGCACGGTTTTCCGGCTGCCAGCGTTCCTGCACGGCTCCGGCTGGCGTTGCTTCTTGCAGCAGATGATTTTCACTTTGCTGCTGCAGCACGCTCAGCACGCCCTGATAAATAAAATCATGCACCAGGCGCGACTGATGGAAGCGAACCTCGTGCTTGGCGGGATGCACGTTCACGTCAACCTGATGCGGGTCGATTTCCAGATAAAGCACGAAAGCCGGCTGCCGATCGGCGCCCAGCTTATCTTCACAGGCCTGGCGAATAGCATGAACAATCAGGCGATCGCGCATCATGCGACCATTCACATAGCAGTACTGAATTTCCGCAAGCGTCGAGGTAGTGGCAGAAGGTTCGGCCACCCATCCCCGCAGCGCCAGGTCGCCATGCTGCCATTCGATTTCCAGCGCCTGTTCTAAAAACGGCGTGCCGCAAATCGCCCCAAGACGGCGTTCACGTGGCGCGCCTGCCTGCACGGCGCGATACTGACGCACCATTTTGCCGTTGTGATTGAGGTTTATCGAGACGTCAAAGCGCGCCAGCGCAATGCGGCGCACGATCTCATCGATATGGTTGAATTCGGTTTTCTCCGTGCGCATAAATTTGCGCCGGGCTGGCGTGTTGTAGAACAAATCCAGGACTTCAAGCGTGGTGCCAACCGGGTGAGCGGCGGGTTTTACCGTCACATTTTGATCGCGCCCTTCCGCGTAGGCCTGCCACGCTTCGCTTTGTTCTGCGGTGCGCGAAGTCAGCGTGAGGCGAGCCACCGAGCTGATACTTGCCAGCGCTTCACCACGAAAACCGAGGCTGATAATGGCCTCCAGGTCATTAAGTGAAGCTATCTTGCTGGTAGCATGACGAGCCAGCGCCAGCGCCAGCTCATCTTTGTTGATACCGCAGCCATTATCGCGAATGCGGATAAGCTTCGCACCGCCGCGTTCGATATCAATGTCGATACGCGTCGCGCCGGCATCAAGGCTGTTTTCTATCAGCTCTTTTACCACCGACGCAGGGCGTTCAACCACTTCGCCTGCGGCAATCTGGTTCGCAAGCTGGGGAGGCAGAACCTGAATCGGCATAGAAATCCTTATTGAGTAATGGCTACTTTGTCTGCATCAGCACCCTGCGCTTTTGCAGTTTGTCCCATCGCAGGCGCTGACTGTAACGGGTGCGTCAGGAAGTAATTTCGCAGCCCTTCGTAGATAGCTTTTGCAATCTGCTGCTGGTACGCCTCGCTATCGAGCAGGCGCTCTTCGCCGTTATTGCTGATAAACCCGGTTTCCACCAGCACGGAGGGGATGTCCGGGGAGCGCAGCACGCCAAGGCTCGCATGTTCCGGGCGGCGCTTGTGCAGCGAACCTACCTGCCCAAGCTGCGCCAGCATTTTCGTCGCGACATCATACCCGACACGCTGGGAATGGCCGAACTGCAAATCCAGCACCGCCTGGCTGAGATAAGGATCCGCCTGGCTGTTTGCCAGCACGTCACCCGCGCCGCCCAGCAGTTCCGACTGTTTCTCGTGCTGCTCAAGCCAGCCCGCCATTTCGCTGTTCGCGCGGCGATTTGACAGCACCCACACGGAAGCGCCTGTCGCATCACGGTTCGGCGCGGCGTCGGCATGAATCGAAACCAGAATATTGGCGTTCTGCTTGCGGGCGACGTCCGAGCGGCCCATAACCGAAATGAAATAGTCGCCGTCGCGGGTCAGTACGCCCTTAAACATCGGATCGTCATTAAGCAGCGCGCGCAGTTTACGGGCAATCGAAATAGTAACGTTTTTCTCTTTCGTGCCCCCAGGCCCGATTGCGCCGGGATCCTGGCCGCCGTGTCCGGCATCGATAGCCACCACAACGGTATCTGAACTTACGTTGGTTCGCTTAGTGCGAGCAGGACGAGTAACGGTATTAGAGCCGATAACGCCCGTTACCTGCTGCGTTTTAAAAGGATTTTTAGCCGGTTCGGAAGGCCGGGGCACCGGCGCTGGCTCTACACGCTTAGCCACAACCGGCGGCGGCGGTGGCGCATCCGCATTAATGGTAAACACCACGGTGTAGCCCGTGCCGTTTTTCTGCTTCACGGCGCGCGTTTTGCCCGGCTGGGTAAGGTCCACCACAAGACGTAAAGAGCCGGCATCTTTCGGCTGTCCGGAACGGATGCTTTTCACAAGGTTATCACCGCTAAACTGCAGCGGTAATCCCTGAATCACGCCGGTTTGTTTGATATCCAGCGCAACGCTTTTTTTATTATCCTGAACAAACGAATATTCCGGATCGCCCATAAAACTAAAGGTGATACGCGCCTGATTATCCCCGTTAGATACCTGAATATCCGCAAGGCTCGCCGCCCAGCCCTGGTGACACATCACCAGTAGCAAGGCTGCTATCAACCAACCCTTAACGCGATAGATCATCCCGTCATCCTTGTTATTTGGCTAACCGCGCCAGTAACGAATCACCAGATGAGGAAACTGCTGTTATGCGTGCCTCACGCCCTTGCGCCTCGTAACTTAAATGCAGCTCGATATCGGGTTCCGGCAGTACGCCTTTCCCCTGCTGCGGCCACTCTACCAGGCAAATTGCATCGTTGGCAAAATAGTCACGGATCCCCATAAACTCAAGTTCTTCCGGGTCCGCCAGACGATACAAATCGAAATGGTACACCATCAACCTATCAAGACTGTAAGGCTCAACCAGAGTGTAGGTTGGGCTTTTCACGTTCCCTTTGTGACCCAGCGCCTGCATAAATCCCCGGCTGAACGTAGTTTTCCCCGCGCCAAGATCGCCGTAAAGATAAATCACGGTGGCGCCTTCGCAGGCTGCGGCTACGCGCGCGCCCAGCGCAAGCGTTGCGGCTTCATCAGATAATGCAATAACACGATTAATCATGGTTTCTGGTATTCAAATCCGGGTTAACAAAAGGGTACAACGTCGTAAAAAGATCGCTTGCAAGCATGCCGCGGGTGCCAAATTTATCGGCCAGAACGTCAGCGGCGGCGCCGTGCGCAACGCAGCCGGCGCAGGCTGCATCATACGGGTTAAGCTTCTGGGCCAGCAAGGCCCCAATTATGCCTGAGAGCACATCCCCCATTCCACCGCTGCCCATGCCCGCGTTGCCGGTATCAATCAGCCCGCATTCGCCATCTTCGCTTACCACTACCGTACCCGCACCTTTTAAGACCACACAGCCGCCATAACGTTTTACCAGACGATTGGCCGCAAGTAAGCGGTCACTCTCAATTTGTGACACGGCGCAATTTAACAGGCGTGCGGCTTCACCGGGATGAGGCGTAATAATACGATTCTGACGTTTATCGGGATTGATTGCCAGAAGGTTAAGCGCATCTGCATCCCACAGCATAGGTTTGCGGCTGTTCTCGACTTTTTGCAGCGCTTTTTTACCCCATTCCTGCTGGCCTAACCCCGGCCCAATAACAATGACATCCGCCCACTCCAGACTGTCCTCAAGCGAGGCGGGCGTGAGCTCATGGACCATTAATTCCGGGCGAGCGGTTATCAGCGGGATGATATTTTCATTGCGGGTCAGCACGCGGACCAGACCGGCCCCGGCGCGCAGCGCGGCCTCACCCGTCATGCGAATCGCACCCGCCGTACCGCTATCGCCGCCGATAATCACCAGCCGGCCGTTGCTTCCCTTGTGGGAGGCAGGTTTACGCGGCCTGAGCCAGCCCGATAAATTCTTACTGTCAAAGCGTGAGATCGGCGCATGCTGCTTATGCAGCCAGGATTCCAGCCCCAAAGCGTGATAATGAACCTCCCCAACCACGTCTCTCGCTTTGCCGGTGAACAACCCAGGTTTGAGGGCGATAAACGTCATCGTATGGCTGGCCTGAATAACTGCGCCCGGCGTCGCGCCGGTATCGGCCAGTAACCCGGAAGGAATATCCAGCGCAACAACCGGCGCGCAATGTTGGTTTACTTTATCAATCAGTTGAGCAACGTTTTCCCGCGGAGCGCTGGTAAGCCCGGTGCCAAGTAACCCATCAACGATGAGATCGACCGCTTCCGGCCAGGTAATTTCTGCCGCATGGATAGTTCCACCGGCGTTCAGCCAGGCTTCGCGCGCCTGCTCCGCCTCTTCAGGGAGCGGCTTATCGCTTTCCTGTGCAAGCAGAGTGACGGATATACCAGCAGCCTGCGCCAGACGAGCGACAACGTAACCATCGCCGCCGTTATTGCCGTGGCCGCACAATATTAGCCAGTGATGCGAATAAGGATAACGCTCACGGGCAAGGGTAAACGCCGCCTCGCCCGCCCTTAGCATCAGTTCATACAGCGTAATCCCCAAAGTGTCTGCGACCTGTTTTTCCGTTTTGCGCAGCCAGTCCGCCGGCCAGACGGAGTGTGGTATACTTTTGGCGGTTAATTTCTCGTTATGGTCCGTCATGTCACAGCCCCTCGATCTCAATCAGTTAGCGCAAAATATCAAACAGTGGGGCAACGATCTCGGCTTCCAGCAGGTGGGTATTGCCGATACCGATCTCACCGCCAGCGAACCGAAGCTCCAGGCATGGCTGGATAAACAATACCACGGCGAGATGGAGTGGATGGCGCGCCACGGCATGATGCGCGCGCGGCCTCACGAACTGCTGCCCGGCACGCTGCGCGTAATTAGCGTGAGAATGAACTACCTTCCGGCTAACGCCGCGTTTGCCTCAACCCTGAAAAACCCCGGGCTCGGCTACGTCAGCCGTTACGCCCTCGGACGCGACTACCATAAGCTGCTACGTAACCGGCTGAAAAAACTGGGTGAGTTAATTCGCTCCCACTGCTCCACGCTGAATTTTAGACCTTTTGTGGATTCCGCGCCCCTTCTTGAACGCCCGCTGGCCGAAAAGGCCGGGCTTGGCTGGACAGGTAAGCACTCACTTATCCTCAGCCGCGACGCGGGCTCGTTCTTCTTCCTTGGCGAATTACTGGTTGATATTCCGTTGCCGGTAGACCAGCCGGTGGAAGAAAACTGCGGGCGCTGCGTGGCCTGTATGACCATATGCCCCACCGGGGCGATTGTGGAACCCTACACCGTCGATGCACGCCGCTGCATTTCCTACCTGACGATTGAGCTGGAAGGGGCGATCCCGGAAGCGTTCAGGCCGCTGATTGGCAATCGCATATACGGCTGCGATGACTGCCAGCTCATCTGCCCGTGGAATCGCTTTTCACAGCTTACCGAAGAAGATGACTTCAGTCCCCGACGCGCGCTGCACGCTCCGCCGCTGGTTGAGCTGTTCGCCTGGAGTGAAGCGCATTTTTTAAAAGTGACGGAAGGGTCGGCTATTCGCCGCATCGGCCATTTACGCTGGCTGCGTAACGTCGCCGTGGCGCTGGGTAACGCCCCGTGGAATGAAGCGCATCTTACCGCGTTAGAGCAGCGCAAAGGCGAGCATCCGCTGCTTGATGAACATATTGACTGGGCGATTGCGCAACAATTGGCCCGGCGAAGCGCGAACGAAGTAGAGGTACAGCTGCCGCAAAAACAAAGGCTGGTGCGCGTCATTGAAAAGGGATTAAAGCGGGATGCCTGACATGTCCACAGGATGTGGATAAAAATAAAAACTCCTTGTCATTCAACTGTAAGATAAGGTTCAGACGGCGATATTAACATTTTGGCATGAAAATATTCCGCCTTTAATCAATCAGTTAACATTATCCTGTAATACTTGTTCATTTCTTTGCAACGAAAGGAAAAGCATGCTGCCTGTGGATAACTCTGTTTACAAGGCTTGGTGAGGAACGCAGAAAACCACCACTACCGCCCTTCGGCGCTGTGGATAATTTGTACTGGAGATAAAATCTGGAGCGGGAAACGAGACTCGAACTCGCGACCCCGACCTTGGCAAGGTCGT
>DAMALH010000022.1:0-75320 GCA_032000125.1 Buttiauxella sp. | reverse complement strand
GGGCGGCTTTGTCGGTTTTTTCCCATGGGAAATGTTCACGACCAAAGTGACCGTACGCAGCGGTTTCTTTATAGATTGGGTGCAGCAGATCCAGCATCTGGATCAGACCGTATGGACGCAGGTCGAAGAATTCGCGCACCAGCAGGGTCAGTTGCTCGGTTGAGATTTTCTCGGTGCCGAAGGTTTCAACCATGATGGAGGTCGGTTCAGCAACGCCGATGGCGTAAGAAACCTGAATCTCACAGCGGTCTGCAAGGCCCGCAGCCACGATGTTTTTCGCCACGTAACGCGCAGCATACGCAGCAGAACGGTCCACCTTAGAAGGATCTTTACCGGAGAACGCGCCGCCGCCGTGACGAGCCATGCCGCCGTAGGTATCAACGATAATTTTACGTCCGGTCAGGCCGCAGTCGCCCATTGGGCCGCCGATAACAAAACGCCCGGTTGGGTTGATGTGATATTTGGTGGAAGCGTTAAGCCATTCCGCAGGCAGAACCGGCTTGATAATCTCTTCCATCACCGCTTCCTGCAGCGTTTTCAGCTCAACGTCTTCGGAATGCTGGGTCGAAAGCACCACCGCATCAATGCCGACAATTTTGCCGTCGTCATACTGGAAGGTGATCTGGCTTTTCGCATCAGGGCGCAGCCATGGCAGCGCGCCGTTCTTACGAACTTCTGCCTGGCGCTGAACCAGACGGTGTGCGTAAG
Source organism: Buttiauxella sp. (assembly GCA_032000125.1). GTDB lineage: Bacteria > Pseudomonadota > Gammaproteobacteria > Enterobacterales > Enterobacteriaceae > Dryocola. The sequence goes on along the minus strand of DAMALH010000022.1, from coordinate 74,612 downwards.
TAATAGGCGCAGGCATCAGCACGTCGGTTTCGTTGGTCGCATAACCAAACATCAGGCCCTGGTCGCCCGCGCCCTGTTCCAGCGGATCGGTACGGTCAACGCCCTGGTTGATATCCGGAGACTGTTTACCGATGGCGCTCAGCACGGCGCAGGAATTGGCGTCAAAGCCCATATCAGAATGCACGTAGCCGATCTCACGAACCGTGTTGCGGGTGATCTCTTCGATATCAACCCATGCACTGGTGGTGATTTCGCCGCCAACCAGCACCATGCCGGTCTTCACGTATGTCTCACAGGCTACGCGCGCTTTTGGATCCTGCTCAAGGATTGCATCAAGCACCGCGTCGGAGATTTGGTCAGCGATTTTGTCGGGATGCCCTTCTGATACAGACTCGGACGTAAAAAGGTGTTTAGCCATGTTTTCTTCACCCTAAAATAATTCGTATAGTACAGACTGCTGTTGAATGGCGCCCGCATCAGTGCGATATGCTGATGTGAAGGATATTTGCCGCAGGTTTAACGACAGGCAGTCTAACAGTTAATCAGTATAGATGGATTAACATCTGGACGGCTATTTTAGGTTAACCCTTAAGCAGATTGCCAGCGATTTTTCTCACCCGTCACATTTATAGATAAAACGGCGCGGCAATTTTTCCTGACGGCGTTGGCAAAGCATAGATTTATCTTTTGCTTTTTCCATCCGTTGTCGGTATAAAGCGGCGCGCGCGGCTTATTCAATAAGCACACAAATTTTGTGTTGCCCACTTCCAGCCGGGTTGAGCAATGATTGCTGACAAAGAAGGAAAAAGCGTTGTTTTCCTTCTTTGTCGTTATCAGGCGAAAATCAAGATATTGATTTTCCTGTTAATTTTTTGGGTGACATCTTTCAGGACTTGAACCACAGAAAGGCTGTCGCCGGTCTGAGCAATTATCCCAGGCTTTGGCTTGTCGCATACCCAAACCGTATGCGTGGAGGTGATACGATTGATGAACCGCTGTAATTCGCAGAATCTGGCGCACAACCCCTGTGTGCAACTGCCCCTCGCAAACTGCATTTCTTTACGCTATCCCAGCCGATGTTATACCAGGTCTGGCGCTTCTCAGGATTCCAGAGCCGGTCACGCACGCCAGTAATTTCAGTACCTTGGCGCTCTTGTCGTTGATAAGGGTTTTCTCGTGGTTTCGCCGACCCGTCATACGGAGTTCGGTTACGTGTTTTACAATGATATGAAAAAGAAACCGGTCGCACAGTTTTTCTGTCAGCGTCTTATGCTGCGGTTACGCGCTGTTAATGGGTTGTTATTGCAGGATACCCCTGCGATAGTAGTTAACTGTTTTGCACATTCGTTTAAATTTGAGGTTCGCCATGTCTGACAAAATCTCTCCTGTTTTGGGTTCGTCAGTGGGCGAGCAGAATGTACACCGCTCCATGCAGGAGGTTGCCATGAGTTCCCAGGAAGCCAGCAAGATGCTGCGTACTTATAACATTGCCTGGTGGGGCAATAACTACTACGACGTCAACGAGCTGGGCCACATTACCGTTTGCCCGGACCCGGACGTCCCTGAGGCACGAGTCGATCTGGCGGAGCTGGTCAAAGCCCGTGAAGCGCAAGGGCAGCGCCTGCCTGCGCTGTTTTGTTTCCCGCAGATCCTGCAGCACCGCCTGCGCTCTATTAACGCGGCATTCAAACGCGCGCGCGAATCCTACGGCTATAACGGTAACTATTTCCTCGTTTACCCAATCAAGGTAAACCAGCACCGTCGCGTCATTGAATCGCTGATTAACTCCGGCGAGCCGCTGGGCCTGGAAGCGGGCTCTAAAGCCGAGCTGATGGCCGTTCTGGCGCACGCCGGCATGACGCGTTCGGTGATTGTCTGTAACGGCTATAAAGACCGCGAATACATCCGCCTGGCGCTGATCGGCGAGAAAATGGGCCACAAGGTTTATCTCGTCATCGAGAAGATGTCAGAGATTCGTATCGTGCTGGAAGAAGCCGAGCGTCTGAACGTGGTGCCGCGGCTTGGCGTACGCGCGCGTCTGGCATCGCAAGGCTCCGGTAAATGGCAGTCTTCCGGCGGTGAAAAATCTAAATTTGGTCTGGCGGCGACCCAGGTTCTGCAACTGGTTGAAATGTTGCGCGAAGCCGGTCGTATCGACAGCCTGCAGCTGCTGCACTTCCACCTCGGTTCGCAGATGGCGAACATTCGCGATATCGCCACCGGCGTGCGTGAATCCGCGCGTTTCTACGTTGAGCTGCACAAGATGGGCGTGAATATCGAATGCTTCGACGTGGGCGGCGGTCTGGGCGTGGACTACGAAGGGACGCGTTCGCAGTCGGATTGTTCGGTTAACTATGGCCTGAATGAATATGCCAACAACATTATCTGGGCGATTGGCGACGCTTGCGAAGAGCACGGCCTGCCGCATCCGACGGTGATTACCGAGTCCGGCCGTGCGGTTACCGCGCATCATACCGTGCTGGTGTCGAATATTATCGGCGTTGAGCGCAACGAATACACCACGCCAACGGCGCCTGCTGAAAATGCGCCGCGTGCGCTGCAAAGCATGTGGGAAACCTGGGGTGAAATGCACGAGCCGAACAACCGGCGCTCGCTGCGCGAATGGCTGCACGACAGCCAGATGGATCTGCACGATATCCATACCGGCTATGCGGCGGGGAGCTACTCTTTACAGGAACGAGCCTGGGCAGAGCAGCTTTACCTGAGCATGTGCCATGAAATCCAGCGCCTGCTGGACCCGAGCAATCGCGCGCACCGCCCGATCATCGACGAACTGCAGGAGCGTATGGCGGATAAGATTTATGTCAACTTCTCGCTGTTCCAGTCCATGCCGGACGCCTGGGGGATTGACCAACTGTTCCCGGTGCTGCCGCTTGAAGGGCTAAACCAGGTGCCGGAACGCCGCGCCGTGCTGCTGGATATCACCTGTGACTCCGATGGCGCAATCGACCACTACATCGACGGTGACGGCATGGCCACCACCATGCCGATGCCGGAATACGACCCGGAGAGCCCGCCGCCGCTGGGCTTCTTTATGGTTGGCGCGTATCAGGAGATCCTCGGCAACATGCATAACCTCTTCGGCGATACCGAAGCGGTGGACGTATTCGTATTCCCTGACGGCAACGTGGAAGTTGAGCTTTCCGACGAAGGCGATACCGTGGCGGATATGCTGCAATACGTGCAGCTTGACCCTAATACTCTGCTGACCCACTTCCGCGATCAGGTAAAACACACCGATCTGGACGCCGCTTTGCAGCAGCAGTTCCTGGAAGAGTTCGAGGCGGGCCTGTACGGGTACACCTATCTGGAAGACGAGTGATCCCGAAGTCTGTTCTATACTGTGCGTATGAATTACGCACTATTGAACCCGGATGAAATTACGGCGATAATCCGCGCCAACAAGCTGTTTCGAAACGTATCCAGTCCCTTCCTCGTCGGGTTTAACGACGCGGAGGGGACTTTTTTTTGACATAAATTCACTCACCGAGAGGTCAGACAATGAGCACACTAGGCCATCAATACGATAATTCCCTGGTCTCCAACGCCTTTGGTTTTTTACGTTTCCCGTTAAACTTCCAGCCGTACGACAGCGATGCCGACTGGGTGATTACCGGCGTTCCTTTTGATGCGGCTACCTCCGGTCGTGCGGGGGGCCGTCATGGCCCTGCGGCTATCCGCCAGGTTTCCACCAACCTTGCCTGGGAAGGCAACCGCTTCCCGTGGGATTTTGACATGCGCGAGCGTCTGAACGTCGTGGACTGCGGCGATCTGGTTTACGCTTTTGGCGACGCGCGCGACATGAGCGAACGTCTGCAGGCTCACGCTGAGAAACTCTTGGCCGCGGGCAAGCGCATGCTCTCTTTCGGTGGCGATCACTTCGTCACCCTGCCGCTGCTGCGCGCGCACGCTAAGCACTTCGGCAAGATGGCGCTGGTGCATTTTGATGCGCACACCGACACCTACTCTAACGGCTGCGAGTTCGACCACGGCACCATGTTCTACACCGCGCCGCTTGAAGGCCTGATCGATCCTAACCATTCGGTGCAGATTGGTATCCGCACCGAGTTTGACAAAGATAATGGTTTTACCGTGCTGGATGCGGGCCAGGTTAACGACCGCACCGTTGATGACGTGCTGGCGCAGGTTAAGCAGATTGTTGGCGATATGCCGGTTTACCTGACCTTCGATATCGATTGTCTGGATCCGGCTTTTGCGCCGGGCACCGGCACGCCGGTTATCGGCGGCCTGACTTCTGACCGCGCCCTGAAGCTGGTACGCGGCCTGAAAGACCTCAACATCGTTGGGATGGACGTGGTTGAAGTTGCTCCGGCCTACGACCAGTCTGAAATCACCGCCCTTGCCGGCGCTACGCTTGCGCTGGAAATGCTTTACATCCAGGCGGCGAAGAAAGGCGAGTAAGATATTTTGGCCGCTCCGTTGGTATGGAGCGGTCAGATCGTTATTTCAGACCGTCTGCCGCCATGCGGTCACGGACATGCTGCGCGCGTTCGGCGGATGCCGGGTGGTCGTCAAGCATTGAGCTCTGGCGGCCTTCTTCCTGTTTGGCCAGCTTCTCAAAGCTTGTCGCAAGGCCAATCGGGTTGATTCCACGTTTTCTCAGCAGGTCGTAGGAATAATCATCGGCTTCAGATTCCTGGCGCTGGGAGAACTGCGCGTTCACCAGTTTCTCACCCAAATCGCCCAACTGCGATTGCGAGAGGCTGCCAATCATGCCGCCGGCTGATGCCGCCGCTACTCGCGCGGCGTTAGCGCTCAGCGCAACCTGCATTCCTTTCTTCACGTGACCAAGCGCAACGTGGCCCATTTCGTGGCCGATAACCGCTTCGACTTCGTTATCGTTCATCATGTCCATCAGGCCGCTGTAAACGCGGATACAGCCGTTTGCCATGGCGAAGGCGTTGATGTCTTTAGTGACGTAAACCTTGTAGTTCACCGGCATGCCGTTGATGTTGTCGCCCAGCGCGCCGGCAATTTTTGACAGGCGTTTGGCGTAGTCGCTGCTTGCTGGCGCAAGGCTGGCCTTGCTGTCCAGATCCGCGCAGGATTTATCGCTGAGCTCTTTTACCTGAGCATCGCTGAGGGTATAGGCCTGAAAGGCTTCGGCCCCGGAGGTCAATAAACCGTTAGAATCCATGTTCTGACAGCCGCTCAGCGCGGTGGCGAGCGTCAGGCTTAGCAAAATAGGGCGCATCTTCATGGCCAGTCTTCCTTTATTAGTTTCTTAAGCCCAGGGGCAAACTCAACGCCCGTTTTGGCGGTGGGGAAAGCACAGTATAAAGAAGAAAACTAACCGAGCGCAGCCGCTTGCGCAACATGCGAGCATTTCCCGGAGATTTCTTACCGGGACAAAAGGATGCTCCATGTACATGACCCACGGCTTGCGGTACATTGTTGGCACTTTTCGGGCGTAGCCCATAACGCTTAGTAGTCAAGTCGTAAAACAAGGCGTGACCTTCAACCATCCGATCTGGAGTGAAAATGTCCTCTCGTAAAGAGCTTGCCAATGCTATTCGTGCGCTCAGCATGGACGCAGTTCAAAAAGCCAAATCCGGTCACCCGGGTGCCCCTATGGGGATGGCCGACATTGCCGAAGTCCTGTGGCGTGATTTCCTGAACCATAACCCGCAGAACCCGGCCTGGGCTGACCGCGACCGTTTCGTACTTTCTAACGGCCACGGCTCAATGCTGATCTACAGCCTGCTGCACCTCAGCGGCTACGATCTGCCGATTGAAGAGCTGAAAAACTTCCGTCAGCTTCATTCCAAAACCCCTGGTCACCCGGAAGTGGGCTACACCGCCGGTGTGGAAACAACCACCGGTCCTCTGGGACAGGGCGTTGCGAACGCGGTAGGCATGGCGATTGCTGAGCGTACTATGGCGGCGCAGTTCAACCGTCCAGGTCACGACATTGTCGACCACTTCACCTATGTATTTATGGGTGACGGCTGCATGATGGAAGGCATCTCTCACGAAGTCTGCTCGCTTGCCGGCACGCTGAAGCTGGGTAAACTGGTTGCGTTCTACGACGACAACGGCATCTCCATCGACGGCCACGTTGAAGGCTGGTTCACCGACGATACCGCAAAACGCTTTGAAGCCTACGGCTGGCACGTGGTGCGCGGCGTGGACGGTCACGACGCAGACGCCATCAAGCGCGCTGTTGAAGAAGCCAAAGCGGTTAGCGACAAACCTTCTCTGCTGATGTGCAAAACCGTCATCGGTTTCGGTTCGCCAAACAAAGCGGGCACGCACGACTCCCACGGTGCCCCGCTGGGCGACGCGGAAATCGTTCTGACCCGCGAGCAGCTAGGCTGGAAACACGCGCCGTTTGAAATCCCGCAGGACATCTACGCCCAGTGGGACGCACGCGAAGCAGGCCAGGCGAAAGAAGCAACCTGGAACGAGAGGTTTGCCGCTTACGCTAAGGCATTCCCGGAGCAGGCCGCAGAGTTTACCCGTCGTATGAAAGGCGACATGCCGGCCGAGTTTGCTGCAAAAGCGCAGGAATTCATCGCGAACCTGCAGGCTAATCCTGCAAAAATCGCCAGCCGTAAAGCATCCCAGAACGCAATTGAAGCTTTCGGGCATTGGCTTCCGGAATTCCTGGGCGGTTCCGCTGACCTTGCGCCATCTAACCTGACTATCTGGTCCGGTTCTAAGGCGATTAACGAAGACAAAGCCGGTAACTACATCCATTACGGCGTGCGTGAATTCGGCATGACCGCAATTGCCAACGGTATCGCGCTGCACGGCGGTTTCCTGCCGTACACTTCCACCTTCCTGATGTTCGTGGAATATGCCCGCAACGCGGTGCGTATGGCGGCGCTGATGAAGCAACGCCAGGTGATGGTCTATACCCACGACTCCATCGGTCTGGGCGAAGACGGCCCGACACACCAGCCGGTAGAGCAGCTTGCCGCCCTGCGCGTCACGCCGAATATGAGCACATGGCGTCCGTGCGACCAGGTTGAGTCTGCGGTAGCGTGGAAATATGCGGTTGAACGTCACGACGGCCCGACTGCGCTGATCTTCTCCCGTCAGAACCTGGCCCAGCAGGATCGTAGCGAACAGCAACTGGCGGATATCGCCCGCGGCGCCTACATCCTGAAAGATTGCGCAGGCCAGCCTGAGCTGATCCTGATCGCTACCGGTTCCGAAGTTGAACTGGCCGTTGCGGCCTGGGATCAGCTCTCTGCCGAAGGCGTTAAAGCGCGCGTGGTTTCCATGCCGTCTACCGACGCATTCGACAAGCAGGATGCGGCCTACCGCGAAGCCGTGCTGCCAAAAGCGGTTGCGGCGCGCGTTGCTGTTGAAGCCAGCATCGCTGATTACTGGTACAAATACGTCGGCCTGAACGGCGCGGTTGTGGGCATGACCACCTTCGGTGAGTCTGCGCCTGCCGAGCAGCTGTTTGAAGAGTTTGGCTTCACCGTTGAAAACGTGGTGAAACAGGCGAAAGCCGTTCTGTAACTTACTCTGCGGAAACGGGTCGCTTGTGCGGCCCGTCATACCGATGGCAAACACCCGAAAAGCACGCTTTTCGGGTGGTTGGGCAGACCAGAAAGCCAGCCCTTGCATGTTAACAGTATTGGGAAGAAGCCTCTGGCTTCCTGGGTCTTGCCAGCTTTCTCACGGGTCGCTTATGCGACCCGTTTTTTTTTGCTCGTTATTCGTCCCTGTCCCCTTATTTGTTTCATTTATTCCATTAAAAATGTGACCTGTGTCAGAAGAACGGCTGCCTGTCCCGCGCTGGCGTTCCTTTTATTCTTCGTTTCGCTTACCATAGCTGAAGCGTTTCAGTCGATTAAACGTTCGACAATTAAGCAATCATTGGCAGTTTCATAAGTGCGAGGATTCCCCTCAGGCTGTTGCTGGATTACTCTGTCAGCCACTTAGCTTCAGGGATTCTGGCAGGAGAGATATGACCGTACGCATCGCAATTAATGGCTTCGGTCGCATTGGGCGCAACGTGGTACGTGCTTTGTACGAATCCGGTCGCCGTGCGGAAATCACCGTTGTGGCAATCAACGAACTGGCTGATGCTGCGGGCATGGCGCACCTGTTGAAATATGACACCAGCCACGGCCGTTTTGCCTGGGATGTGCGTCAGGAACGCGACGTGCTGTGGGTCGGGGACGACACCATCCGCCTGCTTCACGAGCCAGGCATTGCCGCGCTGCCGTGGCGCGAACTGGGCGTAGATATTGTGCTGGACTGTACCGGCGTTTTTGGTACCCGGGCAGACGGCGAAGCCCATCTGGCGGCAGGCGCCAAAAAGGTGCTCTTTTCTCATCCCGGCGGCAACGATCTCGACGCTACCGTGGTTTTTGGCGTTAATCATGAAGAGGTGAAGGCCGAACACCGCATCGTTTCGAACGCCTCCTGCACCACGAATTGCATCATCCCCATTATTAAATTGCTTGATGATGCCTTCGGCATTGAGTGGGGCACCGTGACCACCATCCACTCCGCCATGCACGATCAGCAGGTTATTGATGCCTATCATCCCGACCTCAGGCGAACTCGCGCTGCCAGTCAATCGATCATTCCGGTTGATACGCGCCTCGCTGCGGGCATCACACGTATTTTTCCGCAATTTAACGACCGTTTTGAGGCAATTGCGGTGCGTGTGCCAACGATAAACGTCACCGCTATTGATTTAAGCGTGACGGTGAGGAATGCAGTAAATTCCAGTGAAGTCAACCTGTTACTGCAAAAAGCGGCACAGGATTCATTTCATGGTATAGTTGATTATACGGAATTACCGTTGGTCTCGACTGATTTTAACCACGATCCGCATAGCGCCATTGTTGACGGCACGCAAACCCGGGTCAGTGGGCAACATCTGATTAAAACTTTAGTCTGGTGTGATAACGAATGGGGCTTTGCTAACCGAATGCTCGACACGACGTTAGTCATGGCTGCAAGTGATTTCAGGTAAGGCGCATAAGCGTTTGCAAAACTTTAAGAATCAACGAGAGGATTCACCATGTCTGTAATTAAGATGACCGATCTGGATCTGGCTGGTAAGCGTGTTCTGATCCGTGCAGATTTGAACGTACCGGTTAAAGAAGGGAAAGTGACATCTGACGCACGTATTCGTGCATCTCTGCCAACTATCGAACTGGCGCTGAAACAGGGCGCGAAAGTGATGGTAACTTCTCACCTGGGTCGTCCGACCGAAGGCGAGTACAACGAAGAATTCTCTCTGCTGCCGGTTGTTAACTACCTGAAAGACAAATTGTCTGCTCCGGTTCGTCTGGCGAAAGATTACCTGGACGGCGTTGAAGTGGCCGACGGTGAACTGGTTGTGCTGGAAAACGTTCGCTTTAACAAAGGCGAAAAGAAAGACGACGAAACCCTGTCTAAAAAATACGCGGCGCTGTGCGACGTATTTGTCATGGACGCCTTCGGGACCGCTCACCGCGCTCAGGCTTCCACGCACGGCGTTGGCAAATTTGCTGACATCGCATGTGCAGGCCCGCTGCTGGCAGCAGAACTCGACGCGCTGGGCAAAGCCCTGGGCAACCCGGCTCGTCCAATGGTTGCTATCGTCGGCGGTTCTAAAGTTTCTACCAAACTGACCGTGCTGGATTCCCTGTCTAAAATCGCCGATCAGCTGATCGTTGGCGGCGGTATCGCAAACACCTTCGTTGCCGCTCAGGGCCACAACGTTGGTAAATCCCTGTACGAAGCCGATCTGGTTGATGAAGCAAAACGCCTGCTGACCACCTGCGATATTCCGGTTCCAACCGACGTGCGCGTGGCGACTGAATTCTCCGAAACCGCACCTGCTACGCTGAAATCTGTTAACGACATCAAAGATGAAGAGCAGATTCTGGACCTGGGCGACGTTTCTGCACAGAAACTGGCTGATATCCTGAAAAACGCGAAAACTATTCTGTGGAACGGCCCGGTTGGCGTGTTCGAATTCCCGAACTTCCGCAAAGGCACTGAAATCGTAGCTAACGCTATCGCCGACAGCGAAGCCTTCTCCATCGCAGGCGGCGGCGATACTCTGGCTGCTATCGACCTGTTCGGTATCGCAGACAAAATCTCCTACATCTCTACCGGCGGCGGCGCGTTCCTCGAATTCGTGGAAGGCAAGGTTCTGCCAGCGGTAGCCATGCTCGAAGAGCGCGCTAAGAAGTAATGATTACGGGCAGGGTATCCTGCCCGTTGATTTCTTGTCGCCCGTAGACTTCAGGCGGCACAAACGTTTCGACGATACAGGACACACAACCATGTCTAAGATTTTTGACTTCGTAAAACCAGGCGTTATCACAGGCGATGACGTACAGAAAGTTTTCCAGGTAGCAAAAGAGAATAACTTTGCTCTGCCAGCAGTTAACTGCGTAGGTACTGACTCTATCAACGCCGTACTGGAAACCGCTGCGAAAGTTAAAGCGCCGGTAATCGTTCAGTTCTCTAACGGCGGTGCTGCTTTCATCGCGGGTAAAGGCGTGAAAACTGACGTTCCTCAGGGTGCAGCAATCCTGGGCGCAATTTCTGGCGCGCATCACGTTCACCAGATGGCTGAACACTATGGCGTGCCGGTAATCCTGCACACCGACCACTGCGCCAAAAAACTGCTGCCGTGGATCGATGGCCTGTTAGACGCGGGTGAAAAACACTTCGCCGCAACCGGCAAACCTCTGTTCTCTTCCCATATGATTGACCTGTCCGAAGAGTCTTTAGAAGAAAACATTGAGATCAGCTCTAAGTACCTGGCGCGCATGGCTAAAATCGGCATGACCCTGGAAATCGAACTGGGCTGCACCGGCGGTGAAGAAGATGGCGTAGATAACAGCCATATGGACGCGTCTGCGCTGTACACCCAGCCAGAAGACGTTGATTATGCTTACACCAAACTGAATGCAATCAGCCCGCGTTTCACCATTGCTGCTTCCTTCGGTAACGTGCACGGCGTTTACAAACCAGGCAACGTCGTTCTGACCCCGACTATCCTGCGTGATTCTCAGGAATACGTTTCTAAGAAACACAACCTGCCGCACAACTCCCTGAACTTCGTCTTCCACGGCGGTTCCGGTTCTTCTGCCCAGGAAATCAAAGATTCCGTAAGCTACGGCGTTATCAAAATGAACATCGATACCGATACCCAGTGGGCAACATGGGAAGGTATCCTGAACTACTACAAAGAAAACGAAGCTTACCTGCAGGGCCAGTTGGGCAACCCGAAAGGCGCCGACCAGCCGAACAAGAAATACTACGATCCGCGCGTATGGCTGCGCGCTGCACAGACCTCTATGATTACTCGTCTGGAGCAGGCTTTCACAGAGCTGAACGCGAAAGACGTTCTGTAATGTAAAGCGTTATGCCTGAATCAAGCCCGCCACCGCGCGGGCTTTTTTGTCGATTTTTTTTACACCCGGAAGGGCATTTTTGTGACCAGGCTGGCACATCTGAAGGTTTTTACTTAACCTTTAAGATCTTAGCTGTGCCTGTCGGGCGCAATTTTTCGGTAAGAACAAGGAACCGTAAATGGAAGATCTTAACGTAGTAGACAGTATTCATAATGCCGGAGGCTGGCTGGTGCGCAACCAGGCGTTACTGCTGAGCTATGCGGTCAACATTATCGCGGCTATTGCCATTATCATTGTCGGTATGATCGTTGCCCGTGCCGTTTCTGGCACGGTTAATCGCCTGATGCTGGCACGCCATATCGACGCTACGGTCGCCGACTTTCTTTCTGCCCTGGTACGCTACGGCGTTATCGCGTTCACGCTGATTGCCGCGCTTGGCCGGGTGGGCGTCCAGACCGCGTCGGTGATTGCCGTACTGGGTGCCGCCGGTTTGGCTATCGGCCTGGCGCTGCAGGGCTCGCTGTCTAACCTGGCCGCGGGCGTGCTGCTGGTTACCTTCCGGCCTTTCCGCGCCGGCGAGTATGTGGATTTGGGCGGCACCGCCGGTACCGTTTTGCACGTGCAGATTTTTTCCACCACGCTGCGCTCCGCGGACGGTAAAATTGTTGTAGTGCCGAACAAGAAAATCATCGACGGCAACATCACGAACTTTTCACGCGAGCCGGTGCGCCGCAATGAGTTCATTATCGGCGTGTCCTATGATGCGGATATCGACAGGGTGCGACAGATCCTTACCGAAATCATTAACAGCGACGACCGTATCCTGAAGGATCGTGAAATGACGGTGCGCCTGAATGAACTCGCGCCGTCCTCGGTCAATTTTGTGATACGCGTCTGGAGCAACAGCGGCGATCTGCAAAACGTCTACTGGGACGTGCTGGAGCGGATCAAAAAAGCGCTGGATGCTGAGGATATTGGCATTCCGTACCCGCAGATGGACGTCAACTTCAAGCGCGTTAAACAAGCTGCGCAAGAGTGATAACCGACGGCCAGCTTCGGCTGGCCGTTTTAGTATTAGCATTACTGATTAAGCATTAAAATTATCCATTTCCGCTAATAATTCCCGCCGGGTACACTTCTCTTCAGTGACCATAAATTGAAGAGCCAACCACCGTGATATCTTACTACTTTCAGGGGCTTGCCCTGGGTGCTGCCATGATCCTCCCGCTTGGCCCGCAAAACGCCTTTGTGATGAATCAGGGCATTCGTCGCCAGTACCACCTGATGATTGCTTCGCTGTGCGCGCTAAGCGATCTGGTGCTGATTTGCGGCGGCATCTTCGGCGGTAGCGCCGTGCTGACGAAATCGCCGTGGCTGTTGGCGGCTGTAACCTGGGGCGGCGTGGCGTTTTTGCTCTGGTACGGCTGGGGGGCGCTGCGAACGGCGATGAGCAGCAGCGTGGAGCTGGCTTCAGCGGAAGTGATGAAGCAGGGGCGCTGGCGCATCATCGCTACTATGCTGGCCGTGACCTGGCTTAATCCGCACGTCTACCTTGATACTTTTGTCGTGCTGGGCAGCCTGGGCGGGCAGCTTGCGGAAGAATCTAAGCGCTGGTTTGCGCTGGGCACCATCAGCGCCTCGATTCTGTGGTTCTATGGCCTGGCGATTCTGGCCGCATGGCTTGCGCCGCGTTTGCGGACCGTCAAAGCCCAGCGGATCATTAACGCCGTAGTCGGCCTGGTGATGTGGTTTATCGCCTCGCAACTGGCGTGGGACGGCGTCGGGCATCTCAAAGCGCTGTTGGGTTAATTCACCTTTATCCGATAGACAAGTTTTTATTCCAGGCTAAGCTTGCAGCCAAGATGTCCACGTTCTTATCCGGACGTGATGACAGTGGAACATAGCATGGAGGAATTACAGTGAAGTTTAAAACCCTGGCATTAGCTGCATTAGTAGGGCTTGGTTCGGTTCCTGCGCTGGCGGATGAGCTGCCAAACGGCCCGCACGTGGTGACTTCCGGCACCGCAAGCGTGGACGCCGTTCCTGATATTGCCACGCTCGCTATTGAGGTAAACGTCTCTGCTAAAGATGCGGCGTCGGCTAAAAAGCAAGCTGACGATCGCGTTGCGCAATACCTGACGTTTCTGCAGCAAAGCGGCGTTGAGAAAAAAGATATCAACGCCGCTAACTTGCGCACGCAGCCTGAATATGAGTACCTGAAAGACGGTAAAACTCAGTTAAAAGGCTATCGCGCCGTGCGTCAGGTTGAGGTGACCCTGCGCAAGCTTGACAAAATGAACGAGCTGCTGGACGGCGCTTTGAAAGCCGGCCTCAATGAAATTCGTTCTGTCTCCCTGGGCGTGGCCCATCCGGAAGAGTACAAAGACAAAGCGCGTAAAGCGGCCATCGACGATGCCACCCGCCAGGCGAAACTGTTAGCCGAAGGCTTTAACAGCAAGCTGGGTCAGGTTTACAGCGTGCGTTATCATGTTTCAAACTATCAGCCTGCGCCGATGGTGCGGATGATGAAAGCCGAGGCTGCGGCGCCCGCTTCCGCACAGGATACCTACGATCAGCAAACCATCCAGTTTGACGATCAGGTAGACGTGGTGTTTGAGCTGGAACGTACCCAGAGCCAGCCCGCGCAGTAAGCTGTTCGTTGATGGCGTCTTGCCATCCGACAAAGCAAAAAAGCCCGCTGAATATGGCGGGCTTTTTGCTATTCGGCGTCCTGGCGTAAGACCCGGTGTCCGTACTCCAGCAGAGCATCGGTCACGTTGCGCATCATTCTGCTTTCCGGCGCAAACCTGTGCCAGTACAGCATGCGTCTTTGCATCAGGCCTGGCGTCAGGTCGATTAGCTCGCCGCTGTTGATTTCCCTTTCGATTTGCAGATGTGGGATCATGCAGCACGTGGTGCCCTGGCGAGCCAGTTGTACGAAGGCTTCTGACGAATTAACGATATGGCACGGCACGCTGCCGGGCGAAAGATCGAAGTTTTGTTGCAGGAAGGCCTGGTGCATATCATCCAGATGGTCAAACGCCACCGCGGGCGCTTTCAGCAGCGCAGAGCGCGTAACGCCGTTAGGGAAGTAGCGTGCGGCAAAGTCTCTGGAGCCAACAAACAGATAGTCCAGCGCGCCTAAACGATCGACCAGGCAGCTTGGCAGCGGCTGCGGTTGAATCGATACCGCGCCGACAACTTCGCCACGGCGCAGGCGTTCCTGCGTGCGGGTTTCGTCTTCTACCTGGAGATTCAGGCGGATAGGGGAGTCGGCCAGCACCGGCGCAAGCGCCGGCAGTAGCCAGGTTGCGAGGCTGTCGGCGTTTACCGCCAGCGAAAGCAGCAGCGGCGTTGAACCGGTTTGCTCATCCCCCAGCCACTCTTCTTCCAGCAGCTCGACCTGACGCAACAGCGCCAGCAGTTTCTGCCCCTGCTCGGTTGGACGCGGCGGTACGGTACGCACTAACAATGGCTGGCCGAACATGTTTTCCAGTTGCTTGATACGCTGTGAAACCGCGGATTGAGTAATGCAGAGCTTTTGTGCCGCGCGCTCAAAGCCGCGTTCACGAATAACCGCATCCAGCGCCTGTAGCGTTCTGTAGTCCGGACGTTTCATTGTTGTTGCTGACTCCTGTTTTCGTTGTGCCAGCACTATGACATAAATTTGTGACCGATCCAGACCAAATCCACAAAGATCGGTTAAGTTCGGCCGTTCGCAGGGACAATCTCCCGACGCTTGCTCTATAATGCCCGTCAGTTTTCACAGCACAGGCAATTAACCATGACGCAGGATGAACTGAAAAAAGCAGTCGGATGGGCAGCGCTGCAGTACGTACAGCCGGGCACCATTGTTGGCGTGGGCACAGGCTCTACCGCCGCGCACTTTATTGATGCTCTGGGCACCGTCAAACATCAGATTGATGGTGCGGTATCCAGCTCCGACGCTTCCACCGCCAAACTGAAAAGCCTCGGCATTACCGTATACGATCTGAACGAAGTGGATTCACTTGGGATCTACGTTGACGGCGCAGATGAGATCAACGGGCAAATGCAGATGATCAAAGGCGGCGGCGCGGCGCTTACCCGCGAGAAGATCATTGCGTCAGTGGCCGATAAGTTTATCTGCATTGCGGATGCATCCAAGCAGGTCGATATTCTGGGGAATTTCCCCCTGCCGGTAGAAGTCATTCCAATGGCGCGTAGCTGCGTGGCCCGCAGGCTGGTTAAGCTGGGCGGCCGCCCGGAATACCGTCAGGGCGTGGTAACGGATAACGGCAACATCATCCTTGATGTCTACGGCCTGAGCATTATCGATCCTGTGGCGCTGGAAAACGAGATTAACGGTTTGCCGGGTGTGGTCACCGTCGGCCTGTTTGCTAATCGTGGCGCGGATGTTGCGCTGATTGGTACGGCTGACGGCGTGAAAACCATCGTAAAATGATCTGACCGGGGCGCCTCAGGCGTCCCAAAAATCCGTATAAATAATGACAAATTATTTTAACGGCAAATTTGGTGACATATGTCACATCCTTGTAAAACACCTGTGCTTCCTTCCTGTAACGCCTTTACGACCAGCATTTTGTGCTAACTCCTCGCCTCTTATTCCTTTTCAACATCCCCTGTACGCAATCGTTTATATTGCCGAAGGCGTAGATTTTGATATTTTGACGGCAGGGTAACTTACAGGCAGTACCACAACAGCACAGAAAAATAGGGTCGGGAAATGGCAAAAGTATCACTGGAGAAAGACAAAATTAAATTCCTGCTGGTGGAAGGCGTGCACCAGAAAGCGGTCGAGAACCTTCGTGCGGCAGGCTATACCAACATCGAGTATCACAAAGGCGCGCTTGACAGCGATGCGCTTAAAGCCTCCATCCGTGATGCCCATTTCATTGGTTTACGTTCCCGCACTCATTTAACTGAAGATGTTCTGGCTGCGGCAGAGAAACTGGTCGCGATCGGCTGCTTCTGTATCGGTACTAACCAGGTCGATCTGGATGCGGCGGCAAAACGCGGCGTGCCGGTCTTTAACGCGCCGTTCTCCAACACTCGTTCTGTTGCCGAACTGGTTATCGGCCAGCTCTTGCTTCTGCTGCGCGGCATACCGGAAGCGAACGCGAAGGCGCACCGTGGCGTGTGGAATAAGCTGGCCGTGGGCTCCTTTGAAGCCCGTGGCAAAAAGCTCGGTATTATCGGCTACGGCCACATCGGCACCCAGCTTGGTATCCTGGCCGAAGCGCTGGGTATGAACGTCTTCTTCTACGATATTGAAAGCAAACTGCCGCTGGGTAACGCGACTCAGGTGCAGCATCTGTCGGATCTGCTCAATATGAGCGACGTGGTTAGCCTGCACGTCCCTGAGAATGCCTCCACTAAGAATATGATTGGTGCCAACGAACTGGCGCTGATGAAGCCGGGCGCGCTGTTAATTAACGATGCGCGCGGAACCGTAGTTGATATTCCTGCGCTGTGCGATGCGCTGGCTCGCAAGCACCTCGCCGGTGCGGCAATCGACGTATTCCCGACCGAGCCTGCGACCAACAGCGATCCCTTTACTTCTCCGCTGTGCGAGTTTGATAACGTGATCCTGACTCCGCACATCGGCGGTTCAACTCAGGAAGCGCAGGAAAACATCGGCCTCGAAGTGGCGGGCAAGCTGGCTAAATACTCCGATAACGGCTCAACGCTTTCTGCGGTGAACTTCCCGGAAGTTTCTCTGCCGCTGCACGGGGGCACCACCAGCCGCCTGCTGCATATCCATGAAAACCGTCCGGGCATCCTGACCGCGCTGAACCAGATTTTTGCCGAGCAGGGGATCAACATCGCCGCGCAGTATCTGCAAACAACGCCGAAAATGGGCTATGTGGTGATTGATATTGACGCCGAGGAAGATGTCGCTGAGGCGGCTTTAAAATCAATGAAGGCCATTCCGGGCACTATCCGCGCTCGTTTGCTTTACTGATAAACACCTGCTTATCTTCTCCCTCGTTCGGGGGAGAAGCGTTTCACCACTCCCAAAGGCGCGAAGGCGTCACGACCGCAGGCAATGGAATATCCCACTCTTCGGCAGGCAATGTCGGTACTAGCTGGCAATCATGCGCAAGCCCAACGGGCCACAAGCCATGCTGCCGCCAGTTTTGCAGGGTGCGATCGTAGAAGCCTCCGCCCATGCCCAGGCGCTGTCCTTGCTCATCAAAGGCCACCAGCGGCGTTATCAGCACATCCAGTTTATCCAGCGGTAAAACGCTGCGCACGTCGAGCTTCGGTTCCAGAATTTTCAGACGATTCATCACCAGATGGCTGCTTTTGTCGTAGCGTAAAAATAGCAGGCTGCCTTTACTGAACGGGTGTAGCACCGGAAGATAAACGGCCTTTCCCGCCTGCCATAGCGCGCGAATCAGCGGATGAGTATCCAGCTCACCGTCGAAGGACAAAAACACCGCAACGCTTGCAGCGTCCATCACCGGCGCATAGGCCAGCATGCGCAGGGCTGCCAGTTCGGCAAAGCGTTGCTGTTCGGTATCGGTGAGGGTGCGGCGTCGCTGCCGGATGGTCTGACGAATTTCTGTGCGAAGCGTTGAAACAATATGAGGAGGCGGAACTTGCGATATGTGTGTCATTCATGATGACCGGGTAGAAAGAGGGAATCTCCGAGATGCCGCCGCAGGCTGTAACCCTTGAACCCTTGGTTCAAGGTGAATGCAGCGTCACTGTCTTAAGGCTTCTCGGACGGACCGAGCATGCTCACCGACGGTGGATCGCCACATTCTTGTGGTATGAAATATCGGCTCAGGGGACTGGCCCGCTTGCAAACATCTCAGAGAAATTTTTCCTTCACAGTTACTCTACCATAGACAACTATGAAGCGTTATTCAAAGTTTGGACCCTGTCTGTCTGTTATGCGACCCTGGTCAAGTAACGCTTGCTCAATGGTCTGCTGTAACATTTTGATCCGCTGCTCCATGTTAGCAGCGTAGTCACGGGTTTTCGATTTTTCCTGAGCTAATTCATAGCAAATGTTTAGCGCTGCGATGAAAACTAACTGCTCAGTATTTGTGACTCTAGTGCGAACTTTTAAATCTTGCAACCGCTGATCCAGCTCAACCGCAGCCTGATTCAGCGCATCCTGTTGTTCAGGCGGACAATTCACGCGCAATGAACGACCGAAAATTTGGATATCGACTGGTTGTGCAGACATGCCACCTTCCTGCTGTTAACTCGCCTGCCTGTCGCCACCCGTTAACAGGGCGCGAAAGGGGCGTCACTATAGCTACCCCGTTATGAAGATACAAGCCCTTTTCTGGTGCCCCGGAGTCCCTGGTGGTAGCATAACATGAACTATCCCTGCCAACGATGACGAATGCGCATGTCTATACAGAACGCTATGCCAGGCTACGACGCCGTAAGCCAACTTTTGAACGAACAAGGCGTAGGGCTGACCCCTGCGGAAATGCACGGCTTAATCAGCGGCATGCTGTGCGGTGGCAACAAAGACACTAGCTGGCAACCGCTGCTGCATGACCTGACAAATGAAGGCCTGGCGTTCAGCCAGAACCTCGCCGATACCCTGCGCGATATGCATGCCGCAACCGGCGATGCGCTGGAAGACGACGGCTTTCTGTTCCAGCTTTATCTGCCGGACGGTGACGAAACCACGGTGTTCGACCGAGCGGACGCGCTGGCCGGTTGGGTAAACCACTTCCTGCTTGGCCTCGGCGTTACCCAGCCTAAGCTTGATAAAGTCTCCGGCGAAACCGGCGAGGCCATTGACGATCTGCGCAATATCGCCCAGCTTGGTTATGACGAAGACGAAGATCAGGAAGAACTTGAGATGTCGCTGGAGGAGATCGTTGAATACGTGCGCGTTGCCGCATTGCTCTGCCACGACACCTTTACCCGCCCGGTGCCAACGGCGCCGGAAGTGCGTAAGCCGACGCTTCACTAAGGACAATCAGCTTCAGGAGGTGTAATGACTCAGCAGGAATTTCTTCGTCGCCGCCAGGCGCTGCTGGCGAAAATGGCCCCGGCCAGCGCCGCGCTAATTTTTGCCGCCCCAGAGGCAACGCGCAGCGCGGACAGTGAATACCCGTACCGCCAGAACAGCGACTTCTGGTATCTCACCGGTTTCAACGAACCTGAAGCCGTGCTGGTTCTTATCAAAAGCGATGAACACCACAATCACAGCGTGCTGTTCAACCGGCTGCGCGATAAAACCGCAGAAATCTGGTTTGGCCGTCGCCTCGGGCAGGACGCCGCGCCGGAAAAACTGGCGGTCGATCGCGCTTTAGCTTTTTGCGAAATTGACGAACAGTTGTATCAGTTACTCAACGGTCTGGATGTCGTATACCACGCTCAGGGCGAATACGCTTATGCGGACAGCATCGTCTTTGCCGCGTTGGATAAACTGCGTCGCGGTTCGCGCCAGAATCTTTCTGCGCCGGCAACGCTCACCGACTGGCGTCCGTGGCTGCATGAGATGAGGCTGTTCAAATCTGAAGAAGAGATCGCCGTGCTGCGCCGCGCAGGGGAAATCACCGCGCTGGCCCACGCTCGTGCAATGCAAACATGCCGCCCCGGCATGTTTGAATACCAGCTTGAGGGTGAAATCCTGCATGAGTTTAGTCGCCACGGCGCGCGTTTCCCGTCCTACAACACTATCGTTGGCAGCGGTGAAAACGGCTGCATCCTGCATTACACCGAAAACGAAAGCGAAATGCGCGACGGCGATCTGGTGTTGATTGACGCGGGCTGCGAATACAAAGGCTATGCAGGCGATATCACCCGCACTTTCCCGGTGAACGGCAAATTTACCGCGCCGCAGCGGGCGATTTACGACATCGTTCTTGAATCGCTGGAAACCGCGCTGAAGCTTTATCGCCCCGGCACCTCCATGCAGGAGGTTACCGGTGAGGTCATCCGCATCATGGTTAGCGGGCTGGTAAAACTTGGCATTCTCAACGGCGATGTTGACCAACTGATTGCCGATAACGGGCATCGTCCCTTCTTCATGCATGGCCTGAGCCACTGGCTGGGGCTGGATGTGCACGATGTCGGCGCCTATGGCCCGGATCGTTCACGGGAGCTTGAACCGGGCATGGTTATCACCGTTGAACCAGGCTTATACATTGCGCCAGATGCGGATGTTCCGGCGCAATACCGCGGCATCGGCATTCGTATCGAAGACGACATCGTTATCACCGCCGACGGCAACGAAAACCTGACGGCAAGCGTAGTGAAATCCGCCGATGAGATAGAAGCCCTGATGGCCGCGGCGCGTCAGCTATGAGCATGATCGTTGTCGGCGGCGGCATGACCGGCGCAACGCTTGCGCTGGCCCTCTCGCATATGACGGGCGGCAGGCTGCCGGTTCATCTGGTAGAAGCTAGCGCGCCCGAGGCGGCTGCACATCCCGGTTTTGACGCTCGTGCGATTGCGCTGGCGCAGGGCACCTGCCAGCAGTTGACTAACATCGGCGTCTGGCCTGCGATTTCGTCTTGCGCAACAGCAATCACGTCCGTGCACGTGAGCGATAAAGGCCATGCCGGTTTTGTCACGCTGCAGGCGGAAGATTATCAGATTAGCGCGCTGGGGCAGGTGGTTGAGCTGCATGATGTCGGCCAGCGGCTGTTTGCTTTGTTGCGTAAGGCACCCGGCGTCACCCTACATTGCCCCCAGCGCGTAGCCTCCCTCACTCGCGAAGAAAATCAGGTTAGCGTTGCGCTTGATAATGGCACCGTGCTGGAAGGCAAACTGCTGATTGCGGCAGACGGCTCACGCTCTTCGCTTGCGGCGCAGTGCGGTATTACCTGGCAGCAAGAGGACTACCGGCAGATTGCCGCCATCGCGAACGTCACGACCGCGCTGCCGCACAATGGCCGTGCGTTCGAGCGTTTCACGCAGTATGGCCCGCTGGCGATGCTGCCAATGTCCGATGGACGCTGCTCGCTGGTCTGGTGCCATCCGCAGGACGCGCTGGAAGAGGTGAAAAGCTGGGACGACGAGCGATTCTGCAATGAATTGCAGCGTGCTTTTGGCTGGCGCCTTGGGCGTATCACCCATGCCGGCGCGCGTAATATTTACCCGCTGGCGCTGACTACCGCTTCGCAGACGGTTTCGCACCGCGTGGCGCTCGTTGGCAATGCGGCGCAAACATTGCATCCGATAGCCGGGCAGGGCTTTAACCTCGGTTTGCGCGATGTCATATCGCTTGCGGAATCGCTGACGGCCGCCTGGCAGGCGCAGCAGGATCCGGGCAGTTATCCGGTGCTGGCAGCCTATCAACAACGTCGGGCAACGGATAAAACCGCCACCGTTGGCGTAACGGATGGCCTGGTGCATTTATTCGCCAACCGCTGGGCGCCGCTGGTGGCGGGGCGCAACCTTGGTCTGATGGCGATGGAACATTTTACTCCGGCACGCGATGTGCTGGCACAGCGCACCCTTGGCTGGGTTGCGCGTTAAAGGAGAGTCAATTTGCAAAGCGTTGATGTGGCGATTGTTGGTGGCGGCATGGTGGGTCTGGCGGTTGCCTGTGGCCTGCAGGGGAGCGGCCTACGCGTGGCGGTGCTGGAAAGCCAGCCTCCGCAGCCGCAGGCCCCTGACGCTCCTGCGGCACTGCGGGTTTCGGCCATAAACGCTGCCAGCGAAAAGCTGCTGGCGCATCTTGGCGTGTGGCCAGCTATTATCGCCCGACGCGCCAGCGTCTATCACGGCATGGAAGTCTGGGATCGCGACAGCTTCGGGCGGATTACCTTCGATGACAAAACCTATGGTTTCAGCCACCTGGGGCACATCATCGAAAACACGGTGATTCATCATGCGCTGTGGCAGCGGGCGGAACAGTGTCCGGATATCACGCTTATGGCGCCGGCTGAGCTACAGCAGGTGGCCTGGGGGGAAAACGAAGCGTTTATCACGCTAAAAGACGGCGCAATGCTGACGGCCCGCCTGGTCGTGGGGGCCGATGGCGCAAACTCCTGGCTGCGAAATCAGGCCGATATCCCGCTCACGTTCTGGGATTATCACCAGCACGCGCTTGTCGCCACTATTCGTACCGCGCAGCCGCATCAGGCTGTCGCACGGCAGGTTTTTCACGGCGAGGGCATTCTGGCTTTCCTGCCGCTTTCCGACTCGCACCTGTGCTCGATAGTCTGGTCGCTGCCGCAGCGGGAAGCGGAGCGTATGCAAAACGCCACGCCCGAAGCGTTTAATCAGGCGCTTTCCGTGGCTTTTGATATGCGTCTGGGATTATGCAGCCTTGAAAGCGAGCGGCAGGTCTTCCCGCTAACGGGCCGCTACGCGCGTAATTTTGCAGCGCATCGCCTCGCGCTGGTGGGGGATGCCGCGCATACTATTCACCCGCTGGCCGGGCAGGGCGTTAACCTCGGTTTTATGGATGCCGCCGGGCTGATTGATGAGGTTCGTCGCCTGCATCGGCAGGGCAAAGATATCGGGCAATATTTGTATCTGCGTCGCTATGAGCGCAGCCGTAAGCATAGCGCGGCAATGATGCTGGCGAGCATGCAGGGTTTCCGCGATCTGTTCGCCGGCAGCAATCCGGCGAAAAAGCTGCTGCGTGATGTTGGCCTGAAGCTTGCCGATAGCCTGCCCGGCGTGAAACAAAAGTTAATCCGTCAGGCGATGGGCCTGCAAGATTTGCCTTCCTGGCTACGCCAGGCTTAACGTTAAGCCCGTCACATTTCCCTTTCCGCCAGCCGGGAAGGGAAGCCCTTCCCTCGTTTGAAATATTCTAATCTCACCATTAATTTCGGATTACATTTTTTAATGTGATGTTTTCGGCGATGCACAGAAATGGTTTCTGAAATGGTCGTAAATGTTAGCTAAATCTAACTTCTGCCTTTAACACTTCCAATTTATGCGTGCTTCCTCGCATTTTTGTAGACGAATACTCTGCATGCTGCATCGCCCAGTTTGGTCATAAGCTAATGTAATGACCGTTTTCTCCTTATGGTTTACACCGGCTTTCGGTGGTAAGTTCAGACCAAAGGTAACGTTTGCGTCGCTATCGCGAACGGGGCGATGCCGGGTTTTGTCTGACGGAAAACAAAGCGTAAAAACGCCTGGTAACCGGTTGGTTAAAGAGGAAAAGATGGCTCAACAGACCCCTTTGTTTGAACAACATAATCTCTGCGGCGCGCGCATGGTCGATTTCCATGGCTGGATGATGCCGCTGCACTACGGCTCGCAGATTGACGAACACCACGCGGTACGTACCGATGCGGGCATGTTCGATGTTTCCCACATGACCATCGTTGATTTACACGGCAGCCGTACCCGTGAATTTCTGCGCTACCTGGTAGCCAACGACGTTGCCAAACTAACCCAGCCGGGCAAGGCCCTTTACACCGGCATGCTGAACGCGTCCGGCGGCGTTATCGACGACCTTATTATCTATTTCTTAACCGAAGACTATTTCCGCCTGGTGGTTAACTCCGCCACCCGTGAAAAAGACCTTGAGTGGATAAATCAGCACGCGGAACCGTTCGCCGTTGAAGTCACCGTGCGGGACGACCTTGCGCTGATTGCCGTGCAGGGGCCTGGCGCCCAGGCAAAAACCGCCGAACTCTTTACCGAAGAACAGCGCAACGCGGTAGCGGGTATGAAGCCATTCTTTGGCGTGCAGGCGGGAGATTTGTTTATCGCCACTACCGGCTATACCGGCGAAGCGGGCTATGAAATCGCCATGCCAAACGAGAAGGCCGCGGAATTCTGGACGCAGCTTGTTGAGGCCGGCGTTAAGCCTTGCGGCCTCGGCGCGCGCGACACCCTGCGCCTGGAAGCGGGCATGAACCTCTACGGCCAGGAGATGGACGAGGGCGTTTCTCCGCTGGCGGCAAACATGGGCTGGACCGTGGCATGGGAGCCTGCCGACCGCGATTTTATCGGCCGCGAAGCGCTTGAAGCACAGCGAGCAAAAGGCACCGAGAAGCTCGTCGGCCTGGTTATGACCGAGAAAGGCGTATTGCGTAACGAACTGCCCGTGCGTTTCACCGACCATTCAGGCAACGTCTGCGAAGGGATTATCACCAGCGGCACCTTCTCGCCAACGCTTGGCTACAGCATTGCTCTGGCGCGCGTACCGGCAGGCATCGGCGACACCGCCATTGTGCAGATCCGCAACCGTGAAATGCCGGTAAAAGTAACTAAACCCGTTTTTGTTCGCGCCGGTAAGCCCGTCGCACAGTAAATTTCGATAGAGGAAAAGAACAATGAGCAATGTGCCTAATGACCTGAAATACAGCAAAGAACATGAGTGGCTGCGTAAAGAAGCGGATGGCTCCTGGACCGTAGGCATTACCGAACATGCGCAGGAGCTGCTCGGTGACATGGTATTTGTGGACCTGCCAGAAGTGGGCGCTACCGTTAGCGCCGGCGACGACTGCGCCGTTGCGGAATCGGTGAAGGCCGCATCCGATATCTATGCGCCGATCGGCGGCGAGATCGTTGCCGTGAACAGCGAGCTCGAAGGCGCGCCGGAGCTGGTAAACAGCGAGCCATACGCCGGCGGCTGGATCTTTAAAATCAAAGCCAGCGACGAGTCAGAGTTAGACGCCCTGCTGGACGCCGCCGCGTATGAAGCCCTGGTAGAAAACGAGTAATACGCTATCTGGCGGGTGACGCTCTGCACCCGCCCACCGCTAAAGTTCTGCATGTTTTTCAGGAATCACCGCTCATGACCCAGTCCTTACGTAGCCTTGAGAACCACGAAGCGTTTATTGACCGCCACATTGGCCCCTCCGCCCGGCAGCAGCAAGAAATGCTGGAGGCTGTGGGAGCGGGTTCTTTAACTGAACTGATTTCCACGATTGTGCCAGCGGATATCCAGCTCGCCCAGCCGCCGCAGGTGGGCGAAGCGGCAACTGAGTTTGCCGCGCTGGCGGAATTAAAAGCCATTGCCAGCCGTAATAAACGCTTTAAAACCTACATTGGGATGGGTTACACCGCGGTGCAAACGCCGCCGGTGATTCTGCGTAACATGCTGGAAAACCCAGGCTGGTACACCGCGTATACGCCTTATCAGCCGGAAGTGTCTCAGGGGCGTCTCGAAGCGCTGCTTAACTTCCAGCAGGTAACGCTGGATCTGACCGGCCTGGATATCGCCTCCGCCTCGCTGCTCGATGAAGCAACCGCTGCCGCAGAGGCAATGGCGATGGCTAAGCGCGTAAGTAAACTGAAAAACGCGAACCGTTTCTTCGTGGCGGCTGACATCCATCCACAGACGCTGGACGTGGTTCGTACCCGTGCTGAAACCTTCGGTTTTGACGTGATTGTCGATGAGGCCGCTAAGGTGCTGGATCATCAGGACGTCTTCGGGGTGCTGCTGCAACAGGTTGGCACAACGGGTGAAGTGCACGATTACAGCGCGCTTATCGAAGAATTAAAACAGCGCAAAATCGTGGTAAGCGTTGCCGCGGACTTTATGTCGCTGGTATTGCTGACGGCGCCGGGTAAACAGGGGGCTGATATCGTCTTCGGTTCCGCACAGCGCTTTGGCGTGCCGATGGGCTATGGCGGCCCGCATGCGGCATTCTTCGCCGCACGCGACGAATTTAAACGCTCTATGCCGGGCCGGATTATCGGCGTTTCACGCGACGCTTCTGGCCGCACCGCGTTGCGCATGGCAATGCAGACGCGCGAGCAGCATATCCGCCGCGAAAAGGCGAACTCCAACATCTGTACTTCTCAGGTGCTGCTTGCCAATATCGCCAGCCTGTACGCGGTCTTCCACGGCCCGGCCGGGCTGAAGCGCATTGCGGGCCGCATTCATCGCCTGACCGATATTCTTGCCGCAGGCCTGCAAAAGCAAGGCCTGGCGCTGCGCCACAAACATTGGTTCGACACGCTTTGCGTGGAAGTGGCAGATAAAGCTTCGGTTCTGGCGCGTGCCGAAGCAAACGAAATCAACCTGCGCAGCGACATTCTGGGCGCGGTAGGCATCACGCTTGACGAAGCGACCACTCGCGAAGACGTGCAGGCGCTGTTCACCGTTCTGCTGGGCGATGACCACGGGCTGGATATCGACAAGCTGGATCGGGACGTGGCTGGCGATAGCCTCTCAATTCCTGCGTCCATGCTGCGCGAAGACGAAATTCTGACGCATCCGGTCTTTAATCGCTACCACAGCGAAACCGAGATGATGCGCTACATGCACTCCCTGGAGCGCAAAGATCTGGCGCTCAACCAGGCGATGATCCCGCTTGGTTCCTGCACCATGAAGCTTAACGCCGCGGCGGAAATGATCCCCATCACCTGGCCAGAATTTGCCGAACTGCATCCGTTCTGCCCGGCAAACCAGGCGGAAGGCTACCACCAGATGATTGCCCAGCTATCTGACTGGCTGGTGAAGCTCACCGGTTACGACGCGCTTTGCATGCAGCCAAACTCCGGCGCACAGGGCGAATATGCAGGCCTGCTGGCGATTCGCCGCTACCACGAAAGCCGCAACGAAGCCGGGCGCAATATCTGTCTGATCCCAAGCTCGGCACACGGCACCAACCCGGCCTCTGCACAAATGGCGGGCATGGAAGTTATCGTTGTCGCTTGCGATAAGCAGGGCAATATCGATCTTCAGGATCTGCGCGCGAAGGCAGAACAGGCGGGCGCCGCGCTTTCCTGCATCATGGTGACTTACCCGTCCACCCACGGCGTTTACGAAGAAACTATCCGCGAAGTTTGTCAGATTGTTCACCAATACGGCGGCCAGGTTTACCTGGACGGCGCGAACATGAACGCCCAGGTAGGCATTACTTCACCGGGCTTTATCGGCGCGGACGTTTCGCACCTCAACCTGCATAAAACCTTCTGCATTCCACACGGCGGCGGCGGTCCGGGCATGGGGCCAATCGGCGTGAAAGCCCATCTGGCGCCGTTTGTACCGGGCCACAGCGTGGTGCAAATTGAAGAGATGCTGACCCAGCAGGGCGCGGTTTCCGCCGCACCGTTCGGCAGCGCCTCAATTTTGCCAATTAGCTGGATGTATATCCGCATGATGGGCGCCGAAGGCCTGAAGAAAGCAAGCCAGGTGGCGATTCTGAACGCGAACTACATCGCAAACCGCCTGCAGTCAGCCTTCCCGGTGCTGTATACCGGCGCGAACGGCCGCGTGGCGCACGAATGCATTCTCGACATTCGTCCGCTGAAAGAAGAAACCGGTATCAGCGAGCTGGACATCGCTAAGCGGCTGATTGACTTCGGCTTCCATGCGCCAACCATGTCCTTCCCGGTTGCGGGCACGCTGATGGTTGAGCCAACGGAGTCTGAAAGCAAGCTGGAGCTGGACCGTTTTATCGACGCGATGTTAACCATCCGAACCGAAATCGACCGCGTAGCGCGTGGCGAGTGGCCGCTGGAAGACAACCCGCTGGTGAACGCGCCGCATACTCAGGATGAAATCGTCTCTGAATGGACGCATCCATACAGCCGCGAGCTGGCCGTCTTCCCGACGGGCCACAGCAACAAATACTGGCCAACCGTTAAGCGTCTGGACGATGTGTACGGCGATCGAAATCTGTTTTGTTCCTGTGTGCCGATGAGCGAATATCAGTAATACTGACATGTAGTAGCAAGGGCGCTTCGGTGCCCTTTGCTTTATTCGGGGATTCGGGGAAAGGGAGAAACAATGGCAACAGCACTGGTCACCGGCGGCAGCCGCGGCATTGGTAAAGCGACGGCAATCCTGCTTGCGCAGCAGGGATATAACGTTGTGATTAACTACCTGCGCAACAAACAGGCTGCCGATGAGGTGGTGAATACTATTCGTAGCGCGGGCGGCGAAGCGCTGGCTATTAAAGCGGATATCGCCGATGAACTGCAGGTACAGGCGATGTTTGCGGAAATCGACAACGCTTTTGGCCCGCTTAACGCGCTGGTCAATAACGCGGGCATTCTCTTCCAGCAATCCACTATCGAAAACTTAACGGCTGAGCGCATCAACCGTGTGCTGGCAACCAACGTTACCGGTTATTTTCTTTGCTGTCGTGAAGCGGTAAAGCGCATGGCTTACCGCCACGGCGGGGAAGGCGGTTCAATCGTTAACGTTTCTTCCGCCGCGGCACGCCTGGGCGCGCCGGGTGAATACGTTGATTACGCGGCCTCAAAGGGGGCGGTAGACACGCTGACCACCGGGCTTGCCCTGGAGATGGCGGCGCAGGGTATTCGCGTTAACGGCGTGCGCCCTGGATTTATTTATACGGACATGCACGCATCGGGCGGCGAAGCCGGACGGGTTGACCGCGTGAAGTTTTCCCTGCCGATGCAGCGCGGCGGACAGCCGGAAGAGGTTGCCGAGGCCATTGTCTGGCTGCTCAGCCAGAAAGCTTCCTACGTGACCGGCAGCTTTATCGATTTGGCCGGCGGGAAATAAGCAACAGCCTGGATAATGCCGGCAGAACAGCCGGAGCGTTGTTCAGGCTGCTGTGATATTAGTTTTTCTGCATACTATCTTTAGACATGGAATCTTTCGACATACTCCCTTTATCCATGTCCTGCTTCGGCATGGCATCCTTCTTCATACAATCTTTTTTCATTCCGTCTTTATTGCAGTCGTGGGTCATACCCATTTTGTCTTTCGACATATTATCTTTGTTCATGGTGTCGGCGGCATTTGCACCCGCCATTCCCAGGGCCAGCACGGCACACATAAAAATAGCGTAGAGATTTTTCATGGTATTTACCTTTTGTTGGGTGAGGAAAAGTTAACGGCCGGAAAGACAGGCAATACAGGCTTCGTCGCGCTGCTTCCTGATGATTCAATAAGGCCAGTATTGGCCAGATTTATTCCCCAATGCCTCACGCAAAGTTAAATAAAATGTGACAACTTTCCGCGCGCTTGTTGTGTAGACTTTCACTATGTGGCGCCTGCGGGAGTTTAAGAAGTGAATCAGGGTAAAAAGCTGCTTATCGTCGAAGACGATGAGAACATTGCTGAGCTTTTGCAATTGCATCTGCGGGAAGAGGGTTTTGAGATAACCCATGCCGCAGACGGTAATATCGGTCTGGAAAAGCTTAAACAGGGAGGCTGGGATGCGTTAATCCTGGACCTGATGCTGCCCGGCGTGGACGGGCTGGAAATCTGCCGCTACGCCAGAACCATGACGCGCTATACGCCAATCATCATCATTAGCGCCCGCTCCAGCGAAACGCACAGGGTGCTTGGCCTTGAGCTTGGCGCGGACGACTATCTTGCTAAGCCCTTCTCCATGCTGGAGCTGGTGGCGCGTGTTAAGGCGCTGTTTCGCCGTCAGGAAGCCATGAGCCAAAATTTGCGTCTTGATGCGGGCACGCTTACCTTCGGCGCGCTCACCATCGATCCGCTGGCGCGGGACGTGCAGCTTAACCACCTGTCGGTTGAACTGACCCCTCGCGAGTTCGATCTTCTTTATTTTTTTGCCAGAAATCCGGACAAAGTTTTCTCCCGCCTCAACCTGCTTAATCAGGTGTGGGGATATGAACACGAAGGTTACGAACACACGGTCAATACGCATATCAATCGTCTGCGAATCAAGATAGAAGACAACCCTGCGGAGCCGAATTTTATTCGTACCGTCTGGGGAAAAGGCTACAAATTCACCGCACAGCCGCGCGAGTAAACCATGCGAACTTTCACCCTTTCACAGCGTCTGACGCTGATATTTGCGCTTTTGCTCCTGACATCGTGCGCGCTGCTGGGCTGGTTACAGGTGCGCACCAGCACGCAGTACAGCCAGGCGGTCATTCAGCAGCTTTCAGGCGACCTGGCGCAGCACATTAACCAGAGCTACCCGCTGCTCGGCCAGGATGGGCTCAATAAGGCATCCGTGCGTACGCTGTTCGAGAGTCTGATGGCGGTAAACCCAAGCGTTGAAGTTTATCTGCTGGATAGCCAGGGAAATATCGTTGGCGACGGCGCGCCTGCCGGGCATCTCAAGCGCGAGCGCGTCGATTTACGGCCGATACAAACGGCCTTAAGCACCCGCCAGTATCCGATCTACGGCGACGATCCCCGCAGCCTTGACGGCCGGAAGGTTTTTAGCGTGGCGCCGATGCGCCAGAACGGGCAGGTCAAAGGCTATCTGTACGTTATTTTGCTGGGTGAGTATTACAGCGCGTTAAATAGCGACGCGCAGTTTACCGGCCTGCTGAAAATTGTTCTGCTGTCCATCAGCCTGGTAGCCCTGCTGGGGCTGATTGTGGGCGGGCTGGCATTCCGCTGGATAACGCGTCCGCTGCGCGATCTTTCTCGCCAGGTTCATGCGCTGGAAACCGGCGGCATGGAAGAGATGCGGGCGATGGCCGCGCTGCCGCTGCATCAGGAAAAGAGCAACGACGAGATTGGGCTTCTGCGCATGGGCGTTATCACCATGGCACGGCGCATTGCCGAACAGTGGCATCGTTTATCGCAACAGGATCAGCTGCGCCGGGAGTTTATCGCCAATATCTCCCATGACTTACGGACGCCGCTCACTTCCCTGCATGGCTATCTGGAAAGTTTATCGGTGATGTCGGCAACGCTTTCTGAAGCGGATAAAAAACGCTATCTGGACATTGCCCTTGGGCAAAGTCAGAAAGTCGGGGCGCTTGCGCAGTCGCTGTTTGAGCTGGCGCGCCTGGAGTACGGCGTGGTGAAACCGCAAAAAGAACATTTTTCTTTGGGCGAGCTTTTACAGGATGTGTTCCAGAAGTTTGAACTGGCGGCGCAGACCCGGCGGCAGCAAATGCTGGCCGACATTCAGCCTGATTTGCCGCTGATAGATGCCGATCTGGCGATGATCGAACGCGTGCTGACCAACCTGCTGGATAACGCGATACGCCATGCGCCGGAAGGCGGCAGCATCGCCGTGCGTTTGTGGAAAGAGGGGGGGAAAGTGCTGGTGCAGGTAAGCGATAACGGACCAGGCATTGCGCAGGAGCTAAAAGATGGGCTGTTTGTTCGCCCCTCTATCGCAAGCCAGTCGCGGCTGCGGGGAGGCGGTCTGGGGCTGATGATTGTGCGCCAGATGCTGCAGCTTCACGGCAGCGACATTACGCTTGTAGAAAAGCCTGACAACGGCGCCTGTTTCCGCTTTGCGCTACCCGTTTAAGCATAAAACACCGGCTCGATGGCCGGTGTTTTGTCTTTACTACAGATTCTCGCCGTTGCTGGCGATGACGGCTTTGTACCAGCCAAAGCTTTTCTTACGGGAGCGGGACATATCGCCGGTGCCGTCGTCGTGCTTGTTTACATAGATAAAGCCGTAGCGTTTGCTGTACTGGCCGGTAGTGAAAGAAACGCAGTCGATGCAGCCCCACGGGGTGTAGCCCATCAGATCGACGCCGTCATAAGTGACCGCTTTCATCATCTCTTTAACGTGCGCTTTTAAATAATCGATGCGGTAATCGTCATTCACCGAACCGTCTTCTTCAACCTTATCGTAAGCGCCGAAGCCGTTCTCAACGATAAACAGCGGCTTCTGGTAACGTTCGTACAGCTCACACAGCGCATAGCGCAGGCCAACCGGGTCAATCTGCCAGCCCCAGTCGGAGGCTTTAACGTGCGGGTTTGGTACGCTGCCCTGGAAACCAGACAGCGCGTCGCCCGTGCCGCCATCGGCTTTCACCGCGTTGGTCATGTAGTAGCTGAAACCGAGGTAATCACATACGCCTTCCCGCAGGATTTGCTCATCGCCCGCTTCCATTTTGATATTGAACTCGCGGCGTTCCCACTCGTTCAGCACGTATGACGGGTAGTAGCCTCGTAGCTGCACGTCCGTGAAGACATAGCGCTCGCGCATAGATTCCTGGGCATACATGACATCTTCAGGTTTGCAGGAGTACGGATACAGCGGCACCATCGCCAGCATGCAGCCGATTTGCATCTTCGGATTAATACGGTGGCCGATTTTCACCGCCATGGCGCTGGCCACGAACTGGTGATGCAGCACCTGGTACATCACTTCTTCCGGGTTGTCGTGTTCGGTGTAAACCACGCCGGAGCAGCAGTAGCCGAACAGGGGCGCTCGCCAGTTACGCTGGTTATTGATCTCGTTAAAGGTCATCCAGTATTTCACTTTGCCCTTGTAGCGCTCAAATACCACTTCAGCAAAACGAACGAAGAAATCAACGACTTTACGGTTGGTCCAGCCGCCGTATTCCGTGACCAGATGGTGAGGCATCTCAAAGTGGGAAAGGGTGATGACCGGCTCGATATTGTATTTCAACAGCTCGTCGAACATGTCGTCGTAGAATTTCAGACCTTCTTCATTTGGCTGCAGCTCGTCGCCTTTAGGGAAAATACGCGTCCAGGCAATGGAGGTACGAAAACACCTGAAACCCATTTCGGCGAACAGCCTGATGTCTTCTTTGTAACGCCCGTGGAAGTCGATGGCTTCATGGTTTGGGTAATATTTGCCGGGAACAACGTGCTGGGTGATTTCGCGGGGCACGCCGTGTGCGCCGCCGGTCAGCACGTCGCAGATGCTTGGGCCTTTGCCTTCTTTATTCCAGCCGCCTTCTACCTGATGCGCGGCAACCGCGCCGCCCCACAAAAAGTCTTTTGGCAAAGTCAGTTTTTTCATATTTTTTATCCCGCTGTTAGCGCCAGTAATAATGTGTGATGACTCACATTCTGGCGTTACGTTAATAAACTCTGCTCTGGAGTCTAACAAAGGAGATGCAATTGTCACGATATAACAAACCGCCCGTCTGGTAATTTGTTACATATAAAAAACAGCCTGTTTTTTTTACGCCATTTTTTTCGCCAGCTTGCGGCCAATGGTTTCTAAAATATAAATAACGGGGATTTGGGTAGTAATGTCGTAGACGCCAGCTACCCGCGTCAGCGGAATATGCCAGGAAATATTAAAATCAGCGAGCTTCGCAAGCGCCGAGTTTTCGTGGCTGGTAATCGACATCACCTTGCAGTTGTGCAGGCTGAACTGGCTGGCAAAGCGCAGAATCTCTTCCGTCTCGCCAGAAACTGAAAGCACGATCGCCAGCGCATTTTTTGCCATATCATTGGTGACCGGGAAATAAGGATCGTCGATATGGTTGCTGAATTTACCCACGTTAGAAAAAAAGCGTGCGCCATATTTGGCTAAAGCACCGGAGGTGCCCGCTCCGACAAATATAACGCGTTCAGAGGCGTAAATAATATCAACCGCGCGAGCGATTAAATTATCGAACTCTTCATTGTTGGTGCTTTTGAAAAAGCTAATTATTTCGCTGGGGCCAAAATTAACCAAGGGTTCATCGTTTTGTTCCAGATATAATTTAAAGCGAATGCGAAACTCGGAATAACCGTCACAGCTCAGCTTGCGGCAAAAACGCAGAACGGTAGTGGTGGAAACGCCCACGCCGTCGGCCAGCTCGCGAATGGTCATGTACATGACTTTGTCACGGTTTTTAATGACGTAGTTATAGACCATCATTTCCAGGCCGTTGAGATTAGCAATCGCCGCGTGAGTAAACATCGTACATCTTCCTGAAGTTTCAGCCGTGAGCCGGTAAGGGAATTTAGCGCAGCCAGCCTTTTTCCTGCGCAACATACAGATGGCTAACGATATGTTGCCATAATTCCGGCCAGCTTTCGCCCACCTGTGCGTTACGGGTTAATACCTGCGCAAGAGAAATATTATTTTCGCGCCAGCTTTGCCCCTCATTATGCAAATTCTGCAACACGGGCAATATGCGATCCAGCGCGCCGGCAAAGCGGGCGTCGGCGCTTATCCCCGCTTCGTATTCCAGCCAGAGCTTGAGGAACGTGCTGCTTTGCGGCTCGGGTAATAAACCAAACAGGCGCGTTGCCGCCACGGCTTCCTTTTCGGCTATGGCTTCGCGTGCGGCCAAATCATAAACCAGCACATCGCCTACATCGATTTCCACGATGTCATGCAATAGCGCCATTTGTATCACCCGCGAAATATCGATTTCCTCAGGTGCGAAAGGGGCAAGGCTCATCGCCGCAACGGCAAAGTGCCAGCTATGCTCGGCGGAATTTTCCTGACGGCCATGGCCGATAATCTTTGTACGGCGCTCAACCAGCTTGAGCTTGTCGATTTCCATCAGAAAGGCAATAACTTCGCTCATCGCGCCAAACGCATGGGGGGACATGGCTATTCTCCAGCTATCTTAATCAGATAGAACGATTGTACAGGCGCGACTTACGGTGCCGACAGATTTATTTTAGCGTACACGTGTTCACTGGAATCATTCTCAGTTATGCTAACCCTGCTGCATTTTTCATCTTAAGTCTTACCTGGAGTAGCCTTATGGCTGACAAACCAATTAAAGCACCTGGATATTCACTGGCTGAGGAAATAGCCAACAGTATCAGTCACGGTTTCGGGCTGGTGTTAGGGATTGTTGGGCTGGTGCTGCTGCTGGTTCAGGCCGTTGCCGCCAACGCCAGCGCTATGGCGATCGCCAGCTACAGTCTTTACGGCGGCAGCATGATTTTGCTGTTTCTGGCCTCCACGCTTTATCATGCCGTTCCCCATCAGCGCGCGAAGCGCTGGCTGAAGAAATTTGACCACTGCGCTATCTATTTGCTTATTGCCGGCACCTATACTCCCTTCTTGCTCGTTGGGCTGGATTCACCTTTTGCCCACGGCATGATGGTGGTTATCTGGGGACTCGCGCTGGCGGGTATTCTCTTCAAGCTGACCATTGCGCACCGCTTCAAGATGCTGTCGCTGGTAACCTATTTGCTGATGGGCTGGCTGTCGCTTGCGGTGGTTTATCAACTGGCGATGAAGCTGGATGCGGGCAGCGTGGCGCTGCTGGCCGCGGGTGGGATAATTTACTCGCTGGGCGTTATTTTCTACGTCTGCAAGCGCATCCCCTACAACCACGCCATCTGGCATGGCTTCGTGCTGGGCGGCAGCTTTTGCCACTTCCTTGCTATCTATTTATATATCCGCTGATTCATATATCCGCTGATGCTTAATGCCCCCCGGCTGCAGGGGGCATCAGCCGGGCTTTCAGCTCTCTTCGAGTGAATAAGGCAGCGGCTCAATGGCCAGTTCGCTGCCGCTGTCTTCCCGCACGCGCAGCACGGTATCCGGTTCGAGATCGTTATTCATAACCGCCTGAATAAGCACGCGGCCATCGTCCAGCAGGCTTGCGGCAAGCACCGTGCCGGTACGACGCCAGTTATCGCCCATTTTCATCTCAAGGTCTTCGCCAGCTTCCGGCAGGCGCGAAGCGTTGCCGGCGAGATACCAAAGCGCACGTTTGTTAGCGCCGCGAAACTTGGCGCGCGCCACCATTTCCTGGCCGGTATAACAACCCTTTTTAAAGCTAATGCCGCCCAGGGCCTGAAGGTTCGTCGCCTGGGGGATAAACTGCGCGCTGTTGGCGCTATCAATCACCGGCAGGCCGCCTTCAATATCCAGCGCCAGCCACTGCTGGCTGTCGTTAAGCTGGGCTTCGCCGCGCAGTTTTTCCACCAGCTTCTGGGCCGTGGCGGTATCTGTGACCAGCATGAATCGTTCGGCAGGCAGCTTGAACCACAGCAGGGTAGTAGCGCCGTCCTGGACGACAGAATTTTCTTCGTCCGGCAGGGCCGCAAAAAGATTCGCCAGCGCCGCGCGAGCCTGGAAACCAGCCACGCCCAATAGCACGCTGTCATGGTCCGGCGTCATCGTCACCTTTGAGAACACGGCGTATTTTTTCAGTTCTGTCAGCTGTGCTTCATGGAGATTACGGCGTTCGATAAAGGCAAAACCTTCGCCGCGATGGAACAGGCGCAGGTTGCTCCACATCTTGCCTTTGGCATCGCAATGGGCACAAAGCAGATGCTGGCTGGCGCCCAGTTTTGCTACGTCGGCGGTGACCTGCCCCTGCAGGTACTTTTCAGCATCTGCGCCAGTCACGTTCACAAGCGCCCAGTCATCAAGGGTCATTAGCGTCAGCGGCAGGCGAGCCGCGGCCGTGGGCTGACGGGGAGGAAACGGGTTGAAAGCCATAATTTTTCCTGGGTTAATCAACAGATGTTTGACGTTAATGGTAAAAGAGCCGCCCGCTAATGCAAGCGGTTTGATGGGGCGAATTGTGCCGTTTCGGGCCGTCTCGCAGCATAAATGTAACGATAACCTGTTGCGTTTATTTCTTCAGAGAAAGTACGCAGACGGCAACATTCAGTTAATACGCGCGGCGAAAACACGTTACACTATCACCCGTACCTTACACGTAAGTCTAAGCAGGAAAGAGCACATGGATATCAATAACAAAGCCCGCATTCACTGGGCGTGTCGCCGGGGAATGCGCGAGCTGGATATTTCGATTATGCCGTTCTTTGAGTATGAATATGACACGTTAAGCGATGAGGATAAGCAGCTATTTATCCGTCTTCTGGAATGTGACGATCCTGACCTTTTTAACTGGTTGATGAACCATGGCGAACCGACTGACTCGGCGTTGCAGCGTATGGTGAAGCTTATCCAAACACGGAATAGAGAACGTGGTCCTGTGGCAATCTGATCTTCGCGTCTCCTGGCGGGCGCAGTGGTTATCTCTGTTAGCCCACGGGCTGCTGGCGCTGGTTGTGCTGCTTCTGCCGTGGCCGATGAGCTATACGCTTATCTGGATGCTTTTACTTTCTCTGGTCGTTTTTGACAGCGTGCGCAGCCAGCGTCGAATTCACGCGACTCAGGGCGAGATCAAACTGCTAACCAATTATCACCTGAAGTGGCAGGACAAAGAGTGGGAAATTGTCGGCACGCCCTGGATGTTGCGCAGCGGCATGATGTTAAGAATCCGCCAGACGCGCAAAACCCGCTGCCAGCATTTGTGGCTGGCGGCCGACAGCATGGACAGCGGCGAGTGGCGGGATTTACGCCGCCTGATTTTGCAACAGAAGGCAAGCGGCAACGGCCAGCTTTAGGCGCCGTCAGGCGAACCTGTCAGCCATTTCACCCAGAATTTGTTCGCACCAGCTCTGAATGCGTTCATCGCTTAAATCGTACTGGTTGGTTTCATCCAGCGCGAGGCCAACAAACAGTTGCCCATCGGCGATAACAGGTTTGGCGCTTGTAAACTCATAGCCTTCGGTTGGCCAGTAACCGATGAACTGCGCGCCGCGGGGAGCCAGTTTGTCGTGCAGCATACCCAGCGCGTCGAGGAACCATTCGCCGTAGCCTAGCTGGTCGCCCATCCCGTACAGGGCAACGAGTTTGCCGGACAGATTCAGGTTATCTAACTGCGTCCAGACGGCTTCCCAGTCTTCCTGCAGTTCGCCGAAATCCCAGGTCGGAATGCCGAGGATCAGCACATCGTACCGTTCCATCTGCGCGGGGGAGTCATCTTTCAGGTTATGCAGCGTCACCAGTTCCGGGCCGATGATGTCACGAATCTTTTCGGCAGCCATTTCGGTGTAGCAGGTGCTGGAGCCATAAAAAAGGCCAATGTTCATAGCGATAACAACTCATTTAATAACGTGCAGGCTGGCAAGTGTACCAGATCCCATTACGCATCATGCATAATGGACGCAACTCAGGCTTAAGTGAGGCTCCAGTGGAACAGGATCTGGCCCGTATTGAACAATTTCTTGATGCGCTTTGGCTCGAAAAAAATCTGGCTGAGAACACGCTGGCTTCGTATCGCCGCGATTTGAACATGGTTGCGCAGTGGTTAACACGCCATAGCTTAACGTTGCTGACGGTACAGGCGGGCGATCTTCAGTCCCTTTTTGCAGAGCGTCTGGAAGGGGGCTATAAGGCCACGAGTTCCGCACGCATGCTAAGCGCTATTCGGCGTTTGTTTCAGTATCTCTACCGTGAAAAAGCACGGGATGACGATCCGAGCGCTTTGCTTTCTTCACCTAAATTACCGCAGCGCTTACCAAAAGATCTCAGCGAAGCGCAGGTTGAAAGGTTGCTGCAGGCCCCGTGCCTCGATCGGCCTATCGAGCTGCGCGATAAAGCGATGCTGGAATTATTGTATGCTACCGGCCTGCGCGTGTCTGAGCTGGTCGGTTTGTCGATGAGCGATATCAGCCTGCGTCAGGGCGTGGTGCGGGTTATTGGTAAAGGGAATAAAGAACGTCTGGTGCCGCTGGGCGAAGAAGCGGTGCACTGGCTGGAAAGCTACCTTGAACACGGCCGTCCGTGGCTGTTAAACGGGCAATCCATCGACGTGCTGTTCCCCAGCCAGCGGGCGCAGCAGATGACGAGGCAAACGTTCTGGCACCGCATCAAGCACTACGCGGTCATTGCAGGAATTGATAGTGAAAAGCTTTCTCCTCACGTTCTGCGCCACGCTTTTGCCACGCATTTGCTGAACCACGGGGCGGATTTACGTGTCGTACAGATGCTTCTTGGACACAGCGATTTGTCCACCACGCAGATTTATACTCATGTAGCGACCGAACGTTTACGGCAGCTACATCAACAGCACCACCCGCGGGCGTGAGGTGAGTGTCAGAATAAAGGAATCATGATGAAAAAAGGTATCTTGCTGCTCTCCTTATTGGCGGCGTCTGTCTCCGGTTTTGCGCACGCGGACGACGCGGCAATTCAACAGTCGCTGGCGAAGCTGGGCGTGCGGAGCGCGGACATTCAGGCCGCTCCCGTTGCCGGAATGAAAACCGTATTGACAGACAGCGGCGTGCTCTACGTGACGGAAGACGGCAAGCACATTATTCAGGGCCCGCTTTACGATGTCAGCGGCGCACAGCCGGTAAACGTCACCAATCAACTGCTGACGGGCAAACTGAACGCGCTCGAAAAAGAGATGATCGTTTATAAGGCGCCGCAGGAGAAATACGTTATCACCGTATTTACCGACATCACCTGCGGCTATTGCCACAAGCTGCATGAAGAGATGCAGGACTATAACGCGCTGGGCATCACCGTGCGTTACCTCGCTTTCCCGCGTCAGGGGCTGCAAAGCCAGGCCGAAAGCGACATGAAGTCTATCTGGTGCGCAAAAGACCGCAATAAGGCCTTTGATGCCGCGATGAAAGGCGATGCGGTGCCTGCCGCAAGCTGCGCAACCAATATCGCGAATCACTACAATCTCGGCGTGCAGTACGGTGTGCAGGGCACGCCAGCCATCGTGCTCGGCAACGGAACGGTGATTCCCGGTTATCAGGGGCCAAAAGAGATGAAACAGATGCTGGATGCGCATCAGCAGCTGAGCAAAGTAAGTGGTCAATAACGGGTGAAAAAGCAAACGCACCTTCGCCGCCGGGTCGTGGATGACGCGGCGGCCTTACCGGCGGGTTTATCTCCGCTGTTAAAACGCCTCTACGCCAGCCGCGGAGTGCGTGGCGAACAGGACCTCGAGCGCAGCGTAAAAGGAATGCTGCCCTGGCAGCAGCTTAACGGCATGGAGCAAGCCGTTGAAATTCTGCATAACGCTTTTCGTGAAGGGCGGCGCATTATCGTCGTCGGTGATTTCGATGCGGATGGCGCAACCAGCACGGCGTTAAGCGTGCTGGCCTTGCGCAGCCTGGGCGGTGTAAACGTGGGCTATCTCGTGCCGAACCGTTTTGAAGACGGCTATGGTTTAAGCCCGGAAGTGGTGGATCAGGCGCATGCCCGCGGCGCGCAGTTAATTCTGACGGTTGATAACGGCATTTCATCCCACAGCGGCGTTGAACGTGCGCACGAGCTGGGCATTCCGGTGATCGTAACCGATCATCACCTGCCCGGCACGTCGCTCCCGGCGGCAGAAGCCATTATTAACCCGAATCTGGCCGACTGCGAGTTTCCGTCAAAATCGCTTGCCGGCGTAGGCGTTGCGTTTTACCTGATGCTCGCGCTGCGTGCGCATCTGCGCGGCTGCGGCTGGTTTGAGCAGCAGGGGCTGGCGATGCCTAACCTGGCCGAGTTTCTCGATCTCGTTGCGCTTGGCACGGTGGCTGACGTGGTTCCGCTGGATGCCAACAACCGTATCCTGACCTGGCAAGGTCTGAGCCGTATCCGTGCGGGTAAATGCCGTCCGGGCATTAAGGCGCTGCTGGAAGTTGCCAATCGTGAGCCGCATAAACTGGCGGCAAGCGATCTGGGCTTTGCCCTCGGGCCGCGTCTGAACGCGGCGGGGCGCCTGGACGATATGTCCGTTGGCGTGGCGCTGCTGCTAAGCGATAACATCGGCGAAGCGCGTATGCTCGCTAACGAACTCGATGCGCTCAATCAGACGCGCAAAGAGATAGAGCAGGGCATGCAGATTGAAGCCCTGAGCCTGTGTGAAAAGCTTGAGCGCAGCAATGAAGCGCTGCCCTATGGCCTCGCGATGTACCATCCAGAATGGCATCAGGGCGTAGTGGGTATCCTCGCCTCGCGCATTAAAGAGCGCTTCCATCGCCCGGTTATCGCCTTTGCACCGGCGGGCGACGGCACTCTTAAAGGGTCCGGGCGCTCGATTCAGGGGCTGCATATGCGCGATGCGCTGGAGCGGCTGGATACGCTTAACCCCGGTCTGATGCTGAAGTTCGGCGGTCATGCCATGGCGGCGGGATTATCGCTTGAAGAAAATCGCTTCGAGGAGTTCAGGCAGCGATTCGGCGATCTGGTAGGTGAATGGCTCGATCCAGCCCTGCTGCAGGGCGAGATTTGGTCCGACGGGCCGCTTGCGCCGCAGGAGATGACGCTGGAGATTGCCGAAATGCTGCGCGATGCCGGGCCATGGGGCCAGATGTTCCCGGAACCCTTATTTGACGGTAGGTTCCGCCTGTTGCAACAGCGCCTGGTGGGGGAGCGTCACCTTAAAGTGATGGTTGAACCCCTGGGCGGCGGTCCGCTGCTGGACGGCATCGCGTTTAACGTCGATACCGGCTGCTGGCCAGACAGCAGCGTGCGCGAAGTGGAGCTGGCCTTCAAGCTTGATGTAAACGAGTTTCGCGGCAACAGAACGGTGCAGCTTTTGATAGACCACCTCTGGCCGATTTAACGCCAACCAGTGCTACAAAGTGCAGCGTAATTCCGGTAAACTTTCCGGTTTACGATCGCATTCCGTCTTCTGACATCAACATAAGAAATTAAGCATGTTTGAAATTAATCCGGTAAAAAACCGCATCCAGGATCTCACCGAGCGCAGCGACGTTCTTAGGGGGTATCTTTGACTACGATGCCAAGAAAGAGCGCCTGGAAGAAGTAAACGCAGAGCTTGAGCAGCCTGACGTGTGGAACGAGCCTGAACGCGCGCAGGCGCTGGGTAAAGAGCGTTCCGCGCTGGAAGCGATTGTCGAAACCTTAGATCAAATGACCCAGGGGCTGGACGATGTGTCCGGTTTGCTGGAGCTGGCCATTGAAGCCGACGACGAAGAAACCTTTAACGAAGCCGTCGCCGAGCTGGATCAACTGGAAGCCAAGCTGGCGCAGCTTGAGTTCCGCCGCATGTTCTCAGGCGAGTACGACAGCGCCGACTGCTATATCGACATTCAGGCAGGCTCGGGCGGCACCGAAGCGCAGGACTGGGCCAGCATGCTGATGCGCATGTATCTGCGCTGGGCCGAAGCGCGCGGCTTTAAGACTGAAATCATCGAAGAGTCCGAAGGCGAAGTGGCGGGCATCAAGTCCGTGACCATCCGTATTCAGGGCGAGTACGCTTTTGGCTGGCTGCGTACCGAAACCGGCGTGCATCGTCTGGTGCGTAAGAGTCCGTTTGACTCCGGCGGCCGTCGCCACACCTCCTTTAGCTCCGCTTTCGTCTATCCGGAAGTGGATGACGACATTGATATTGAAATCAACCCGGCCGATCTGCGCATCGACGTATACCGAGCGTCAGGCGCGGGCGGCCAGCACGTTAACCGTACAGAATCTGCGGTGCGTATTACCCACATTCCGACCAACACCGTGACCCAGTGCCAGAACGACCGTTCGCAGCATAAGAACAAAGATCAGGCCATGAAGCAGATGAAAGCGAAGCTGTACGAGCTGGAAATGCAGAAGAAAAATGCTGAGAAGCAGGCGGCAGAAGATAACAAATCGGATATCGGCTGGGGCAGCCAGATTCGTTCTTACGTCCTTGATGACTCCCGTATCAAAGACTTGCGCACCGGGGTTGAAACCCGCAATACGCAGGCGGTACTGGATGGCGATCTGGACAAATTTATCGAAGCAAGTTTGAAAGCAGGGTTATGAGGAACCAACATGTCTGAACAACAAGCACAGGGCAACGAAGCGGCTGTCGATCTTAATAATGAACTCAGCGCCCGCCGCGAGAAGCTGGCTGGCCTGCGCGAGCAGGGCATTGCCTTCCCAAACGACTTCCGTCGTGAACATACCTCTGACCTTCTGCATGCAGACTTTGACGGTAAAGAAAACGAAGAACTC
This sequence comes from Buttiauxella sp., assembly GCA_032000125.1. GTDB lineage: Bacteria > Pseudomonadota > Gammaproteobacteria > Enterobacterales > Enterobacteriaceae > Dryocola. Next base: position 31,987 of record DAMALH010000022.1, on the reverse strand, counting down.
GAAGATCTCAACATCGAAGTGACCGTCGCTGGCCGCATGATGACCCGCCGTATCATGGGTAAAGCCTCTTTCGTAACGTTGCAGGACGTCGGTGGCCGTATTCAACTGTACGTCGCCCGCGACGATTTGCCGGAAGGCATCTACAACGAACGGTTCAAGAAATGGGATCTCGGCGACATCCTCGGCGCCCGCGGCAAGCTGTTTAAAACAAAAACCGGCGAGCTGTCCGTTCACTGTACCGAACTGCGCCTGCTGACCAAAGCCCTACGTCCACTGCCGGATAAATTCCACGGCCTGCAGGATCAGGAAGCACGTTATCGCCAGCGTTACCTGGATCTGATCTCCAACGACGAATCCCGTAACACCTTTAAAGTGCGTTCGCGGATCATGTCCGGCATCCGTAGCTTCATGGTTGAACGCGGCTTTATGGAAGTCGAAACGCCAATGATGCAGGTGATCCCAGGCGGCGCATCCGCTCGTCCGTTTATCACCCACCACAACGCGCTGGACATCGATATGTACCTGCGTATCGCGCCTGAGCTGTATCTGAAGCGCCTGGTTGTGGGCGGCTTCGAGCGCGTATTCGAAATTAACCGTAACTTCCGTAACGAAGGTATTTCCCCGCGCCACAACCCTGAGTTCACCATGATGGAACTCTATATGGCGTATGCGGATTACAAAGATCTGATTGAACTGACCGAATCCCTGTTCCGTACGCTCGCGCACGAAGTGCTTGGTAAAGCGCAGGTGCAATACGGCGAAGAGATTTTTGACTTCGACCAGCCGTTCGCCAAACTCACCATGCGCGAAGCCATCAAAAAATACCGCCCGGAAACCGACATTACGGATCTGGATGATATGGGCAAAGCGCTGGAAATCGCAGCTTCTATCGGCATCAAAGTTGAGAAGAGCTGGGGTCTGGGCCGCGTAGTGACCGAGATTTTCGAAGAAGTGGCAGAAAGCCATCTGATTCAGCCGACCTTTATCACCGAATACCCGGCGGAAGTTTCTCCGCTGGCGCGTCGTAACGACGAGAATCCAGAGATCACCGATCGCTTCGAGTTCTTTATCGGCGGGCGTGAAATCGGTAACGGCTTCTCGGAGCTGAATGATGCGCAAGACCAGGCGCAGCGCTTTGCTGACCAGGTTTCTGCAAAAGACGCGGGCGACGACGAAGCGATGTTCTTCGACGAAGATTACGTTACTGCGCTGGAGCACGGCCTGCCGCCAACGGCCGGTTTGGGCATCGGTATCGACCGCATGGTTATGCTGTTCACCAACAGCCACACCATCCGTGACGTTATCCTGTTCCCTGCGCTGCGTCCGGTTAAGTAAGCCGCTTTTGTTCCTCCCTGCGGGGAGGAACGCTCTCTTATGTTATTGTGTCAGGGGCCTGGTTTGCGCAAGGGAAGCATCGTCAGCAAGTGGAAACGTCATGTCATCGTCCTGCTTCTGGGCCTGTTGCTTGTCGCTTGTTCATCCAATAAAGCCAGCACTTCTAAAGCAGGCAGCTACAGCGGAGCGGTCTATACCGTTAAGCGGGGCGATACGCTTTATCGCATCTCGCGCATGACCGGCTCAAGCGTTGGCGAACTGGCGCGTCTTAACGGCATATCCGCACCTTACACGCTTGAAATCGGCCAGAAACTCCGCGTAAAAAGCAGCGGTAGCGCTTCCAGAAAAAAATCCGCCGTTGCGAAAACTACCAAACCCCGTTCTTCAGCTACCGGTAACGCAGGCCTTGCAAAAGCCGCTGCGCCGCCTGTGGGCGCAAGATGCTGGCGCTGGCCAACCAGCGGTAAGATTATTGAGCCCTTTTCCACCAGCGACGGCGGGAACAAAGGGATTGATATTGCAGGCTCGCGTGGTCAACCCATTTATGCGTCCGCGGCTGGCACTGTGGTTTACGTAGGCAACCAGTTGCGGGGTTACGGTAATCTCGTGATGATCAAACACAGCGAAGATTACATCACCGCCTATGCCCATAACGACACCACGCTTGTGAATAACGGGCAAAAGGTAAGCGCAGGGCAGAAGATTGCCACCATGGGCAGCAGCGGCTCTGATTCGGTGAATCTGCATTTCCAGATCCGTTACCGCGCTACGGCGCTGGATCCGCAGCGTTATCTGCCGCCGCAGGGCAGCAGCCCATCCTGTAAGGGTTAACCGCAACCGTTTAAAATACCAACACTTAGCAGTATTGCCCCTTGTCACCGTACTCCGGCGAGTTATAATGCCGGGGCTTCTCAAAAAGCGGGTGTAGTTCAATGGTAGAACGGCAGCTTCCCAAGCTGCATACGAGGGTTCGATTCCCTTCACCCGCTCCAGATCGCCCTCCTTGTTTTGCAAAACACCACCAGTACCTGGCTAAAATGTGTTTTTCTATCAATAGATTAATTAACTCAGGTTGTCTGAGATCGTTCTACCAATGAACGACGATTTACCAACACAAGGTACACTGGTAGTTGCCACGGATAGTGACTATGGAAGTAAGAGCATAACTATTCGGCGGCGGCAGCAGTTCCAACCCTTACGCCGCGATAGCACAACGTGCAGGAAAAGCCCGAACCGGGCATTATCTCTTAGCCATCTTATTACATGCATTCAAGCCCGATATGCGGCTCTGTGGCCGCATAAACAGGTGAACAGGGGATTGGTACTTGTACACCATATGCAATCTCTACCAGCGATTTTCCGCAAACCGCGCCGGGCGTGCTGATATTTCTTGCGCTGCTGATGGCCGTGATTAACGCCTTCGCCCTTTTTGCTCGTCAGATCCTGTCGGCGTTCCGTAACGACGAGTAATACCATGAAATGTCAGCGGCTTGCTCCGATAGTCGTACCCTGGTGTTAATCAACGCCGCCGGCTCACGCGCCCGAGCGTCATCGGGAATGGTTCGTTTGCCAGCGGGACTGCATGCCGCCAGGAGGGCGCTTGCGCCCTGGAAATTCACGTCGCGCCGTGCAACCGCAGCGAATACGTACCTGGGCAGTGCAGGGAAGGGGAGCAGAACACCGTTTGCGGCGCGCAGGAAGCGCCTTTTTTAATGACTTTATTCCAGGATTGCGAGCGCTATTCCCGTTTATCACTGGATAAAATATTACTGTCGGCCGCCTGCCTGCTAATATATTACCTGTTGTGGTTACGCCGCTATTAATGTTAACCAGAAAATGAAAGCCATTATTCTGTCGCGCTAATGATTCGCCTTAAAATAACCCCCAGCCTGTGCCTCTTACTTGTTATTGAAATTAATTTAATCAACGGGCAATTACCTTTTTTCGTTACATTCAAATAACATCAAACATAGGTCATTAACATAATTTTTAAAGAGTGTTTTGTTGCTGTGACCCATTTCAATATTTTTTTGCGTCCGATCGCTTATTTTTGAATATGCGATAATGCTTTAAAGATGCAGGCTGAAAGTATGATGAATAAATACAAATTACATGAGTTTTTGGATGTAAAACGCCTTCAGACCCTGCAGGACAACTTTTCAAAATCAATGATGATCGCGCTGGTGGTGGTGGATGAGAATGGCGTCCCGGTCACTAAGCCCAGCGGGTTTTCAGACTTCTGCGCGCGTTCGCGCCTCAACCCGACGCTGGCGCACCACTGTTATGAAAGCGACAACGCCGGAGGCCGCGCCGCGATGCACGCTCGTGAACCGGTGGTCTATCGCTGCTACTGCGGTTTTGTCGAATTCGCCGTCCCGATCATGATCAACGACCATTATCTCGGCGCGTTTATTTCCGGCCAGGTTAAAGTCGAAGAAGAGAAAGAACAGAGCATTCCTTATATTCTGAATAATAATGAAGTCTGGGAAGAGAACCCTTGGCTAATTAATTTGCACCAGAATACGCGTCGTATGCCGTATGAGCGTTTTGAATCCACCGCCTCGACGTTATTACACGTATCGTCTTATCTGGTTGAACAGGCGCACACCAATAATATCCAACGCGAACTGCGTAAAAAAGATCTGGAACTGACTAATGAATTAAGAAAACGTGTAGAGATAGAACGTTCATTACATGAGGCAGAATTTAAAGCGCTCTCTTACCAGTTAAACCCACACTTTTTATTTAATGTATTAAATACCATTGGCCGGTTAGCTTTTCTGGAAGATGCGCAGCGCACCGAAACCATGGTGCACGATTTCTCTGACATGATGCGCTATTTGTTACGTAAAAATAATCACGGCCTGATTACGCTGCGTAATGAAATGAATTACGTCAACAGCTATATGTCGATCCAAAAAGTGCGCATGAGTGACCGCTTCGATTACCTGTGCGATATCCCGGAAAAATATCTGGATGTTGTCTGCCCGTTTTTGATCCTCCAGCCGCTGGTGGAAAACTTCTTTAACTACGTGGTGGAGCCACGGGACAGCAGTAGTCATCTGCTGATCCGTGCCACGGGCGAAGGCCAGGACGTGAGCATCGAAGTCACCGACAACGGCGACGGCATTGCGCCAGATGCCATCAACCGCATTTTGTCAGGCGACCAAAATTTGCAAAAAGGCAGTATTGGCATTAACAACATAAAAAATAGATTGAAGCTGTTATTTGGCGAGAGCTATGGCCTGGAAATCATGAGCCCTAACAAACCCAGGATGGGTACAACCATTAAACTTCGGTTCCCGATGCTGGAAGCCTGATATCAGGAAGAGGACATATGTTTAACATTGCTATCGTTGAAGATGAGCCCATCGAATTAGAATCCCTGCGGCGGATTATTTCCCAGTGCGTGGAAAACGCTGTGATCCACGAAGCCTCAACCGGTAAAAAAGCGATTCAGTTGATCGACCAACTGAGCCAAATCGACATGATCTTCGTGGACATTAATATTCCGTTGCCGAACGGCAAACAGGTGATTGAATATCTGAAGAAAAAAAACAGCGATACTAAGGTCATCGTCACCACGGCCAATGACGACTTTGATATCGTGCGCAGCTTGTACAACCTCAAAGTGGATGATTATCTGCTCAAGCCGGTGAAAAAAAGCATCCTGACCGACACCATCAAAAGAACCCTGGCATTCGACGAAGGGGACAATGAAAAATCCCGCGCCCTGAAGCAGAAAGTGTTCGCCATGATAGACAATTGCGATTACGCCCGGTGGCACAGCTTTATTTTTGACACCATCAACGGTGCCTGTCCGGTGGATATGATGGAAGAAGCTAAGCGCAAAGATGTGACCGATTTTCTGGAAATCGTTAGCCAGTATATGACCGACAAAGGGGAAAAGTTAACGTCGACTAACCGTAAAGTCGCCGCGCTGATCAAAGACATCAACCAGTATGGCGTGATGGAAAGCCGCTATTTCCGCATCATGACGGGCCTGCTGACCATTAGCGAAGAGCTGTTTGATTACGCCTTCAAGAGCTATACCGGCAATATCGATTTTATCGAACGGGCGAAATTCCATATTGAGAAAAATATTCTCAGAAACCTGACGCTCGATGACGTGGCGGCAAAATCGTTTGTCAGCTCCTGCTATTTGAGCCGCGCCTTTAAGAAAATTACCGGCATCGGGTTTTCGAACTATATTGCCACCCGCAAAATTACTATCGCCAAATCGTTGTTGCAGTTCAGCGATTTAAAAGTGAATACCATTGCGCTGGAACTGGCATACCAGGACTCAAACTATTTTTGCCGCATCTTCAAAAAAGAGACCGGCATGGCCCCCTCTGATTATCGGAAAGTCGTGGCCCCGGGGGATTACGCGGCGATGGCGTGATTTTGCGCTGGCCCGATAATGAAAACAAAATAGTCCAACACGCCCGCAAGATAGTTTACGCCCACTTGTCTGGTTGCCCCCTAAGATAGGAATAAACCTTCCAGACAAGTGGCCTCGCTTTGAACGATTACCTGTTTACCTCCGAATCCGTTGCCGAAGGGCATCCCGATAAAATGGCGGACCAAATTTCCGACGCCATTCTGGATGCCATACTCCTGCAGGACCCGTGGGGCAAGGTTGCCTGCGAATGCCTGGTGAAAACCGGCGTCGCCATTGTCGCAGGAGAAATCTCTACCCATGCCGCCGTGGATATCGAGCAGATTGTCCGCAGCACCATCAAAGAGATTGGCTACGACCATTCACGATTGGGGTTTGATGGCAATACCTGCGGCGTAGTGAACATTCTTGGCAAACAGTCCGCCAATATTGCTGACGGTATTCGCGGCCACTCGATGGAAGAACTGGGTGCGGGCGATCAGGGTATCACCTTCGGTTACGCCTGTGACGAAACGCCGGAGCTGATGCCCGCCACGCTGGTTTACGCCCATCGTCTGATGGAGCGCCAGGCGCGGCTGCGCAAATCCCAACGGCTGCCGTTTTTACTTCCCGATGCCAAAAGCCAGGTGACCTTGCGCTATCAGGATAACCGCGTTCATTCGGTAGATACCGTGGTGGTTTCAACCCAACACAGCCCGGACGTTTCGCTGGACGCGCTGCGTGAAGCGGTCATCGAAGAGATCGTCAAACCGGTGATACCTTCGCGCTGGCTTACGCCGCAAACCCGCTTTCTGGTGAATCCGGCAGGCAGTTTTGTGATTGGCGGGCCGGTGGGCGACTGCGGGCTAACGGGCCGTAAAATTATTGTCGATACCTACGGCGGTGCGGCCTGCCACGGCGGCGGCGCCTTTTCCGGTAAAGATCCGTCGAAGGTCGATCGTTCCGCCGCCTACGCTGCTCGCTATGTGGCGAAAAACATCGTCGCCGCCGGGCTTGCCTCACGCTGTGAAGTCCAGTTGGGATGGGCCATCGGCCTGCCTCGTCCCGTTTCCGTCAGGATCAACACCTTCGGTACGCAAACCGTGTCCCCTGAGGCGTTGCAGCAAGGCGTTAACCGCCATTTCGACCTTAGCGTGTTCGGCATTATCACTATGCTCGACCTGCTGGTTCCTCGCTATCGTAAAACGGCCTGCTATGGCCACTTTGGTCGCGACAGCTTTCCGTGGGAAGTCACGGACAAAGCGGCGCTATTACGCGAAGACGTTGAGCGTTAAGCCGACGACGCGCAGCACAGTTAAATTTATCTACAGGAGAAGTATATGTCCGGGCAAAGTTTAGGCTTAATCGAAACCGTCGGGATGGCTGCGGCGGTTGAAGCCGCCGATGCCGCCTTGAAATCCGCTAACGTCAGCCTGGTAGGCTATGAGTTAACCAAAGGCGGCGGGATGGTGACCGTGAAGCTGGAAGGTGAAGTGGGGGCGATTAACGCAGCGGTAGCGGCGGCCATTAGCGCGGCAAGCCGGGTTGGCGATGTGTATGCCCACAAGGTGATCGCCCGCACCGCGCAGCATATCGAGCACATTATTCACTCTAAAGAGACCGTCGGCGTCGCGCAGCCTGAACCTGAAACGCCCGCTACAGAGCCAGCGCAGCAGGCTGAAGACGCGCCTTCACAGGCAATCCCGGTGGTGAACCTTGATACGTCAACCAGCGCATCCTGCATGGATGTCGTCGATGACGCACCCCAGCCCATCGCGCAGGAACAACAACCTAAACTCAGTGCGGAAAACGTTGAACCGACAAAACCAGACGCGCCGCAGGAAGTCACAAAGAAAAGCCCCCGTCCCGGTGGCAAGAAAAGATAGCTAAACCGCTATGATGCTGCCGCGATAAATCTTCTTTTATCGCGGCTTTTTTATGCCTGAAAGATAAAAAAAAGCCAGCAGGCATAACCTGCTGGCCTGTGACAAGGCGGAATTAGAACAGGGGAACCAGAGCAAATAAACCAATGGTCGCCAGCAGGTTGATCGCTGTGGTCATAATGGCAATGGCCATCGCCGGTGGGTCGATATGGGTATCGCCGTGGATCAGGAAAATACGCGACATCAGTTCACCCAACAATGCACAAATTATTCCGACGATTCCAGCCCAAATCAGGCTTCCTGACAGTACCGCCACCAGCGCAGCAGGCAGCGTAATATGATGTGACACCGGTACCTGAGTATTGAAATGCAGGAAAATCAGCGAGAATGCGGAAATGCCAAACGCCAGCAGCGCGCCGTTGCCGCCAAACTTCAGGCCTAAAAAGCCGGCCATCAGACCAATACCCAGGCCCAGTACGGAAAGCTGCGGAATGCGGCTATGGTAAGGCATCCAGCACTTATCCTGCGGCGGATAGCAGTGACGTATTCCCTGCTCCGGTTTGCCAAAGAGGCCCGTTTTGCCGAAAACCAGACGCGAGACCACGCCAGAGATCACGACGGTCAGCGCCACGGTATCGGTCCAGGCGTTACCGGACGGGAAGGCCGGGATTTGGTTTAGCCCCCAGGCGATGATGTAACCGCCTGCGCCGAAAACCCCGCCGACCAGAAGCACATCGTAAGCCGCCAGACCGCTCAGCCCGGCAGTAATATCGCGCCCGGAACCCAGTTTGCCCTTCTTCGCCGCATACGCCGTGGCCGCAACCCCTGCGGCAAAACCGCCGGTATGCGGGCCAAACAGTCCAAACGGGAAAGTAATAAAGTCCGATGGTGCGCCGGTAATAATTTGCACTACCGCCATAGCGATAACCAGTAGCCCAACGAATTCAAACGCCGCCAACGCGCCAATAGCTGCGCCAAATATGCCGCCGCCGAAGGCAACTAAAATATCTAAGCTATTCATCTAGCTTACCTCTGTAATGGGATTAAATTAAATGACTAAATAAGAAATGCAGACTGACTCCAGATTTTTTATAATTAAAATAATATTTATGGGTGATAAATAAAAAGCGCGGCATTTTTTGCCGCACTCTTATTACACCTGTAATTAACCGCCGATATGGCAGTTAAAGCCTAAGGATTCAACGGTTGCTTTTAAATGGGACATTTTGGCTTCTTCAATACTTTTTGCATCGCCCATCGGATACTGGCGGCCCAGCAAGTTATATTTATTTTCACCGAAGCTGTGATAAGGCAACAAATGAATGGTATCGACGTTCTGCATCAGGCGGGCGAATTCCGCAATATTATGGATTTCCTGCGGATTGTCATTTACGCCGGGGATCACCGGAATACGCACCACCACTTTGGTTAAAAAGGAGATGCGCAGCAGGTTCTGCAGAATCACGCTGTTATTCACGCCGGTGTTGCGCTCATGGATTTCCGGATCGATAGCTTTAATATCGGTTAGCGCCAGATCGACATAGGGAAAGACCTCATCAATCACCGCTTTGGTGGTAAAACCGGTAGTTTCAATGGCGGTGTGCCAGCCTTTGGCTTTGCAGGCCTTAAGCAGCTCGCGGGCAAATTCCGGCTGCGCCAGCGGTTCACCGCCGGACAAGGTAATCCCGCCGCCTGAGCGACGGTATAAATTCTCTTCTTTTTCCAGCTCGCGCATTACTGCCGTTACCGACATGCGCTTGCCCTTCATTTCCAGCGCACGCGTCGGGCAAACCTCGGTACATTTACCACACTGAATGCAGCGGTCGCGATCGATAAACCAGGCATTACTGGTGGAGAGCGCCTGCTGTGGACAAGCCTCAATACATTTTCCACAGCGGATGCAATCATTCTTTTTAAATAATAACTCTGGCTGTGGACGTTGTGATTCAGGATTACTACACCATTTGCAGGACAGCGGGCAACCTTTAAAAAAAGGGATGGTGCGAATGCCTGGACCATCATGCAAAGAATAGCGTTGAATATTAAATATGACACCTTCGGTTTCGTACTCAACTTTATTCATAACATCACTCTATATTTGCCAGATGAATTACCCTTGCAGGTAAAAATAAAAACCAAAAGTCGTGAAGAAAATAACGGGCTATATATTGCTATATAGCCCGTTTGGTATTTACGACAGTTGTTGCTCAGTACGGCTGATGATGTCGTCCTGAACTTCTTTCGCCAGAACTACCCACTGGGCGCTATAGCCCGCTACGCGTACCACCAGATCCTGATGTTGTTCAGGATTTTTCTGGGCTTCGATCAGGGTGTTGCGGTCGATAACGTTGAACTGAACGTGCATCCCTTTCTTATCGAAGTAGTTACGCACCAGGCCGCTGAAATTACGCAGACCGTTCTCGCCCGCCAAAGAAGACGGCAGAAATTTCTGGTTATAGAGCGTACCGTTGGAGGCGATAAAGTGGTCCAGTTTGGCAACCGAGTTGGCTGCGGCGGTTGGGCCAAGGGTGTCTTTACCCTGACGCGGAGACACGCCATCCGCCAGCGGTTCTTTCGCCAGACGGCCATCCGGCAGTGCGGCAACGTCTTTACCAAACAGCACGTTAGCAGAAACCGGGTAGATACCGGCCTGGAACTGGCCGCCGCGCGGGTTAGTGTACTTCTCAACTTCCTGGCAGTAGATCAACGCACATTGACGCGCCACTAAATCCACGTCGTCGATGTCGTTACCGAAGCATGGGGTATTCTCCAGGATACGGCGGATCTCTTCGTGACGGGACATAGTGCCGGATTGCACCGGCGCCCCGTTGCCAGAAGTCAGCTGACGATACACTTCGTTTTTGATTGCCGCCGGGTCCAGCGCGCCGTGCTGCTCGATAATATTTTTCACCACAGCGTAAATATCCTGCTCGTTGAGCGAGGATTTCGCCGCCGGGGTATGCGGGTTCGCGCCGACCGGATAACCAAAGTTGGCATCCAGCGCGCTTTTCAACTCGCTCAGAGACAGTTTTTGGTCTTCAAAGACCTGTTTTTGAATGGCATATACGGAGTCGCCGGTATCGGCCACGCCGAACGCCTGCGGACCGGTGAAGTTGTAAATCGCGCCGCCTTCCTGGAGGGATTTACCACGACCGATGCAATCGTCTACCAGTGCAGACAAGAAAGGCAGCGGGCAGCGTTCGCCGTGGGCAATATCCACGCTGTTACAGGCTTCAACCAGTTGATGAACAAAGTGCGCCATCTGTTTCTGGAACGCGGTGTAGAAGTCGTCCATGCTGGTGTATTGAGTCAGTTCGCCTGTTACCGGGCCCAGCTGTTTGCTGCCGACGCGGCCATTGTTCAGGGTAATTTCCAGCACTTTAGCGACGTTAAAGAACGCGGCGTCATGCCAGCCTTCGGTACGGTGCGGCGCCTGCGGCTCTACGCAGCCGATAATGCAGTAATCACGCGCATCACGCAGCGAAACGCCACGGTTTTGCAGTGCCGGGACGATCACTTCATCGTTGTACATTGCCGGAACGCCCAGGCCCATACGCACCAGCTCGCAAGCGCGATACAGGAATGCATCCGGTGTGCCCTGCCATACGCGGATAGAGAAGGATGGCTGCGGCAGACGCACGTGCGCGGTCGCTTCCATACACATGTAGCTCAGGTCGTTGGTGGCGTCACGGCCATCTTCAGTCTGGCCGCCACAGCACAGGTTCTGGAACACCGCATAACCGGCGAACGCCTGGGCAGAGACTTCGTCACGGGTTTTGTTGATGTCGTTAAGCTTGATCCAGCAGCAATCCACCAGCTCCTGCGCGAATTCGCGCGAGATAGATTTGTCCGCCGCCAGGTACGGATACATATACTGGTCGAAACGCCCCGGGGAGATAGAGTGACCGCTGGATTCGATCTGCAGCATGCTCTGGATAAACCAGAAGGTCTGGCACGCTTCCCAGAATGTGGTCGCGCCGTATTCCGGCACGCGGGTACAGTTTTGAGCGATTTGTTCCAGTTCGCGTTTACGGGTCGGGTTGCTCTCCTGCTGCGCCAGGCGGGACGCTTCTTCGGCGTAACGATGGGCAAAACGGATCGCCGCGTTGTAACTGATCAGCACCGCATTATAGAACTGTTCTTTCTTGATATAGCCCGGCTCGGTGCGATCTAATGCTGCCAGCGCGCGGCTGACTTCATTGATGATGCCGCGGAAACCGATTTTCAGCACCTTACCGTAGTCAACGCTGACGTGGCCGACGCCGCCGAAGAAGTAGTTGCCGACGGTGAATACGCCGCTCGCCATACTCTCTTGGGTACCTTCTGACATGTAAGATGCCGCCAGAGAGCTGGTGGTTTTCCCCGGCCAGTATTTAAACGCTTCATGCAGATCCTGAGCGGTCTTTTTCGGGATAATGAACGGGTCGGCGATACGGTGTTCCATCGTCTCGAACTCTTTTTCCACCCAGTCGTAGGAGAACTCAGGGCAGATTTCAGTTGATCGAGGATTAATGGTTACCGCGCCAACGATTAATTCATCCGGGCGAATCGTCACCGGTAATTGATTAAAGATTTTTTCAACCACTTTCGCACGGCGCATAATCGCCGGCAGCTGTTCTGTTTCTTTATATGCTTCGGTTGCCAGCACTGCGCGCTCTGATTCCACATACGGTTTCGCCGTCAGGATCATATTTTTCAGTCTTACAACACGGTCTGTCGGATTAGAAAAGCCTTTCTCTAACATATAAAACTCCCGAATATATTTTGTTAACCTTGCGGCGATGCCGGGGTATTAATGAATGATGCTGGTGCCCATTTGAGTAATAAAGTGACGTAATATTGCCGGATGCCCCATCCAGGTGGGCGCAGTGATTAAATTGCCATCCACAACGGCTTCATCATCTGCGGCAGTGACCCACAGGCCGTCCGCCATTTCCACTTCCGGTTTTACCGTAAAATATCCCGTCAGTTTTCTGCCTTTTAATACCCCCGCAGCGGCCAGAATTTGTGGACCATGACAAATTGCAGCAACAGGTAATGTAAAGTTCATCGCGTAATGCACGATATTCAGTACCGACTTATTCAATCGCAAATATTCCGATGAACGCCCGCCTGAAATATAAATGCCGCAATATTCCTGTAACCTTATTTCATCAAATGATGCGGTTAATCTAAAAAGGTGCCCGGGTTTTTCGGTGTAGGTCTGATCGCCTTCAAAATCATGAATCGCGGTTTTAATAAACTCGCCGGTTCGTTTTCCCGGACACACTACATCCACTCTGAAACCTAACATGCTTAATGCCTGCCATGGCACCATGACTTCATAGTCTTCAGAGAAATCGCCTGCGATAAGTAATATCTTCTTCATAAGCGAACTCTCAAAACTGGTTGTCGTCTTCCTCAATGATTCGCATGGCTTCATGCACCGCCGCGACTTCGCCAAAAATGGCCAGGGTGGTGATGTGCTGAGGGCAACTGCCAAAGATTTCCGATACCACCACATTGGCGCTTTTGCTGGCTACGTCGGCATAAAAATAGAGATCCGGAACCGGCAGCATTAACAAACCAATGGCGTCGATGCGAATCAAATCCAGACGCGAACGAAACTCCCCCGGCATACGCCGTTTCAACATGGCCAAAATATCCGGGGTCGGCGCGTTTATGATTCGTTTTTTCATCTTTGAGTTACCCTTCGCGATGGTTAGCGAATATTCAGCGCTTCAACCATTACGCAGCGACGATGGCGTGCAAACGAACGCGCTGACGTAAGCCCTTCACCGGTCGGTCCGGCAATCGTAAAGGTGGCATGCCCTTCGCCACCCACCCCCAGCCCCGCATAAGAAGGACCATTTTTAACAAAGATGGTGGTTTGAATCAGCCGCGCCATTTTGGTCAGTTTTTCGACGTTGGTGGAGTGCATCATCGCGGTATGGCGGTTGCCGTGCTCCACTTTCACCGCCAGCTCAATGGCTTCATCAACGTTGTCGACGCGCACCACCGGCAGGACCGGCATCATCAGTTCGTGCACCACGAACGGATGGGTTTTCTCCGTCTCGATTAAGATGACTTTGATATCGTCGCCAACCGTGATCCCCAGCTGTTGCAGGATGTAGCGCGCATCTTTGCCGACAAAGGCGGTATTCGGCCCGGTGCCTTTTTCGTTAAGCACCAGCGATTGCAGTTGTTGAATCAACTTCTTATCGCACAGCAGATAGGCACCGCTTTTCTTCATGCAGTGAATCAGATAGTCCGCTACCTGGTTCACCACAATCACCTCTTTTTCCGCCACGCACGGCAGGTTGTTGTCGAAGCTACAGCCTTTAATGATGTCGCGGGCCGCTTTTTCGATATCCGCCGTTTCGTCCACCACCGCTGGCGGGTTGCCAGCGCCTGCGCCAATCGCTTTCTTACCGGATGACATCACGGTTTTCACGATGGCTGGACCGCCGGTCGCTACCAGCATGTTGATACGTGGGTCGTTGATCAGGGCGTTGGTGTTGTCGATGGACGGTTTGGTCACCGTAACCACCATGTTCGCCGGTGCGCCCAAGCGGGCAAGCTTGTTGTTGATCAGCTCAACCGCGTACAGCGACACTTTGCGCGAGCGCGGATGTGGGCTGAACACCACGGTGTTGCCTGCCGCCAGCATGCCGATGCTGTTGTTGATAATGGTTTCGGTCGGGTTAGTGGTTGGCGTAATCGAACCAATCACCCCGAACGCGGAGTACTCGATCAGCGTTAGGCCCCCGTCTCCGGTAATCGCGCTGGTGGCCAGATCTTCAAGACCTGGCGTTTTCAGCGCGGCGACGCGGTTTTTGATCAGTTTGTCCTCGTAATTCCCCATGCCGGTCTCTTCCACCGCCATACGGGAAAGGGCGCACAGCACATCGTCCTGCAGGAAAACGTCCCGAATGCCATTGATAAACGAGGCGCGGTCTTGCATAGAACAGTGGCGATACTGCACCTGCGCCAGGACAGCGGCGGAAATCGCTTCATCCATGGTATCGAATGCGCCGGTGCCAGCGTTCGCTACCTGAGAGGTCGCACAGGCGGCGCGCCCGGAGGACTGCTGCGCCAGCGCCTTAGCGACGATTTCGTCCAGCCCGTCGACCCGCGCCGCTTCTGACGTGGCGGGAGCCGCTGCCGGAGCCGCATCCGGTGTTGCTTTGGTGAATTTGCTCAGAATGGTCGAGACAGCCTGAGCGATTTCAATATCATTCATCTTTAAATTCCTTACTACTCTTCCTCTGCCGACCGCGTCGCGCGCGTCGTCACCCGATGCTTAGATATACGGCGTCGTGGTGGATTTAATTTCCGCCGGATCTAACGTGGAGAGCAGTTGTAAACCGACTTCACGCGCGGCAATCACCGCCTGGCGTACCGCACCGGAATCACCGGAGAAGGTGAAGATCACTTCGTTACTGAAGCTGGTGCCTTTCGACGGGCTGGCATAACCCACCGGGTCAATCACGGCGGATTTCGCCGCGGCGTCAGCAATCACCAGGCCAATCGCCGCAGGCGAGGCGCAGGTCATCCCGAAGGATTTGCCGATCGGCGCACCCAGCGCTTTATTCAGCGCGTAGCTGGCACGAGCGGTGTACTGGAATTCAAGATGTCCGGCCGGCGAGCCATAAACGTCACCCATGGTGCGTTCAATTTCAGACAGCGCCACTTCAACCGCACGCCTGACGTCGGAAACATCAGACGCGCCGAAAATAATTAAGCAACCGTGTCCGCCACCGCCTTCGGTATCGCGGGCCAGCTCAATAGAAATAATTTCGCTGTTGGTTGCTTTAATCGCTTCATCAGCCGCAAAAATTTGCGGGCCTGCGCCAGTGCGCGCGCCCAGAATACCGATAGAGCGATATTTCTTGTCGATATTCATGACTTCATGCAACTGATTATCGACATTGGCAATCACCAGGCCGATAGTGTGACCCAACGCGGTGCCGACAAATTCCGTAATGCCACAACCGGCGAAATTCGCTGCGGTTTTGGCTTTCGATTGGGCATCGGTTTGTTTATTCATTACGTCAGATATAATCTGCTCAACAAGATTATCTCTCATGGTCAGTATCCTTTATTGTTATTAACCGACGGCCTTCGGCAGAATTTTTTCCACCTCAATATGCGGACGCGGAATAACGTGTACGGAGACCAGTTCGCCCACTTTACCCGCAGCGGCGGAGCCAGCGTCTGTGGCGGCTTTCACTGCGCCCACGTCGCCGCGAACCATCACGGTCACCAGGCCGGAACCGATTTTTTCATAACCCACCAGGGTCACGTTGGCAGATTTCACCATGGTATCTGCGGCTTCAATTGCAGAAACCAGGCCTTTCGTTTCAACCATTCCTAATGCTTCTTGTTGCATAACAACCTCGATATTTCCGATAGAAAGAAAACGTGCACAGAGGAATAGCAATCCACGGATTTACCCATGTGCGTTAATTATTAAATCATCATCATGCTAAGGTTATTCAGACAAAATGTTTTGCGCGTCAGCGGGACTATCTTGTTTTTGCATTCCTGCAATTGACAATAAAATCCACCCACCATCGGCAATAAAAGACCTGCGTTTAAATTGCCTTGCGCAAAATAATTCCGACCCGAATAGCAATAATAATTACTGTTAAAGCGGTCGCATTTTTGCCAATTTGTTATGCCGTGCGGGCAATCGCGGCTGCATCTATTGCAATCATTTTTTCTTCATTGGTTGGGATGACCGCAATCTTCGTGGCGCCGGTTTTAGAAATCAGTCCGCTACGCCCGCCGAACAGCTGCCGGTTACGCTCTTCGTCCAGCGCCAGTCCCAGCGCCTGAAGGCGTTGCACGGTAAGTTCGCGAATCAACGCCGAGTTTTCGCCAATGCCGCCGGTGAAAATCAGCGCATCGAAGCGTTTAAGCGAGGTCACGTGGCCGCCGATATGCCGTGCGAGACGATGCACCATCACGTCGATGGCTAACGCTGCCCGTTCGTGGCCCTCATCCCGCGCCTGCTGAAGGGTGCGGCAATCGCTGGATAAGCCGGAAATCCCCATCAGGCCGGACTGGTTATTGACCATTTTGTACAGCGCGTCGAGCGTTTGCCCGGTGCATTTTGCCAGGTATGCGGCGGCACCGAAATCAAGATCCCCGCAGCGCGTGCCCATCACCAGCCCCTCCAGCGGGGTCATGCCCATTGAGGTGTCGACGCTCGCGCCGTTTTGCACCGCGCACAGCGATGAACCGTTGCCCAGGTGGGCAATCACGATGCCGTGATCCGCCGGGTCGAGATCCAGTGATGCCAGCGCCTCGGCGGCGATATAGCGGTGAGACGTTCCGTGAAAGCCGTAACGCCGGACCTGATAATCCTGCTGGTACTCCAGCGGGATAGCATAGGTGTAAGCCGCCGGAGACAGGGTCTGGTGGAACGCGGTATCGAACACCGCAATCTGCGGCAGCGCGGGCAGCAGGGTCCGGGCCGCTTCAATGCCGATCAGGTTGGCAGGGTTATGCAGCGGGGCCAGCGCCGACAGCGCGCGGACTTTCTCAATCACCTCGTCGGTAACCAGTACCGAACGTTTGAAGTCGCTGCCGCCGTGCGCCACACGGTGCCCAATAGCGCTGATGGTTTCCAGCAGTTGCTGTTCGTCGAGCTTTGCGAAGAGCACTTTGAGCGCATGCTGATGGCTGGCGTCATCCAGCGCGACGGTGGATTTATGGCCGTCTCGGTCTTTAAACGTCATGACGGCATGATCAATGCCCAGCCGCTCCGCCAGGCCCGACAGCAACGGCTGGTCGGCATCCTGAGGAATGACGGAGAATTTCATTGATGATGAACCACAGTTAATCACTAATACACAAGCTAAGGACATGATGACCCCTGAAATAGACTGCAATAAAAAATTAACGGGTTGTTGCGAGGGGATAACGCAGCGCGCTAAACCGCGCCAGCGCCTGGCGGGCGATGAACATATCTTCCTCAACGCTGCCGCCGCTGATGCCGATGCCGCCGAGCAAACGCCCGCCCGACCAGCAGGGAAAACCGCCGCCGAAGCAGCAGATATCTTTTTCTTTCTCAAGGCCGTACAAATCACCGCCCGGCTGCACCAGCCTTGCCAGTTCATGGGTTGGCATTTTGAGCGCTACCGCGGTCCAGGCCTTTTGCGGTGCCAGGGTATGGCTGACCAGCAGGGCGTTATCCATGCTGAAGAAAAACCGCTGCTGGCCGCAGGTATCCGTCAGGCTAAAAACGATCGGCACATTGCAGGCCTGGGCCACTTCCCGGGCCAGCTTTGCCAACAGTTCGCTGTCCTCCAGGCTCAGCGACATCCGGCGTTCCGGTAGCTGCGTGGCGATAGCCTCGTTAATCCAGTTGTCGAGTGAAGCCTCATTCGCAGACATAAGTATTCCTCAGCGTGCGCGCCGCTATTTACCGTTCAGTTCGAACGAGTCGACGATACCCACCACGGCGGCATCAATCACCGAGTGATCTTTGCTGTTGCTCATACGCGCCGAACTGCCGGTGGTGACGATCACAATCTCGCCATTGCCCGCGCCGACGGTATCAACGGCCACCTGGGCATGGCCGGTCGGCTGGTAGTTTTCATCGAGCCGCGCCACCATCAGCAGCTTCGAGCCATTCAGCGAGGCGTGTTTGGTGGTGGAAACCAGTGCGCCAGTGACTTTTGCGAGGTACATATTTCCTCCGGCTATCCGTGGATAACGGTGAGATTGCGCCGCCGGATTTCATCTCTGGCGGCAGGGGTAATCAGCGTGTTGCCCTCAACGCGCAGCGCTGTGCCGATGGCCAGCAGGCGGATATCGCGCAGGGTGATTAAAGGTTTTTTACCGGCTACCGGCAGGGCGGTGGCGGGTACGGTTTGGCTTACCGGCACCGGGCTGGCATGGGCCGCGCGTTTGCCGCAGAGCGCAATGCCATAGCTCTCCAGGACCTGGGCGTAACCTGCCAGACGGGACAGCAGCGGCAGCGGCAATGCGCTATCGACGCATTGCGGATGCAGCGTGGCGATAATCTGTTTACGGAGCTGTAACGCCTGAAATACCGCTTCACAGGCCAGATTATCGCGAATGCCCAGCGCAATTTTGCTCATGCTGTTAACAGAGAGCGCAGGCAGATAGAGCGCCTCATAGTGGGGCGGCGATCGGTCAAATCCGGCGCGAGCGCCGCGCTGGCTTAGCGCATCCATGCAGGCGGATTTCAGCGCCGACTGGCTGGCGCTGTGAGAAAAACTTACCCATAGCTGATAACCCGCCTGCTCAAGCGCCACGAGGCAGCTCAGCGTTTCCGGCAGCGAGGCGATATCCTCACCAGTCACCACCACGCGGACATTTTTCTGCGCGACGGATTGTGCCAGCACTTCAGCGATGACCCGGTCCAGCAGTTGCGATAAAGTCTGGCTGTCCATTGATTTACCCTTGGCTCGCATTCATGGCGATGCCTAACGGCGTGACTAATAGCGGCTCCACCGAAGGAATCACATTTTTACCGGTTTGTTTACTGAACACGGCGGTAAACTGGCTGAAGCTGCTCGCGCCGCCCACCAGATAAATATTTTTTACCCGCCGGGTAGCGAGCCATCCCGACACCAGGCTGGCCATTTTCTGGGCCACCGGCAGCACCAGGGTAAAGACCTGCGCTTCCTGCGCCGGGTCTTTTTTCATCTCTTCGGCCTCGGCATAAGGCAAACCCAGCGCGCCAGCGATCACCAGCGTCATATGGCTGCCGCCGGTGGGCTCGTCGGCGCTGAACGTCACTTTGCCGCTTTTCAAAATGCTCATGCCGGTGGTGCCTCCTCCTACATCCACCACCGCGCCGTTTTTGATATTCAGCGCGCTGGCGGCGGCGACCGGTTCATCGAGTACCCGGGTCACGATAAAACCCGCCGCTTCCACCACATTAACGATGACTTTGGTGTTGCCTTCAGAGATCCCCGGCGGGATTGCGGTCGCCGCGCGATCCAGCGTGCGGCCCAGTTTCTGTTCAAGAATTTGTTTAAGACGCGTTACCACCCGGCTGGCGGTCAGGTAATCCACCACCACCCCATCTTTCACCACGCCAGAGGGGTACGTTACCCCTGCCACCGGCTCGTTATCTTCATCCACCACCACGATGGCGATATTGGCGGTGCCGAGATCCACACCCACCTTCAACGCGCCGGTGCAGGGCCGGCATTCGCCGCTGTCAATCAGCGCGGCCAGTTCGTGCAAACGACGGTTTTCGGGGCTGTCAGCCATGGCGCACGTCCTGTTTAATGCCGCGAACGGTATCGCCGTTGCGCAGGCCGAAGCCGTTGGCCTCTTCCACATCGATATGCAGTTCCAGCACCGCATCCGCCGTGACGCGCACTACCACGTGGCTGAGCACGCCGCCGCGCGGGCCGTTGGTTTGTACGTCGATTTCCATCCCGTCGCGCAGGCCGTGCAGCTCGGCTTCTTCGGGCGAAATATGGATATGACGCCAGGCGACAATCATGCCGTTGTGTTTCACCATTCGCCCTTTCGGACCGATGATTTCAATGCCCGGTGAATCCAGCAGATCCCCCGACATACGCACCGGCGCTTTAGCGCCCAGCGCAAAACCGTCGGCCACGGAAATTTCCACCTGCGTGGTATTACGCAGCGGCCCTAACACACGCACTTTGTTGAGTTCGCCTTTCGGCCCGCGCAGCGTCACCATCTCTTCGGCGGCATACTGGCCGGGCTGTTTGACCGCTTTAAAGCGGGTCAGCGTGGAGCCGTAGCCGAACAGGATGTCCATATCTTCACGGCACAGATGCACATGGCGATTGGATACGCCCACCGGAATATCCAGCGCTACAGGCGCAGGGGCTGCCGGGCTTTTCCTGGCGGCGAGTTCCAGCAGGATTTGTTGGGTAATCCATTCAGCTTGTTGTTCGGTGTAATTCATAACGGGAACGACCTGATTATTGGGTTATCTCATGGGTACTGGGCGTCTGTTGATCAGAATAGGGAGTAACGACGCCCGGTTTTTGTTTATCAGCAGGACTTTTTTGACCGCTTTGTGCAGGCTGGACAACGTTGTCCAGCTAGCCGGTAATCTGGTCGATTAGCCCCTCAACATCCTGCGCCGTTGCCCGGCGCGGGTTCGATGCGGTACAGCCGTCGGCCAGCGCCGAGTTCACCAGCGCGCTGCGCAAAGCGGTGACTTTTGCCCGATCGGTGCCCAGTTCGCTGAGCGTGGCGGGGATGCCGAAATGACGGTTGTTCTGACGGATGGCCTGGGTCATCAGCGCGATGGCCTGCTCCGGCACCGCATGGTTAATGCCCATAATCTGCGCGCAGCGGTGATAGCGATCGCGGGTCTCAGCGCTTGCCTGTTTACCGTTGAAATCAATAACGATCGGTAGCAGCATGGCGTTGATTTTGCCGTGCGGAATATGCAGCATCCCGCCTATGGCGTGAGCCATGCCGTGCACCAGCCCCAGTCCGGCGGCGTTAAACGCCATCCCCGCCATACAGGAGGCGTTGTGCATATGGGTGCGCGCCGCAATGTCTTTTTCGTCGTTGAACACCTGCGGAAGGTAGCGCCAGGTTAACGCGATGGCTTTTTCCGCCAGCGCGTCGCTGAAGTCGTTAGCACCGGTGGAGACAAAGGCTTCGATAGCATGGGTCAACACGTCCATCCCGGTATCTACCGCCACCGGGCGCGGCACGGTTAACACCAGATTAGGGTCGAGAATGGCGATATCCGGTACCAGATGTTCAGAGATCAGCGGGTATTTGCGGCCATTTTGCGGATCGGAAACGATCGCATAAGAGGTCACTTCAGAGCCGGAGCCGCTGGTGGTGGGAATGGCGATCAAATCAATGTGATGATCGGCAAAATACTCTTCCAGCGTGACTTTGATCCCCTTTGCCGCATCCAGTGACGAGCCGCCGCCAAGGGCGATAATCACATCGGGTTTAAACGCCTTAAAGCGCGCCGCGCCCGCGGTCAAAATATCGATGTCTGGATCGGGTTTAACCTCGCCGAAAATACACACCGCGGCCTGCGGCATGTGGTTGATCAAATAACGAGTTTTACCCGATGACACCATAAAATCATCGGTTACGATGCCGACGCGTTTATCATTAAACTGGCTCAGGGAGGTTATTGCCTCTTCGCCAAAATAAACTTCAGGGCAGGAAAAATAATAGCGGGCCATGTGCAACTACCTTAATGACGGGTATAAACGACCAAATACGATGCCGTTAAGCTAACATGGCGCGATTTTGAAGAGGCTGAGGATGTTTGTGCAGGTGAAGGATTATTTTGCGGTATTGTTTTGCCGTGGGCAAAAAAGTCCTTTTCTAAAAAATAGCCAAAATCTGATACGGTAAAACTCGATATTTATTGCCAGTGTATGAATAAAAGCGGCGTCTTATTCATGCGTTTTTTATTGAATAAATTCCTGGTCTGCACGCCAGTGGCCCGTGGTGAAACGGGCGCCGGTGTCAGGTTTTATTACTCGGTTCTCCCAGGCGTTACTGATTTCTCCATTTCTCACAAAACGCCGCCACATCCTCATCCTGAAAATCCGCCAGCCGTTCGATAATGGTTTCCAGCGACCAGTCCCACCAGGCAATCTGCTGCAGCTGCGTGCTAATTTGCGGTGGGAAACGTAAGCGTATTGTTTTAGCGGGAACGCCGCCGACAATGGTGTAGGGCGCGACGTCTTTGCTCACCACGGCACCGGCGGCGATGACTGCGCCGTCGCCGACCGTCACGCCCGGCAGCACGATTGCGCCATGACCAATCCACACGTCGTTGCCGACGGTGACCACCGCTTCATGGCGGTGGGCGAAAAACGCGCGATCGCGCACGGCATTAACCGAATAGTATTCCGGGCAATAGGTGATGCGATGCTGCGACGGGCGCTTCATCGGATGATTGGGGGCACCAATGCGCACGTTATTGGCAATCGCGACAAATTTGCCAATTGTCGCATCGGCCACCGTCACATATTCGCCGATATAGGAAAAATCACCCAGCGTGCTGTATTCCATCACGCTGCTGGCAAGAACTTCACACTGTAAACCGATATGGCATTCACGAATACGCACACCGGGGTCAATCCAGGTTTCTGCTAATTTTGCCAGCTTCATGATGTTGTCTCTTAGTCGTAATGATGGTTATGCCGCGTTAAGGCGCCAGCCATGAAGTAAATGCACACCAACGGTTTGATGTAGCGGTATCGCCGCAGAATGAAACGCGCTCAGCGTCTGACCATTGTCCAGACGCAGCTCCAACAGATAGCGTTCTCCCTGATAGATACAGCTCTCAACGGTGCTGCGTAGCCCATCCGGTGACAGTTGCACATGCTCCGGGCGAATCAGCACCAGGCTTTGTGTGCCAGCGCTGTTTTGCCTGACGCCTTCATGCAATAGCCGATGATCCAGCTGCTGAACGTTAAAAGGGGTGGATAACGACAGGACGCTTCCCTTGCCAATAAAACGCGCTACCCAGGAATTTTGCGGGCGCTGGTACAGCGTTTCCGGCTCGCCCCATTGCATAAGTTTTCCCTGATGCATCACCGCGATATGGCTGGCGAGCGACATTGCTTCCTGTTGATCGTGGGTGACGTAGACAAAGGTTGCACCGGTTCGCTGATGGAAGGTTCTGAAGGTCTGTTCCATCGTCGCACGCAGATGGCGATCGAGGTTAGCCAGCGGCTCATCCAGCAGCACCACCTGCGGTTCAGAGACCAGGCAGCGGGCCAGCGCCACGCGCTGCCGTTGACCGCCGCTCAACTCCTGTGGCGAGCGGGTGGCGTACACGCCGAGCTCCACCACCTCCAGCGCTTCGGCGACCTGTTTCTGACGCGCCGCGCCGTTGACGTTGCGCAGCTTCAGCGGATAACGCACGTTCTCCGCCACCGTCATGTGCGGCCATAACGCGTAGGACTGAAATACCATTCCCATGTTGCGGTATTCCGGCGGCACATGCGTTTTCTCATCCGCCAGCAGACGATCCCCCAACAGCAACCGACCGCCGCTCAGCTTTTCGAGACCCGCCATGATGCGCAGCGTGGTGGTCTTACCGCAGCCGCTCGGACCGAGGATTGCGGTAAACGCCCCTTGCGGGATGGCAAGGTTTAAATCGCGAATCACCGTCTGCCCGGCGAAGACTTTACTTAACTGCTCCATTCTCAGTTCTGCCATGGGATGACTCCTTTGGGTAGTACCCAACTCAGGGCGCTCAACAGCAGCATCACCACGATCACCAGCGCCTCCACCAGCACCGAAATAGCCGACGCCTGCACTTTTTCGCCGCTCTCATCAAGATTAAAAATCACCACTCCCAGCGTCTCTTTCCCGGAGCTCCACAATAATGCAGAGACGGTCAGCTCGTTGATCGCGGTCAGGAACACCAGCAGCCCACCGGCGAAGGCGGCAGGGGCGAGCATGGGCAGCACGATGTGGCAGAGCCGCTGTGCGACACGGGCACCCGCCAGGCTGGCGGCTTCCTCCATGGCCGGGTCCAACTGAAGCATGCTGCTGTGTACCGGCTTCAGACATACGGTGAGAAAGCGCGAAAGATAAGCGAGGAAGATGATGGTCAGCGTGCCGCTGAGGCTGATATCCAGCAGCGGCAGCGGACGGGTAAACAGCAGGATGCAGGCAATCGCCAGCACCACGCCGGGCAAGGTATACGGAATATCAATTATGCTGTGTAGCCAGTGCAAAGGCCGACGGGGATGGCGCACCAGCAGCCAGGCCATCGGCAGACTCAGAAACACCAGCACCACCGCCGCAGAACTGGACAGCAACAGGCTGTTAGTCAGCGCTCGCCATGTAGCGCTCTGTACGTTGAAAATCGCGCGCCAGGCATTGAGGGTGATGGTGTCACTGTTAAGCGGAATGCCGAGCGTCGGCACCAGCGAGGTTGCCACCAGCGCCAGCAGCGGCGCGACGAGGATCGTCAACAATATTATGCCAAGCAGCAGTTCCACCAGCGGGCGATAGCGGCCCAGCGCAAAGTCGAACGCCCGGCCCCCGCTGCCAATCAGCGGTAGAGCGAAGCTGCGCTGCATATGCCCCTGAAACGTTACGATGCCTATCGCCAGTGCGCCCATCAGCACCGACAGTGTGGCAACGTCGCTGAGCATGGAAGGCCCGAAACTGGACAGCGTCTGGTAGATGTAAATGGGCAGAACAAAATAAGAGATCGGAATGCCGAGCATCGCCGGAATGCCAAAGTTGCCAAGCGCCGAAACAAAGGCTATCGCCGCGCCAGCCCAAAGTGCGGTCTGGCACAGCGGCAGCATGATATCGAAGAAAACCCGCCATACGGAGGCGCCGTTCAGACGCGCCGCCTCGATATGCTCTTTCGGCAAACTCAATAGCTGGGTGCGGAGCGTCAGAAACACCAGCGGCGCATGCTGAATGCCCAGCAGCAGAGCGATCCCCTCGGCGGAATAAAGCGGGTTGGCTGAGCCAAATTCAGGGGCGAAACCGATGCTGTTCAGTAACACGCTGCCGGGACCAAATAGCTGCAACCAGCTCAGGGCTGTTACCTGCGGCGGGATCATCATTGGCAACATAAACAGGAACGCCCAGACCTGTTTCAGGCGGATGTTCGTTAACGCAATGCAGAAGGCAAACAGACTCCCCAGCAGCAGCGAGAGAAGGGTGCCGAGGCCGCTGGTGTACAGACTGTGCGACAGCGTGGTCCAGGTTACCGGATTGCTCAGCACACGCCACAGGCTGCTGTTGCTGCCCTGTTGCCAGTCGAGCAGCGCCGAAACCAGCAACCGCAGGCTCGGCAACAGGCTCAATAAGGTAACCAGGCACAGCAGCAGGCCCAGCACCACTTTCTGACCGCCACTCGCGTTCTGGCGCAGGGTCGTATCTGTCATCAATTAATGGTTTCCAAACAGATCGGCAAACCGTTTTTTATTGGCTTCCGTCTCCGCCAGCGCCTTCGCCGGATCCATCGGCATCAGTTTAATGCTGTCACGCGGCGGGAACCCTTTCGGTACCGGCAAATTAATATCGGCAGGCAAATATCCCTGTGCCAGCACGAGCTTTTGCCCGTCTTCCGAGAGCACGAAATCGATAAATGCTTTTGCTCCGTCCGGATTTTTGGCGCCTTTCATCATCGCCACCGGCTCGGTCACAATGCTGACGCCTTCGCTCGGAAAGACAAACTCAATGGGCGCGCCTTTGGCTTTTTCACGGATCGCCATGTAATCCACCAGCACGCCGTACGCTTTATTTCCTGAAAGAATGGCGCTCATGACGCCACCGTTACCGCTTTGCGGCATTGCGCCGTTTTCTTTCAGTTTTTGATAATAATTCCAGCCCAGATCGGGATCTGCCATCAGCGTCGCCTGATGAATCTGCGCCGCCCCGGAATAGAGCGGGCTGGGCAGCGTGGTCATGTTTTTTAGTTCGGGTTTGAGCAAATCCCGCCACGAGGTTGGCTTCACCGGCGCTTTGGTGTGATACGCAATGCCGGTGGTAATCAGCTTGGTGCCATAGTAATAGCCTTCTTTATCAAACAGTTGTGGTGCATAGTTAACGGCGAACGATGATTTGTACGGCGCCAGCAAACCCTGCTGTTTCAGCGCCTCCATGGTCACGCTGTCGGCAATCAGCAGCACGTCAGGCGCCACGCCGCCCGCTGCCAGTTCCGCCTGCAAACGGGCGGTAAGTTTCGCGGTTCCGTCACGGATCCATTTCACTTCAATATCAGGATGTGCCTTTTCAAAGGCGCTGACGGTGGACTGCGCATCTTCATTCGGCTGGCTGGTGTAGAGCGTAAGGGTGGATTTGGCGAGGACGGATGTGCTGAATATCGCCAGTAGCGTGGCTATCGGCACTATTTTTTTCATCATGTGATTTCCCTTATCTTCCTGTTTCGGGAATTAAAACAAGGGAATCTGACAAAATTATGACCGCCTGGCTTTAGCACAAGATAGGGGCACGCGCCGGGTTCATTTTTTATTCGTTTGCTGGTCATTAAAACGTCATCGACGGCGTTATTAATAGCTTCGAAAGACAATCCTCTCTGGACAAAATAATGAACAGAGCACAAAACGTAATAAGTGAAAATGAGTTGGTGATGCTGCCGCAGGTGAATTATCTGCGGCTGAAAAAGCAAAAAGTATTAAGTGTTAACCACTTATATAAATCCTATAACCAGCATTCGCCGGTGCTCACTGACATTAATTTCGACCTGCACGCCGGCGAAATGGTGGGGGTCATTGGCCGCTCCGGTGCCGGTAAATCGACATTATTACATGTGCTGAACGGTACCCATCCGGTAACGTCGGGTGAGATCCTTGACTACGCGGACGTTGGCACACCGCGGGACGTCTCCGTCCTGAGCGGGCGTGAACTGAGCCGCTGGCGCAGCAAATGTGGGATGATTTTCCAGGATTTCTGCCTGGTGCCGCGACTGGATGTGCTGACCAACGTTCTGCTGGGGCGTCTCAGTCAGACATCGACCCTGAAATCACTGTTCAAGGTCTTTTCACAGGAAGATCGGGCGAAGGCAATCGACCTGCTGGAATGGATGAACATGCTGCCGCATGCTCTGCAACGTGCGGAAAACCTCTCTGGCGGACAGATGCAGCGCGTGGCGATTTGCCGGGCGTTGATCCAGAACCCTTCCATTTTGCTGGCCGATGAACCGGTCGCGTCACTGGACCCCAAAAATACCCAGCGCATCATGCGCGTGCTGAACGACGTCAGCGAACAGGGGATCAGCGTAATTGTCAATCTTCACTCACTCGATCTGGTAAAGGAATACTGCACGCGTGCCATTGGTATCGCGAAAGGCGAGATTATTTTTGATGGTCCTCCTGCACGCTTAACCGATGATATTTTACACACCCTTTATGGCGATGAAATCAGCCAGTTACATTAATTTTCTCCTACCACTACGGATACGCATAATGAAAAAATTGATGACTCACGCATTTCGTTTTTCCACCTTGATGGCAAGCCTGGTATTCGCCTCGCAGGTCAGTGCGGCCGAACAGCCTAAAGAACTCAACCTGGGTATCCTTGGCGGGCAAAATGCGACGCAGCAGATTGGTGATAACCAGTGCGTGAAGCAGTTTCTCGACAAAGAATTAAATGTGGATACCAAACTGCGTAACTCGTCTGATTATTCTGGCGTTATTCAGGGTTTGCTCGGCGGTAAAGTGGATGTGGTGCTGAGCATGTCACCGTCCTCTTACGCTTCGGTGTATATCAGCAACCCGAAAGCGGTCGATATTGTCGGCATCGCGGTTGACGATAAAGATCGGTCACGTGGCTATCACTCCGTCGTTATCGTGAAAGCGGACAGCCCGTATAAAACGCTTGAGGATCTGAAGGGCACCGCTTTTGGCTTTGCCGATCCGGATTCCACTTCCGGCTTCCTGATCCCCAACCAGGAATTTAAGCAGAAGTTTGGCGGCTCGGTGGACGACAAATACAAAAACCATTTCTCCAGCGTCACATTCTCTGGCGGCCATGAGCAGGACATTCTCGGCGTGCTGAATAACCAGTTCGCAGGCGCCGTGACCTGGGCATCGATGGTGGGCGACTACAATACCGGCTACACGTCAGGCGCATTCAACCGTCTGATTCGTATGGATAATCCTGACTTGATGAAGCGGATTCGTATCATCTGGCAATCGTCGTTGATCCCCAATGGCCCGATTCTGGTAAGCAACAGCCTGCCAGCAGAATTTAAGGCCAAAGTTATCGCCGCCATCAAAAAACTCGATAAAGACGATCATACCTGCTTCAGCAAAGCCATGGGCGGCGGACAGCATATCGGCCCGGCTAGCGTCGACGACTTCAAACAGATTATTGAGATGAAACGCGAGCTTGTTAGCGCCCGCTAATGTCTGCCTGACTGTTCCTCCGGCCTGTCTGCCGGGGGATTTTTCGAGTAATGAGCTGTGAGCGAAGATGCGAAATATCGAATTCGAACGTTACTTTCGTGAGATAAAACTACGCCAGACGCGTGACACCTTCACCTGGTCAGTGTTGTTGCTGGTGCTCTATTTCGCTGCCGGTAACGTGGCGGAGTTTAATCTGTTGACCGTCTGGCGCTCGCTGCCGAACTTTCTGGATTACATCGTTGAAACCATTCCCACGCTGCACGTTTCAGTGCTGTTTGCCGATTCGCATACCAAAGGCTCGCTGGCCTACTGGGGTTACCGATTGCCGATTCAGCTGCCGCTGATCTGGGAGACGCTACAGCTGGCGCTGGCTTCAACGCTCGGCGCCGCCGGGATAGCCACCGTCTTCTCTTTTCTTGCCGCCGGCAATGCCTGGGCACCCGTATGGGTGCGTTACAGCATTCGGGCGTTAGTCGCTTTTTTACGCACCATGCCAGAACTGGCGTGGGCGGTAATTTTCGTTATGGCGTTTGGCATCGGCGCTATTCCCGGCTTTCTGGCGCTGATGCTGCACACCATCGGCAGTCTGACAAAGCTGTTTTATGAAGCCATCGAAAGCGCACAGGACAAACCCGTTCGCGGGCTGGCCGCCTGCGGCGCCACGCCATTGCAGCGTATGCGCTTCGCGCTCTGGCCGCAGGTGAAACCCATCTTCATCTCTTACAGCTTTATGCGCATGGAAATTAACTTTCGCTCGTCGACGATCCTCGGACTGGTAGGGGCCGGGGGAATCGGCCAGGAGCTGATGACCAACATCAAACTGGATCGTTACGATCAGGTGAGCATGACGCTGCTGCTGATAATCATTGTGGTTTCGCTGCTGGATATGCTGTCCGGCCGTTTACGCCACTGGGTGCTGGAGGGCAACAAATGAATACCCGGCAGATCGACCCCGATCTTATGACT
Organism: Buttiauxella sp.; assembly: GCA_032000125.1. Classification (GTDB taxonomy): domain Bacteria; phylum Pseudomonadota; class Gammaproteobacteria; order Enterobacterales; family Enterobacteriaceae; genus Dryocola. The sequence goes on along the minus strand of DAMALH010000022.1, from coordinate 2,579 downwards.
CATCGCCAGAGACATGCGGCACTGTACCGCGCGCAGAATAGCTATTTGCGTCACATTGGCCTGCTGGCGCTGTCGGTTGTGCTCTATTACGTCTGGTTTTTCTTCCAGTTTGGCCTTCCGCTGGCGCAGGTCTTTAACGGCGTGCATGAACTGGGGCGCTATTTTCTGAGCATGTTCGTCTGGCGGGATTTCATCAATTGGCCGTTTCAGTATTACTTCACGCAAATTCTGATCACGCTGGGGATTGTGTTCGCCGGCACCATGACCGCAACGGTAATTGCGCTGCTGCTCTCGTTTCTTGCCGCGCGCAATATTATGCGGGGCCGCGTGTCGCGGATTATTGCGCTGCTGATGCGCCGTCTGTTTGACGTGCTGCGTGGCATTGATATGGCCATTTGGGGGCTGATCTTCGTTCGCGCGGTCGGACTAGGACCGCTGGCGGGCGTGATGGCGATTATTGTGCAGGACACCGGCCTGCTGGGGCGTCTGTACGCGGAAGGGCATGAAGCGGTGGACCGCTCGCCGGGCCGCGGCCTGACGGCGGTAGGCGCGAACGGTCTGCAAAAGCACCGCTTTGGCATCTTTACCCAGTCTTTCCCGACCTTTCTGGCGCTTAGCCTGTATCAGCTGGAATCCAACACCCGTTCGGCGGCGGTGCTGGGTTTTGTCGGCGCGGGTGGGATCGGCCTGATCTATGCCGAAAACATGCGCCTGTGGAACTGGGATGTGGTGATGTTTATTACGCTCATTCTGGTGGCGGTGGTGATGATCATGGACACGCTCTCCGCCTGGCTGCGCCGTCGTTATATCCATGGCGTGCCGATCCCGATGTTTACCCAAAAAGAGAATTAGCCGGTAAGCCGGTTCACGAGATCTTCATGCGACCGTCATGCAATGACAGCACCGGCCTGAAAAGATAAGAAGCACCGGGAAGCGGTTATTTTGCTATGGAACATTGACGTTATTCAGGAGGAACCATGCGTCGTTTAAGGAAGTTAGTGATCGTACACGGTTACCTGTCAACGCCACGGCATCACTGGTACCGCAATGCCAAAGACGCCTTTACACCCTATTTTGACGACATCATCATCCCTGTGATGCCCGACCCGCGAAGTCCCGATCCTGACAGCTGGCTGAAAGTACTGAAAAATACCGTTCCTGCGCCGGACGAAAAAACCTTTTTCATCGGTCATAGCCTCGGCTGCGCGGCGATCCTGCGCTACCTGCTGGCGCAGAATGCAGAGCGTGAGGTCGGCGGCGTCGCTTTTGTTTCTGGATTTGTGGAGCCGGTTGCCGCCATTCCGCAGGCCGATGCGTTTGTGAATCAGCAACTTGATTATGCGGACGTTGCCGGCCGCCTTCGCAATAAGCTGGTTATCTATTCCAGCGATGACAAAGTGGTGCCGCCGCAGCATTCCATCAGGCTGAGTAAACTCATCAACAGCAAACTGTATTGCTACAATAACTGCGGTCATTTCACGCAAAATGACGGCATCAAGGATTTCCCGCAACTGAAAGAAGTGTTCCTCAATAATCACCTCATCTGATCTTTTAATTTAATAAGAACTAAAACGAAGTGCCTGGTAGGCTGTGTTTTCGCACGTCGAACTGTAAGGATTATGTGGTCGGGAAACGCGTCATCATTGCCTGAGGGGGCGCTGAAGCGGTTAAACAGATGCCGTGTCAGCACAACGGCAGGGCGGGTGGGTTCATACTCCTGTTGTTAACCAATGCGTCAGTAGTTCAGGTAGCCGACCACGAACATCACCGTACTTGAAAACCTCCAACGTAAAGGCTTTCAGCCGTTTTGCCTGCCAGACCCGCGTACGCGACCCGTTCAAGCGCAAATATACCAAACACATGCTGTGCCTGCGGTACGAGGGCCATATAACCAGCAAACAAGCGCCGGTTATCATTTTGCTAAGTAGCCGTGACGGCTCAAGCTCATACCGGATGCGGCCAGGCCTGTTTCGTGCCGTCCTTTCAGAACGGGCTCACAGGTGGCGAGAGATTTGGCGGCGGCGTGTCCCCATAAAGGCAACGTGATGGCGAAAGTCCCTGGAAGGCTTACGCAGTACCGGGGATTTTTGACCGTGTGGAGGAGAAGCGAGATGCCATACCGTCACTGATGCTTCTCTTTTCCGCCCGCCCGGCAGGCGATGGTGAAAGCGGCGCTGACATATCGTTTTGGTGAGGACACCGGCCCGTTTCTTTATAAAGATACGCTGGGTTTTATATCTGATTAATATTTTAATAAAGCCAAAGAGGCGTTGATTTTTTGTTTGCTAATAAATGTTATTTTTATTCCATGACAGCAGTGGGAGAGTCATGTTGCGAGGCTATCAGCGGGGCCTTTATATCCTCGCTGAACGTTTGCGAGGATATAAAGGTCAGGCGTTAAAAACCGTTATTGTTGTTTGTATAGCCGCAGCATCACGCGCTAACGGCATCTGCGTGTTGATTTGTACGGAATACGGCAACGACGTGAGTCAGGCTTCTCGCCTGAGCTTCAAGCGCTGTGGCAGCGGCGGCGGATTCTTCCACCAGCGTGGCGTTCTGCTGGGTGACCCTGTCCATCT
>DAMALH010000021.1:0-79941 GCA_032000125.1 Buttiauxella sp. | reverse complement strand
TTTCGCTTTGGCAGCAGTGTCTTGCCCGATTGCAGGATGAGTTACCAGCCACAGAGTTCAGTATGTGGATACGCCCCCTACAGGCGGAACTGAGTGATAACACGCTGGCCCTTTATGCGCCAAACCGGTTTGTGCTCGATTGGGTAAGGGATAAATACCTCAATAATATCAACGGATTGCTTAACGATTTTTGTGGCGCCGATGCGCCATTGCTGCGCTTTGAAGTTGGCAGCAAACCCGTCAGCCAGATCCTCAATCATCAGGCCGTTGCGACCGCGGCTCCTGCGCAAACGGCAAGAGCGGCGGCGCCGATGCGTCCAAGCTGGGACAATCTTCCGGCACCCGCAGCGCAGTCTTACCGGTCTAACGTTAACCTGAAGCACACCTTTGATAACTTCGTTGAAGGTAAGTCAAACCAGCTGGCTCGCGCGGCGGCGCGTCAGGTGGCCGATAACCCCGGCGGCGCGTACAACCCTCTTTTCCTCTATGGCGGAACCGGCTTAGGTAAAACTCACCTGTTGCACGCGGTGGGAAACGGCATCATTGCCCGTAAGCCGAACGCCAAAGTGGTGTATATGCACTCCGAGCGTTTCGTCCAGGATATGGTTAAGGCCCTGCAGAACAACGCGATAGAAGAGTTCAAGCGTTACTACCGCTCGGTGGACGCGCTGCTTATCGATGACATTCAGTTTTTTGCCAATAAAGAACGCTCGCAGGAAGAATTTTTCCATACCTTCAACGCCCTGCTGGAAGGTAATCAACAGATCATTCTCACCTCCGATCGTTATCCAAAAGAGATCAACGGCGTTGAGGATCGTCTGAAATCCCGCTTTGGCTGGGGGCTGACCGTGGCTATCGAACCGCCAGAGTTAGAAACCCGCGTGGCGATCCTGATGAAAAAAGCCGACGAGAATGACATTCGGCTGCCGGGCGAAGTCGCCTTCTTTATTGCCAAGCGCCTTCGCTCAAACGTACGTGAGCTGGAAGGGGCGCTGAACCGCGTTATTGCTAACGCCAACTTCACCGGCCGTGCTATCACTATCGACTTCGTGCGTGAAGCGCTGCGCGATCTGCTGGCGCTGCAGGAGAAGCTCGTCACCATCGACAATATTCAGAAAACGGTGGCCGAGTATTATAAAATCAAGGTAGCCGACCTGCTTTCCAAACGTCGCTCCCGCTCCGTTGCCCGCCCGCGTCAGATGGCGATGGCGCTGGCAAAAGAGCTGACGAACCATAGCCTGCCGGAAATCGGTGATGCCTTTGGTGGCCGCGACCATACCACCGTGCTGCACGCCTGTCGTAAAATCGAACAGTTGCGTGAAGAAAGCCACGACATCAAAGAAGATTTCTCCAACCTAATCAGAACATTATCTTCGTGACGCTATGAAATTTACCGTTGAACGTGAAACTTTATTAAAACCGCTGCAACAGGTGAGTGGCCCGCTGGGTGGCCGTCCGACGTTACCGATTCTCGGCAATTTGCTGTTGCAGGTGGCGGAGGGCGCGCTCTCTTTAACCGGGACCGACCTGGAAATGGAGATGGTCGCGCGCGTGGCGCTGGTGCAGCCGCACGAGCCGGGCGCAACCACCGTGCCTGCCCGCAAATTCTTCGACATCTGTCGCGGCCTGCCGGAAGGCGCTGAAATCGCCGTACAGCTTGAGGGCGACCGTATGCTGGTGCGCTCCGGACGCAGCCGCTTCTCGCTGTCCACCTTGCCGGCGACAGATTTCCCGAACCTGGACGACTGGCAGAGCGAAGTGGAATTTACGCTCCCCCAGGCGACCATGAAACGCCTGATCGAAGCCACGCAGTTTTCTATGGCGCATCAGGACGTGCGTTATTACCTCAACGGCATGCTGTTTGAAACCGAAGGGGAAGAGCTGCGCACGGTAGCAACCGACGGACACCGTCTTGCCGTTTGCTCAATGCCGATTGGTCAGGCGCTGCCAAACCATTCGGTGATCGTGCCGCGTAAGGGCGTGATTGAACTGATGCGTATGCTGGACGGCGGCGACACCCCGCTGCGCGTGCAGATCGGCAGCAACAACATTCGAGCGCACGTCGGCGATTTTATCTTTACTTCCAAGCTGGTAGACGGCCGCTTCCCGGATTATCGTCGCGTATTGCCGAAGAACCCGGATAAGCACCTCGATGCCGGCTGCGATCTGCTCAAGCAGGCGTTTGCCCGTGCGGCAATCCTCTCAAATGAGAAATTCCGCGGCGTGCGTCTGTATGTCAGCCAGAACCAGATAAAAATCACCGCTAACAACCCGGAGCAGGAAGAAGCAGAAGAAATTCTGGACGTGTCCTACGACGGCGCCGATCTGGAAATTGGCTTTAACGTCAGCTACGTGCTGGATGTGCTCAACGCGCTGAAGTGCGAAAACGTGCGTATCCTGCTGACCGACTCGGTTTCCAGCGTGCAGATTGAAGACGCGGCTTCTCAGGCGGCGGCCTATGTTGTGATGCCAATGAGACTGTAGATGTCGCTCACCCGGCTGTTAATTAAAGATTTTCGCAATATTGAAAACGCCGATCTGGCGCTCTGTCCCGGTTTTAACTTCCTGGTGGGCGCCAACGGCAGCGGTAAAACCAGCGTGCTTGAGGCGATTTATACCCTGGGGCACGGCCGCGCTTTCCGCAGCGTGAAGATTGAGCGCGTTATTCGCCACGAACAGGACGCTTTTGTGTTGCATGGACGGTTACAGGATAGCGACAGGGAAACCTCAGTTGGCCTGACAAAAGACCGCGCGGGTGACAGTAAAGTACGCATCGACGGCAGCGATGGCCACAAAGTAGCGGAGCTGGCGCTGCTGATGCCGATGCAACTCATTACCCCCGAGGGGTTTACTTTGCTCAATGGCGGCCCCAAATACCGTAGAGCTTTCCTCGATTGGGGCTGTTTCCACAACGAACCGGGCTTTTTTGTTGCCTGGAGCAACCTCAAGCGCCTGCTTAAGCAACGCAACGCCGCGCTGCGGCAGGTGACACGCTACGCGCAGCTACGCCCGTGGGATAAAGAACTTATTCCTCTGGCGGAACAAATCAGCCGCTGGCGCGCTGAATACAGCGCCGCTATTGCGGATGACATGGCCGATACCTGCGCACAATTTTTGCCGGAGTTTTCACTGAGCTTCTCTTTTCAGCGCGGCTGGGAAAAAGAGAGCGATTATGGTGAGGTACTGGAGCGCAGCTTCGAACGCGATCGCATGCTGACCTATACCGCTCACGGCCCGCACAAAGCTGATTTTCGCATTCGTGCCGACGGCGCGCCCGTTGAGGACACCCTGTCCCGCGGGCAGCTTAAGTTACTGATGTGCGCCTTAAGACTGGCGCAGGGTGAGTTTCTCACCCGACAGAACGGGCGGCGTTGCCTGTATCTGATAGATGATTTTGCCTCTGAACTGGATGATGCTCGTCGTGGTCTGTTAGCCAGCCGGTTAAAGGCCACTGAATCACAGGTTTTCGTCAGCGCGATAAGCGCTGAGCACGTAATGGATATGGCGGACAAAAATTCAAAGATGTTCGCCGTGGATCAGGGTAAAATAGCGGATTAACCCAAGAAAAAATGAGCGAGAAACGTTGATGTCGAATTCTTATGACTCCTCCAGTATCAAAGTCCTTAAGGGGCTGGATGCGGTACGTAAACGCCCGGGCATGTATATCGGCGATACGGACGACGGCACCGGTCTGCACCACATGGTATTTGAGGTCGTGGATAACGCTATCGACGAAGCTCTTGCTGGCCACTGTAAAGATATCGTGGTCACCATCCATGCCGATAACTCCGTTTCCGTAACGGATGACGGCCGCGGCATCCCTACCGGTATTCACCCGGAAGAGGGCGTATCTGCGGCAGAAGTCATCATGACCGTCCTGCACGCAGGCGGTAAATTTGATGACAACTCCTATAAAGTTTCCGGTGGTCTGCACGGCGTAGGGGTTTCGGTTGTTAACGCCCTGTCCCAGAAACTGGAGCTGCTGATTCGCCGCGAAGGCAAAACCCATCAGCAGACTTATGTGCACGGTGTGCCGCAGGCGCCGCTGACGGTAACCGGCGATACCGATCTGACCGGTACGCAGGTGCGTTTCTGGCCAAGCCATGAAACCTTCACCAACGTGGTTGAATTTGAATACGATATCCTGGCCAAGCGTCTGCGCGAGCTGTCGTTCCTGAACTCCGGCGTCTCTATCCGCCTTATCGACAAGCGCGACGGCAAGCAGGATCACTTCCACTACGAAGGCGGCATTAAAGCCTTTGTTGAGTACCTCAACAAAAACAAAACCCCGATTCACCCAACCGTGTTCTATTTCAGCACGGAAAAAGACGGTATCGGTGTGGAAGTGGCGCTGCAGTGGAACGATGGTTTCCAGGAAAATATCTACTGCTTTACCAACAACATCCCGCAGCGTGACGGTGGTACTCACCTGGCAGGTTTCCGTGCGGCGATGACGCGTACCCTGAACGCGTACATGGATAAAGAAGGCTACAGCAAAAAAGCGAAGGTCAGCGCCACCGGCGACGATGCCCGTGAAGGCCTGATTGCCGTGGTTTCCGTCAAGGTGCCGGATCCGAAGTTCTCTTCTCAGACTAAAGACAAGCTGGTTTCCTCAGAAGTGAAATCCGCGGTTGAGCAGCAGATGAACGAACTGCTGGCTGAATACCTGCTGGAAAACCCATCCGATGCGAAAATCGTCGTGGGTAAAATTATCGATGCGGCTCGTGCCCGTGAAGCGGCGCGTCGCGCCCGTGAAATGACCCGCCGTAAAGGCGCGCTGGACCTGGCAGGCCTGCCGGGCAAACTGGCGGACTGTCAGGAACGCGACCCGGCCCACTCCGAACTGTACCTGGTGGAAGGGGACTCGGCGGGCGGCTCTGCAAAACAGGGGCGTAACCGTAAGAACCAGGCGATCCTGCCGCTGAAAGGTAAAATCCTTAACGTAGAGAAAGCGCGCTTTGACAAAATGCTCGCCTCTCAGGAAGTGGCAACGCTTATCACCGCGCTGGGCTGCGGCATTGGCCGCGATGAATACAACCCGGACAAGCTGCGCTACCACAGCATCATTATCATGACGGATGCGGACGTCGATGGTTCGCACATCCGTACCCTGCTGCTGACCTTCTTCTACCGCCAGATGCCGGAAATCGTTGAGCGCGGCCACGTGTACATCGCCCAGCCGCCGCTCTATAAAGTGAAGAAAGGCAAGCAGGAGCAGTACATCAAAGATGATGAAGCGATGGATCAGTATCAGATCGCTATCGCGCTGGACGGCGCAACGCTGCACGCCAACGCTCATGCACCGGCCCTTGCTGGCGAAGCGCTTGAAAAGCTGGTGTCTGAGTACAACGCGTCTGTGAAAATGATTGGCCGCATGGAGCGCCGCTATCCGCGCAACCTGCTGAACAACCTGGTTTATCATTCAACGCTTGCCGAAGCCGATCTGGCTGACGAAAGCAAAGTGAATGACTGGGTTTCCACGCTGGTGAACACGCTTAACGAAAAAGAGCAGCACGGCAGCACCTGGAACTCCATCGTGCGTGAAAACCGCGAGCTGAACATTTTCGAGCCGGTTATTCGCGTGCGTACGCACGGTGTCGATACCGACTATCCGCTGGAGCACGAGTTTGTGGTAGGCGGCGAGTATCGCCGTCTGTGCACGCTCGGCGAGAAGCTGCGCGACTTTATCGAAGAAGATGCGTTTATCGAACGTGGCGAACGTCGTCAGCCGATTGCCAGCTTTGAGCAGGCGCTGGAGTGGCTGGTGAAAGAGTCCCGTCGCGGGCTTTCTATTCAGCGCTACAAAGGTCTGGGCGAAATGAACCCGGAGCAACTGTGGGAAACCACCATGGACCCGGAAAGCCGCCGCATGCTGCGCGTTACCGTGAAAGATGCGATTGCCGCCGATCAGTTGTTCACCACCCTGATGGGGGATGCCGTTGAACCGCGCCGCGCCTTTATCGAAGAAAACGCCCTGAAAGCGGCGAACATCGATATCTAATCGTTAGTCAGCGATATGCTGGTGGGCAATTTGCTCACCAGCATGTCGATAGCGAGGCGTACCTTTAGCGCCATATGCGGCGAATGCGCCCACACCGCATGGGTTTCATAGCTATTCTCCCTATCTTCCCGCAGCACCTTTACCAGTTCCCCCTGCGCTATTGCATTATCAACCAGCCAGCACGGCAGCATCGCGATGCCAAATCCGGCCTTTGTCGCATGCGCAATGGCCTCCAGATCGTCCATCAGCAGATGGGATTCCGGCGTGAAAGCTTGCCTGACGCCGTGCTCATCCGGGATCGTCCAGCGATTCGGCGTGCCCGAACGGGTGTAGTTGATGACTTTATGCTGCGACAAATCTTCCGGCGTTAACGGGATGCCGCGTTGCTCCAGGTAAGAGGGAGAGGCGCAGGCAATCATTCGGTGAACGCGCAACCGCCGTGCCGCCAGATTGTCGCTGTCTGGCAGGCTGCCGGTACGGATGACCAGATCCAGCCTGTCTTCCGCCAAATCTGCAATCCTGTCGCTGAACAGCAGTTCCAGCGTTAAATCCGGATACCCGCTCGCAAATTCCGTTAGCAATGGGGCGACGCACATTCGTCCGTACAGCACCGGCATCGAAACCCGCAGCCTCCCGCTAACGCTTTGTTTGCCGCTGTCGAGCAGCGTTTCGGCAGCCTTAATTTCTGCCAGCGCCCGCAGGCAGTGTTCGTAAAAGAGCGCGCCGTCCGCGGTGAGCGTCAGGCTGCGGGTGGTTCTCGCAAAGAGCCTGACGCCCAGCCTCTCTTCCAGTCGGGAAATGGTTTTCCCGACAGCCGAACGTGAAAGATGCAGCCGCGTTGCCGCCAGCGCAAAGCTACCCGCTTCAACGGCGCAGACAAAAACGGCAATCCCCTTTAATTGCTCGCTCACTTTTGTTTCCTTTTTGGAATCAATAATGGGAAAAGTCATCGCCACTGGCGAACCCTGGTCAACGTTACACTTTACAGCATGATGGATAACCTAACCACGTGGAGAAAAAGATGACTCAGATGATGCAACGCTGGACGATGAATGCCGTTGGCGCGGAAAGCCTGGCGCTGGAATCTGTTGCTGTACCACAGCCTGCCGCAGGCGAAGTCAGAGTAAAAGTCGGCGCCGTTTCGCTGAATTATCGCGACAAAATGGTGATTGAAGGCAACGTACCCATCCCGCTGAAATTTCCTTTTACGCCTGCTTCAGACATGGCGGGCGTGATTGAAAGCGTGGGCGAGGGCGTGACGCGGTTTAAACCTGGCGACAGGGTAACCTCAAATTTCACACCCGACTGGATTGACGGTAAACCCGCTGGCGATGCTCGTACGCTGCCGTACAAAACGGCCGGGGGTTTTTATCCCGGCATGCTCGCTGAATACGTGGTGCTTAATGAAAACGCTCTGAGCGCATCACCCGTCAGCCTCACTGATACTGAGGCCAGCACCTTACCCTGTGCCGGGCTTACGGCATGGTTTGCGCTGGTGGAGCGCGGAGCGTTACGCAGCGGACAGTCTGTACTGGTGCAGGGCACCGGCGGCGTGTCGCTGTTTGCCCTGCAGATTGCTAAAACGCTGGGTGCAGAAGTCTTCGTAACTTCCGGCAGCGACGATAAGCTGGTCCGCGCTAAAGCCCTTGGGGCAGACCACGGCATCAATCGCCTGCATGGCGATTGGGTGGAGACGATTTATGGCCTGACGGGCGATCGCGGCATTGACCATATCATTGAGACGGTCGGCGGCAGCAATCTGGCACATTCCCTTCGCGCGGTGGCGATACATGGCCAAATCTCGGTGATTGGCGTACTGGAAGGTTACGATATTTCCATTCCCGCAGGTCCTTTATTGTTGAAATCGCCGACGATACAGGGCATCGGCGTTGGGCATCGACGAGCGCTGGAGGATTTCATTCGAGCCGTAGATATCAACGGCATAAAACCGGTTATCGACCGGTGTTACTCGTTCGAAGAGCTGCCTCAGGCGCTGGCCCATCTCAGTCGCGGCGCTTTTGGAAAAATCGTGTTGACCCTCGCGTAACTCTTGCGGCTAAAACGGCGTTTAGCGGCCGAAAGGAACTACACTTTTAAGGCACACGTCGTAATCGCAAGAGGACACGATCATGGGCCTATTCGATCAGGTTTCCGGCATGATGGGAGGGGGCAATGCCGAAAAATTCAAAGTCATTCTGGGTTGGATAAATGAGCAGGGCGGCATCCTGGCAATACTTGAACAGTTCCGGCAGAAGGGCTTTGGTGAAGTGGTTAACTCGTGGTTGAGCGGCGCGCACAACCAAAGCGTTAACCCTGAACAGATACAGGAAGTGCTGGGCACGCCGGCGATCAGCAACCTTGCTGAAAAGCTTGGTATTGATGTGGGAAGCGCGGCCATTCTGCTCTCAGAGCAATTCCCTAAAATAGTCGATGCGCTGTCGCCTGAAGGCGAAGTCAGGCATGACGAAGAGGATCTGCTGACCAGGGGGTATCACCTTCTGCGAGATAAATTCTTCAGTTAGCCGTTAACGCCACCTGCGGGTGGCGTTTCTTATCAAAAAGGGACCTGTTTCGGACGAAACGTAGCTCTATTTTTGTGCGCGGAATCGCGTTAGCATGAAATAAACTCATTACCTCAGAAAATACCATGCCTATAAAACTTATTGCGATTGATATGGACGGCACGCTTCTGCTGCCGGATCACACCATTTCCCCTGCGGTTAAAAATGCCATTGCCGCCGCTCGCGAGCGCGGCGTAAACGTAGTGTTGTGCACCGGGCGTCCTTTTGCAGGCGTTGAGAACTACCTTAAAGAACTGCACATGGACAGGCCGAACGACTACTGCATCACCTATAACGGCGCGCTGGTGCAGAAAGCGCAGGACGGCAGCACCGTTGCGCAAACAGCCCTGAACTATGACGACTATCGTTATCTGGAACAGATTGCTCGTGAAGTGGGGTCCCACTTCCACGCGCTCGATCGCTACACGCTTTATACCGCCAACCGTGATATCAGCTACTACACGGTTCATGAATCCTTTATCGCCAACATCCCGCTGGTCTTCTGCGAGCCGGAAAATATGGATAAAAACGGGCAGTACCTGAAAGTAATGATGATTGACGATCCGGTTATCCTCGATAAAGCCATCGCCAGAATCCCGGACGAGGTACACGAACGTTATACGCTGCTGAAAAGCTCGCCATACTTCCTTGAAATTCTCGACAAGCGAGTGAACAAAGGCACGGGCGTGAAGGCGCTGGCCGAATCACTGGGCATTAAACAAGACGAAGTGATGACGCTTGGCGATCAGGAAAATGACATTGCGATGCTGGAGTATGCGGGTATGGGCGTGGCGATGGGTAACGCTATCGATAAAGTTAAAGAAGTCAGCGATTTCGTTACTAAATCCAACCTTGAAGACGGCGTAGCATACGCCATTGAGAAGTTTGTGCTGAACTGAGTTCTCCTCCCGGTCATCAATAACCCTGGCGAATAGCCGGGGTTTTTTTATCTCTTTCTGCCGCCAGTTGTCCATTTTGTGATCCAGATTGTAGTACAACATATATTTGTTGTACTACATTATGGGGCGTCGGCAGCGAGGTGAAACTCACATTTGTACTGCAAAATAGCGGTGATTATCGGCGCTCAGGGTAAAGTAGCGGTTATTCCCACTTTTCATACAGGAGTAACCATGACGAAGACCGACCGCATTATCGTGACGCTTGGCAAACAGATCGTTGGCGGCAAATACACGCCCGGTGCGGCGCTTCCGGCGGAAGCTGAGCTGTGCGATGAGTTTGAAACGTCGCGCAATATCATCCGGGAAGTTTTTCGCTCGCTAATGGCGAAGCGGTTAATTGAGATGAAACGCTATCGTGGTGCTTTTGTCGCTTCGCGTAACCAGTGGAATTACCTCGATACCGAGGTGCTGCAGTGGGTGCTTGAAAACGACTACGACCCGCGCCTGATTAGCGCGATGAGCGAAGTGCGTAACCTGGTTGAACCGGCAATTGCCCGCTGGGCAGCGGAACGGGCCACCTCAAGCGATCTGGCAAAAATTGAAGCAGCGCTTAACGATATGGTGGCCCACAACCAGGATCGTGACGCCTTTAACGAAGCGGATATTCGCTATCATGAAGCGGTGCTGGAATCGGTGCATAACCCCGTGCTTCAGCAGCTTACCGTGGCGATAAGTTCGCTGCAGCGCGCCGTTTTCGAACGCACCTGGATGGGCGATGAGGCAAATATGCCAAAAACGCTCACGGAACATAAAGCGCTGTTCGATGCAATACGGCACCAGGACAGCCAGGCCGCAGAGCAGGCGGCGTTAACCATGATCGCAAGCTCCACCAAACGACTAAAGGACATCACATGACATCAGGCTACATCGCTATTGACTGGGGGTCGACCAACCTTCGCGCCTGGCACTATCAGCATGGCGTCTGCGTTGACCGTCGACAGGCTACGGCAGGGGTAACCCGGCTGAATGGCCAATCCCCGCAGGCGGTGTTTGATGAAGTCACCGCGGGCTGGCGCGATGAAAACACGCCGGTACTGATGGCCGGCATGGTGGGCAGTAACGCTGGCTGGAAAATCGCCCCTTATCTGCCCTGCCCGGCGTCCTTTGTTAGCTTCAGCCAGCAGCTTACGCCGGTGCTGGACAATGTCTGGATTATTCCCGGTCTGAGCGTGCGCAGCGACGACAACTGCAACGTCATGCGCGGCGAAGAAACGCAGCTTCTGGGGGCGAAAGCCCTCAGCCCGGCCCCGCTTTACATCATGCCGGGCACCCACTGCAAATGGGTACAGGCCGACGAACATGCGGTACAGGATTTCCGCACGGTGATGACCGGCGAACTGCACCATATCCTGCTCAACCACTCGCTGGTAGGCGCTGGTCTGCCGGAGCAGGTTGCCAGCCAGCGCGCTTTTTCCGCAGGGCTTGAGCGCGGTATTAACGATAACGCTTTGCTGCCTCGCCTGTTTGAAGTGCGGGCGGCACACGTGCTGGGCGAACTGCCCCGTAGCGAAGTAAGCGATTTTCTTTCCGGTCTGTTGATTGGCAACGAAGTGGCGACCATGACCCGCCATTACGCGCTAAGCCAGCAGCAGCCCGTCACCCTTGTTGCCAGTCCGTCGTTAAGCCAGCGCTATGTCTCAGCGCTGTCGCTGCTGGGTTATCAGGCGAACGTGCTGGACGGCGACGAGGCATTCCAGGCAGGAATAAGGAGTATTGCAAATGCAGTGGCAAACTAGCCTTCCCTTAATCGCAATTTTACGCGGTATCACCCCGGAAGAAGCGCATGAACACATCTCGGCGCTGCTGGATGCGGGATTTGACGCGATTGAAATCCCGCTTAACTCGCTGAACTGGCAGCAAAGCATTCCGGCGATGGTGCGTGAATTTGGCAGCCGGGCGTTGATTGGTGCCGGAACGGTGCTCAAGCCGGAGCAGGTGGATGAGCTGGCCGGGATGGGCGGTAAACTGGTGGTCACGCCTAACACGCAGCCGGAAGTGATCCGCCGGGCAGTCGCCAGCGGCATGACGGTGTGCGCGGGCTGTGCTACAGCTTCTGAAGCCTTTACCGCGCTGGACGCGGGCGCACAGGCGCTGAAAATTTTCCCATCCTCCTCTTTTGGCCCGGACTACATCAAAGCCCTGAAAGCGGTATTACCCGCTGATGTTCCCGTGTTCGCCGTTGGCGGCGTTACGCCTGAAAACCTGGCGCTCTGGCTAAAAGCCGGCTGTGCGGGCGCCGGCCTCGGCAGCGATTTATACCGTGCGGGTCAGCCCATCGAACGCACCATCGAGAAAGCGAAAGCATTTGTTAAAGCGTATCAAGAGGCCGTGCAAGCATGAAAATTACCAAACTGACCACCTACCGTTTACCGCCGCGCTGGATGTTCCTGAAAATTGAAACCGATGAAGGCGTTGTCGGCTGGGGCGAGCCGGTCATTGAAGGGCGGGCAAAAAGCGTTGAGGCAGCGGTACACGAATTAAGTGAATATTTAATCGGCCAGGACCCGGCGCGTATCAATGATTTATGGCAGGTAATGTATCGCGGCGGTTTTTATCGCGGCGGGCCAATTTTAATGAGCGCCATTGCAGGCATCGATCAGGCGTTGTGGGATATTAAAGGCAAGGTATTAAACGCTCCCGTCTGGCAATTAATGGGTGGATTAGTTCGCGATAAAATTAAAGCCTATAGCTGGGTTGGCGGCGACCGTCCGGCAGAAGTTATCGACGGTATTAAATCCCTGCGCAAAATCGGTTTTGATACTTTTAAATTAAACGGCTGCGAAGAAATGGGCGTTATTGATAACTCCCGTAAAGTGGATGCCGCCGTAAATACCGTAGCTCAAATTCGTGAAGCGTTCGGCAGCGAAATCGAATTTGGCCTGGATTTCCACGGCCGCGTTAGTGCGCCAATGGCGAAAGTGCTGATCAAAGAGCTGGAGCAATACCGTCCGCTGTTTATTGAAGAGCCGGTGCTGGCGGAACAGGCCGAATACTATCCACGCCTGGCTGCCCAGACCCATATTCCTATCGCGGCCGGCGAGCGTATGTTCTCGCGCTTCGAGTTCAAACGCGTGCTGGAAGCCGGCGGACTGGCTATTCTTCAGCCCGATCTTTCTCACGCTGGCGGCATCACCGAATGCTACAAGATTGCCGGTATGGCAGAGGCTTATGACGTTGCGCTTGCGCCGCACTGCCCGCTTGGCCCCATTGCGCTTGCCGCCTGTCTGCACATCGACTTTGTGTCCCGCAACGCGGTATTCCAGGAGCAAAGTATGGGCATTCATTATAACAAAGGCGCAGAGCTGCTCGATTTTGTGAAAAACAAAGAAGACTTCAAAATGGATGGCGGACACTTCCTGCCGTTAATGAAGCCAGGCCTCGGCGTGGAAATCGACGAAGAGCAGGTGATCGCTCGTAGCCAAAACGTAACCGACTGGAGAAACCCACTGTGGCGCTACCCGGATGGCGCAGTAGCTGAATGGTAAATATTAAGATTCAGTAGAGCCTTTCTAAAAATATTAAAGATAAAACACCCTCTGTAAAAAACAGGGCATGGTGGCAAGCGAAGCCATGCCCAATTTCTGGAGACAGATGTTATGGATATTTCTGTAACTGCTGCAAAACCTACGCGCCGCCGTTATTTAACGTTGGTGATGATCTTTATTACGGTGGTTATTTGTTACGTTGACCGGGCGAATCTCGCCGTGGCATCGGCACATATTCAGGCGGAATTTGGCATCACTAAAACCGAGATGGGATATATTTTCTCGGCTTTTGCCTGGCTTTATACCTTATGTCAGATTCCCGGCGGCTGGTTCCTCGACCGCATCGGCTCGCGCATGACCTATTTCATCGCCATTTTCGGCTGGTCTGTGGCGACGCTTTTACAGGGCTTTGCAACAGGGCTTATGTCGCTGATTGGCCTGCGCGCTATCACCGGTATTTTCGAAGCCCCGGCTTTTCCCACCAACAACCGCATGGTGACAAGCTGGTTCCCTGAACATGAACGCGCCTCTGCCGTGGGCTTCTACACCTCCGGGCAGTTTGTGGGCCTGGCGTTTCTCACCCCGCTGCTGATCTGGATCCAGGAACTGCTGAGCTGGCACTGGGTGTTTATCGTAACCGGCGGCATCGGCATTATCTGGTCCTTCATCTGGATTAAGGTTTACCAGTCGCCGCGCGCCAGCAAAGGCATCAATAAGGCGGAGCTGGAATACATTCGTGAAGGCGGTGGCCTGGTGGACGGCGATGCGCCATCGGAGAAGAAAAAGCGCGTTCCGATGACTGCAGCCGACTGGAAGCTGGTGTTTCATCGTAAGCTGGTTGGCGTCTATCTCGGCCAGTTTGCGGTAACGTCCACGCTGTGGTTTTTCCTGACCTGGTTCCCTAATTATCTGACGCAGGAAAAAGGTATCACCGCCCTGAAAGCCGGTTTTATGACCACGGTGCCGTTCCTGGCCGCGTTCTTCGGCGTACTGCTCTCAGGCTGGGTTGCCGACAGGCTGGTGCGTAAAGGCTATTCGCTGGGCATTGCGCGCAAAACGCCAATCATCTGCGGGCTGCTGATTTCTACCTGCATTATGGGCGCCAACTATACTAACGACCCGGTATGGATTATGACGTTAATGGCTATCGCGTTCTTCGGCAACGGCTTTGCGTCCATCACCTGGTCGCTGGTTTCGTCGCTTGCGCCGATGCGCCTGATTGGCCTGACCGGCGGGGTGTTTAACTTTGTCGGCGGGCTGGGCGGCATTACCGTTCCGCTGGTGGTGGGCTATCTTGCCCAGGGATATGGTTTTGCTCCCGCGCTGGTTTACATCTCTGCCGTGGCGTTGCTTGGCGCGCTCTCTTACATTCTGCTGGTCGGTAAAGTAGAAAGGGTGGGCTAAGGCGGCTGATAAAGAAGGAAAAGCGTGGTTTTCCTTCTTTGCAGTAAGCAGGCGAAATCAATAAATTGATTTTCCTTATTATCCGGTTAGGGGTACCGTCTTTCCTCGATATAAAGATGGTTATTAGTATGGGCTAACACCCGCCTTTGTTTTACCCTGAGGCGTCTAACGCTTCAGGGTATCCTCATGCAACAACTCACCTTCGCACCGCGCCATCATCAGCTCACCAATATCAACGTCTGGACGCCGGACAGCCGGTGGATAGTCTTTGACGTCCGCCCTTCCGGCGCTTCCTTTACCGGTAAAACAATCGAAAGAGTGAATGTCGTTTCAGGTGAAGTCGACGTGATTTATCAGGCTCCGGCTGGCGCGCACGTTGGCGTTGTGACGGTAAACCCGCAGGCGCCGGGCCGCTATGTTTTTATCCACGGGCCGGAAAACCCAAATGAAAGCTGGCAATACGATTTCCATCACCGGCGTGGCGTGGCGGTGGCAAAGGGTAAGGCAAGCAACCTGGATGCGATGGATATCACCGCGCCGTTTACGCCCGGCGCTTTACGCGGCGGCAGCCATGTGCACGTCTGGAGCCAGGACGGTTCCCGCCTGAGCTTCACCTATAACGACCATGTGATGCATGAATACGATGCGGCGCAGGATTTACGCAACGTGGGCGTGGCGCTGCCCTATGGCCCGGTAATTATTGCTAAGCAGCATCCGCGTGAATATGACGGCAGCCATTACTGCGTGCTGGTCAGCCGCACTACGGCCTCGCCACAGCCGGCCAGCGATGAGATCAATCGGGCCTACGAAGAAGGCTGGGTTGGCGATAACGGCTATCTTAAGCCGGATGGTAGCCAGCAGCGCTGGGCGCTGGCCTTTATCGGCGACACCCTTGCTACAGGCGGTGAAAAAGTGCCGGAGCTGTTTATTGTCGATCTGCCGGATGACGAAGCGGCCTGGCGTACCGCAGGGGCTGAACCGCTGGAAGGCACGGAAACCACGCTGCCCGCTCCGCCTGCCGGTGTGCAACAACGCCGCCTGACCTTTACGCATCAGCGCCGTTTTCCAGGGCTGGTCAGCCAGCCGCGACACTGGGTGCGCAGCAATCCCGACGGCAGCAAACTGGCGTTTCTGATGAAAGATGAAAACGGCGTGGTGCAAATGTGGCTAATTTCGCCAGACGGCGGTGAACCACAACAGCTAACCCGGGTGGAAACGGATATTCAGTCTGCCTTTAACTGGCATCCTTCAGGAAGATTTCTGGGATTTGTGCTTGGGGGCCGGGTGGTGCTGTGCGATGCGCAAAGCGGGGAAATCATTCCGCTTACGCAGCCCTGTTCTGACGCGCCGTCTGCCGATGCGATAGTCTTCTCACCCGATGGCAAAAATATCGCCTGGATGCAGGATGTGGGCGGATTCCGTCAGATTTTTATTACGCAGACGGGCGCTTAATCAGCGGGCTGGCGGGATAACGGAATTGGTGGTCAAATTTTTGCTCTCGCTGGCCTCTACCCGAGATTTGACGGATTTATCGTTGCGGAACATATCCCACGGTAACAGCACGGTATCCATCACCGCCGTGAACGGCATATCGATCGCCACGAAAGGCTTATATCCCCAGCTGGTTTTGTCGTCGGTTAGCATAGCGTAGCTGGCGCGAGTGCCCGGATAGTAACCATCTTGTCCGCCGGTGTGGGTCATCACGCTTGAACAACCGCTTATTACAAGCATTCCGCTGCTCAAAATCATTTTTGGAAGATAGCTTTTCATCATCACGGCCATGTTGATTTAAAGGACCCCTTTTGGGCCAGGCTGCACGGTGGTTATAGCACTGGTGCAGAGAAAAAATATTTCTGTCTCGCCGCTCTGTGGCGGCTGTCGCAGATAACTCCGATTTACTTTCTGTTTCAGTCTATGTACTGACCGCAAAAGCCGCAAAAAATTTCCTTTTGTGCGCCTTGAAAAAGGTGGCGTCGGCTCCATTTTAAGAACGTGACCATAAGAGTATGCCGGAAGGGTGCTCTGTAATCCCGGCCTGTCCATGACGGAAGGCTACTATCATCCTCGCTGATTTCAGGAGCTTTTGTTTATGCGTAATTTCGATTTATCCCCGCTTTATCGTTCGGCCATTGGTTTTGACCGCCTGTTTAACCTGCTCGAAAATAATCAAAGCCAGAGCAACGGCGGCTATCCTCCGTATAACGTTGAACTGGTCGATGAAAATAACTATCGCATTGCGATTGCCGTTGCGGGTTTTGCCGAAGGCGAACTGGATATTACCGCTCAGGATAATTTACTGGTGGTAAAAGGCGCCCATGCCGATGAACAGCCGGAACGCACTTATCTTTATCAGGGCATTGCCGAGCGCAATTTTGAACGCAAATTCCAGCTTGCTGAAAATATCCACATTCGCGGCGCCAGTCTGGTAAATGGCCTGCTTTATATCGATCTCGAACGCGTTATTCCCGAGTCGATGAAGCCACGCCGTATCGAAATAAACTAATTATCTTCAGGCCGCACGCCGCGGTCTGATATCCGGCTCGCCGAACGGGAGCCAATGGCAATTCGCATATTGCCAGGTATTTACTCGCTTCAAAGAAGGAGAAACCTTATGCGTAACTACGATTTATCACCTCTGCTGCGTCAATGGATCGGTTTTGACAAACTGGCCAACACTCTGCAAACCGCTAACGAAAGCCAGAGCTTCCCGCCTTATAACATTGAAAAAGGCGACGACAACCATTACCGCATCACCCTTGCGCTGGCGGGCTTCCGGCAGGAAGACCTCGATATTGAACTGGAAGGTACACGCCTGAACGTTAAAGGCACGCCGGTAAAGCCAGAAAAAGAAATTAACTGGCTCCATCAGGGCCTTGTTACCCAGCCCTTCAGTTTGAGTTTCACCCTGGCCGAACATATGCACGTTTCCGGCGCGAGCTTCACCAACGGGCTGCTGCACATCGATTTAGTGCGCGAGATCCCGGAAGAGATAGCGCCGCAGCGCATCGCGATTAATGCGGAACGTCCGGCCATCGAAGGCTAAATTCGCTCCCTTCGCTCAGCCCCCAAATATGGGGGCTTTTTTGTGCTCTGCGCCCCATTAAGACCTCTGCCGCTCTGCCAGAATCCCTGTAGATAATAATGTTATTCACAAGGAATGAAGCATGAGTGAAATAGCGTTAACCGTTAGTATGCTTGCGCTGGTGGCGGTCGTTGGCTTATGGATTGGCAATATCAAAATCCGCGGCGTGGGTTTTGGCATCGGAGGCGTGCTTTTCGGCGGTATTATCGTTGGCCACTTCGTGAATCAGGCGGGCATTAGCCTGAACGGAGATATGCTGCATTTTATTCAGGAATTCGGCCTGATTCTCTTCGTCTATACCATCGGCATTCAGGTCGGGCCGGGTTTCTTCTCTTCCCTGCGCGTGTCCGGGCTGCGCCTTAACCTGTTCGCCATTTTAATTGTGGCAATCGGGGCGGTGGTGACGGCGCTTATCTACAAAATTTTTGCTGTTCCGCTGCCGGTGGTGCTGGGGATTTTCTCCGGCGCCGTCACTAATACGCCCGCGCTGGGCGCGGGCCAGCAAATTCTCACCGATCTGGGCACGCCTGTAGCACTCGTCAATCAGATGGGGATGAGCTATGCGATGGCCTATCCGTTTGGCATTTGTGGAATCTTGCTCAGCATGTGGTTTGTGCGCATGGTTTTTCGCATTAACGTTGAGCGTGAAGCACAGCAGTTTGATACCAGCCACGGGCATAGTCACACCCAGCTACAGACGATAAATATCTGCGTGGCGAACCCGAATCTGCACGGGCTGCCGATTCAGGACGTGCCGATCCTCAATAGCGATGAAATCATCTGCTCACGCCTGAAACGCGGGGAGCTATTGATGGTGCCTTCGCCGGGCACAACCATCCAGACCGGCGACCTGCTGCACCTTGTCGGCATGGAACAGGATCTCCATAAGGCGCTGCTGGTGATAGGCAAGCAGGTCGATACGTCGCTTTCCACCCGCGGCACCGATTTACGCGTCGAGCGCGTGGTGGTGACGAACGAAAAAGTGCTCGGCAAAAAAATCCGCGATCTGCATCTGAAGCAAAAATATGACGTGGTTATCTCGCGCCTTAATCGGGCAGGGGTAGAGCTTGTGGCAAGCCACAATGCCAGCCTGCAATTTGGCGATATCCTCAATCTGGTCGGCCGCCCGGAGTCGATTGAGGCCGTTGCCAATGAAGTCGGCAACGCACGGCAAAAACTCCAGCAGGTGCAGATGCTGCCGGTGTTTATTGGCATCGGGCTGGGCGTGCTGCTGGGGTCGATTCCGGTATTTATACCGGGCTTCCCGGTAGCGCTGCGTCTTGGTCTGGCGGGCGGGCCGCTGATTATGGCGATTATCCTCGGGCGCATCGGCAGCATCGGCAAGCTTTACTGGTTTATGCCGCCAGGAGCGAACCTTGCGCTGCGTGAGTTGGGTATCGTGCTGTTCCTTGCGGTCGTCGGCCTGAAATCCGGCGGGGATTTTATCGGTACGCTGCTGCACGGCGACGGCGTGAGCTGGATTGGCTACGGCATCCTTATTACCGCCATCCCGCTTATCGCCACCGGCCTGCTGGCACGCATATTCGTCAGGATGAACTACCTGACGCTGTGCGGCATGCTGGCGGGTTCAATGACCGATCCCCCGGCGCTGGCCTTTGCTAACGGTTTACACGCTACAAGCGGCGCGGCGGCGCTTTCTTACGCCACGGTTTACCCGCTGGTGATGTTCCTGCGTATCATCACGCCGCAGCTGCTGGCGGTGATTTTCTGGGGCGTGATGTAGGGGCTGCGGCCCAAATCAATAAGCACGTTTTACCAACCAGCGGAAGCCAGCCAGGCGCGCTGTTGTGTTATAACAGCCCGGTATTAGCCTGTTGATACCGGGCCGTTCGTTCCAGATGTCAACGCAAAAACTCAGCGCAGGAGTCTCATTATGTTGGATAATCCTCCGGATCCGCAGGACCACCTGTTGCGGCAGGAAACGGCATCCCTGCGTGCTGAAATTGCGGCAAAGATCAGAACCTATACCGAATATCAGGAGCGGGTAATCTGCCCCTTTCGCGGGCTGAGTATCGCCGAGCTGCACGGCCCGCTACCGCCGATTTCCTATATGTATCAGCCTAGCGTGTCGCTGATTGTTCAGGGCGAGAAACGCGTTACCCTCGGCGATAAAACCTACGTTTACAACGAGTCCCGCTTTCTGCTTACCGCCGTTAATCTGCCAACCGTTGCCGAGGTGATGCAGGCCAGCGCCGAGCGCCCCTTTATATCGCTGCTGCTGGAGCTGGATTTATCTCTTGCGCGTGAAGTGCTGGTCGATATGGAGCAGCACGGCAACGGCGTGGACTTCAAAGGAGAGGGGATATCCCTAAGCCACGCCGACAGCTTTTTGTTCGATGCTATGCTGCGTTACATCACCGTTGCGGAACATCCGCAGGATAAGGGATATGTTGGCGATCTGATTCAGCGAGAAATCCTGTATCGCATTTTAACCAGCCCGGCCGGCAGGACGCTGCGGGAAACGGTGCTTGCCGGCTCCAGCAGTCAGCGAATATCTTCCGCTATCAGTTGGTTACGCGAAAACTTTTCGCAGCCGTTGAAAATTGAGGAGCTGGCGAGGATTGCCGGAATGGGGGTCTCTACGCTGCATCATCACTTCAGCCGTATGACCAATATGAGCCCGTTACAATATCAGAAGCAGCTACGGCTGCATGAAGCCAGACGTTTGCTGTTATTGGGCGATGTGGATGCATCGACAGCGGCGATAAGCGTGGGTTACGAAAGCGTTAGCCAGTTTCACCGGGAGTACAAACGCCTGTTCGGCGCCACACCGATCGGAGATAAGGTCCAGTCGCTTCAAGGCACAGGACGTATCAGAAGCCTGGGCGGTATTGCCGGACTGCAGAGTTGATAAGCATATCGGACCGTAAATCCGATCCGATATGCGCGCCCGTAGTCAGCTCGACAGTGAAGCCATATCAATCACAAAGCGATATTTCACCTCACCCCGCTCCATGCGCTCAAATGCTTGATTAATCTGCTGGATATTGATTATCTCGCACGCCGGATGCACCCCTTTACGCGCACAAAAATCCAGCATCTCCTGGGTTTGTGCGATGCCGCCAGAAGGTGAACCAGTAATGCGGCGGCGGCCCATAATCAATGGCAGCGTGCTGAATCCTTCCATATCCCCCAGATTACCGACGATGACCAGCGCGCCTTCTATATCGAGTAACTGAACGTAGGGAGAAACGTCATGGCGCGTGGGGATAGTGTCAATAATCACGTCAAAAGAGGAGGCCGCACGGCCCATATCCTCTTCTGAGGTGGAAAGTAAAACATGCTCAGCGCCCAGCTCGTGTGCTTCTTCCGCTTTTGACTTGCTGCGTGTGATAACCGTGACCTCAGCCCCCAGAGCGGCTGCCAGACGAACCGCAAGGTGGCCCAGACCGCCAATGCCGATCACCCCAACGCGTGAGCCCGGCCCGACATTCCAGGTGCGTAATGGTGAATAAACCGTGATGCCCGCGCACAGCAACGGAGCGGCGCGTGAAGGGTCGAGGCCTTCAGGCAGATTCAGGACAAACTCTTCGCGTACCACAATATGCTTTGCGTAACCGCCGTAGGTTATCTCGCCCGTGATGCGGTCGCGGCCGTTGTAAGTTACCGTTGGAAACTCACGGCACATTTGCTGTTCATTTCTGCGGCACCGATCGCACTCCTGACAGCTATCGACAATCGTGCCGACCGCCACCATCTGCCCGACCTGATAACGGGTAACCTTGCTGCCGGTGTCGATTACCCGGCCAATAATTTCGTGTCCCGGCACACAGGGATAAACCGTTGCGCCCCACTCCTTCCAGTCGTCCCGGGTTTGATGCAGGTCGCTGTGGCAAACGCCCGACCAGAGTATCTCGATCGCCACATCGTTGGCGCGTAATGCGCGTCGTTCGAAGGTAAACGGGGTCAGTGGCGTGGTGGCATTTAAGGCGGCATAACCAAAGGTTTTCATAGCGGCTCCAGTTGTTTATTTGCAACCTGCTGACTGTAGCGGCTTCATAAACGACGGCGTGAGCCCGATCCTGCCGGATGACTGCCTATTACTGTTGGCTGGCGTTCAGGGGATGAAGAAGGCGTGCTTACCCGGCCCTCTTCACCCCTGAAGGCGCATAGCCAAACTTCTGCTTAAACGCTTTGCTGAAGTGAAATGAATCGAAAAAGTTCAACGTATCCGCCACCTGGCTCACGCTATAATTCCCCTGCCTTAACAGGGACAGCGCCAGCTCAAGGCGTGCATCAAGGTAAAACTCTTTCGGCGTTTTTCCCGTGTACTTCAGGAACAATCGCCGCAGATACTGCTCGCTGCACTGCATCCAGTCGGCCATTTCGCTCACCGTCCAGCGTTTCTGGATATCGGTATGAATAAGAGAAAGCAGTTTTTCTATCTGCATCAACTGCTTGTCTTTGGTGCCGGTTTGCACAATCAGGCAAACCCACTGGTAAATAAGTTTGGTAATAAACGCGACGGCAAGGTTTTTATTTAATGCTTCATCGCTGGTGATTAATGTCGTAATTTCACCCAGTTCTTTATTAAAAATATCGCCGTTATAAATTATTGCCTGCTGAGATAGCGGAATTTCCATCGCCCCGGTAGGAATAAACTCCATCCAGTATTGCTCCCAAAGTAAACCTTCGCAGTGGTATGACTTTATATCCGTTGGTTTTAAGAATATAACGCAGTTGCCATTGAGGGTGATGTTGGAATTATCTCTTAAGGTTATCTTGCCGCAGCCCTGCAGCGTATATACCACGACCCATGAATTTTCAATCAGCGGTTTCTTTTTATCGCGCGGCCACACAACCTGGTAGCTTTCATCGGCCAGCGTATGCCATAGCGAGATAAGGGATATCCCGCTTGAGATCACATTTTCATCAATAACCAGCGGGATATTGTAGGTTGTTTCGTTTTTTACATCGCAGAGATCGGTTTTTCCATTCATTTATATTCTCCGCAAGCGTTAGATGCTCATTCCGGGCGGTGTGAAGTTAACAGATTTTTACCGCGACGGTTAACAATGCATATCTTAAACAGCCTATGACCCGTATCAAGCGTCATTTCCCTACAGATAACCACGCGCCGGGACATAATCATAAATAAGGGCAGTGAGATGAATATTCAACAAATTGTGAGCTTCTTCGCTTTCACCCTGCTGGTGGCGTTAATTACCTGGTGGAAGTTGCGTAAAGCGGATACCAGCTCGCAACAAAGTTATTTTCTGGCCGGGCGCTCGCTAAAGGCCCCGGTTATCGCCGCATCCCTGATGCTGACCAACCTTTCTACCGAACAGCTGGTGGGGCTTAGCGGCCAGGCCTGGCGCAGCGGTATGTCGGTGATGGCCTGGGAGGTTATCTCCGCCATTCCGCTTATCTTCCTGGCGCTGATTTTTCTGCCAAAGTACCTCCAGCGCGGCATCGCCACCATTCCGGACTTTATCGAAGAGCGCTATGACAAAACCACGCGCATCATTGTGGACTGCTGTTTTCTGATCGCCACCGGCATCTGCTTCCTGCCGATTATCCTCTACTCCGGGGCGCTGGCGCTAAACAGCCTGTTTCACGTGGGTGAATCCTTCGGCGTTTCGCAGGGCGTGGCTATCTGGATGATGGTCGTGCTGCTGGGCGTTTCCGGTATTTTTTATGCGGTGATCGGCGGCCTGAAGGCTATCGCCATTGCCGATGTAATTTACGGCATCGGACTTGTGGTGGGCGGCCTGATGATCCCGGTGCTGGGCCTGATGGCGATGGGCGACGGCAGCTTTATGCACGGCGTCGAGCAGCTTACCAGCGTGCACAGCGAACGGCTGAACTCTATCGGCGGCAGCGGCGATCCGGTGCCGATTGGCGCGGCGCTGACCGGCCTTATTCTGGTTAACACGTTCTACTGGTGTACCAACCAGGGCATAGTGCAGCGCACCCTGGCTTCTAAAAGCCTTGCGGAAGGCCAAAAAGGGGCGCTTCTGACGGCGGTACTGAAAATGCTCGATCCGCTGATCCTGGTGCTGCCGGGGGTGATTGCCTTCCATCTGTTCCAGGATTTGCCCAAGGCCGATATGGCCTACCCGGCGCTGGTAAACAAAGTGCTGCCAATCCCGCTGGCGGGCTTCTTCGGCGCGGTGCTGTTTGGTGCCATCATGAGCGCGTTCAACGGTTTTTTAAACAGCGCCAGCACCCTGTTCAGCTATGGTATTTACAACCGCATCATCAATCAGAACGCCGCGCCGGATAAGCTTGTAAGCGTCGGGCGCCGTTTTGGCCTGGCCGTAGCCGTGGTCTCGGTGCTGGTTGCCCCTTGGATCGCCAACGCGCCGGAAGGGCTTTACAGCTGGATGAAACAGCTTAACGGCATCTACAACGTGCCGCTGGTCACCATCGTCATCATGGGCTTTTTCTTCCCGCGCCTCCCGGCGCTGGCTGCCAAGGCCGCGCTGCTGTTCGGCATCATGAGCTACATCGTGATTCATTACCTGGTGTCGTTCGAACTCCACTTCCTGTATGTGCTGTTTTTCACCTTCTGTATCAACGTGGTGCTGATGCTGACGATCGGCTGGCTCATGCCTCGCGAGACGCCATTCCAGTTCCGCGATGCCTTTGCGGTGGACATGCAGCCGTGGCCACACGTGAAAATTGCATCGGTTGGCGTGCTGTTCGCCATGATTGGCGTCTATGCGGGCCTTGCCATCTTTGGCGGCTATCAAACCAAATGGCTGGCCATTGTGAGCTATGTCATCGCCGCGGCGGTGGTGGTTTACCTGATTATTCATCGCAAGCGCCAGCCTCCGGCCGCCCCGTCTGTCTATTCTTCTGAGCTTGAGGATAAGTAATGGAACGTCCTAACATCCTGTTTATTATGACTGATACCCAGGCCACAAATATGGTGGGCTGCTACAGCGGTAAGCCGCTTAATACCAATAATATCGACAGCCTGGCCGAAGAAGGCATCCGCTTTAACTCGGCCTATACCTGCGCCCCGGTTTGTACGCCAGCGCGTGCCGGGCTGTTCACCGGCATCTATTCGAACCAGTCCGGGCCCTGGACGAACAACGTCGCGCCGGGTAAAAACATCTCCACCATGGGGCGTTATTTTAAGGATGCGGGCTATAAAACCTGTTATATCGGCAAATGGCATCTGGATGGGCATGATTACTTCGGCACCGGCGTCTGCCCGCCAGAGTGGGATGCGGATTACTGGTTTGACGGTGCGAACTACCTTGCAGAATTAACAGAAAAAGAGATCGGCCTGTGGCGTAACGGCTTAAACAGCGTGGAAGATCTGGTGGAGAACGCCATCGATAAAACCTTCACCTGGGCGCACCGTATCAGCAATCGCGCCATTGATTTCCTTGCCCGGCCGCAGCGTAAGGATGAGCCTTTCCTGATGGTCATCTCTTATGATGAGCCGCACCATCCGTTTACCTGCCCGGTTGAGTATCTTGAAAAGTATGAGGATTTTTATTATGACCTTGGCGAGAAAGCGTTTGATGATTTAGCTGACAAACCGGTGCATCATCGCTTATGGTCTGAGGCAATGCCGTCGCCGGTGGGGCCAGACGGACGCTACCATCATCCGCTTTATTTTGCCTGTAATGATTTTGTCGATGATGAAATCGGTCGCGTGGTGAACGCGCTTACGCCGGAACAGCGGGAGAATACCTGGGTGGTTTATACCTCCGATCATGGCGAGATGATGGGGGCGCACAGGCTTATCAGCAAAGGGGCGGCGATGTATGATGACATCACGCGTATCCCGCTGATTTTCCGGCCGCCAACGGGGCAGGCGCAGCCCGCGCAGGTGGATACCCCGGTCAGCCATGTCGACGTGCTGCCAACCCTGATGAAGCTGGCGGGTATTCACCAGCCGGATATTCTGCCAGGGGAAAATATCCTCGACGTGGAAGGCGAACGGGGCGTGATGGTGGAATTTAACCGCTATGAAATCGAGCACGACAGCTTCGGCGGCTTTATCCCGGTGCGTGGCTGGGTGACCAACCGCTTCAAGCTGGTGCTCAATCTGTTTACCAGCGATGAGCTGTACGACAGGCAAAATGACCCGGACGAAATGCACAACCTGATAGACGATGCGCGCTACGCTGATACCCGTAATATGCTGCACGATCGGCTAATGGATTATATGGATAAAATCCGCGATCCGTTCCGCACCTATCAGTGGTCGTGCCGCCCGTGGCGCAAAGAGGCGAAGCCGCGCTGGATGGGCGCATTCCGCCCGCGGCCGGAAGATGATTATTCGCCGGTGGTGAGGGATTATGACACCGGTATGCCGACCCAGGGTGTTAAAGTAGAAGAGAAGAAGCAGAAGTTTTAACCGGCATCCCGCTGGCCTTTTTGGGAATGGGCCAGCGGGAGAAGCAATAAAAAAGGATGCTGCATGAAAATAGCTAAAGTAGGCGAAGCGCCGGACTACCGTTTTTCGCTTGCTAATGAACGTACCTTCCTTGCGTGGATCCGCACCGCGCTGGGTTTTCTGGCCGCGGGCGTCGGGCTCGATCAGCTCGCACCCGACCTTGCTACGCCGATGATTCGTGAAACCATCTCGCTGCTGCTGTGTTTGTTTGCCGGCATGCTGGCGATTTACGGCTATCTGCGCTGGCTGCGCAATGAAAAAGCGATGCGTCTGAAACAGGATCTGCCCTATACCCGCAGCCTGCAGGTTATCAGCCTCGTGATGGTTATTATTGCCGCTGCCGTGATACTGATGGTGTTATATGCCGGATAGCCGTATGCAACGGCGCTGCATCGATCCGGGCCTGCAGCCCGAGCGCACGTCTCTGGCATGGTTTCGCACGCTGCTGGGATACGGCGCATTGCTCGCTCTTGCGCTACGTCATAGCTGGCATCACGCCGGTATGTTTTTCTGGATAGCCTTTATCGCGCTGGCCGCCGTGGCGGTGGTTATCTACCGCTATGCCCGCCAGCGTAACCTGATGGATATCGCCGTTAGCGACTTTGCTGACAGGCGCACCATGCGCGCCAAGCTGCTTATCGCGCTGGCGGTCTGCTGCCTCGCTTTGCTGTTTGTGGCGGCGCATGTGCGACAAATTTTGGCGTTGTCGGGCGGCTTATAACGCCGGATGCCGTGTTACGGCTAAAACACAGCTTCACGCTGCACTATCCGGTACCCTTTATCCAGAAAACCCCTGCGCTCTGTATGGCGTTGATGGGTGATCTGCCTGCGCCGCGTCGCCGTCCGCAGAAATATTGGCCGGTTAAACCGCTGCAATCCCGCCGGTTACGTTTGATTGCAATCCGCATTCCCCGCTTTGCCTGAACCATGCTAAATAGTAGGTTTCCCCTTCATCATAAAGTTACAGGACAATGCTGAAGCCGATCGTTGTTGTGATAGCGCTGTGCATAAGCGTAAGCGCCCTGGCGTCGCCGCCTCCCGCGTTAACGCCGCAAACTTATTCCAGCCAGCTAGGCGTGGGGATGATCGTCGACTGGGCGATTACCGAACGCGGCATTCGCGAGTTCGATCCGCTGGCGGTAAAAGACTTTCAGCAGCGCGGCATCGGGCACGTTCGCATTCGCGTGGCGGGCGAACCTACGCACCAGCGTCTGGTGCATCTGCAAAAAATCGTTGAGGCCTGCCTGCGTTACCACATCGTGCCGATTATCAGTTACCAGGCGGGAACAGAAAGCGAAGGCAAAATCTTGGCCTGGTGGAGCGCCGTGGCGCGCTATTTTGCGCAAAGCAGCCCGCTACTCGGATTTGATCTTCTCTATGAGCCTTCCGAAAAACTGAATCGCGCGCAGCTCAACGCGCTTTATGAAAAAACCACGAAGGCCATTCATAAAATAAGCCCGCAGCGAATGATTTTTATCGCCCCGCATGTGCATACCCAGCCCGACAGCCTGAAATGGCCGGAGCAAAACCACGCGCCGGTGCTGGTTGACTGGCATCTGTTCCCGTACGGGCCGGTGGCGGTCAACGGTAAACGAGGCTGGACGACGGGGACGCCTGCGGAAAAAGCCGCTATTCGTGCACGCATCAACAGCGTTGTGCGCTGGCAGCAAAAATCCGGGCATAGCAGCTGGGTAGGCGCCTGGTCGGTGGGTGAAACCGCTAAAAATATGCCCGCGGCGCAGCAAGTTGCCTTCGCCACGTTTGTCGCCTGTGAACTGCAGAAAAATCATCTGCCTTACGCGGTGAATAAAGACAGCAAATTTTACGACGGTGAAGAAGGCGCATGGCGGCCGGAAATGCAGCCGCTGCTGGATGCTCTCCTTAAACCGCAGTGCAAAAACTGACCCTCAGCGTAATTTTAAGTTGCCGCTCTCCGTCAAATTATGTATTTTTATGCAAATTAAATGCATAAATACGGAATATACCGGAGCGCACAATGATCAGAACGTTAGCTAAAACAGTTATTTTCGCCGGATGTATGGCCTGCTCCGTGCTCTCCGCCGCCTATGCCGCACAGCAAACCTATGTGGTTGGCTCCGGCGGCACCTATCGACCCTTTGAGTTTGAAAACAGCCAGAAGCAGCTTGAAGGGTTCGATATCGATATCATTAAAGCCATTGCCAAAGCGGAAGGCTTTGACATCAAGCTGGTGAACACGCCGTGGGAAGGGATTTTCGCCACGCTGAGTTCCGGTGACCGCGACATTATCATTTCCGGCATTACCATTACCGACAAGCGTAAAGCGATGGTGGATTTTTCCGTGCCTTATTTCCCGGCGGAGCAGTCTATCGTCGTACCTACAGAGTCTAAAGTGGACTCCATTAACGCCCTGAAAGGCAAAAAAGTTGGCGTGGTTAACTCCAGCGCGGGCGATATCGTGGTGTCCGACACGCTGGGTAAAAACAGCACCGATATCAAGCGCTTTGATAATACGCCGCTGATGCTCCAGGAGCTGGCCGAAGACGGTATCGATGCCGCCGTGGGCGACGTGGGCGTGATTAAGTACTACATCAAATCTCATCCTGAAAAAGCCCTGAAAACGGTCTCTGACGCCAAATTTGAGCGCCAGTATTTCGGCATCGCCGTGGCGAAAGACAACCAGGAGCTGCTGGGTAAAATCAATGCGGGCCTGAAGAAAATCATCGCCGATGGCACCTACGCGAAGATCTACACCACCTGGTTTGACAGCAACGTTCCCACTCTCCCCGCTGAATAATTTCGTATGACTCGGGGCCGCTTCGGCCCCAACAAGGACAGGTATGACCGGATTTCGCTGGGAGATAATCTCAGAATATGCGCCGCTGTTTATGCAGGGTGCGCTCATGACCATCAAATGCACCATCATCTGCGTAATTTTAGGCACCACATGGGGCCTGCTGCTGGGGCTTGGCCGTATGGCGCATGCCGAAGACGGCCCGTGGAAACACGTGCTGCGCTATGCCGTTCAGTGGCCGGTGCGGGTTTACGTAAGCGCTTTTCGCGGCACGCCGTTATTTGTGCAGATCATGGTCGTACACTTTGCGCTGGTGCCTCTGTTTATCAACCCGCGTGACGGCATACTGGTCACCAGCGGCCTGATGTCGGTGGATTTTGCCCGCGAGCTGCGTTCTGAATACGGTGCGTTTCTCTCGTGTGTGGTTGCCATTACGCTTAACGCCGGGGCTTACGTTTCCGAGATTTTCCGTGCGGGTATTCAGTCCATCGACAAAGGCCAGATGGAAGCCTCGCGCGCGCTGGGTATGGGCTGGGGCAAAACAATGCGCAAAGTAATTTTGCCGCAGGCGTTCCGCCGTATCCTGCCGCCGCTGGGCAATAACGCCATCGCAATTGTGAAAGATTCCTCGCTGGCTTCGGCGATTGGCCTGGCCGATCTGGCTTACGCCGCGCGTACCGTTTCCGGCGCTTACGCGACTTACTGGGAACCCTACCTGACTATCTCGCTGGTCTACTGGGTGCTGACATTCCTGCTCTCGCTGCTGGTGCAACACATGGAAAAGAGGTTTGGCAAAAGTGATTCACGTTAAGGATTTACAGAAAAATTTTGGCAAAACCCACGTGCTGCGCGGTATCTCCTGTGATATTGCCCCCCAGGAAGTGGTGTGCGTTATCGGGCCATCCGGCTCGGGGAAAAGCACCTTTCTGCGCTGCCTGAACGCGCTGGAAAAACTGGACGGCGGCGAAGTTATGGTGAACGGTTTTGCGGTCCACAACCCTAAAACCAATCTGAATACGCTGCGCGAGGGCGTAGGCATGGTGTTCCAGCGTTTTAATCTGTTCCCGCATATGACGGTGCTGGAAAATTTGATCATGGCGCCGATGTCCCTCAAAGGCCTTTCGAAAGCTGACGCGGTGTCGCGCGCGGAAAAGCTGCTGCACAAAGTGGGGCTGACAGACAAAATCAACGCCTGGCCGGCAAGCCTTTCCGGCGGGCAGCAGCAGCGGGTGGCAATTGCGCGCGCGCTGGCGATGGAACCTTCGATTATCCTTTTCGATGAGCCAACGTCCGCACTCGACCCGGAACTGGTGGGCGAAGTGCTGGCGGTGATGAAGCAACTGGCGCTGGAGGGCATGACGATGGTGATTGTGACGCACGAAATGGGCTTTGCCCGTGAGGTGGCAGACCGCGTGGTGTTTATCGACCAGGGTGTGATTCAGGAGCAGGGGCCGCCTTCGCAGCTGTTTACCGCGCCGACCAACCCGCGCACGAAAGCGTTTTTGAGCAAAGTGCTTTAAAGCTTCATGGCGCGCTTGCGTCACGTCATTTTCTCGTCATAAAGTGACATTACTCTCAATAGAAGATCGCTTTTTCGATTTATCTACGCGCGTAGATTGACTTCGTGTCAGACAATCATCGGCAGTATCTACGCGAGTAGATCGCCACACACGGTAATTAACCGATCGACCTTTCAGAGAGTAATCCATGACGACAGAGAACGTTTCTTATGTGCCGGCTGCGGAAGAACAACATGCTGCCGAGGAGCGCCTGGCAACGCCGGAAGGCAGGCGTGATTTTACCCGTGCCGCCTTTTCCTGCTGGCTCGGTACAACGATGGAATATGCCGACTTTGCGTTATACGGGCTGGCGGCTGGCATAATCTTTGGCGACGTGTTCTTTCCCAATGCCACGCCAGTTATGGCCCTGTTATCAAGTTTCGCGGCCTACTCGGTGGGTTTTGTGGCTCGTCCCATCGGCGCTCTGCTGTTTGGCTGGCTGGGCGATCGCTACGGCAGAAAGCTGGTTATGGTTATTACCATCGCCCTTATGGGCGGCTCAACGACCCTTATTGGCCTGATCCCCGGCTACACGCAGATTGGCTTTTGGGCGCCGGTTTGTCTGGTTATTCTACGATTTTCGCAGGGGCTGGGCGCAGGCGCTGAGCTTTCCGGCGGCACCGTTATGCTGGGAGAATATGCCCCCGTGAAGCGTCGCGGGCTGGTTTCGTCGATTATTGGGCTAGGTTCTAACAGTGGTACGTTGCTTGCTTCTCTTATCTGGCTGCTGGTGTTGCAGATGGACAAAGAGGCGCTGCTCGACTGGGGATGGCGTATTCCGTTTTTATGCAGCATCTTAATTGCCATTGTGGCTTTGTATATTCGCCATAATCTGCGTGAGACGCCGGTTTTTGAACGCCAGAAAGCGCTGCTGGAAAAACAGCGTCAGCAAAGCCTTGTGCAAGGCCTGGTACTTCACAAGCAGGATAACCGCAGTTTCTGGCGGAGGACGCGAGCCTTCTGGACCATGGTCGGCTTACGCGTGGGTGAAAACGGGCCTTCATATCTGGCACAGGGTTTTATCATTGGCTATGTTGCCAGGGTGCTGATGGTCGATAAGTCTGTGCCCACCCTTGCCGTGCTGATAGCGTCGCTGCTTGGCTTTGCCATCATTCCTTTTGCCGGATGGCTCTCCGACCGCTTTGGGCGACGTATCGTGTATCGCTGGTTTTGCTTTCTGCTTATCCTTTACGCCTTCCCGGCGTTTATGCTGCTGGAATCACGGGAACCTATATTGGTGATCCCGACAATTGTCGTCGGGATGGGTCTGGCATCGCTGGGTATTTTTGGCGTACAGGCAGCGTGGGGCGTGGAATTATTCGGCGTAACTAATCGCTATACGAAAATGGCGTTTGCTAAAGAGTTAGGGTCTATTTTGTCGGGCGGCACGGCGCCGTTAGTGGCTGCGGCGCTGCTTTCATGGACCGGACACTGGTGGCCGATTGCGACCTACTTTGCCCTTATGGCGGGAATCGGCCTCGTCACCACCTTCTTTGCCCCGGAAACCCGGGGGCGTGACCTGAATTTACCTGATGATGCAATTTGATTTCCCGCACACAGGCGGCAGGGAAACCTGCCGTTTTCGAAAGGGATTTTTTTGCCATAACCCTTTATTCTGTCGGTCTGTTCTATACGCCAGTTAAGATAACGCAGGTATGCAGTGACAAAGCCTTTAATCCAACGCGTGACGCGTACCGAAGTGGCCAGAGAGGCCGGCACTTCAGTGGCGGTAGTCAGCTACGTCATTAACAACGGACCGCGACCGGTAGCCCCGGAAACGCGCGAGCGCGTGCTGGTCGCGATCAAAAAAACGGGCTATCGGCCAAACGCAGTGGCACGGGCCTTAGCCTGTGGCACTACGCAGACTTACGGCTTAATTGTGCCGAATATTGCTAACCCGTTTATTTCGTCGATGGCTCATGCTTTGCAGCAGGAGGCTTTTGCCGACGGCAAGGTGCTGCTGCTGGCAGACTCAGGAGATGACAAAGCTCGCGAGCGTGAGCTCATAAATAATCTTCTTCATCGCCAGGTTGATGGCCTGATTTACACCAGCGTCGATCGCCATCCCTGCATTGAACTGATTCAGGCGAGCGGAACGCCCTGCGTGATGCTGGACAGAGTCGAGTCGGCGCTGAACGTCAGCGTCATTCAGGTTAATGAGCAGCAGGCGGCCTGCCAGGCCACTCATCACCTCATCGAACATGGCTACCGCGAAATCGCCATTATTAGCGGGCCGCTGGAGATGCTTAATACTCAGGATCGTCTCAGCGGTTGGCAGCAGGCGCAGGTGGAAGCGGGGCTCGAGGTGCATTCGGAGTGGATTTTTCCTGCCGATTACACCCGGGCAGGCGGCTATAAGGCGACGAAGCGCATGCTGACCGGCACCTTGCCGAGGGCAATCTTTGCTTCCAACGAGCAGCAGGCTTTCGGCTGTTTACGCGCCCTGGCCGAGCAGGGCCTGAAGGTGCCTGACGATATTGCTCTGGTGTGCTTTAACGGGACGCTCGAATCCACTTACAGCGTGCCTTCCCTGACCGCCGTGCGGCAACCCGTCGACCGGATGGCTAAAGAAGCCATCCTTATGCTGAAAAAGTGGGATGGACAGCCCCGCAACCGCGAATTTGCTTTCGAGCTGCAAATTGGCGAGTCCTGCGGCTGTCGGCCCCTGAACAAAAGTGAAAGTGCATGAAGCGTGTAATTATTGACTGCGATCCAGGTAACGGTATTGCTGGCGCAAATGTGGACGACGGCCTGGCGCTGGCGCTTGCGCTGGCAGCACCGGAGATTTCTCTGGAGCTGATAACGACGGTCTCCGGCAATACCTCCAGCGAAACAGGTTACGCCATAGCGTGCGAACTCGTCTCTCGTCTTGGCGCTGACGTTGAAGTGGCTCGCGGCGCGTCTCGAGCGCTGATTGAACCCACGGCCCCCTGGCGAGAAGCGTTCGATAATAATGTCGATAAATTCGGTTTGCGCCATCTGTGGCAGGGGGTCGCGGCGCCAGCCTTAAAAGCTGAAGTGCCTCCGCTCGCCTTGCAAAAAATGGGCGAGCTGATCTGTGCCAACCCCGGAGAAATTACCCTCGTTGCCATCGGACCGTTGACCAATGTTGCCCTGGCGTTACAGCTCTATCCGCAGATGGCATCTGCGGTGAAAGAGATCGTTATTATGGGAGGCGTTTTCCACGTTGAAGGGTATCTGAAAGATACTAATTTTGGCATGGATCCGGAAGCGGCCCACGCCGTATTGACGAGTGGGGCAGAGCTGGTTCTTGTCCCGATGGATGTTACGACGCAAACGCAGATGACTCACAAAGATTTGGATGCGTTTGAGGGCTTCAACAACGGGCTCAGTCGCTACCTCGTTGACACTATGCGGCCATGGATTAATTACTCCATGCAAATCCGCCGCTTACCGGGGTGCTGGATCCATGACGTGCTAACCGTTGCCTGGCTGCTGAAGCCCGGTATCACAACGTGGGTAAGCGACTATGTGGATGTTTCGCTTGGCGGACTGACGCGCGGGATGACCTGCCGATACGGCCCTGACGGACTGAAGCTGGCCGTCAACGTTGATCCGCCGCAGGGGAAGCCCGTTACCCTTCTGCAATCCGTGGATAACGAAGAGCTGCTCGCCCTTATCCGGCATTACGTTGGTCAGTGCTAAAGCGGATAAGCGTTATCGCCGCCTACCCTAAACCGCTTCACCATGCCGCTGGAATTTATGCGCAAGCGGCAGCCAGCAAAACAGAATCAGCACGCCCATCGCTGTCATCAGCATGCCGAGACTAAACTGCCCGGTTTGCGGCAGCAGGGCAGAAAACCACGCCATCGCCCCGGAACCTATGTTTTGCAGGCCGCCAACCAGCGCGCCGGCCGTGCCCGCCAGGAAAGGAAACGGCTCCATCGCACCGCTGGTCGCCAGCGGAAACAGCATTCCGGCGCCGAAGAAGAACAGGGCGGCGGGCACGATCAGCGTCCAGATATTGATCACGCCAAACCAGCCCGGCAGCCACATCAACATGCCCGCAAACAGGCAGCTCAGCACCGCCTGCCACATAAGCGTCGAAAAACGCGCGTGTTGACGGCCCGCATACCAGGAGCCAAAAAACGCCGCAGGGATTGGCAGAATAAACAGAATGCTGACCACTACGCCGTTTAGCCCCAGCACGCCGCCCATCAGCACGCCGGAGCAGGCTTCAAAGACCGCGACGCCCGCCAGCCCGCCGACCAGCATCAGCAGATAGCAGTTGAAAGAACCGTTGCCGAGCAGCGTTTTATAGCTGGCGCTCAAACGCTGTGGTCTTTCCTGAACGGGACGTGTTTCCGGCAGCCAGCGCAGCATGCAGAATGCGACAAAGGTACAAAGCAGGAGCAGGAAGCCGTAACAGGCACGCCAGCCCCAGGCTGAATCAAGCATGCCGCCAATAACCGGCGCCAGCAGCGGGCTGACCAGAATTCCCATGTTCAGCAGGCTGTTGGCATGCCGCAAATCACGGCCTTCATAGAGATCGCGCGGCATGGTTCGCGCCATCACCCCTGCAACGCCCGTTCCCATCCCCTGCAGAGCGCTGGCGGCCACCAGCGCAGGCAGGCTGGTGGTGAATAACGCCCAGAGCGTGGCGAGGATAAATATCGCCATCCCCGCAAGGATCACCGGACGGCGGCCGATACGATCTGAAATCGGCCCGTAGAAAAGCTGCGACACGCCGTAGGTCAGCAGATAGGCCGCCATCACCTGCTGGATTGCACCGTCGCGCACGCCAAACGTGTGCGCCATATCCGGGATAGAGGGAATGTAAATGGTCTGGGTCATCTGCCCGACGGCAACCAGCAGGATTAACATCATCAGCAGGTGGATACTGGCTAGCTTTTTCATCGTCTCATGTGTGTTATAGAGGTTATGGCGCGTCTTAACAGCTAATGGTGCTGCCAAGGTTAAAAATTAGAGCTGAATCTACCACATAAGAACGGAAAGGCCAGATGGCGTCTGGTTTTTGAACGCGAGGGGAAATGGCATTCTGTAAAGCCGGGACGGCAATTTTTGTTGCCAGTTTAAACAGGGCTGCGATTTATAAAAGGGAGGCGGTTGCCCGCCTCCCTTTAGTGCGACTTGAACATGAATTACTGAACGTACTTCATGACTGCTTCAAGCAGTTGCAGTAACGCAACGATGAGTTTCAGAACCTGAGTCACCAGCTCCATCCAGCCCATACGCTTCTCCTGTGGTCAGGAGCACTTCAGCAGGCGTGCCCTTCCGCTGCCTGTAGCCAACTGAATTTGTTGATGTAGCATGGTGTGCTCCTCTATGGTTAAGGCGCTGACGGCACCACCCGTTTCAGCCAGGACTTGTATCCCGCGGCGGATTGCGGACCTGGAGCACACGCATATCAACGAAACAATTATACCTGATGTGCTGTATAAAAACACAGTGAAATGGTGAAAATACGGCCAGCTTCGCAAACCGGAGATTTATGTGCTGATGAAAAATGAAGCA
Source organism: Buttiauxella sp. (assembly GCA_032000125.1). Taxonomy (GTDB): domain Bacteria; phylum Pseudomonadota; class Gammaproteobacteria; order Enterobacterales; family Enterobacteriaceae; genus Dryocola. Next base: position 44,241 of record DAMALH010000021.1, on the reverse strand, counting down.
AGTATTTGCGCCATCAGGCGTTTCATCATATATTCCAGAAGTTGATGTAGTGTGGTGTGCGAAGCAGTACCGTTCGTCATACAGCAAAAACAAAAAACCTCGCCTCACCAGCGGGGTTTTTTGTTTTCTACGCGCCTTGCTGTGAAAACGGTTAAGGGTGGGCACCGTGCGGGAATACATTTAAGCGCGACGGTATTTACCGTCACGCTGCTCTGCGCTAAGGCCGATAGTTATCCGCTCCCTGTTTACTTCATGTAAGGTCGTGCAGGGCTTTGTCCAGCGCGGGCGTTAGCCGCATATTATCGAACTGCACCGCCAGGCCGCCGCGTTCCGGCGTGCAGCACATCACGCCAACGGTGCATTTTTCCCTTTCAGGAAAGAAGGATAGGCGCAGCAGCGGCCATTGCTGACCGTCCGTTGAATACTGCAGCCGCAGGCTGTCTTTTTTACGGGTAAGCCTCATCCAGAATGCTTTGGCCTCACCGGGAAAAACGCCGGTTGCCCAGTCCGAATAGCCAAGCGTCAGCACGCTGCCGATCGCCGGCGCGTCGTCGTTAAATTCGATACCGGCTTTAAGCCAGTGCTTTTCATCGGCCATAAACATGATGCCGGCCTGATCGTAGAGCGTGGTGAAGTCTGCTCTTATGCGGACCTGAAAGGTGAAGTCGCCCGTGACTTCCTGAGCAAAAATATGGCCTGAAAAGCGTTCGAATCCATACCAGGTTTTTTGCCAGAAATCCGTCTCAGGGTCCGTCACCACGGACAGCACGTCTTTATCCAGCGACCAGTTCTGCGGCTCATTTAGCCAGCGATATGGCGTATCCATGCTTTCCCTCAGTTAAAATAGCCGCGCGGCACCGGCTGTCCAAAACCGTCTCCGCTATCGGTGCTGTTATCTCTTCGTCCTCTTGCTTCAAGTCTGTTTGCGCGGAGCTGCTCGCTTATCGCCCGCCGTTGCTCCGGGCTCATGTACTCTTTGTTGTAGTACGGGTCGGGATGCGGCGAGCGGATAAAGGTTTCGTCTATATCCGGGGTATGGGTGCGATGGCCGTCATAACCTGAGGTGTCAGACGTGGCGCAGCCGGTAATAAGAAGCGGGACAAGCAGGGCGACAGCGTATTTATAAGCCATAATTCTTCCTGAAACGGCGCACGACAACGGGCCAGAGAATCACCATTATTGCCTAACCGAGTATTGATGCGGTGAATCCCTGTCTGAGAATGCGTAGCGTATCACGGATAATTATTCGTGCCCTTCATACCGACCAAAAGCTGGAGAGAAACATGATCAAGCCTCGTTTTTCCGCCCTGTTACTTAGCGCGCTGCTGGTGAGCTTTGTGACGGCGGCGGCCCCGGCCAGTAACGTGATTAAACCCACGCGCGGCACCATTGATGCGGTAAATGACAACACGCTGCAAATCACCACGCGGCAGGGCGAGAAGTTATCGGTTGGGCTTACCGATAACACAAAAGTGAACGGCGTGAGCCAGGCGAAGATGAGCGATATCAAGCCCGATAGTTTTATTGGCACCGCCGCCGTGCAGCAGGCTGACGGCACGCTGAAAGCGTTAGAAGTTCATGTGTTTGCGCCCGCTTTGCGGGGTTCTGGCGAAGGGTTTAATCCCTTTGAGTCCGCGGACGGCAGCGTAAATACCATGACCAACGGCACCGTCGGCAAGCTGGTGAACAGCAACGGACGCACAATGACGGTGAAATATAAAGACCAGGAAAAAACGGTTATCGTGCCGGATGACGTGCCGGTAGTGCTGATTGAGCCAGCAGACAGATCGCTGCTAAAACCCGGCACCAAAGTCGTGCTGTTTGCGATAAAAGACGAGAAGGGCCAGCTTGCGGCGCGCGCTGTTTCGGCTGGAAAAGATGGGCTGACGCCGCCGATGTAAATGCCGGCGGTGAGGCGGGGCCTGTCAGGATGATAACGCTTCGCTCCCCCGACGCTTCAAAAATAAGCCAGTTATTAAGCCGGCCTGCTGCAGGGGACGGCTTCCTCCTGCAAACAGTGACTAAACACCTCCTGTACCCTGCATCTTTTTTTCATTGCATGCCGGTAACTTTGCCGCGCCTCACAAAACCAATACGTTCTCTGCATCACCCGTTGATCGGACAAAAATTACCCTATACCGTCCTCTGTAACGTTTTAGTGTAACGTTACAGAAAAAAACTAAACACAAAGCGATGCGTTATTCGGACAGGGTTTTCCTGTCAGGAACATCCCATTTGTATACCTACACTGAAGGATCAACATAATGAAACTCCACCGGCATTCTGTTTTACGCAAAGCGCTCGTCGGCACCCTGATGAGTTCGGTTCTTTTTGCCGCCAGCGGTATGTTTACCGCAGCGCAAGCCGCCGTGAATTTGCGCGTCTATTCGTCGCTCACGGCCGATGATAACTCCGCACACTACATCTGGTTTAAACGCTTTAAGTCCAATATTGAAAGCAACCCGCAGCTTAAAGAGCAAATCAAACTTAACTATTTCCCTAACGGAATGCTGGGCAAAGAAGCCGACGCCACGCAGCAGGTACGCATCGGCGCAATCAATATGATGGTTTCGGGCACCTCTATCTGGGCGACGCTGGTGCCGGAAGTTGGCGTGCTGGACCTGGGCTACCTGTTTAAAAACTGGGACGAAGTAGGCAAAGCGCTGGACGGCAAGCCGGGCGGCGCGTTGTCTGATTTGATGCTGAAAAAAGCCAACGTGGTGGTGCTGGGCTATGCCTACAACCTGGGCGCCCGTAACATCTACACCAAAAAAGTCGTTGAGAAACCGGAGGATCTGAAAAACCTTAAAATCCGCGTGCTGCCGGTGCCTAACTTTATCGCCACCATCAATCATATGGGCGCCGTTGCTATTCCTATGCCGGGCGGCGAGGTTTACTCCAGCCTGCAAATGGGAGTGATCGATGGCCTGGAACATGATTCAGCCACCGTCCTGGCCAACAAATTTTATGAAATCGCCAAAAACGCCACGCTGACGCAGCATATCTACAACCCGATTATGATCGCCATGAATAACCGCAGCTTCCAGCAAATCCCTGAAACGCTGCGCCCGGCTTTCCTGGCGGCGGCAAAAGAAGCTACCGAATATGAACGCCAGCAATCGCATTTAATCGAAGAAAAAGCGGTTCAGCAGCTTAAAGCCCAGGGCATGGTCTTCCGCGATATTGACCGCGCGGTGCTGCGCGACGAGGTAAAACCGGTGTGGGACGCATTCCTGGCAAAATACCCGCAAATGAAAGGCGTGGTCGATGAGATCGATGCCGCAGAAGCACCCGCCAGCGCGCAGTAATGTCCGGCGACCGCGATCGTACAAGGCCTCTCTACGAGAGCCATGAAGCGAGGTTCAAGATGGCAGTAACATCTATGGCAGTAAAAGAACACGCCGGGCCGCTGGTTTATCTCTCAAGGCTCAGCAAACTTCTCACAACGCTGACGTCCTGGGCCGGCGCCCTGGTCCTGCTGATCAACGTGCTGGTGGTGTTCGCCTCGGTGATCTGGCGCTATGCCCTACATTCTCCTCTTGAATGGGCAGAGGAGGTGGCTCGCGCCATGATGATAGCGCTGGTGTTCTTTGGCGTGGCCACTTCTACCGGGCGTGGCGGGCATATCGGCGTGGATCTGTTTTTACGCTTTATTCCTGAATATGTGCGTCCCTACGTTGTTCATGCCAGCCGCTGGGTGCTGTTTCTGGTTGCCGTTGGGCTGGTCGTTTCCAGCTACGACCTGATGCAGGCTGCCCGGCAGCAAACCACCGAAACCGGGCTGCCGCAAATTATCTCGGTAATCCCTGTCGTCATTGGCTCCGTGGTCATGATGGTGGCCGCGCTTGAACACGCTCTGCGCGAACGCGCCCGAGTGGTATTACTGAGCGGCGTGGGAATTGTGGCGCTCGTCCTGCTGGGCTGGCTGAAGCTTTCTCTGCTGCCCGACCCGGCGACGGCCGCCGCTGGGCTGATGCTGATCTGCTTCCTGCTCGGTATCCTGGCGGGCGTGCCTATTGCCTTTACGCTTGGCATGTCGGCAATGGTATTTTTTATCTGCGATCCCTCGCTGCCGTTTGTATTTTTCTCGCAGCAGGTCGTAGCCGGGGTGGATCACTTCGTTCTGCTGGCCATTCCTTTCTTCCTGCTGGCAGGCGCGGCGATGGAGATAAACGGTATGTCGACGCGGCTGGTGGAGCTGGTCGTTCGCGGAATGGGACGTTTTCGCGGTGGGCTGAATATGACCACCGTGCTGTCGATGGCGTTCTTCTCCGGTATCTCTGGCTCTAAACTGGCGGATGTCGCCGCCGTTGGCGGCGTACTGATGCCCGCCGTGCGCCGTGCTAAAGAGAACAGTGAAGAGGCCGCCGGCGTGTTTGCCGCCTCTGCCGTGGTAGCGGAAACCATACCACCCTGCGTTAACCTTATCGTCCTTGGGTTTGTGGCGAATATTTCTATCGGCGCGCTATTTATTGCCGGCCTGATTCCGGCCGCCTGTTTGCTGGTGCTGATGCTGATTGCCGCTAACCGCTTCGGCGGGAAAATTGATATCAACGCGGCCTACCCGCAAATGCGCCCGCGCCTGCAGTTATGGCTTGGCGCCATCGTCGGCCTGGCAATGATCTTTATGATTGGCCGCGGCGTCATGATGGGCATTGCCACCTCGACGGAGATTTCGGCTTTTGCCGTTATTTATGCCATCGTCGTTGGGCGCCTGGCGTTTGGCGAACTGACCTTCCGGGCTACCGTGAAAATGTTCATTGATATCGCCGCGATGTCGGGCGTGCTGCTGTTTATCGTCGCCTGCGCCACCAGCCTTTCCTACGTGTTGACCATCCAGATGATCCCGCAGCAAATCGCGGAGCTGCTGGTTAGCATAGGTATGACGCAGGGCGCCTGGGTCTTCCTGCTGTTAACGGTTGTTTTGCTGATCGTCTTTGGCGCCGTGCTGGAGGGCGCACCCGCGCTGATTATTTTTGCCCCCATTCTGGTGCCTATCGCCACACAACTGGGCTTTAGCCCGCTGCACTTTGGTATTGTGATGATTCTGGCGATGGGATTCGGGCTGTTTTCACCGCCGATTGGCCTGGGGCTTTACACCACGTGCGCTATTTGCGGTGTGGAAATGAAGCATGTGATTCGCCCGATGGTGAAATACCTGGTTGTCTCGCTGTTCGGGATTATTGTTATTGCTATGGTGCCAACCATTACAACCTGGCTGCCCGGGCTTGCGGGTTATTAACGGCAGATGAACGGCGGGCGTCATAACACCTGCGCCGCCGGGCCGGATAAACCAGAAAAGAGTATTAACTGCAAAGCGATGAGGGATGGTATGGCAAATATTCGGGATGTTGCGCACCGCGCGGGAGTTTCGGTAAGTAGCGTATCCAACGTGCTGAACGGCAGAGTTGATCAGATGCGCATGGAAACCCTGAAGCGTATCAGGGAAGCGATGCAGGAATTAAACTACTCGCCCAACCGGATAGCGCAGCAGCTTAAAACCGGGCAGGCGAAGATGATTGGTTTGCTGGTGCCGTCTATCGTCAACCCCAGCTTTGCCGAACTGACGCGCGAGGTCGATCGCGCGGCGAAAGCACGCCAGTACAGGGTGCTGTTAGGAAACACCTATCGTCAGGAGGATGAAGAACGGGCCTTCCTTGAGGATATGTTTGCTCACGGCGTACAGGGGGTGATTGTCGCGGCAAGCGCGATGGATCGCCCCCATTTTGCCGATGCCGCGCGGCTTGGCCTGGTGATGGTGAACTACGACAGCCGTATGGCGGGCGATGCCGGGCACGGTGATTTTCCTTTCGACAGCGTCTCGATGGATAACGTTGAAGCCGGACGGCTGGCGGCAGAACATCTGATTGAGCGCGGCTGCCGCCGTCTGGCGTTTGTGACCGAAGCCTCGCTCACTATTGGCCGCGCGCATAAAATTGAGGGATTTTTTTCCGCCGCCAGGAGCCACGGGCTGCAGGAAAGCGCCTGCGTGCTTGAAGGAAAAGCCCTGGCAGAATACGGCGATACGGAAATGACCGAGCTGGGACGCACCCTGGCGCTCAGAGTGCTGCAACAAGCCGAGCGCCCGGACGGCATTGTGGCAATCAACGACGCGCTGGGGATTGGGTTAATGGCCGGGCTGCGGGAGGCGGGAATACGTATTCCTGAAGATATTTCCGTGGTCGGCATCGATAATATTCCGCTTGCGGATTTAGTTCATCCGGCGCTGACGTCCGTTATGCCGCCGTTATCAGATATGGTGGGCATGATGGTAGAACGCCTGCTGAACAGAATAGAAAATCCGGCGTTGCCTCCTGAGGAGTTTTTATTTCCACCACGCTTAATTCGCCGTCGCTCGGTAATTAACGACACGGATACCTGAATTTAATTAGCAAACCCGACAGCGCGCCTCCAGCCGCTGTCGCGAGATTTATTTAACTGGTCTTTATCAGGCCCGGGCCTCCCTTTGCCCGATAAAACAACGGGTCTACCCGTAATTAACGTATATCACTTGCCGTTACTGAAATAACAGGAGATCACTATGGGCAGTCTGACTGGAAAAAAAGTATTTATTACCGGTGCAGAACAGGGTATTGGCAAAGCAACAGCAAAAGCGCTGATAGAAGCGGGTTGCGATATTTATATTCACTACTTCAGCGGTGAAGAAGGGCCAAAAGAATTAGTCACCCAGGCAACCTCTGCGGGACAAAAAGCCGCTTACGGCTATGCGGATTTAACAAACGCTGAGGATACGGGGAAATGTGTTGCAACCGCGGCCGAATTTTTAGGTGGCATTGATATTCTGATTAATAACGTTGGCGGTATTATTGCCAGGAAATGGCTTGGGGAAATCGACAGCCGGTTCTGGCAAACCGTTATCGATGTGAATATGACAACGCTGTTAAACGTTACCCAAAGCGCGCTGCCTTATTTAAAACAGGCGCCGGAAGGTGCCAGTATCGTAAATCTGGCATCGCTTGCCGGGCGCTCCGGCGGGCATGCGGGCTCGCTGGTTTACTCCACCACCAAAGGCGCTGTGCTGACCTGGACGCGTTCACTGGCGGCGGAACTAGGGCCTTTCGGCATCCGCGCTAATGCGGTAGCGCCGGGCCTGATTCTGGGCACCCGTTTCCATAATCAGCACACCACAAAAGAATCCGCAGATGCCACCGTTAGCGCTATTCCTCTGGGCCGGGCGGGCACCGCTGAAGATGTTGCGCGGGCGATTCGCTTCCTGGCATCGGAATACGATGGGTTTATTTCAGGTGCCACTATAGATATTAACGGCGGCATTTATCGGGCGTAACAAATATAAGCACAGTAATGCCGGGTAAATATATTCCCGGCAGATTTTCAGGAACACGTATGATTAAGTCTGACATATTACATCCCGAACTATTATATGGCCTGGCAAAATGTGGCCATAAGGCAAACATACTGATTGCGGACAGCAATTATTCATTTGTTACCAATTCATCGCCCGCCGCGACGATAGTTTATCTTAACTTCTCGCGTGGCACGATCGGCAGCACGGTAATTCTGGAGAAACTGCTCGGCTATATTAATATCGAAAAAGCGACATTAATGATCGGTCCTGCTGATTTTGACAATGTTATTGAGGACGAGTACCGAAAGATTATGCCCGCGGATACTGATATTGTTCACGTCAGCAGAGAGGATTTTTATGCGCTGGCAAAATCGTCAGATACGCTGCTGGTAATTGCTTCTGGTGAAACTAAAAGATTTGCCAATCTGTTAATTACCGTCGGCGTTGTGACGTAAGCTGTTGATTAGGTGAATAAGCGAAAGCGCCAATGCTGAAAATCAGCCGGATCTTTCGCAACCGCAAGCTCCCGCTTACCCGCAATGCTTCTTATAACGACAAGGTAAAGACGCGGTGCGGACGCAGCGCGGGATCGAGCGAGGCATCAGGATAGATAAAATCTCGTGTGGCATCATGACAAAACCCCAGGCGACGTGCCGTCGCAGCGGAGCGCAGGTTTGGTCTGGCGATGACGGCCAGCACTTCTAAAATATTTGTGCCGTCCGGCAAAGCGTCCAGTACCGCCTTTAACGCTTCGCAGGCGATCCCCTGTCCCCAAAATTCCGGGCGCAGGCGCCATACCGCCTCGGTTGCCGGGGCATAAGGCAGGGTGTGTCGCGCGGGCTGTAACCCTGCCAGACCGATAAAATCCCCGTGACGATTGGTTATGCAGAAAACGCCCCAGCCACAGCGGGCAAAATGCTGTTGATAAGCCTTCAGAGCATTAGCACTGTTTTCTACAAGCGACGCGCCGCCGAGCGGCAGGTTAACGGCCGGTTCGCGGTTCATTGCTAACAGTGCCGCTAAATCGTCATTAAGCCATGGGCGAAGTAATAGCCGCTGACTTTCAATTTTCATATCTGCCTCAAAACAGGGGTCAAACCTCCATCCAGCATACATTTAAGGCTACGAGGAAACTATGAGAAATACTGCCTCGGCGTCATGCCTGTCATAGTGCGAAAAAAATAAATGAACGCGCTGTCGCTGGCGAAACCTAACGCCTGCGCCGCATCGGTGATGCGCTGCCCGGTTGCGAGCAGTTCGACCGCTTTCATCAAACGCCACTGTTGCCGCCACTGCTGGAAAGACATGCCGGTATCGCGACGGAAAATGCGACTGATGGTTTTCTCGCTGGCACCCGCGTGCGTCGCCAGCTGCTGCAACGTAGGCGGACATTCCTTGTCGGAAAGGCGCGCCAGACGCCTGTCCTTCGGCAGCGCAAGCATCATCGGTTCATGGGTGGCGGCGCAAATTTCCGCCTCGCAAAGCGCGGCAAGGTGGCTGCCCGGCGCAGCGTCCCAGCTGGCATCCCACGGTTGTTCCGCGATGCGCTCCAGCAGTTCACGTAACAGAGGCGATACATTAAGAATGGCCGGATGGGTCGGAAGAGACGGAAAACGATGCGGCTGAAACCAGACGGAGCGATAGGCGACACTATTTTTCATTTCAGCACGATGGCTGACACCTGACGGGATCCAGGCCGCGCGCGTGGGCGGCAGCAGGCACAGCAGCGCGCCATCGTTCAACGTGAGGCGTATGCAGCCCTGACGGGTAAACAGGATTTGCGCCATGGCATGCTGATGCAAACCGGAGTCATGATCGCCAAGTTCAGCCTGAACGCCGATAACCGCATTATTCAGCGTGTCCGGGTTAAATACCGCATCGCGACTAAGCCAGGCCATAATGTCCTTTTTTCGATGTTTTTAGTCATTATATTTATGATGTTCGAAAAATGCCTTGCTTACAATAGCGCCTCTTTTATACAGGAGGCGAATATGCTTAGCCGGAAGGCCATGATAATGGTCACCGCATTACTGATGTTTCCGCAAATCGCAGAAACCATTTACAGCCCGGCGCTGACCCATATCAGCGACCATTTTGGGGTCACCGCACAGGACGCCGCGCAAACCCTGTCCGTCTATTTTATCGGTTTCGCCATCGGCGTGCTGTTCTGGGGACGCATCAGCGATGTCTACGGGCGCAGGCCTGCTCTGCTGGCAGGATTGGGGATTTACGCGTCGGGTTGCGTCATCGCTTTAATCGCCAAAGACTTTTCCCTGCTGCTTGCGGCAAGAGTGGTGGCCGCCTTTGGCGCCGCTACGGGATCGGTCGTGACCCAGACGATGCTGCGTGACCGTTTTAGCGGATCTCAGCTCGCCGGGATATTTTCGTTTATCGGTATTGCGCTGGCAATAAGTCCGGCGGCTGGCGTTTACGCAGGCGGTATCCTGGCATCGAGATGGGGATATTGGGGCGTTTTTATCGCACTGACAGCGCTGGCAATAGTGTTGCTGGCGGGCAGCGTGATAATGCTTGCGGAGACGCGCCCGGCGCAACGTACAACGTTTGCGCTTCGCACCGTGGCGTATCGGATGGCGGGCGATCAAAAGATTTGGCTGGCGGTTATCCTTGTGGCCTGCTTCAACATAAGTTTATTCAGCTATTACAGCCTGGCGCCGTTTATTTTTGCGCGCCTTCATCTTGATGCGCAGGCCTTTGGCTACAGCGGTATCGTGCTTGCTGCCGGTTCGCTCATTGGTGCATATTATAACCGCTGGCTGCTCAGTCGCGGTAAGCATCTGGGCTGGATACTTACCCTTGCTTGTATCCTCAACGTGCTGGGCAGTATGGGCGTACCTTACGCTGGCATCTCCCTGACTTTCCTGTGGCCGATGGCGCTGGTCGCCGTCTCATTCTCTATGGCAATCCCGGTGGTGCTGGGCTCGGCGCTAAGCGGCTATGCCAAGTGCCGGGGCACCGCGGGGGCGCTATTTGGGCTGTTTTATTATCTGCTGATTGGGCTGGGCCTGGCGCTCTGCGGCTGGGCGCAAGCGCTGGGATTAACGCTAATGGTGAGCGCCATTGTCAGCGGCATCGCCGCCTGGCTTTATTTACCGCGACTTACTGAGAGATAGTCATCATATGCTGAGAAAAATTTTACTCCTCTCCCCGCTGCTGAGCAGTTTTGCCGGATGGTCTGCTACTCCTCCTGCTCAGCCCGCAGACTGGACGGAGCCGGTAGCGCCCTTTCCTGTTACCGATAATATCTTTTATATCGGCACGCGTGGGCTGACGTCATGGCTTATTTTTTCGGGTCGCCAGGCTATCGTGCTCGATCCGGGGCTGGAACAAAATACCTCGCTCATTGAGAAGAATATCCTGACGCTGGGTTTTTCCCGGCAGGATATCAATATTCTCATCGGCAGCCATGCGCATTTCGACCACGCCGCCGGTCTGGCCGCGCTTAAACGCGATACCGGCGCGCAATTTTACGCTATGGACGCCGACGTTTCCGCGCTGGAAAAAGGCCAGCATGAGGGAGATAACATTTACGGCGGATCCTCTTTCCCGCCGGTAACCGTGGACCACATACTCCACGATGGCGATGTCGTCAGGCTGGGAAATATCGCGCTGACCGCTTTACGTACGCCAGGTCATACAAAAGGCTGCACCACCTGGACGATGCAATCAACGCTGAATGGAAAACCGGTCAACGTGGTTTTTCCCTGTAGCATTAGCGTCGCCGGTAATAGGTTAACCGATAATCATACTTATCCAGGTATCGTGGCGGATTATCAGCATAGTTTTGCGCGCCTGCGCAGCTTAAAGGCAGACATTGTTTTACCTAACCATCCGGAAGTTACTCAGGTGATGCAACGTGAAGCGCAGGTACAAAAAGGCGACAGGCAGGCCTTTGTCGATCCCAATTTGTTAAAACGCGTCGTGGATAGCGCCGAGAAAAAATTCAACGATGCCCTTAATCATTCAACATCCCAAAAACCATAAGGCTAATGTCGATGAAAAAAGAGGTGCAATATCAATTCCATCACTTTGGTATTCCCGTTCAGGATGGCGAGAAAACAGGAATACACAGTGAAAAGGCCGGGATGTATACCACCGATAATCCCGGCAAGTTTCGCGTGCAGTGGCACCGCTTTACCAGTGATTCACCCCTGCATCCGCTGATTAAAACCGTACCGCATGTGGCGTTTAAGGTTAGCGACCTGGCGCTGGCTATTGAAGGCGAAGAGGTGATTCTTGGTCCCTACGAGCCGATTGATGATTACGTCGTGGCGATAATTAACGATGCTGGCGTGCCTGTCGAGCTGATTCAGACCACGCTTGACGATGACGAGCTGTGGGCTCGGGCGCGTCGGGGTCAGGGGGCGTTGTACCGCAGCAATGAGTAATTTTCATAAGGTGGTAATGCGCCAACGTATTCTTACTTCGCTGACCATGCTGCTGGTCGCCAACGCCGTGCAGGCGACCCCGCAGAACTTCCTCTATACCAGCCCGGAAGCGCTCAAATCGCAACAGAAGCTTTTGTCACGTCCGGATATCGCCGGGGTTCAACTGGTATATGACTGGAAAAGTCTGGAGCCGGAAAAGGGCCGTTATGATTTTTCTGCTATCCGCCGTGATATAGCGCTAACGCAACGGCAGAACAAAAAGCTGTTTATCCAGATTCAGGATCGCTTTTTTTCACCTGCGATGCGTAATATTCCCGCTTATTTGCTTAATGAACCGCGTTACAGCGGCGGCCTTGCGCCTCAGGTTGATAACCCAGGCGAAGGGCTGGGAAAAAGCGGAGGCTGGGTGGCCATGCAGTGGAATAAGGCCGTGCGTCAGCGCTATCAGGCTCTGCTGCGCGAGCTGGCAAAGGCGTTTGATGGCCAGGTATATGGCATTAACCTGCCGGAAACGGCCATTGATATTCCCGGACAAACGCCACCGCCCGGCTATAGCTGTGACGCTTATTTCCATGCGGAAATGGAGAACCTGGCCGTTGCGCGCAGCGCCTTCAAAAAGAGTATCGTGGTGCAGTATGTCAACTTCTGGCCCTGCGAATGGAACAACGACCGACGTTATATGGAGCGCCTTTTCCAGTACGCGCAGGCGAATGGGGTAGGGCTTGGCGGGCCGGATATCATCCCCTGGCGTAAGGCGCAGATGAAAAACTCATATTCTTTTTTCCATCGCTATAAGGGCAAGTTGTCTCTGGTGGCAATGGCGGTTCAGGAACCGACGCTGACCTACAAAAACCCGTCTACCGCCAGGCCCTTTAGTCGGGAAGAGTTTATCCGCTTCGCCACGGACTATCTGGGTACAGATATTATTTTCTGGAGTGCCTCCACGCCCTGGCTTACCCTCGCACCTGGCGCACCGCCTGCATAGCATCGCGCATCTCACCGGGGTAACAGGTGATGGTAATTGCAGGCAGAAATCGGAATTTATTGAGTTTGGTGGAATTAAGGCGAGAAAAACTGGCGGAAAGTCACAGGAGTCGAACCTGCCCGGCACCGCTGGCGGCACCAACTGGAGTTGAAGTCCAGCCGCCTCACCGGAGACGACGACTTTCCGCGCCTGCATTGCTACATGGAGGCGGGGCGGATTATACCGGGTTTTTCTCAACCGCCAAACAATGCTTTGCCCTTTCTCCGTAATACCCGGCAAACCCTTAGCTAAAGCGGCTAATCCGTACATAAAGCATACGCCTTTCTTTCTTTTTAGCGCTCGCTCTGAACTTCTTTGCACATCACGCCCTTTCTTTTCATGATAGCCGGAAAACACTTCCTGGAAATTAATATAAATAAAATCAAAAACTTAATTTCACTGTCATATTTGTTAAGCTCATAAAATAATCATTGGTGAAAATATGAGCAAGGGCGATACATTAAGGTGATGCAGGACTATCGGCTTTGGAGCAATTATGAGACACATTTTTCTGGATCTGTCCGACGAGGCGGTTCGCTGCCCTGAAGAGTTGAAGCAGCGGCTTGTCACCCGCAATACCTAAGACTTTAAGGACGTACCGGGTTATTCACTGACATCAGTTTCGTAAATTACCTGGGCTACACGTCTGCTAAGCGCCAGCCCCGTTCACCACCGGCCTGCCAGAAAAAATAGTCTGTTTTCGCTATCGTTATGTAGTAGTTTATATTTCGAAAATAACAAAATGGAGGCAGGTAACCCGATGAATTTATATATTTTCTATGTCGGCGGAAACGCCGGTAAATCGAATATCGAAGTGCATGACATCCAGTTTGCCGCGGTAGAAAAGCCTCAGGATGCCATCCCGCTTTTGCGGGAGGCGTGGTTTGGCGATAAGGACAAAATTCACCTGGACGGCTATGCCCGGGTAACATGGGCGGACGGATATGACGTCACGTTGTCTTCACGACCTGATAGCGGCAGCAAAAAGCTCTATTTTGTGAACGCCGGCGGATATTTGCCCCATACGCTCGCCGAGCAGCATGAATTCGATTTATTCGTGGCAGAAAACGCCGCCGAAGCGAAGCGCAAAGCGCTGGCCGTGCTGTTGCAGGGAACAGCGCAGACGCATAAAGACAATTTAAAAGACGTTGACGACTGCGTGCTGCTTGAGAAAGTCGGTAATTTTTATCTGCATCTGACGCCAAACCCGGCTGGCAAACCTTTTGCCCCGGAATGGCAGGGCTATCAGCCTATCGGCAAGTGAGTCCTGCGTACCGGTATAAAAGCCGGTATCGGGCCTGAAAATAAGCGTATTTTCGGCATCCATGAAATCCCGTCGTGCCGGCCGGCAAAAATTTTTTATTTTTCTGACAATATTTCTCTTCCTCGTTCGTCTACCTCATCAGCAGTAATAATTAACTAACTGGTGAGGAGTAAAAAGATGAGAGATTTTGATATGCATGGACACGGCCGGGGGCATGGCCACCGGTTTGGCGGTCATTCAATGGCTAAGCCGCTGGTGATTGGCGCCGTGCTGATTGCGGTGCTGGGGCTGCTGGTCATGTCCCTGTGGAACGCGCTGCTGCCTGCGATTATCGGCGTGAAAAGCATCGGCTTCTGGCAGGCGCTGGGCCTGTTGGTGCTGTGCCGTATTCTGTTTGGCGGGCTGGGTTTCCGTCCGGGCATGTTCGGCATGGGCCGGGAGCGCCGCCGTATGCATGAACGCTGGATGAAAATGACGCCGGAGGAGCGCGAGCAGTTCGTTCAGCAGCGTCGCGGCGGATTCTGGCGTCACGGCCACGGGCATTACCATCATCACGATGAGCGGCGTGGCGATCGCCGCGAGCGCCACGGTGAAAACGAGAGCTACCCTCAGCAGCCGGAAGATAACGATCAGAAGCCGACAGACGCAGAGCGATCGTAATGAAAGCCGGGACGGCGGGAAATTCCCTGGTGATATCAGCGCTCAACGCCTGTCGTTCGCGGCTGAAAGCCTTCATCCACGGCCGCACGGCGGTGCGTGATGACGCAGACGATATCCTGCAGGAAGTGACCTGGCAACTGATGAAAGTGGAACAGCCGGTGGAGAATGTCGCCGCCTGGCTGTTCCGCGCCGCGCGCAATGAAATGACCGACAGGGCGCGCAAAAAACGCGAGCTTCCGCTCTCCGATCGCTATGCTGACGACGAAAATGGCGATTTCCCGGAAGATGAACTGGCAGAAACCCTGTTTGGCGTGCCGCAATCTCCGGAAGATGAATACCTGAGCGAACTGGTCTGGGATGAACTTGAGGAAGCGCTGGCGGAACTGCCTGCGGCGCAGCGCGAAGCGTTCGAAAAAACCGAACTGCATGGCTACAGTTTTAAAGCATTAGCGGAAGAAACCGGCGTCAGCGTACAGGCGCTGTTGTCACGCAAGCACAAGGCCGTGCTTTACCTGCGAACCCGCCTTCGCAATCTTTATGATGAGCTAACGGAAGGCTGAACTGAGTGAAGAACTTCCGGCCAGCATAGCTGGCCGGAATGGCGAGAGGGATTATTCCCCTTCACCCGGGAATAAAAACGGGTTGATTGAGCTACGGGCAAAGCCCTCCTGCTCCATGCGCGCATCCAGCACCAGCGAGGCTAAATCGTCCGCCACCGCTTCTACTTTGGCATCTTTTTCCTGATAGAGAAGCTTCAGGTAGGTGCCGCAGTCGCCGCAGCTTTCCGCTTTAATCGCCGACTGTTCGCTGTCCAGCGACCAGTAGTTCAAATCGCGGGTTTGCTCGCAGTTGCTGCACTTCACGCGCACCACGTGCCACTCGGTTTCGCACAGGTTGCAATGCAGGTAGCGCAGGCCGTTGGTCGTGCCGATTTGCACGATGCCGGAAACGGGCATCGAACCGCAGACCGGGCAGAACTGACGCTGTTCGCCGTATTCCGCTTTCGCTTTTCCGGGGATGAGGGTTGCCATTTGAGCCCAGTAGAGCGACAGCGCGGCCCAGATAAACGGCGCTTTATCGCTGGAAACCTGCGCAAAATCCGCGTTGAACAGGGCGGATGCCATCTCTTCAAGTTCCTGCGTTGACGCTTTTTCCAGATTTTCGATAACCGCCAGCGCCTGGCCGCTCATTTCCGGCTTCAGTTCGGCAATCAGCGAATGCAGCAGGCGCTGCCAGTGCGGATCGCGCGGCAGCACGTGGATATCCAGCGGCGGCCTGCCGGTTTCGGCGGATTTTTGAATCAGCGCGGTTAAATCCATCTGCAGCGGATGGTCGTACAGCACCACTTCCTGCGCGTGGGCGATAAGCGCGGCAAAGCGCAGGAAATCACCCAACGGATTGTCGGTTGCCAGTTCGCGCAGGCGCTCTGCGCGGCGATTGTAGAGATTTTTCAGCCGGGGAAACAATAGCGGCGGGATCGTTTCCGCCGCGCGTTTCTCGCTCTTATCCAGCCGATCTTGCGGGACTATGCGAATACTCATTCCGATCGTTTTTCCTCTTTCTGGCGAACTTCACGATACCATTTCGGATGGTGTTTTTTCGCCCAGGTCGTGGTGACCCAGCCTTCTACCATCGCGGTAATCGTGCCTTTCACCCAAAGTGCGGCGTAGATGTGGACCATAATAACCACAATTAACCCTACTGCGGCAAATGAATGCACCATTAGCGCTACGCGAATCGCCGGGATTGAGAAAGCAGGCGCAAAGTAAGGACGCCAGATAACCACGCCGCTAACCAGCAGCAGCACCAGCAGAATAATCGCCGCCCAGAACACGCACTTCTGGCCGAAGTTATAACGCCCGGTGTCGCCTACTTCCTCGTTAACGACGATCTTACGAATATTCTTCGCCCAAAAGATATCATCCCGATTGATTAGGTTATGGTGCCAGTAGCGGAAAAACATGATGATAAACGAGACAAACATCACCACGCCGACGAACGGGTGGAGGATGCGCGCCAGCTGCGGCGTGCCGAGAATATGCATCAGCCAGTTGAAGGACGGAAAGAAAAAGCCCAGCCCGCTCACCGCCGCCAGCACGAAGCAGAAGGCGGTGACCCAGTGGTTGATACGTTCAGGCGCGCTGTAGCGCTGAATGGTCACTTGTTTTTTCATGGCTTACGCACCTCGTCATCGTCATGGTGCAGGTTATCGTCATCTTCTTCGGCACGGTTAGGGCCGACGCCAACGTAGTGGAACACGCTGGCGGCGAAGGTTGCGGCGAAGCCGATCGCGGCCAGCGGCTTCCAGATGCCTTTCCAGAATTTCACCGTTGGGCTGATGGACGGGTTCTCCGGCAGACCGTGATACAGCGTCGGCTTGTCGGCGTGGTGCAGCACATACATAACGTGGGTGCCGCCAACGCCTGAGGGATCGTACAGCCCGGCGTTGTCATAGCCGCGGGTTTTCAGCTCCGCCACGCGTTCGCCAGCCAGGGTTTTCATGTCGTCTTTCGAGCCGAAATGAATCGCCCCTGTCGGACAGGTTTTTACGCATGCCGGCTCCTGGCCGACGGACACACGGTCTACGCATAGCGTACATTTGTAGACGCGGTTGTCCTCCGGGTTCAGGCGCGGTACGTCAAACGGGCAGCCCGCAATGCAGTAGCCGCAGCCGATGCACTGCTCGGACTGGAAATCGACGATGCCGTTGGCGTACTGAATGATCGCGCCTTCCGAAGGGCAGGCCTTCAGGCAGCCGGGATCCGCACAGTGCATGCAGCCGTCTTTGCGGATAAGCCATTCCAGTTTGTCGTTCTGCTCCACTTCAGAAAAACGCATCACGGTCCAGGACTTGGCGGTCAGATCGGCGGGGTTATCGTAAACCCCGACGTTGTGCCCCACCTCGTCACGAATGTCGTTCCACTCTGAACACGCCACCTGACAGGCCTTGCAGCCGATGCAGGTGGTGACGTCGATAAGCTTGGCGACTTCTTCCTGGTGCTCCCGCGCCTGAGGCGCGGGGGTGAAACCGTTAGTCGCGGAACGACGAATAATGTCTTGCGATTGATAAGCCATAGGTCGTCTCCGTTACACCTTTTCCACGTTGACCAGGAACGCCTTGAACTCCGGCGTTTGCGTGTTGGCGTCGCCGACAAACGGCGTCAGGGTGTTAGCGATAAAGCCTTTCTTCGCCACGCCCTCGTAGCCCCAGTGGATCGGGATCCCGATGGTGTCCACTTTCTTGCCGTCAACGTCAAGCTGGCGGATACGCTTGGTCACCACCGCTTTGGCCTTGATAAAGCCGCGATTAGAAGAGACCTTCACCGTATCGCCCTGAACAATACCGAGCGAGTTGGCAAGCTTCTCGCCAATCTCCACAAACTGCTCCGGCTGCGCGATGGCGTTTAACAGCGCGTGCTTGGTCCAGTAGTGGAAATGCTCCGTCAGACGATAGGTGGTGCCGACGTACGGGAACTTATCATGCTTGCCCATCGCTTCCAGATCGCCTTTAAAGACCCGGGCCGCCGGGTTGGAAACCACGTTCGGGTGCAGCGGGTTGGTGCCCAGCGGCGTTTCAAAGGGTTCGTAGTGTTCCGGGAACGGCCCTTCCGCCATTTTATCGATAGCGAACAGGCGGCCTAAGCCCTCCGGCTGCATGATAAACGGCCCGACGTCGCTGCCGGGGGCGGCGGTGCTGTAGTCCGCAATATCCGCGCCGCCCCACTTCGCGCCGTCCCAGGAAATCAGGCGGCGTTTTTCATCCCAGGGTTTGCCCTGCGGGTCTGCGGAGGCGCGGTTATACAGAATGCGGCGGTTAAGCGGCCACGCCCATGCCCAGCTCAGCGTGTTGCCCAGACCGGACGGATCGGCGTTATCACGGCGCGCCATCTGGTTACCCTCCGGCGTCCAGCTACCGGCGAAGATCCAGCAGCCGCTTGAGGTGGTGCCGTCGTCGCGTAGCTGAGCAAAGGAGCTGAGCTGCTGACCTTTTTTCACCAGCACCGCGCCGGTGGCCGGATCAAGCACATCTTCCAGCGCCTTACCGTTGCTTTCCATGGCCACTTCTTCCGGCGCCGGGTTATCTGGTGTCAGGTAGTTCCAGGTCATGTTCAGCACCTGTTCAGGCAACGCGCCGCCCTCGCGCAGGTACATATGGCGCAGGCGGGTGAAGATGCCGGCGAGGATTTCGCCGTCGTTCAGCGCCTCTCCCGGGGCATCCGCGCCTTTCCAGTGCCACTGTAGCCAGCGGCCGGAGTTAACGATGGAACCGTTCTCCTCCGCAAAGCAGGTTGAAGGCAGACGGAACACCTCGGTCTGGATTTGCGACGGATCGACATCGTTCATCTCGCCGTGGTTCTGCCAGAAGTTCGAGGTTTCGGTGTTCAGCGGGTCGATGGTGACAAGGAATTTCAGCTTCGATAGCGATGCAATCACCTTGTTTTTATTCGGGAACGACGCCACCGGGTTAAAGCCCTGGCAGAGATAGCCGTTCACCTTGCCCTGGGTCATCATTTCGAAATACTGCAGGACGTCGTAGCCCTTATCCCACTTCGGCAGCCAGTCATAACCCCAGCTGTTTTCCGCCGTCGCTTTGTCGCCGTAGAAGGCTTTCATCATCGAGACGAAGAATTTCGGGTAGTTACTCCAGTAGTTGACCTGGCCTTCCAGCAGCGGTTTAGGCGTGTTGGCTTCAAGGTAGGTCTGGATGTCGGTCTGAGTATCGCTCGGCAGGTTCATATAACCCGTCAGGCTCTGGGACAGCAGGCCCAGATCGGTCAGCCCCTGGATGTTGGAGTGGCCGCGCAGGGCGTTTACGCCGCCGCCCGCCATGCCCATGTTGCCAAGCAGTAGCTGAATCATCGCCATGGTGCGGATGTTCTGGGCGCCCACGGAATGCTGCGTCCAGCCCAGCGCGTAAAGGAACGACGCGGTTTTGTCTTTCACGCTGGTTTCGGCGATGTACTCGCAAACCTTCAGGAAGTCCGCCTGCGGAGTACCGCAAATGTTCGACACTACCTCCGGCGTATAGCGGGAAATGTGCTTTTTAAGCAGGTTCCATACGCAGCGTGGATGCTGCAGCGTCAGATCGCGTTTAGCAAAGCCGCTTTCGTCCAGCTCGTAGTGCCAGGACGTTTTATCGTATTTACGCGTTTGTGCGTCGTAGCCGGAGAACAGGCCGTCGTCAAAGCTGAAGTCCTCACGCACAATGAGGCTGGAGTTGGTATAGGCCTCGACGTACTCGCGGTTAAATTTATTGTTGTTAATCAGGTACAGCAGCACGCCCGACAGGAAGGCAATGTCGGTACCGGAACGAATCGGGGTATAGAAATCCGCCACCGAAGCGGTTCGCGTAAAGCGAGGATCGATAACAATCAGCTTCGCGCCGTTATGGATTTTGGCTTCCATCGCCCAGCGGAATCCCACCGGATGCGCTTCTGCCGCGTTCCCACCCATCACTACGATAAGATTGGCGTTTTTAATATCAACCCAGTGGTTGGTCATCGCACCGCGACCAAATGTTGGAGCAAGACTTGCTACCGTTGGTCCGTGTCAGACACGCGCCTGGTTATCCACGGCTAACATGCCGAGGGCGCGGGAAAATTTCTGGGTTAAATAGCCGGTTTCGTTACTGGATGCGGATGCGCACAGCATGCCGGTCGAGAGCCAGCGGTTAACCGTGGTTCCCTGGTCGTTTTGGGCAATGAAGTTAGCGTCGCGGTCTGCTTTCATCAGCTTAGCGATACGGTCAAACGCCGTTTCCCAACTGATTTGTTCCCACTTATCGGAGCCTGGAGCACGGTAAGACGGGTATTTAAGGCGGCTTTCGCTGTGGATGAAGTCCACAAGACCCGCGCCTTTTGGACAAAGTGCGCCGCGGTTAACCGGATGGTCCGGATCGCCTTCAATATGGAAGATTGATGCTTTGGCATTTTTCGCGCCGTCGCCAAGGCTATACATCAATAGCCCGCAACCAACGGAACAGTATGTACAGGTATTACGGGTTTCACGGGTGCGCAGCAATTTGTATTGCCGTGTTTCCGCAAGCGCAACGCCCGGGGCAAAGCCCAGCGCCGCTGCCGTGGTGCCTGCCATACCGCCAGCACAGATCTTAAAGAACTGCCTTCTGCTGACCTGCATGGATTGCTCCTGTTTCGACATTTTTCACATGACTTTTAGGTTTATTTTTGCGGTGCTCGCCGCAAAGGTTCACAATCGAACCCTGAACTGGTTATCACCCTCCTTCCCGGAGGGGTATGCTGCAAGGATACCACATTGGTATTAAGGTTGTTCTTATCCGGTTAATGCAAAGTGAATAAATCTGATCAAACTAACGAAAAAGTTGTTACGAGCATCACGGGCTCATGTTCTGTCACGTTGTGGCAGCGTGGCGATTTGACGTCGGCCAGAACGGACTGGATTGCTGAAGAGGTACCGGTCGCGCTGGTTTATAACGGCATTTCTCACGTTGTGATGATGGCAACGCCTGACAACCTGGCGCTTTTCGCCATCGGCTTTTCCTTATCCGAAGGGATTATAAGCTCTCCTGCGGATATTTTCGGTATTGATGTGGTGCCGGTCTGCAACGGCATTGAGGTGCAAATTGAGCTGTCCAGCCGCCGCTTCGCGGGGCTAAAAGAGCGCCGCCGTTCCCTTGCAGGACGCACCGGCTGCGGCGTCTGCGGCGTTGAGCAACTCAAGGATATCGGGCGTCCGCTTTCACCTTTACCTTTTACCCAAACCTTCGATCTGCGTTTTCTTGATGCTGCCCTTGAGCAAATGCGCGATTACCAACCCATTGGTGAACTCACCGGCTGCACGCACGCGGCGCTCTGGTTAAATGAGCAGGGCGAGATTATGGATGGCAAAGAGGATATCGGCCGCCACGTGGCGCTGGATAAAATGCTGGGTGCTCGTGCACGGCAGGGCTGGCTTCAAGGCGCCGCGTTAGTGTCAAGCCGGGCCAGCTATGAAATGGTGCAGAAATCCGCCCGGTGCGGGGTTGAGATTTTATTCGCCGTCTCAGCGGCAACGTCGCTGGCGATTGAGGTGGCGCACCGTTGCAACCTGACGCTGGTAGGGTTTAGCCGACCGGGGCGCGCGACCGTATATACCCATCCGGGGCGGCTGGCGTAGTCTCCCTATTGCTAGTTACGCCGCCGTTAAATCCCCTCGTCAAACGTTACTGCCGTCAGCCGCGCCCTGAACGGCTGTAGCGATATGTCTTCATAAACCGTCGTTCGGAAAGTAATACCCGGCGATTACCGCGCTCTTATTTTTGCGCTGCTTAATTAACGCCTTCCCTTTCTCTTCGCAAAAAAATGCGCGAATAGTCACATTTTTGAAAGCCAAATTTTCCCCTTTAAAGCCTCAAACGCGGTGGCAAAATTTATTTACCGAGCGTCTGAATTAATACGCTGAAATATATGACGTTTTTGCGCTTTCTCTTCCGGCTGTATTCGCTATTGATATGTGATTTTAATCACAAATTTCAACGGTAAAACACCCTTGTCAATAATACATGCCGCCTGATGAATCCCATTTTTGTGACCTTGCTTGCAAATCTAAGGGTTGTTTAAAGGGAAAAATGTCTGCAAGGAAAATAAACGAGGCGACGGTCATGAGAATCGGCATGGTAATTAGCGGCGGTGATGTCACGGGAATAAATAACTTCGTTTTCCAGGTTTCCAGACTGGCTCAGGCGGAAATTGTCCTGTTTAACGGTGGTATTCCAGGATTATTACAGAATAAACACCAGGCTATTTCCCTACGCGACCTGGTGGATTTTTCCATCGCCGCTATTCCCATCATGTCGTCAGGCCGAACTAACCGTAAGTTAACGGGCTGCGAATATGAAACTATCGCCAGGCAGCTAAAATCCCTGCATATTGACGTGCTTATTATGGCCGGCGGCGATGGGTCTTTACAGTTTCTAAATAACCTTAGCGAATATGGCGTTAACTGTTTCGGCGTGGGCATGACGATTGACAATGACGTGTACGGTAGCGACTACACCATCGGATTTTCCACCGCCTGCGAGCAGGTGATTAAAGAGGTCGTCAAGCTGCGTAATACGGGGCGCGCGCTGCCGGGCCGCGTTTTTATGGTGGAATTACTGGGCGGCTATTGCGGTGAATTAACCCTGCAGTCCGCCATTAAAAGCAACGCTGATTTTGCGCTGTTCCCGGAATGCCAGCAGGAGTTAAGCGAACTGGCAAATAAGATCGGCGCCCGGCTTGAGGTACAAAACAGCGTCGTCATTCTTTGTTCTGAAGGTTATACCAAAGAATATTCCCCCGGTTTCCAGGGGGCGATTGATACCATGATTAAACAGCTCGAACCAAAAATCGGCGTGCGTATTCGTAAGTCGATTATTGGTTACAGCCTGCGTAATGGTGACCCAACCTGTGAGGAAATCTATCAGGGCACTATTATGGCCGGCGAAGTCGTACGTTGTATCCAGTCAGGCATGAGAAATAAAGCAATTATTATTAATTCGAGTAACAAACCGATCCCTATAGATTTAATCAGTATGCAAAAACGCCTCGTCGACACCGAAGGGCACCATTATAAATTAGCGAAGCAGCTCAATATTATTTGAGGAGATTTTCAATGCTTAAAATTCTTTGTGTATGTGGCTGCGGTTTAGGTTCCAGTTTTGCCATCGAAATGACCGCCAAAGCGGTGCTTAAAAAATTAGAAATCCCGGCGGAAATAGATCATACCACGGTCTCTGAAGCGGGCGCCTTTAAGTCGGACATTATATTAACCCAAAAAACCTTCGCTGATATTTTGACCGCCGATGCCAGCGAAGAGGAAATTAAACGGGTCATTGTGCTGCATAAGCTCACCGATAAAGACGAAATCGAACAGAAGATTGTCGCCTTTTTAAAAGCCCGCAATGTGAAGGTATTTGACCATGAATAGCATCATTAACTTTATTGTTAAAGACCTGCTTGGACAGGCGTCAATCCTGATCGCCTTTATCGCCATGCTGGGGCTTTTACTGCAAAAAAAATCGAAGGGCAAAGTGGCCGAAGGCACTTTTAAAACGCTGCTGGGCTTTTTGATCATGATGGCAGGCATCAACATTATTGTTGATACGCTCACTTTTCTGAACGACATCTTTACCCACGGCTTTGGCATGAAGGGCTATATCACCGACGTGGCGGCAATTGCGGGGCTGGCAAACCGCGAGCTGGGTTCTGAAGTGGCGCTCACGCTGATGGTGATATTTATCGTCAACATCATCATTGCCCGCATCACGCCGTTTAAATACATCTTCCTTACCGGACAGGCGCTGCTGTGGATGGCGACCATCGGCGCGGTTATCGGCTACAAAGCCGGGCTTACCGGGCTACCGTTGATTCTGACCGGCGGCGTTTTCGGTGGGATTATGGCGGTATTAATGCCTGCGCTCGCCCAACCCGTGGTGCGCCGTATTACCGGCTCCGATGACGTTGCGCTGGGCCACTTCTGCACCATTGGCTATCTGGTGCAGGCGGCGGTGGCGAAGGTGGTAGGCAAAGGCTCGAAATCCACCGAAGACCTTGTGCTGCCGGATAACTTTAAGTTCCTGCAGGATACCTATCTCTCCATGGCGGTGGTGATGATTCCGATGTACCTCATCCCGGCGCTGGCGGCAGGCCCTGGTTACATTGCGCAGTATTCCAACGGCGTGAATTACCTGATGTTTGCCTTTATGCAGGCCATTCAGTTTGTCGCCGGGGTGTTCGTGCTTTACAGCGGCGTACGCCTGCTGCTTAACGAGCTGGTGCCCGCGTTCCGCGGCATTGCGATGCGCATTGTGCCTGATGCCAAACCTGCGCTGGACTGCCCGGTGCTCTTCCCGTACGCCCCGAATGCCGTGATTGTCGGCTTCCTTGCCACTACCGCAGGCTCCATCATCGGCATGATTGTCTTCCCGATGTTTGGCCTGGCGATGATCCTGCCCGGCCTGTTGACCAACTTCTTTGCCGGCGGCACCGCAGGCATTTTCGGTAACGCGATGGGCGGCAGGCGCGGCGCGATTATCGGCGGCGTGGTACACGGCCTGTTTATCACCTTCCTGCCCGCAATCCTTGTGCCGATGCTCGAAAGCTACGGCTTTACCGGCGTGACCTTCAGCGATTCCGATGTCATCAGCAGCGGCCTGATTCTGGGTCACGTCTTCCAGAATAACTGGACGTTTGTCGGCGTATTCATCCTGTTCGTGGCGCTTATCGCCTGGTTCGTGAACGGCAAATCTACCAAAACTCAAGAGGAAAAAGCACATGAGTCTGTATAACTTCCCGGCGTTATTGCAGGTAGCAAAAGAACGTAATTTTAAAGCGGTTGGATCTTTTAATTTGCATTGCCTGGAAATGTTGCCCGCTTATTTTAAAGCAGCTAAAGCCACTAACAGCCCGTTAATGATTCAGATTTCCACCGGGACGGCGGAATATTTAGGTTACCGTTTGCTGGTTGACTCCATTCGTTCTTTATCTGCAAGCCAGCAGATACCGACCTGTTTGCATCTGGATCACTGCTCGGATATTGAATCCATTAAAACGGCCATCGACGCTGGGTTTAGTTCGGTAATGTATGACGGCTCGCACCTGGAGCTGGCCGAGAATATCGCCAATACGCGTAAAGTGATTGATATTGCCCGCCCGCATAACGTGTCCGTAGAAGCCGAACTGGGGGCGATTGGCGGTTCGGAAGACGGCAAAGCGGTGGCGATGGAAGACATCAGCTTTACCACAACGGAAGATGCAAAACGTTTCGTGGATGAAACCGGTGTGGATATGCTGGCGGTGTCCGTGGGCACGGTGCACGGCCTGTATACCGGCAAAGCGCACATCCAGCATCAGCGCCTGGCGGAGATCAGCGAGGTTACCAGAACCCCGCTAGTGCTGCATGGCGGCACGGGCGTGAGCGATGAAGACATGCGCCGTGCCGTAGCGGGGGGCATCGACAAAGTAAACGTCGGCACCGAAATGAACGTGCAATGGGTTGGCCGCTGCAAAGAAACCTTCGGCAAAGGTAAGGTAAACGACAGCGTGCGCAAATTTTTAATTCCGGCAAATGATGCGGTAGCTGCTGTATTAGCCGAAAAGATCGCATTATTTAAATAACCACAGCGTTATCCTTTACTCTTCAATGTAACCCTGGTTGCGCGGCAATCGTCGGGGCGGGAGATAGCTATGTTTGGATCTTTAAAACGACTTTTTCACAAAGATAATTCAGATAGCATGCAATATGATATTCAGGCTGCACAGCTTGATGCTGAATTAACGGCGCTGGAAAATACGCTGATGGAAAATCCCAGTAATAGTGAAGCACAGAAGGCTTTAATGTTGCGCTATAACCAGGCGTTACAGGTCTATGCGAAGAGTAAAACGCACCGCCAGCAAATCGATAATTTATTTGTCAAAATTGATGAGTTGCGAAATACCATTCGCAGGACTATTTAAGGAGCCGTTATGGCCATTAAAGAGTTATTAATTGAAGCACAGGCGATTCAGGTCGGCGTGCGCGAAACGGACTGGCAGAAGGTGATTCAACTGGCGGCCCAGCCGCTGGTTGATAACGGCTATATTTTGCCCTCCTATTACCAGGCGGTGATTAATAACACTCTGGAGCATGGCGCCTATTACGTTTTTGAAGAGGGCATCGCCATGCCCCATGCCCGCCCGGAATGCGGGGTACTTAAAAATTGTTTTAGCCTGGTTTTGCTCGAACAGCCGATTGTGTTTGCCGATAGCGACAAGGCCGATATCGTGATTATGTTCGCGGCCCGCGACAGCAACGGCCATATCGAAGAGGGCATTCGTGCCATTGTAAATCTGTTAGGCGATAACGACGTGATGGCGAAGCTGCGCCAGGCAAAAGTGAAGGAAGAGGTGATCGCAATATTATGAGCCAGCATTCGCGAACACAGGGCAAAACGGTGGTACTTGTGAACGGCGTCCCGGCCTCAGGTAAAAGCACCGTCGCCCGTCTTTTATCCGAACATTTTGCGCTACCGCTGCTGACAATCGACGGCATTAAAGAACCCTTTATGGCGCAGTTCGAAGAGATTGACAGGCCGTTTAACCGCCGCCTGGGCTGCGCGGCCTACGAGGCGATCTGGTCGATAGTGGCAGACAGCCCGCCTCAGTGCGTTTTTCTTATTGATGCCTGGTTTGGCTTTCAGCCAAAAGAAACGCTTGAGCGCTATCTTGAACAGGCGAATATCGCAAGCGTGCTGGAAGTGTGGAACCAGATCCCCGGCAGCCTCGCGGCGGCCCGCTATGCGCAGAGATTTGCTGTAAGACCGCCGGGCCATCCCGGTGAAGAGTATCTGCCGGAGCTGCTGCAGCTTGCGGACAGCGCTCAGCCCATGGCGCTGGGGCCGGTTTATACCCTGGACCAGAGCAGACCGCTGGATACAAGAAGCCTGCTGAAGTGGCTGGAGGAAAAGCTGCAAATATCGCAACGCGCGCTGCGCATCGCCTGACCATCTAACCGGGGGGTAATCCCCCCTAATCCAAAACATTTCGCTAATCAGGCTCTACTTTTATTCCATTGTGCCGATAACTTATACAGGGCACCCGTAAAACGGGGCGACATGACCCGCCGGGTTATCATTCGAGGTTAAAATGGATAGTTTTCAGAAAGATATCGATGAGAGGTCTAACCTCGCGTTGTCCAACAAGTTTGAGCTGTTGTTGTTCCGGTTAGGGAAAGGGGAACACGGCGATAAGTCAGAGCTGTACGGCATTAACGTCTTTAAGCTGCG
The DNA here is from genome assembly GCA_032000125.1 of Buttiauxella sp. GTDB lineage: Bacteria > Pseudomonadota > Gammaproteobacteria > Enterobacterales > Enterobacteriaceae > Dryocola. The sequence continues at coordinate 16,800 of DAMALH010000021.1, read as the reverse complement.
TGAAATCGTGCCGATGCCGAAAATCAATCGCGCGGCCGGCATGGAGTCGCCGCTGCTGGGCATGGCGAATATTCGCGATCAGATTATCCCGGTCATCGACCTGCCTGCGGTCACCGGCTGCACGCCTGAAACGGGCCTGAACCTTTTATTGATCACCGAATACGCCCGCAGCACCCAGGCTTTTGCGGTGGAGTCGGTAGAAAACATTATCCGTCTGGACTGGAGCCAGGTTCACGCTGCGGAAGCGGGCGTCAACAGCCGCAACATCACAAGTATTGCCTCTCTGGACAGCGATGAATACAAAGACGAGCTGGCGCTGGTGCTCGACGTCGAACAGATCCTCTATGACATTATCCCTGCCGGACGCGATGTGGATGTCTCCGCTATCGAAGAGAAAACCTATACCCTGAAACCGGGCGCGGTGGCGATTGTGGCGGAAGATTCAAAGGTTGCCCGCCTGATGCTGGAGCAAGGTCTGAAAGGCATGGGGATCCCGGCTATTATGCATTCAACCGGGCTTGAGGCCTGGGAGAAAATCAAAGTCATCGCCGCAGAAGCCAAAGCCGCAAACGAGCCGATCACCGACCGCATTGGTATGGTTTTAACCGATATTGAAATGCCGGAAATGGATGGGTTTACCCTGACGCGCCATATTAAATCCGACACGACGTTAAAACAGATCCCGGTGGTGATTCACTCTTCTTTGTCGGGCAGCGCGAACGAAGATCACGTGCGCAAAGTCGGTGCGAACGGCTACGTCGCGAAGTTCGATGTCAAAGAGCTTTCAATGGTGATTCATAAGGCGCTGGAGGATGCGGCGCGTTAATTTGTTTAGTAAGGGCGGTTAAGTTTTCTTTGCTTCACGCCTGATGTTTGTTTTACACAAAGGTTTCAAGTCCTTACACGCGCCTTCGCTAAACGTTAAAAGCACGCCTGGCCAAACCAATGACGGCCCTTCACAACCTGAACGAGCAGCCTTAAGACTGCTCGTTCAGGGGATAAATGTCGGCAGTATCCATCAGCTTATGCGGCTTCGTCTTCGCTATTTGGCACCCCTGTTGTACAGGCTGGCCACGAACAGGCTGTTCGCGACGTCCATCAATCCTTACGGGCTGCAAGCAGTTCCGCGATAGCCTGCGACGCCATGATGGCGCGTGGAAAACCGCCTGGAATAATAACGATATTGGCGATTTCTTTGATCTCTTCTTCGGTGGCGCCATGATTGAGGGCGTAACTCGCATGGATTTTCAGGAAGTCGGTAAGGCCCAGCGCGGCGAAAGCAGTGCAAAGCGCCCTCTGACGCGTGCGGATGTCGAGTACGCTGGTGCGATCGAAGATTTCACCGACGGCAAATGCGTTAACCGCATGGGAAAGAAACGGAAAGTCGCGTTCCAGTGCATCCAGCTATGCCCCATTGGTTAATGCTGCAACACCAAGAGAAAAACAGGCCTTAAAGCACGTCAGCCGTCAGGAAATATAACGTCTTTGCGACGCACTATGCGGTATCAGGCCGATACTCCCCGAGATAGCCTCCATGAGGGAGTTTAGCGAAGCTGAGTTTCGATGGCGGCCTTGTCAATTATTGAACATACCTCGTAAATGTATTTGCCGTGATACTTGTAAAAGGCGTGCTCGCAGAACTTTACCCTCTGGCCATTTACCGGTAGTTCGAGAAAGGTGGACTTGGGTGTCACATCGAATTGAAGCCGGCTGGCAATATACGGAGGATCTACGACGAGAAAATGAATATCGAAACGTAGATCGGGAATCTGAACGTAGTCGTTTTCAAGCATAGCGCGGTAACCATCCAAACCCAGCAACCTGCCATTGTGATGCACGTTTGGGTGAACGAATCGACCAAGCTCGGCCCAGTTCTGTGCGTTGAGGCAGGCAATATAATCGTGGTAAGCCGTCTCAAGGTCAGTTTTATTCATAATGGCTAACTTTTCGTAATGCGTAAGGTGGCGACGAATGGTATTAGTTTAGTTACGTTCTGGCCGAGGGCCAGAACGTCTCTCAATACCTGAATCTCAATGCCTGAAAAAGCAACCTTAAAAACGTGGCGGATACGTGAATATGCCGTGGCTTACTCTAAATAAAACACCTCTTTAAGCTCCGTGCTCACCGGGCTGTTATCCGGGTTAGCCGGCATAATATCGCGCATATGTTTCCACCAGCGCTGGCAGATTTCCGTTTGCGCCACCGCCTCCCAGCGGGCTTCAGACTCAATTTCTACCGTGGCGAAAAGCAGATGGCGTTTAGCGTCGAGATAAATAGCATAGTGATGAGCGCCATGCTGCTTAAGTACCGCCTCCAGCTCCGGCCATATTGGCGTATGGCGGCGCTGATATTCCTCATGCGCATCGGGATTTATCTGCATGACGAAGGCTTTGCGGATCATAATGCCTCCAGATAAAGCTCGCGCACTTCTTCGCGGGTTGCGGTGCGCGGATTACAGGGTGCACAAGGGTCGGCGAGGGCCTTATCAAGCCAGCCTTCAATGTCTGATGTTTTCACGCCGAGCTGGCTAAAGCCTGCCGGAATACCAACGCGGGCCGATAATGAACGGATCGCTTCGATCGCCTTCAGGCTGGCTCGATCTTCGCCCATGCCCTGGGTGTTCACTCCCATCGCCACGGCGACTTTCGCAAAGCGCGCCACGGCCTGCGGACGGTTAAAAGCCTCGATAACCGGCAGCAGAATGGCATTGCACACGCCGTGCGGCAGGTTATGCGTTGCCCCCGGCTGGTGCGCCAGAGCATGTACCAGGCCTAAGCCCGCGCTGTTAAACGCCATACCTGCCAGATATTGCCCGTAGGCCATCATTTCACGAGCTTTGAGATTGTGTCCGTTGTCGACGGCCTCTGGCAGCCATTGGCTTATCAGGCGGATAGCCTCCAGAGCGTTGGCATCGGTCAGCGGATGCGCGCCTGTGGAAACATAGGCTTCGATGGCGTGCGTTAGCGCATCCATACCGGTGGCGGCGGTGACGTCTGCCGGTATGTCGAGCATGACGCTTGCATCGTCCACGGCGATGTCCGGGATGATATTTGCATCGATAATGACCTCTTTGACCAGGCGCTGTGAATCAATAATCACGGCGTTGCTGGTCATTTCCGCCGCGGTGCCTGCGGTGGTGTTAATCGCCACCAGCGGCACGCCCGCATTCACGACTTTGCCCACGCCGGAATAGGCGGTTGACGGACCTGGGTTTGCCGTAAGGATTTTAATCGCTTTGGCGGTATCAATAGGGCTGCCGCCGCCGAAGGCGATAATGAAGTCGCAATCTGCCGCCTTCCAGACGGCAAAACCTTTTTGCACCAGCTCCTCGGTCGGGTTCGGGAACACGCTGTCAAACAGCTCATACGAGAGCTGATGGGCTTGCAGGGCGGTAAAAAGGCTGTCCAGCAGGCCCATTTTCACTAGCTGTCCGTCGGTGACGACCAGCGCTTTGCCCCAGTTTTTCCCGGCGATCAGCTTAACCATATCGCCGATTGCCCCCGCGCCGTGAAGGCTGATTTTTGGTAAGGCCAACATAAAGCTCATTGCTATTCTCCTTAATATTGCTGTTTCGAATGCTTTCCTTTAACTCCGTCGGCGTTGCAAAAGCCGACGTGTAATAATCGGCAGTGAAATCACTGTGATAAGCATGGCGCCGACGATAATCGACATCACGATGCCCGGCACGTTCAGCAGGCTCAGGCCAAACGTCACCAGCCCCATCAGGAACGCGGCGATAATCACGCCGGTCATGCTGCCGGAGCCGCCAAGTATGTTTACGCCGCCCAGCACCGCCATGGTGACCACGCTCAGCTCCCAGCCCATCGCGATCGTCGGACGCGTGCTGCCCAGGCGTGACGTCAGCAGCACTGCCGCAAGGCCCGCCATGACGCCAACCAGCATAAACAGCGCCATGTTATGGCGCTTCACGTTGATGCCGGAATACCACGCGCCGGTTGGGTTGTTGCCGATGGCGTAGGTGCGGCGGCCAAAGTTGGTTTTATGCAGCAGGAAGGCGAATACGCCCGCCAGGACGATAAACAGCGCAAACTCAAACGACAGCGCGCCCCACACGTAGCCCTGGCCGAACCACGCAAAGCTTTCAGGCCAGGCGTTGAGCGCCTGGTCGCCAAGCAGGATGTAGGTGATGCCGCGGTACAGGCTCATGGTGCCGATGGTGATGACGATGGAAGAGAGGTTAAAGCGCGTCACCAGCCAGCCGTTGAATAACCCGCACAGCAGGCCCACGCCAAGCCCCACGCAAACCAGCAGCGGCGTATCGATGCCCGCCTGGGCGCAAAAGCCCATTACCGTTGAGCTGAGCGCAATTGTCGAGGCGACGGAAAGATCGATTTCCCTGGCGATAATCAGCATCGCCATCGGCAATACGACGATCGCTTTCTCGGTGAAGTTGAACGTGGCGTCCGACAGGTTCCAGATATTCAGGAAGTAGGGTGAAGCCAGCGCGTTGGCGACAAAGACCGCAAGCGTGACCGCGAGCAGGAAACTTTCCCAGCACAGCAGGCGCTTAAACAGCGGCTCCGTTTGGCCCACGGCGGGCCTTTGCTCAGAGATCAGCGTCTTATTCATGTTTTCACCGCTTCTTTTTGTGCATAAAGCGCTTTATCGCGCAGTATTAGCCGTCCTTTGCGTTTGTTGCCGCGTTCGTTCAGCAGCACGGCGATGACAATGACAGTGCCGGAAATGGCCATCTGCCAGAACGGCGATACGCCAATCACCGGCAGCGCGTTGTTAATCACGCCGAGGAACAACGCGCCCAGCAAACAACCCAGCACGCGGCCGATGCCGCCCATGGTGCTTATCCCGCCAATTACGCATGCTGCGACGATTTGCAGTTCGAAACCGTTAGCCACGTCGACATAGGCCACGGCAAAACGCGAAATCCACAGATAGCCGCAGAATCCTGCCAGCGCGCCGCTCAGGCTGAAGCTGATGAACTGCATTTTTCCGGCGTTGATGCCCGTGTAATACGCCGCCGTCGCGTTGCCGCCCGCGGTATACATAGCGCGCCCGGTGCGGCTGTAGAGCAGGAAATACCCCACAATCAGCAGCGCTGCGATGGCGCACCAGCTTAACAGCGGCATGCCCAGCAGGGAGGTGCGCGGCAGCGCAAGGAAGTCACCGCTCATCTGGTGAGCGTTGATCCAGCCGCCGTTTGAGAGCAGGAAAATAATGCCGCGGTAGATGCTCATGGTGCCCAGCGTCACCACAATCGCCGGAATGCCGAGTTTCCAGACCAGCAGCCCGTTAATGATGCCCATCAGCAGGCCGAGCAGGGTGGCGATAACCAGCAGGATACCGACGGATATTTCCGGGTGATGAAAGTTAAGCAGGGCGACAATCATTCCGGTCAGCGCCAGGTTCGCCGCCATCGAAAGATCGATACCCTTGGTCAGCAGCACCATCATCTGGCCGAGCGCCAGAATAATAAGGATGGATGTGTCATTAAACATTTCTATCAGGTTGCCCGGCGCCAGGAAAGAAGGCACGCGGCTGCCGATAGCCAGAATCATCAACAAAATAACCCCGGCGAGCAGGGCTTCACGGTGTTTAAGCAGTCTTTGCAACATTATGCCGCCTCCTCGCCCGCGCCGCTGGCGGCGCTGACAATCCTCTCCGCGCTGGCTTCTCCGGCGTTGTATTCCGCCACCATTAGCCCTTCATGCATGACGATGATCCTGTCGGCCATGCCCATCACTTCCGGCAGCTCTGACGACACCATAATTACCGCCAGCCCCTGGCTTACCAGCTCGGACATAAACTGATGCACCGCAGCCTTGGAGCCGATATCAATGCCCTTGGTCGGTTCATCGAGAATGATGACGTCAGGCTGGGTTGCCAGCCATTTGCCGATCACCACTTTCTGCTGGTTGCCGCCGGAAAGCGTTTCGACTTTTTGCCGCCAGCTAAAGGCCTTTACCTGTAGACGCTTAGCGTATTCGTCCGCAAGCGCCCATTCGCGCGCTTCGTTAAGCACGCCGTTTGGATTAAGGCGGGTAAGCTGCGGCAGGCTGATGTTCTGGCTGATGGGCAACTCGATAATCGCCCCCTGTTTCTGCCGCTCTTCCGGCACGCACACAATCCCGGCTTTGATGGCGTCGGCGGGCTGGCTGAACCGCACGCTTTTGCCGTTTAAGCGGATTTCGCCCTGGCTTGGGCGCGACACGCCGGACAGCGCCTGCATCAACTCGGTGCGCCCGGCGCCCACCAGGCCGTAGAAACCGAGGATTTCCCCTTTGCGCAAGGTGAAGTTGATATGGGCAAACTCTGTTGGATGGCAAAGGTCTTTTACTTCCAGCACGGTTGCGCCCGCTTCGCAGACTGTTTTCGGCCAGGCGTGGCTGATTTCACGCCCGACCATCATGGTCACCATGCGGTCTTCGGTGATGTCGCTGATTTGTCCGGAGCCGATATAAACGCCGTCGCGCAGCACGGTGTAGTGATCGGCAATGGCAAAGATTTCATCGAACTTATGGGAGATAAACAGGATAGCTTTGCCTTCGCGCTTAAGGCGTTCGACGATTTGGTAAAACTCGGTGATTTCATGCTGCGACAGCGCGGCGGTAGGTTCATCCAGAATGACCACCTGGGCTTCAAACGAGAGCGCGCGGGCAATGGCGACCATATGGCGCTGGGCGATGCTCAACGTTTTAAGCGTGGCGCGCGGATTAATTTGCACTTCAAGACGGGTAAGGATTTCCCGGGCCTGCTGATGCATGGCGGGCCAGTCGAGCTTTTTGAACGGGCCGCGGTAGAGGTAGTGCCCCACGAAGATATTTTCGGTCACCGTCAGTTCGTCAAACAGCACCGTTTCCTGATGAATCGCCGTGATACCGACTTTGTGCGCCGCTTCAGGATTGGGCAGCGTTATCGGGATCGCCTTATAAAGCAGTTCCCCCTCTTCAGGCTGGTAAATGCCGGTCATCACTTTGACCAGCGTGGATTTGCCCGCCCCGTTTTCGCCAATCAGCGCCGTGACCTTGCCCGGCCAGAGGTCGAGGTGAACGTTTTCGAGGGCGCGCACGCCCGGGAATATTTTGGTGATTCCCTTGAGTGACAGCAGCGGTGTCATGGTGCTCATCGTAACTTACCTATCCAAAATGCAAAAAGTGGCGGATGGCGCTGAGGCTTATCCACCCTACAAGCTGATATGCAGGGCGGGTAAGCAAAGCTTACCCACCGGAGATGGATCAGAAAATTTTGGAGAATTTATCGATGTTGCTGGCGTCATACACAAAGGGCTCGGCCATGGCGCCGCTGCCGTCGGCATCCAGTTTCACTTTGCCTAGCTTGCCCATATTGGCTTCGGTTTTGCTGGCGCTGCCTTTGACTAAATCATCCGCCAGGTAAGTTGCCGCATAGCCCAGATCGATAGGGTTCCAGATGGCGAAGCTTTTCGACGCGCCGGATTTGATAGCGCCCGCCATTTCAGACGGCAGGCCCAGGCCGGTTACGTAAACCTTGCCGATTTTGCCCTGATCTTTCACCGCCTGAGCGGCGGCAACGATGCCGACGGAAGACGGTGAAACGATAACTTTCAGGTCAGGGTACGACTTCAGCAGGCCCACGGTTTCGCGGTAGCTTTTATCGGAGAGATCGTCACCGTAAGCCACGGTCACCAGATTGACGGAAGGGTACTTCGGCAGCACCTTTTTCATCTCCGCAATCCAGATGTTCTGGTTGGTGGAGGTAGGGGTTGCGCTAAGAATAGCTACGTCGCCTTTCTCAACGTTCATGGTTTTGAGCGCGTCGGCGGCCAGCTTAACGTTGGTTTCGCCAATCAGGGCATTATTGGAGGGATTAAGGTGGATCTGGCGGCCATCTTTGGCGACGCCGGAATCCCATGACACGACTTTAATACCGCGCTGCATGGCTTTTTTAAGCACCGGCACCACGGCGTCCGGGTCGTTAGCGGAAATAGCGATGGCGTCCACGCCCTGGGCAATTAGCCCATTCAGCACTTCAATTTGCGCTTCGGCGGTAGTGGTGGTTGGGCCTGTATAGATAACTTTTACATCGCCCAGCTCTTTGGCGGCCTCCTGAGCCCCCACGTTTGCTGCTTCAAAGAAGCCGTTGCCGAGCGATTTTGCCACCAGGGCAATTTTTACTTCGGCAATGGCAGAACCGGACAACGCCAGTGCGGCAACGGTGAGTGTACAACCTAATATTGCTTTAATTTTCATTGCTTGTACTCCACATGTAGGGTCAGTTTGCAGGTTTTTATAATTTTCACAGGGCGGTAACCGCCCCGTATTTACGGCTTAAAGCTCTAAGGCACTGGCTAATGGCGTTACGCCAAATCGTTTGCCGAGCGCGATAAGTTCGTCACGGCTGATGGTCTGTTTCATACCGCCCATCGAGATGACTTTCACTAATACCTCAGCGGACTTCTCGGCGGTATCGATAAGGCCAAAGGCTTCGTCGAGCGTTGGGCCGCTGCCGAATACGCCGTGGAACGGCCACAGCACGAGCGAGTGTTTCTGCATCTCGCCTGCGGTCGCTGTGCCAATATCATCGGTGCCCGGCACCATCCACGGCAGAATGCCTACCCCATCCGGGAACACGACCAGACACTCGGTGCTGCCTTCCCACAGCTTGCGGGTGATGATGTCGGTGTCGTTCTCCAGCACGTAAGTCAGGGCAATCAGGTTGGTGGCGTGACAGTGCATAATTACGCGATCGCGCCCGTCAGTCACTTTCATGCGCACGCAGTGTGACTGGAAGTGTGATGCGAGTTCAGACGTCGGCACCGCTTCGTTTTCAAGCCCCCACAAAATGTGATAGCCCGCGCCTGCGCTGTCCACTTTTACCAGGCCAATATTTGCAGCCGGATCGAGCTGAACGTTGCGGAAGAACTTGCCGGAACCGGTGACGGTAAACGCCGTATTGGCGAGTGCCGGCATCTGCTGGCTCAGCTTGATATAGCGCGGTTCGGCATGAAAATCAGCCTGGAAAGGCGCGATATCGGCTTCGTCCAGGCGCAGGGTAATATTGCCGCCGTTGCGCTCGTCCCAGCCTTTCAGCCAGGCATCGCTGGTCGCTTTGATCATGCCTTCTACAAACCAGGCGTTAAGGATGTTCTGCATAGTCTTATGGTTCCTTTAAATTTTTCTCCTTCTCCCTGAGGGAGAAGGTTGAGATAAGCTCGGTTAGCCGCGCAGACGCAGCACGTTTTTCTCATAGCCGCGCACGTTATCCAGCCACTGCGCATCCGCAGGCGTGTCGTGACGCTGGCAGTACATTTCCCATACGGCCTGCCACGGCAGGCACTTCTGCTCTTCAAGAAGCGCCAGACGCGCGGTGTAATCGCCTTCATTTTCAAGCTGGCGCAGGGTTTCGGTTGGTTCCAGCAGGGCGCGCAGCAGGGCTTTTTTCATGTTGCGCGTGCCGATAACCCACGCCGCGATGCGGTTAATGGAGGCGTCAAAGAAGTCGAGGCCAATGTGTACGCGGTCAAACAGGTCGTGGCGGATAATTTCGCTGGCAATCGCCTGGGTTTCATCATCCAGCAGCACCACGTGGTCGCTGTCCCAGCGCACCGGACGGCTGACGTGCAGCAGCAGACGCGGCACGTAAAGCATGGCGCTGGAGATTTTGTCGGAGACGACTTCGGTGGGATGGAAGTGACCGGCGTCAAGGCACAGCGCGGTCTGGCGGCTGGTGGCGTAACCAAAATAGAATTCGTTGGAGCCCACGGTGTAGCTTTCCGCCCCGATGCCGAACAGCTTACTTTCTACCGCGTCGATGTGGTGCGCCGGGTTCAGCTTCTCGCTCATGACCTCGTCCAGCGCGGCCAGCAGACGCTGGCGCGGAGCCAGACGGTCAACGGTGACGTCTTTCATACCGTCCGGGATCCAGATGTTCATTACCGACGGCGTGCCGAGCTGTTCGCCAAAGTAGGCGGAAACTTTGCGGCTGGCTTTAACGTGGTCAATCCAGAACTGGCGAGTTTTATCATCGGCGTGGGAGAGGGTAAAACCGTCCGCGCTCAGGGGATGCGAGAAGCAGGACGGGTTGAAATCCAGCCCCAGCCCGTTGGCTTTTGCCCATTCGACCCAGTTTTTGAAGTGCTCCGGTTTGATTTTTTCGCGGGAAACCGGGTCGTCGGATTCAAGGTAAATGGCGTGCAGATTCAGCCGCTTTGGCCCTGGGATCAGGCTTAACGCCTGCTCCAGATCGGCGCGGAGTTCGGTGGCGTTGCGCGCTTTGCCGGGGTAGTTTCCGGTAGCCTGGATCCCGCCGCTCAGGGGGGCATGCGGGTTTTCAAACCCGGCAACGTCGTCGCCCTGCCAGCAGTGCATGGAAACCGGCAGGCGGTCCAACTGGCGCAGCGCGGTTTCCGCGTCAACGCCGACGTTAGCAAAGCGCTGCTTAGCCAGTTCCCAGGCTTGATCGATAGAGGTGGTCATGCGCAAAACTCCTTACAGGTTTGACGGTTGTGCGGAAACTGCGCCATAAATCGCGCAATTTCACTGTCTGTTTGAGGGGTAAAACAGGTGAGTGGGTAGCTGGCGGCGACGATTTTGCGGAAGTCGTCGACGTCGGCGATTTCGTCCAGCGCCATCAACTGGCAGCCGATGTTGCCGAGCGTGGAAGCCTCCACCGGCCCGGCCAATACCGGTACTCCGCAGGCATCGGCGCAGAGCTGGTTTAGCAGGTCGTTCTGGCTGCCGCCGCCGACAATATGTAGGCAGCTAACCGGGCGAGCGCGTAGTGCGGCCAGCTCCTGAAGCGTCTGCGCGTACAGCAGCGCCAGGCTGTCGAAGATACAGCGCGCCAGCTCGCAGCCCGTCAGCGGAACGGGCTGGCGGCTTTCACGGCAGGCGGCCTGAATTTCGCGGCTCATGCTTTCCGGGTTAATAAAGCGATCGTCGTTGGGATTGATGACAAACTTACAGGCGGGGATCTGCCGCGTGTGGGCGATTAAATCCGGCAGATCGGCAATCGCCAGCTCTTTGGTCACGCGTTGCAGCAGCCACAGCCCCATAATATTTTTCAGCACCCGGTAGCGGCCTTCCGCCCCGCCTTCGTTGGTGATGTTGGCGGCCAGCGCTTTTTCTGTCGCGTAAGGCGTTTTGCTTTCAAAACCCATCAAAGACCAGGTGCCGGACGAAAGATAAGCGGCATCTTTGTCTTTCAACGGCGCGCCGATGACCGCGCTGGCGGTGTCGTGAGTGGCAACGGAAACGACAGGGATTTTGTTGCCTTCCTGACAAATCCACTCACCGATAACGCTGCCCGGATGCGTGGGGGTGCCAAACCATTTACGCGGCACGCAGGCCCAGTCAAGCAGCGTGTCATCCCAGCTATCGCTGTTGATATTGATGAGCTGCGTGGTGGTGGCGTTGGTATATTCCCAGTTCAGCACGCCGGTTAAGCGGTAGCAGAAATAGTCCGGGATCAGCAGCGCGTGCTCGACTTTATCGAGCAGCTCCGGCTGCCGTTTGCTCAGGGCTCGTAGCTGGTAAAGCGTATTGAAAGGCAGGAACTGAATGCCGGTGCGGCGATAAATTTCTTCACCGCCTAACTCATCAAGCGCGGTTTCCATTACGCCATCGGTGCGGCTGTCGCGGTACGAAACCGGCAGGCCGACGCGGTTACCGTCGCGGTCAATCAGCACAAAATCCACGCCCCAGGTGTCGATACCGATGCTGTCGATGGCGATGCCTTCATCGCAGGCTTTTTGCAGGCCGGTGCGGATTTCGTGCTCCAGCGCGTCCAGATCCCAGGCGACGGAATCGGCTATCTGCCGCAGACAGTTGGTGAAACGGTGGATTTCACGCAGGCAAACGCTGCGGGCGTCGCGATCGAAACGCGCCAGCATGACACGGCCACTTGAAGCGCCCACGTCAACCGCAACACTATGGCGAAGAGTCATTGTCAGGGTCCTTGCGAGTTAATTGACCCCACTGTAAAAACTAACCCCCGTTTCCACCTTCTTATTACTGACAGAGGTAATGCCGCGCTGGCAAAGAAGCAAAGGTGGGCGTGAGTGATATCACAAATTCGCTTTTGCCGCCGTCGCCGGCGGCCTGTGATGCTCCCCGCATTTCCGGATATTTCCCCCGGTTTCTTAAAAAACGAACGCTTTTTAACGGATTTCGTGTCGAAAATTTAAGGTGTAGATGAGAATCGTTATCTACTATCAGGCAACGATTGATAAGGGTGGTGGGTGCGAGCATGACAATACTGCATGGCTTTGATTTCTTCCCGTCAGGAAAAGCGTCGGTGGCGATTGAGCCTCGCCTGCCGCAGGCGGCGTTTCCAGAACATCATCATGATTTCTGTGAAATAGTGATCGTAGAGCACGGCACCGGCACCCACGTTTTTAACGGCCAGCCTTACACGCTAAGCGGTGGTTCAGTATGCTTCGTGCGTGACCACGATCGCCATTTATATGAGCATACTGAAAACCTCTGTCTGACCAATATCCTGTATCGCGCGCCGGATGCGTTTTGCTTCCTTTCCGGGCTGGATAAGCTGCTGCCGCAGGAGCAGGACGGCAACTACCCGTCGCACTGGCGGGTGAACCAGCCGGTATTGCAGCAGGTGCGCGGGCTGATAGAACAGTTCGAAAAAATCGGTGAAAGCACGGATACCCATGCCGTTGCGAACCGCGAAATTCTGTTTATGCAACTGCTGGTGCTGCTGCGCAAAGGCAGCATGCTGGAAGGGGCAGCCAATGCCCAGGGGCGGTTGAATCAGCTTATGGCCTGGCTTGAGGACCATTACGCCGAGGAGGTTTGCTGGGACAGGCTGGCTTCCCAGTTCACGCTTTCTCTGCGCACGCTGCATCGCCAGCTCAAACAGCAAACCGGCTTAACGCCGCAGCGCTATCTCAATCGTTTACGCCTGATGAAAGCGCGTCATCTGCTGCGCCACGGCGATGAGAGCGTTACGGAGATCGCTTTCCAGTGCGGGTTTGGCGACAGCAACCACTTCTCGACGCTGTTTAAACGCGAGTTTTCCTGGTCGCCGCGCGAAATTCGCCAGGGGCGGGACACGCAACTTCAGTAATCGCGAAGGCAATCACCGTTTTTTGCGCCGAAAAAGCCAATACTTTCTGGCTGTTCTGGTGAAGAGGCGCATGCGGTGGGCAGTCATCTGGTTTTGAAAAAGGCGGATTTTTTTGCGTCCCCCTCCCAGCCCGTGGCGGTGGCGGACCGCTATCCGCAAAACGTTTTTGCTGAACATACGCATGAGTTCTGCGAACTGGTGCTGGTGTGGCGCGGCAACGGGCTGCATGTGCTTAACGACCGGCCGTATCGCATCACCTGCGGCGATCTTTTTTACATTCGTGCTGAAGACCGCCACCGCTATGAGTCGGTAAACGATCTCGTCCTGCATAACATCATCTACTGCCCGGAAAGGTTAAAACTCAACGTCGATTGGGACGATTTGCTGCACCGGCAAACGGTCGCGGGCAAGGACCCGCGCTGGCGGCTTAGCAGCTACGGCATGGCCCAGGCGCGGCAGATCATCGGGCAACTGGCGCATGAAAGCCCGAAACAGGATGCGCTCTCGCTTTGCCTGACGGAAAGCCTGTTCCTGCAGCTCTGTATTTTGCTGCAACGTCACCGTTATCAGCCGCAGGATGCCGCAGGGCCGGACAGCGGCGAAACGCTGGATTTGCTGATAGCGGCGCTTGGAAAGTGTCTGGAAACACCGTTCGGGCTACAGCAGTTTTGCCAGCAGCATCAGGTAGCGGAGCGCCAGCTTCGTCAGCTTTTTCGCCAGCAGACCGGGATGACCATCAGCCAGTATCTGCGTCAGCTACGCATCTGCCAGGCGCAGGATTTGCTGCGTCATAGCGAGATGCTGATCGGCGATATCGCCACGCGCTGCGGCTTTGAGGACAGCAACTACTTCTCCGTGGTCTTTACCAAAGAGACGGGATTAACGCCGCGCGTATGGCGCCAGCGGTATAGCGAAGAAATGTGATCGATTTGCCCCGGCTGGCCTTCTTACCGCGCGGTTATCCGCGCTTTATCGTTCTGACAAGCCTCGTTTTTTCTTATAAATGCCAAAAAGTTATAACCATGCTGAAAGTACGGCATTGATAAACATTTTCAATATCATTTAATTAACTATAATGAACCAACTGATTACGCGGCGTTAACGGCTTTCGCGCCGCCCGACAATAATGGAGATGATGAACATGAGTTATACACTGCCATCCCTGCCTTACGCTTACGACGCCCTGGAACCACACTTCGACAAGCAAACGATGGAAATCCATCACACTAAACACCACCAGACCTACGTCAACAACGCTAACGCGGCGCTGGAATCTCTGCCAGAATTCGCAAAACTGGATGTTGAAGATCTGATCGCTAAACTGGATCAACTGCCGGCGGACAAGAAAACCGTTCTGCGTAACAACGCGGGCGGCCACGCTAACCACAGCTTCTTCTGGAAAGGCCTGAAAACCGGCACTACCCTGCAGGGCGACCTGAAAGCTGCCATCGAGCGCGATTTCGGCAGCGTTGAGAAATTCAAAGAAGAATTTGAAAAAGCGGCTGCAACCCGTTTCGGCTCTGGCTGGGCGTGGCTTGTGCTGAAAGGCGACAAACTGGCCGTGGTTTCCACCGCAAACCAGGATAGCCCGCTGATGGGCGAAGCCGTTTCCGGCGTTTCCGGCTTCCCGATTATCGGTCTGGACGTGTGGGAACACGCTTACTACCTGAAGTATCAGAACAAACGTCCTGACTACATCAAAGCGTTCTGGGAAGTTGTGAACTGGGACGAAGCGGCTGCGCGTTTTGCTGCTAAAAAATAAGTTGCATTGCAACTGACCAGAAGCGAGCCTGATGGCTCGCTTAAGAATGCTGACAACGTTTTTTGGGGTTAAAAGCCACTTTCCTGATTCTTGTAAGATCTAGGGATTATTTTTGTGGTTTGCCCAACGCCGCGAAAACCACGTTTTCGCGGCGTTGTCACCAATCTGTAGCGAGCCTGATGGCTCGCTTTTTTTATGTCTGTTGTTTAACAGGGAGAGACAGATGCGCTATCCGCTACAGGTTTATATCGGCAAAATTCGTGATTACACGGGCAGCAGGCCGAGTGCGATTGCAAAATATCAGGTGGACGGCGAGCTACGGCTGACCGAGCTGGGACTGGAAGGCGATCGGCAGGCCGAGAAAGTGATTCACGGCGGGCCAGACCGTGCCCTGTGCCATTATCCTCGCGAACATTATCTCTACTGGGCGCGGGAGTTTCCCGAGCAGGCAGAGCAGTTTGCCGCTCCGGCTTTCGGGGAAAACCTTTCCACTGAGGGGCTGACGGAAGAGAACGTCTATATCGGCGATATCTTCCGCTGGGGCGATGCCCTGATTCAGGTCACACAGCCGCGTTCGCCGTGCTTTAAGCTTAACTACCATTCTGGCATCGGTGATATGGCGGCTTTGCTGCAGAAATCGGGCTACTGTGGCTGGTTGTACAGGGTGGTGTCGGCAGGAAATGTTTCTACAGATTCACCGCTGGAGCTGGTTTCTCGCGTAAGCGAGGTGAGCGTCGCACAAGCGATAGCTATCGCCTGGCATACGCCGTTTGACGACGAGCAGTATCACCGCCTGCTTTCAGCGGCAGGGCTTTCCGTAAGCTGGACAAGAACCATGCAAAAACGACGTATTTCAACGAAGATTGAAAGCAGTTCGCGGCGTTTATACGGGAAGGAATAGGTTTATCAGATCCCGCAAACGAGTAACTGGCATCGAGCTGCGGCATTTGCTTCATAACCGAAGAACACTATTTCATCCACGCCACCATAGTACCCACAACCTGCTGCATATTGGCCTACGGAAGTTTTCTCACCACGGTAGCGGCGGGCAGCAGTACTGAACCATCTTCGGCCCGTGGCGACATTCGCGGAACCGGCTTGTTCGTGTTCTTGTCGAGCAATACTGAATGGTGCTCATCAAGCGCGAACAGATATTGTTCACCCCATTGTCGCAGCGCTACCACGATGGGAAACAGACTTTCTCCCCTGGCCGTAAGAACGTACTCCTGATAGGCGGTGCCATCCGAGGCCGCCTGCATTTCAAGTATGCCGGCATCAAGCAGCTTGCGCAGCCGATCGGAAAGGATATTGCGGGCTACGCCCAGGCTACGCTGAAAATCACTGAAGCGACGCATGCCATCAAAGGCGTCGCGGACGATGAGCAGCGACCAGCGATCGCCGATCAGATCGACGGAGCGCGCAACGGGACAAGGTTCGTCTTTCATTAGCTTGCGGGGCGGCATGGTATCTCCTGGCGGGCCGACGGGTTAGGGATTGTGGTTGCATTTTAAAACTGCATGGCCTAGCATTCAATCAGTTTTGTTTTGAAACCAGATTGGGTGGGTAAGGGATCATGACCGCTTCTTCCATTTCACCAACGTTGCCGCGCAGCCTCGTGTGGCTGTTTGCCTCAGCCAGCGGGTTGAGCGTGGCGAATGTTTATTACGCGCAGCCCCTGCTGGACACGTTGGCGCGGGACTTTCGCATCGGTCATGCAGCCGTCGGCAGCGTGGTTACGGCCACCCAAGCCGGCTGTGCGCTGGCTTTGCTGCTGCTGGTGCCGCTGGGTGATCGGGTGGATCGCCGTCGACTGATGGCGTCGCAACTACTGGCGCTGGTAGCTGCGCTTGTGGCGGTCAGTCTGGCGCAGTCCGCGCCGGCCCTGCTGGCGGGCATGTTTGCCGTGGGTCTGCTGGGTACGGCGATGACGCAGGGGCTGATCGCTTATGCGGCCAGCGCCGCTATGCCCCATGAGCAAGGGCGCGTTGTGGGTGCTGCTC
>DAMALH010000020.1:25461-81201 GCA_032000125.1 Buttiauxella sp. | reverse complement strand
GTGCACACCGCCGAAGCGCATCTTGCCAGCGCGGCGGGCGTGCTATCCGCGATGAATTACGGACAAAACGATAGCTGGCTGCTGTCGCTGCCGCTATACCACGTTTCCGGGCAGGGCATTTTATGGCGCTGGCTGCTTGCCGGTGGATGTATGGCGGTGCGCGATATGCATTCCCTTAGCGAGGCGCTTCAGGGCTGTACTCATGCTTCTCTCGTGCCGACCCAACTGTGGCGGCTGCTTGAAAAGCCTCAGACTCTGACCCTGCGAGAGGTGCTGCTTGGCGGCGCGGAAATTCCGGTTGCGTTAACCGAGGCGGCGCAGGCGCGCGGGGTGAACTGCTGGTGCGGCTACGGATTAACCGAGCTTGCCTCCACGGTATGCGCCAAGCGTGCCGACGGGCTGCCGGACGTGGGTGAAGCGCTGCCCGGCCGGGAAGTGAAAATCGTCGGGCAGGAGGTGTGGATACGGGCCTCAAGCCTTGCCAGCGGCTACTGGCAGGACGGCAGGCTGGTGCCTTTGCTCAATGAACATGGCTGGTTCAGCACCCGCGATCGGGGCGTATTAAACGGCCATCGTTTAACCATCGTCGGGCGTCTTGATAACCAGTTCTTCAGCGGCGGCGAAGGTATCCAGCCGGAAGAAATCGAACGCGTGCTGGCGGCTCATCCTGCCGTGGAACAGGCGTTTGTTGTGCCGGTAGAAGATGCCGAATTTGGCCATCGCCCCGTTGCGGTGATAGAGGCGGATGCTGATTTTGAACTGTCCCGGCTTGAAAGCTGGGTGCAGGGGAAGCTGGCCCGGTTTCAGCAGCCCGTGCGCTGGCTGCGTTTACCTGCTTCGGTAAAACAGGGCGGGATTAAGGTTTCACGTAAAGCCGTACAGCTTTGGGTTGCGGGGAGCTGACTCCCCGCGGTTTAAGCTACTTCGCTTCTTTTAACGCTTTCAGCGCGTTGGCAACGCCTGCGCCGTAGGCGGGATGAACCTCGCTGAACAGGCCAATCTGACGTTCCTGAATAAACGCCGGCACGTCTTTCATGTCCCCGGCGATACGGTTAAACATACGCTGATGTTCTTCTTCGCTCAGCAGGTTAAACAGCGCCCGCGGCTGGCTGAAGTAGTCGGTATCTTCGCGGTGGTTCCAGTGGTCCGCCGCGCCTTCAATGCTTAACGGCGGCTCGCTGAAATCGGGCTGTTCCTGGAAGACGTTAAAGCTGTTTGGCTCATAGGTCGGGCCGTTACCGCTGTTGCCGTCGATACGCATTGCGCCATCGCGATGGTAGTTATGGAACGGGCATTTCGGCGCGTTAACAGGGATCTGGTGATGGTTTACGCCTAAACGGTAGCGATGCGCGTCGCCGTAAGAGAACAGGCGGCCCTGCAACATACGGTCCGGAGAGAACCCAATTCCCGGCACCATGTTTGCCGGAGACATCGCCACCTGCTCAACTTCTGCGAAGTAATTGTCCGGGTTGCGGTTAAGCTCCAGCTCGCCTACTTCAATCAGCGGATAGTCGCCGTGCGGCCAGACTTTGGTCAGGTCAAACGGGTTGTAGGGGGTCTTAGAAGCATCCGCTTCCGGCATAACCTGGATATAAAATTTCCAGCGCGGGAAATTGCCGCCTTCGATGGCGGTAAACAGATCGCGCTGTGCGCTTTCGCGATCGTTCGCCACAAGGCTCGCCGCTTCGTCATCCATCATATTGGCGATCTGCTGCTGGGTTTTCAGGTGGAACTTCACCCAGAAGCGCTGATTATCGTGGTTGATAAAGCTGAAGGTGTGGCTGCCGAAACCGTGAATGTGGCGATACGAGCGCGGCAGGCCGCGGTCGCTGAAATCGATAGTGAGCTGATGCAGCGATTCCGGCTGCAGAGAGAAGAAATCCCACTTGTAGGTTGGGTTACGCAGATTGGTGCGCGGGTCGCGTTTAACCACATGGTTAAGATCCGGGAACTTCAGCGGATCGCGCAGATAGAAAACAGGCGTGTTATTGCCGACCAAATCCCAGTTGCCTTCTTCGGTGTAGAATTTGATGGAAAAGCCGCGAATATCGCGCTCCGCATCGGCAGCACCGCGCTCGCCGGCTACGGTTGAAAAACGGATAAACAGATCGGTTTTCTTACCTAAATCCGAGAACAGCTTAGCCCTTGTGTACTGGGTAATATCGTGGGTGACGGTAAAGGTGCCGTAGGCGCCTGAACCTTTGGCATGCATACGTCGCTCGGGTATGACTTCACGGTCGAAGTGAGCCAGTTTTTCAAGAAGCCAGACGTCCTGTAATAACACCGGGCCGCGAGGGCCTGCGGTAGCAACGTTGTTATTATGAACGACGGGCGCGCCGGCTGCGGTAGTTAATCCTTTTTTAGTCATTGTTATCTCCGTAATAAAGGAAAAGTGGGCCATAACTGCGTGTTTGAAACTGCCGTTATTGTTCAGCAGGAGGCAGTCTGAGAGCAATCTGGCGCTTTCTATCGCTGCTATTCCTTGATCCTGTCACGCAAATGCCGATCTTTTTCAATTTCTTACAAACAAAGGGCGAAGTGCCTTGCTAAGGCGTTGATTACACGGCGCCGGTCTGTACAATCAGCTTTTTTTCGGCATGACCCTTTTTCTTTTGTCAGGATCCAAGGAATGAATAAAGTAATCATGGCTGGTATCGCCGGCTTAGCACTGGTCTCCGCCGCCGCCAACGCTATCAGCATTAGCGGTGAAGCGGGCGAAAAATACACCAACGTGGGCGTGGGCTTTGGCACCGAAACGAGCGGTATTGCGGTATCGGGCAACTATGCGCACAACGATGATAATGGCGACGTTGCGGGGCTGGGCTTAGGTTTGAACGTTCCTGTGGGGCCGTTTATGGGCACCGTGGGCGGTAAAGGTATTTACCTGAATCCAAAAGATGGCGATGAAGGTTACGCGGTAGCCGTTGGCGGCGGTCTGACATGGCCCGTTTCTGACAGCTTCTCGCTCTTTGGCAACTACTATTACTCCCCGGATTCCCTGTCCAGCGGCGTGAAAGATTACCAGGAAGCAAGCGCGGGCGTGAGCTGGACAATTATGCGTCCCATCACCCTTACCGGCGGCTACCGTTATATCGGCCTGAAAGGCAAAGATGGCGATCGCGATAATGCGATCGCAGACGGCCCGTATGTAGGCGTAAGCGCAGGGTTCTGATCCTCTCCGGGCCACGGCGCTCTGTCGTGGCCTTTGTATTTCCCCCCGCCATCCCTTTCCGCTTGAGGTATAGTGAATCGTTACCTACCTGCGGAGTAAGACGATGATAAAAGTGGAAATGCTCTCTACCGGCGATGAAGTGCTGTACGGGCAAATAGTGGATACCAACGCCGCCTGGCTTGCCGATTATCTGTTCAGCCAGGGCTTGCCCATGTCGCGCCGCAACACGTCAGGCGACAGCCTCGACGATCTCATTTCGGTACTAAAAGAGCGCAGCGAGCAGGCGGATATCCTCATCGTTAACGGCGGGCTTGGGCCAACCAGCGACGACCTGAGCGCGCAGGCGGCGGCAGCTGCCGCAGGCGTTGAGCTTATCGAACATCCGGCATGGCTTACGCATATGGAGAAGTTCTTCTCCGAGCGAGGGCGCGTGATGGCGCCGAGCAACCGCAAGCAGGCGCAGATCCCGGCAAACAGCGAAATGGTGGACAACCCTGTCGGCACGGCCTGCGGCTTTGCCATGCAGTTGAACCGCTGCCTGATGTTCTTTACGCCCGGCGTGCCGTCTGAATTTAAGGTGATGGTGGATAAACAAATTATGCCGCGCCTGCGCGAACGCTTCACGCTGCCAGAGCCGCCTGTCTGCCTGCGCCTGACAACCTTCGGGCGTTCTGAAAGCGAGCTTGCGCAGAGCCTGGAGCCGCTTACGCTGCCCGCAGGCGTGGTGATGGGCTATCGCTCCTCCATGCCAATCATTGAGCTTAAGCTGACCGGGCCTGCCAGCCTGCGCAAAGAAATGGAAGCCCTCTGGCCGGAAGTGCAGCGAGTGGCGGGCGAAAGCGCAATTTTTGAAGGGACGGAGGGTCTGCCCGCGCAGCTTGCCGGGCGCCTGAAAGCGGAAGGGCTTCGCATCGCCGTTAGCGAGCAGTTCACCGCCGGCCTGCTTTGCCTGCAGCTCTCCAGCGCCGGAACTCCGCTTGCCGACAGCAGCGTGCTGTCGCCTGTGTCTGAATCCCTTTCTGCAACAGCCCGCCGGGCGAAAGAGCTGGCCACGCAGAGGCACTGCGAGCTGGCGCTGGTGGTTGGGTCCCTGCAGGACGAGCAGCTCAACTTTGCGTTGCATACCCCAACGGGCACGCACGGTTTATGCGTGAAGTTTAACGTTAACCGCCACGATCTGCGTACCCGTCAGGAAGTCTGCGCCATGATGGCGCTCAACATGCTGCGCCGCTGGCTTAACGGCTGGGAGGTTGCGGCCGAACATGGCTGGATCAGCGTGGTCGGGACCGTGAAGGCGTAAACGATTTGCGCGCTCGTCAGGAAATGGATGTTTTATATCGAGCAGAAACGAGCGGGTAACGAAAATATGGTGTGATGTAATGCACTATTTCGCTAATTTGTAATAAAAATGTAACATGATGTGCGGTATTTCACACTAAACAGTGACGATAATCATTACCATGCGCTCGCAAAAGAACATTGCTTAACAAAAAACGGCCACGGAGGCTTTATGCTAAGTATTTTCAAACCCGCAGCGCATCGGTCAAGACTAAAGACGGAGCAGATCGACCCCACCTATCGACGCCTGCGCTGGCAAATCTTTATGGGGATTTTCTTCGGTTACGCGGCCTACTATCTGGTGCGTAAAAACTTCACCCTTGCGATGCCGTATCTGGTGGAGCAGGGTTTCTCACGTGGTGACCTGGGCTTTGCGCTATCCGGTATTTCCATCGCCTACGGTTTTTCCAAATTCATTATGGGGGCCGTCTCCGACCGCTCGAATCCGCGGGTCTTCCTGCCCGCAGGGCTGATTCTGGCGGCCGCCGTCATGCTGTTTATGGGCTTCGTGCCCTGGGCGACCTCAAGCATTGCGGTGATGTTTGTACTGCTGTTTTTATGCGGCTGGTTCCAGGGGATGGGGTGGCCGCCTTGCGGGCGCACCATGGTGCACTGGTGGTCGCAGAAGGAGCGCGGCGGCATTGTCTCCATCTGGAACTGCGCGCATAACGTCGGCGGCGGGCTTCCGCCTTTGCTGTTCCTGCTGGGCATGGCCTGGTTTAACGACTGGCACGCCGCGTTGTACATGCCCGCTTTCGGGGCCATTCTTGTGGCGCTGCTCGCTTTTGGTCTGATGCGCGATACGCCGCAGTCCTGCGGGCTACCGCCGATCGAAGAGTATAAAAACGATTATCCGGACGATTACAGCGAAAAAGCTGAAGAGGAGCTGACGGCTAAACAGATTTTCATGCAGTACGTGTTCCCGAACCGCCTGCTGTGGTACATCGCTATTGCCAACGTCTTCGTTTATTTACTGCGCTACGGCATTCTCGACTGGTCCCCGACCTACCTTAAAGAGGTTAAGCATTTCGCGCTGGACAAGTCTTCCTGGGCCTACTTCCTTTATGAATATGCGGGCATTCCCGGAACGCTGCTTTGTGGCTGGATGTCGGACAAAGTCTTTAAAGGAAACCGCGGTGCGACAGGCGTGTTCTTTATGAGCCTGGTGACGATTGCGACGGTGGTGTACTGGTTAAACCCCGCAGGCAATCCCGGCGTTGATATGGCCTGCATGATAATCATCGGCTTCCTGATTTATGGTCCGGTGATGTTGATTGGCCTGCACGCGCTTGAGCTGGCGCCGAAAAAGGCGGCGGGTACGGCGGCAGGTTTCACCGGCCTGTTCGGCTACCTTGGCGGATCTGTCGCGGCGAGCGCCATCGTGGGCTATACCGTGGACTTCTTCGGCTGGGACGGCGGCTTTATGGTGATGATCGGCGGCAGCGTGCTGGCGGTGATTCTGCTGCTTATCGTGATGATCGGTGAGAATAAGCATCATCATGACAAGCTTGCCAAAAACGGTTAAGAGGAGCCTGTGGGTATGTTTGCAAAATCGCTACTCGCGGGCATGATGCTGGTGGCAACCGCCAGCACTTTCGCCCAGGCTGCTGAAAAAATAGTGATTGCCCATCGCGGGGCCAGCGGCTATTTACCTGAGCATACCCTGCCTGCGAAGGCGATGGCTTACGCTCAGGGTGCGGATTACCTCGAGCAGGATCTGGTGATGACCAGAGACGACAGGCTGGTGGTGCTGCATGATCACTACCTGGATCGCGTTACCGATGTGGCTCAGCGCTTCCCCGACAGGGCACGTAAAGACGGCCGCTATTACGCGATTGATTTCACGCTCGATGAGATAAAGTCCCTGAAGTTTACCGAGGGTTTTGACATCGAGAACGGCAAGCCGGTCCAGACCTTTCCGGGACGCTTCCCGCTGGGTAAATCTGACTTCCGGGTTCATACCTTTGAAGAAGAGATTGAGTTCGTGCAGGGGCTGAACCATTCCTCCGGTAAGAACATCGGTATCTATCCGGAGATAAAAGCGCCGTGGTTCCATCACCAGGAAGGCAAGGATATCGCTGCGAAGACCCTGGCGGTGCTCAGGCAGTACGGTTACACCAGCAAGCAGGATAAGGTCTATTTGCAGTGTTTTGACGCGCAGGAACTCCAGCGCATTAAAACCACGCTGGAGCCGGGGCTGGGCATGGATCTGAAGCTGGTGCAGCTTATAGCTTATACCGACTGGAACGAAACCCAGGAGAAGCAGGCTGACGGCAGTTGGGTCAACTACAGCTACGACTGGATGTTCAAACCCGGTGCGATGAAGCAGATTGCCCGGTATGCCGACGGTATCGGGCCTGACTATCATATGCTGGTGGCGGAAGGCTCCACGAAGGGCGATGTTAAGCTCACGGCGATAGTGAAGGAAGCGCACGACAGTAATCTGACGGTGCATCCATACACCGTGCGTGCGGACGCTTTGCCGGAATACGTCAGTAACGTAAATCAGCTATTTGACGTGCTGTACAACAAGGCGGGAGTAGACGGAGTGTTTACCGATTTCCCGGATAAGGGCGTGCAGTTCTTGCAGAAGAAGCAGTAGGTAAGTAAAAAGGGCCGCTAAGCGGCCCTTTTTACATCTCGATTTCGATATCGCCCTGCGCCTGGCAGCAGCAGGGCAAAATCTCACCGGGCTGGATGAAGGCCAGCGGCTCGGTAAGCCATTTGACCTCTCCTGCGGCCAGTCGGATACGACAAGATCCGCAGTAGCCCTCTCTGCACTGGTATTCCACCGCCACCTGATGATGTTCCAGCGCCGCCAGCAGGGAAGGGTGTTCTTCCTGGCACATAAGCTGTGCGCCGGTGATACGAAGCGTAATGCGGCTCATGGCTTAGAGCTGGAAGTCGCTTAAGTCGTCGGTGTTCACTTCGGAATCAATCTGCCCAACCAGATAAGAGCTGACTTCCACTTCCTGCGGTGCAACCTGCACGTTGTCTGACACCAGCCATGCGTTGATCCATGGAATCGGGTTAGAGCGGGTTTTAAACGGCAGATCCAGACCAACGGCCTGCATGCGGATATTGGTAATGTAATCCACATACTGGCACAGAATGTCTTTGTTCAGGCCAATCATTGAGCCGTCGCGGAACAGGTAGCTTGCCCATTCTTTCTCCTGTTCAGCCGCCAGCACGAACAGGTCGTAGCACTCCTGACGACACTCAACGGCGATTTCCGCCATTTCCGGATCGTCTTCGCCGGAACGCATCAGGTTCAGCATGTGCTGAGTACCGGTCAGGTGCAGCGCTTCGTCACGGGCGATCAGCTTGATGATTTTGGCGTTGCCTTCCATCAATTCGCGCTCGGCGAAGGCGAAGGAGCAGGCAAAGCTTACGTAGAAGCGAATCGCTTCCAGCGCGTTGACGCTCATCAGGCACAGATAAAGCTGTTTTTTCAGAGCGTGCAGGTTAACGGTGACGGTTTTGCCGTTAACGGAATGGGTGCCTTCGCCCAGCAGATGCCAGTAGCTGGTCATCTCGATCAGATCGTCGTAGTAGCCGGAGATGTCTTTGGCGCGCTTCTTGATCTCTTCGTTGGTGACGATATCGTCAAACACAATCGCCGGGTCGTTAACGATGTTGCGGATGATATGCGTGTATGAGCGCGAGTGGATGGTTTCAGAAAACGCCCAGGTTTCCACCCAGGTTTCCAGCTCCGGAATAGAAATCAGCGGCAGCAGGGCAACGTTTGGGCTGCGGCCCTGAATGGAGTCGAGCAGCGTCTGGTATTTCAGGTTGCTGATGAAAATGTGCTTTTCATGTTCCGGCAGGGCCTGATAGTCGATGCGATCGCGGGAGACGTCCACCTCTTCCGGACGCCAGAAGAAGGAGAGTTGCTTTTCGATCAGCTTTTCGAAGATGTCGTATTTTTGCTGGTCGTAGCGTGCCACGTTCACCGGCTGGCCAAAGAACATGGGTTCAGCAAGCTGGTTGTTTTTCGTCTGTGAAAAAGTGGTGTAAGCCATGAGGTCCAATCCTGTAATACGTCGAAAAAATCCCCTCGGCCAGGCGAGGGGATTTTGCGTTAGATTTTACATGCGCCGCTTTCGCAGCCGTCGTCCTGGATTGAAGGCGCCAGGTCGTCCTGCGAATCTTCCGCACCGTCACGGGTGTTTTGATAGTACAGCGTTTTTACGCCGAATTTATAGGCGGTGAGCAAGTCTTTAAGCAACTGCTGCATCGGCACTTTCCCTGACGGGAAACGCGACGGGTCGTAGTTGGTATTAGCAGAAATCGACTGGTCGATAAATTTCTGCATCAGGCCGACTAGCTGCAGGTAGCCGTCGTTGTTCGGCAGCTCCCACAGCAGCTCGTAGCTGTTTTTCAACGCTTCGTAATCCGGCACAACCTGACGCAGGATACCGTCTTTGGACGCTTTGATGCTGATATGACCGCGCGGCGGCTCAATACCGTTCGTCGCATTTGAAATCTGCGATGAGGTTTCAGAAGGCATCAACGCGGAGAGCGTAGAGTTACGCAGGCCGTGGGTCTTGATGGACTCACGCAGCCCTTCCCAGTCGAGGTGCAGCGGTTCGTTGCTGATCGCGTCCAGGTCTTTCTTATAGGTGTCGATCGGCATAATGCCTTTCGAGTAGGTGGTTTCATTGAACCACGGGCAGGCACCTTGCTCTTTCGCCAGTTCATTGGAAGCTTTCAGCAGGTAGTACTGAATGGCTTCGAAGGTTTTGTGCGTCAGGTTGTTTGCGCTGCCGTCGGAGTAACGCACGCCGTGTTTTGCCAGGTAGTAAGCGAAGTTAATCACGCCGATACCCAGCGTGCGGCGACCCATTGCGCCGCGTTTGGCGGCAATAATCGGGTAATCCTGATAATCCAGCAACGCATCCAGCGCGCGCACGGCAAGCGTCGCCAGCTCTTCGAGTTCGTCCAGGCTCTTAATTGCGCCCAGGTTGAACGCGGACAGCGTGCACAGCGCGATTTCGCCGTTTTCGTCGTTCACGTCGTTCAGCGGTTTAGTCGGCAGCGCGATTTCCAGGCACAGGTTGGACTGGCGCACCGGCGCGATAGCCGCATCGAACGGGCTGTGGGTGTTGCAGTGGTCAACGTTCTGAATGTAGATACGGCCGGTGGAGGCGCGTTCCTGCATCATCAGAGAGAACAGATCGACCGCTTTCACACGCTGTTTGCGAATGCCGTCGACTTTTTCGTATTTGGTATAGAGGCGCTCGAACTCGTCCTGGTCGGCGAAGAACGCGTCATACAGCCCCGGTACGTCAGACGGGCTGAACAGGGTGATGTCTTCACCTTTCAGCAGGCGAGTGTACATGAGCTTGTTGATCTGCACGCCGTAGTCCATGTGGCGCACGCGGTTGCCTTCAACCCCACGGTTATTTTTCAGCACCAGCAGGCTTTCGACTTCCAGATGCCACATTGGGTAGAACAGCGTGGCGGCACCGCCGCGGACGCCGCCCTGCGAGCAGGATTTCACCGCCGTCTGGAAGTGCTTGTAGAACGGGATACAGCCGGTATGGAAGGCTTCACCGCCGCGAATTGGGCTGCCCAGCGCACGGATACGGCCGGCGTTGATGCCGATACCGGCACGCTGGGAAACGTATTTCACAATCGCGCTGGAGGTGGCGTTGATGGAGTCAAGGCTGTCGCCGCACTCGATCAGCACGCAGGAGCTGAACTGGCGAGTCGGGGTACGCACGCCGGACATGATTGGCGTAGGCAGAGAAATTTTAAAGGTGGAAACCGCATCGTAGAAGCGCTTTACGTAGCTCAGACGAGTGTCGCGCGGGTAGCCGGAGAACAGGCAGGCGGCAACCAAAATATAAAGGAACTGCGCGCTTTCGTAGATTTCACCGGTCACGCGGTTCTGGACCAGGTATTTGCCTTCCAGTTGCTTAACCGCCGCGTAGGAGAAGCTCATGTCGCGTTCATGGTCGATAAAAGCGTCCATCTGCCTGAACTCTTCTTCCGTATAGTCTTCCAGCAGATGCCTGTCGTATTTGCCAAGCTCGGTCATGTTTACTACGTGATCGTAAAGCTTAGGCGGCTCAAACTGGCCGTAGGCTTTTTTACGCAGGTGGAAGATGGCCAGACGGGCGGCAAGATACTGGTAGTCCGGCGCCTCACGGGAGATTAAATCGGCGGCAGCCTTGATGATAGTCTCGTGAATATCAGAGGTTTTAATGCCGTCATAAAACTGGATATGAGAACGAAGCTCGACCTGTGAAACGGAGACGTTGTTCAGCCCCTCGGCGGCCCAATCGAGAACACGATGGATTTTATCCAGATTAATGCGCTCGGTTCGACCGTCACGTTTTGTAACCAGCAGACTCTGATTCATGTGAGTTATACCTGTCCGTGAAATGAATTCCCCTTTTATCCACAGTCGTCGGCTTGTGGCTAACCTTGTGGATAAATACTATATGTAGGGGGTTTAGGAATAGTTGACCGCTATATGGTGAGTATTCTAGTAACTAATCCGCTGAGAACAAGTATTGATTTTGGTGGGGATTTGAGGTTGTGGCAGGCTGAATTTCGCTAAGTCCACGGCACATAAGGCCTGCATCAATTGTCAATGGGATGCAAAAAAAATGATATTTTTGATCGAGCGCTGATTTCTTAAACTTTAAGGATAATTGCGCAACCTGATGCTGCGCAAAATCCATAGCCTCAGCTTATGATTCGAGAACGGATCGGCTTTCTGTATGCAACATATAATTAACATCCACCCCCGGGCCGAGGCTGAATTTGTTAGTAAGCGGGTTGAAGTGCAGCCCGGTCATATGACGCTCGTGCAGTTGCGTTTCGTCAACCCAGGCCAGAAGCTCGGCAGGCTTGATGAATTTCTTAACGTCGTGCGTGCCTTTTGGCACCATGCGCAGGATATATTCGGCGCCGACAACGGCCATCAGCCAGGATTTACCGTTGCGGTTAAGCGTGGAGAAGAATACGTGGCCGCCCGGTTTTACCAGTCTGGCACAGGCCTTCACCACGGACTGCGGGTCGGGCACGTGCTCGAGCATTTCCATGCAGGTGACAACATCATAAAGCCCGGCGTGCTTGTCGGCATGCTGCTCAACCGTCTCCTGCACGTAATCCACCTGAATACCGCTTTCCAGCGCATGCAGGCGTGCAACCTGTAAAGGTTCAAAGCCCATGTCCAGCCCGGTTACGTTTGCCCCTTCACGCGCCATGCTTTCCGCGAGAATGCCGCCGCCGCAGCCCACATCAAGAACCTTTTTCCCAAACAGGCCGCCTGCGCGTTGATTGATATAGCCCAGACGCAGCGGGTTAATCCGGTGCAGCGGTTTAAATTCGCCTTCTAAATCCCACCAGCGCGACGCAACGGCTTCGAATTTAGCGATTTCGTCACGATCGACGTTCTGGGCCGTCGATTGATTGTGGATTACCGGTTGGTTTTCGGCATTCATAGGGACTCTCACTCCTTGCTCGTTACGAGCGAGAAGTATATCAGCCCGCGGCAATGAATAAAGCGCTGTGCAAACGCGTTCAGGTTTCCCCCCCACGCGGCGCTTGTGTTATAATTTGCGACCTTTGAATCCGGGACACAGTAGAGGGATAGCGGTTACATGAGCGACCTTGCCAGAGAAATTACACCGGTCAACATTGAGGAAGAGCTAAAAAGCTCGTATCTGGATTATGCGATGTCGGTTATTGTCGGCCGCGCACTGCCAGATGTCCGCGATGGACTCAAGCCGGTACACCGTCGCGTACTATACGCCATGAACGTATTGGGCAATGACTGGAACAAAGCATACAAAAAATCCGCCCGTGTCGTTGGTGACGTAATCGGTAAATACCACCCTCATGGTGATACCGCCGTTTATGACACTATCGTCCGTATGGCGCAGCCATTCTCCTTACGTTATATGCTGGTCGACGGCCAGGGTAACTTCGGTTCTGTCGACGGCGACTCCGCCGCAGCGATGCGTTATACGGAAATCCGTATGTCGAAAATCGCCCACGAACTGATGGCCGACCTGGAAAAAGACACGGTGGATTTCGTCGATAACTATGACGGCACCGAGAAAATTCCAGATGTTATGCCAACCAAGATCCCGAACCTGCTGGTTAACGGTTCGTCCGGTATCGCGGTAGGTATGGCGACGAACATCCCGCCGCATAACATCACCGAAGTGATCAACGGCTGTCTGGCCTATATCGAAGATGAAAACATCAGCGTAGAAGGGCTGATGGAACACATCCCGGGGCCTGATTTCCCAACCGCCGCCATCATCAACGGCCGTCGCGGCATTGAGGAAGCGTACCGTACCGGGCGCGGTAAAATTTACATTCGCGCGCGCGCGGATGTGGAAGCCGACGCTAAAACGGGCCGTGAAACTATTATTGTTCACGAAATTCCGTACCAGGTTAACAAAGCGCGCCTTATCGAAAAAATCGCCGAGCTGGTGAAAGACAAGCGCGTTGAGGGCATCAGCGCCCTGCGCGATGAATCCGATAAAGACGGGATGCGCATCGTAATCGAAATCAAACGCGATGCGGTGGGCGAAGTTGTGCTGAACAACCTCTACTCCCAGACCCAGCTCCAGACCTCGTTCGGCATCAACATGGTTGCGCTGCACCACGGCCAGCCGAAGATCATGAACCTGAAAGAGATCCTTTCCGCGTTCGTGCGCCACCGTCGTGAAGTGGTGACTCGCCGTACTATTTTCGAACTGCGTAAAGCTCGCGATCGTGCCCATATCCTTGAAGGCCTGGCGATTGCGCTGGCTAACATCGATCCGATTATCGAACTGATTCGCCATTCGCCGAATGCCGCAGAAGCCAAAGCGGGCCTGATTGCCCGTTCATGGGATCTGGGCAATGTCTCCGCCATGCTGGAGCGTGCCGGTGATGACGCTGCGCGTCCTGAGTGGCTGGAGCCAGAGTTCGGTATTCGCGACGGCCAGTACTTCCTGACCGAACAGCAGGCCCAGGCGATTCTGGATCTGCGTTTGCAGAAGCTGACCGGCCTTGAGCACGAAAAACTGCTCGACGAGTACAAAGATCTGCTGGAACAGATCGCTGAACTGCTGCATATCCTCGGCAGCGCAGAGCGCCTGATGGAAGTCATCCGTGAAGAGCTGGAAGCCATGCGCGATCAGTTCGGGGATAACCGTCGTACCGAAATCACGGCGAATACCGCCGATATCAACATTGAAGATCTGATCAACCAGGAAGATGTGGTGGTCACCCTGTCTCACCAGGGCTATGTGAAGTATCAGCCGCTGACCGATTACGAAGCGCAACGTCGCGGCGGTAAAGGTAAATCTGCCGCGCGTATTAAAGAAGAAGACTTCATTGACCGCCTGCTGGTTGCCAATACCCACGATACGATCCTGCTGTTCTCCAGCCGTGGCCGTTTGTACTGGATGAAGGTTTACCAACTGCCGGAAGCGAGCCGTGGCGCCCGTGGCCGTCCGATTGTTAACCTTCTGCCGCTGGAAGCTGACGAACGCATCACCGCCATCCTGCCGGTACGCGAGTACGCTGAAGGCATTAACGTGTTCATGGCAACCGCAAGCGGCACCGTGAAGAAAACCGCGTTAACAGACTTCAGCCGTCCGCGCTCCGCGGGCATCATCGCCGTTAACCTCAACGAGGGCGACGAGCTGATTGGCGTGGATCTGACGGACGGCAGCAACGAAGCCATGCTGTTCTCGGCTGCCGGTAAAGTCGTGCGCTTTAAAGAAGACGCCGTTCGTACCATGGGCCGTACCGCAACAGGCGTTCGCGGGATTAAGCTTGCCGGTGAAGACAAAGTCGTTTCTCTGATCATTCCACGTGGCGAAGGTTCCATCCTCACCGTGACGCAGAATGGTTACGGTAAACGTACCGCGGCGGACGAGTATCCAACCAAGTCGCGTGCGACTCAGGGCGTTATCTCCATCAAAGTAACCGAGCGTAACGGCAGCGTCGTTGGCGCGGTACAGGTGGAAGATACCGACCAGATTATGATGATCACCGACGCAGGCACGCTGGTGCGTACCCGCGTATCCGAGGTGAGCGTGGTCGGTCGTAACACCCAGGGCGTTATCCTCATCCGTACAGCGGAAGATGAAAACGTGGTTGGCCTGCAGCGCGTTGCTGAGCCGGTGGATGAAGAAGAGCTGGATGCTATCGACGGCACGGTAGCGGAAGGTGATGATGAAATCGCACCGCTTGCAGAAAGTGACGACGATGCAGCGGACGACGACGCGGACGAATAATCCATATCTGTCGTCTGAAATAACTCGCTCTGAGACAGGTTGATGCTTCTCAACCGCTAAAACGCCTGATGCCCCGCATCGGGCGTTTTGTCTTTCATTACGGACAGATTGCAGTAAGGCAGGGCGGGGCATGCTGTACTATCCTTGCTGGCATTCGTGATTCAATTAAAAGGTAAAGTCATGGCTATCCCTGAAAAGTATAATGATGCAGAACGCTGGGCATTCGGCGATACCGAGCGCCAGGCGGATGAGCTGGTTAAGCTGGTGCTTGATGGCGTGAAAACGGCCACCTGCTCTAACCTTGACGGCGAAGGTATTGCGCAGCCGGGTGATGTCTTTGTGGTGGTAGACGGCAGGAATGAGCCAGTTTGCGCGATAGAACTGACCCGCGTAGAGATGAGCACCTTCGATCGCGTGGACGAAGACCATGCCCGGGCAGAAGGTGAAGGCGATCGCACGCTGGCTTACTGGCGTCGCGAGCATAAACGCTTTTTTGAAGCATACGATCTGTTCTCACCCGATATGACGCTGGTGCTGATGCACTTTAAGGTCATTGAAAAGTTCTGATTGCCCTGCTCGTGGCCGGCGTTAGCTCCCACGAGCAGGACATTCCGATGACGGATAAATATTGCCAGCGATAGGCCTGTTTTCTTTGCCGTTGCGGGCTGCGGCTTTTGCGGCTACCTTATCGGCATTCAACGTATTGTTATTGCGCAACCAGGTTTAATTTGAAATATCTCGTCTCTTTTCGCACCACGCTAAAAATTTCCCGCTATCTTTTCCGGGCGCTGGCGCTGCTGCTATGGCTGCTGATAGCTCTTTTTTCGGTGTTCTATATCGTTAACGCGCTGCATGAAAAAGAGTCGGATATTCGTCAGGAATTTAATATCAGCTTTGAGCAGGCGCAGCGCTATATTCAGCGTACCTCGGATGTGGTCAAAGAGCTGAAGTATATTGCGGAAAACCGGCTCAGCGCCACGAATGGCGTGCTGCCTGCCCTTGAAAGAGACGACAGCAAAGTTGAAACGCCGGGCTTTATGCCTCTGTTCCCGGATTCAGACTGTTCGGCCGTCAGCGCCTCCTGGCGCAGCTCGCTGCAGTCGCTCGCCTGGTTCCTGCGCTACTGGCGCGAAAATTTCTCTGCGGCTTACGATCTTAACCGCGTGTTCCTGATCGGTGGCGACAACCTCTGTATGGCGGATTTTGGCCTGCGTGAAATGCCGCTTGAGCGGGAAAAGGCGCTGAAAACGCTGCATGAACGCATTCTTAAATACCGCAATGCGCCGCAGGATGAACGCAGCAACAGTATTTACTGGATTGGCCAGGGGCCGCGTCCCGGTATCGGTTATTTCTACACGCTGACGCCTGTTTATCTGGCAAACCGCCTGCAGGCGCTGCTTGGCGTGGAGCAAACCGTACGTATGGAAAACTTTCTGACGCCGGGGACGCTGCCGGTCGGCGTAACCATTCTGGATGAAAACAGCCATCCGCTGATCACGCTCGCCGGCCCTGAAACCAAAATCGGGCCCGACTCGCGCTGGATGCAGGAGCGCTCATGGTTTGGCTATACCTCCGGCTTCAGGGAGCTGATGCTGAAGAAAAATCTTCCGCCGTCATCGTTAAGCATTCTTTACTCCGTGCCGGTGGATATCGTGCTGGAGCGTATCCGCATGTTGATCCTGAATGCGGTGCTGCTGAACGTGCTGGTGGGCATCGTGCTGTTTACGCTTGCGCGTATGTACGAGCGAAGGATATTTATCCCGGCGGAAAACGACGCGCAGCGCCTGGAAGAACACGAGCAGTTCAACCGTAAAATCGTCGCATCCGCACCCGTTGGGATATGTATCCTGCGAACGCAGGACGGCACCAATATACTGAGTAACGAGCTGGCGCATAATTATCTGAATATGCTCACGCACGAGGACAGACAGCGGCTGACGCAGATCATCTGCGGGCAGCAGGTGAACTTTGTTGACGTGGTGACCAGCAACCACACCAACCTGCAGATTAGCTTCGTTCATTCGCGGTATCGCAATGAAAACGTGGCGATTTGCGTGCTGGTGGATGTCAGCGCGCGCGTGAAGATGGAAGAGTCTTTACAGGAGATGGCGCAGGCTTCAGAGCAGGCCAGCCAGTCGAAATCGATGTTCCTTGCCACCGTCAGCCACGAGCTTCGCACTCCGCTTTACGGCATTATCGGCAACCTTGATTTGCTGCAAACGAAAGCGCTGCCGAAAGGGGTCGACAGGCTGGTGACGGCGATGAACAACTCCTCAAGCCTGCTGCTGAAAATCATCAGCGATATCCTGGATTTCTCAAAAATTGAATCGGAACAGCTGAAAATCGAGCCGCGCGAGTTTTCCCCGCGTGAGGTGATGAGCCACATCACGGCAAACTATTTGCCGCTTGTGGTACGTAAACATCTCGGTCTTTACTGCTTTATTGAACCGGACGTGCCGCTGACGCTGCTGGGCGATCCGATGCGTTTGCAGCAGGTGATTTCCAATCTGCTAAGCAACGCGATTAAGTTTACCGATATCGGCTGCATCATTTTGCATGTCTCGGTGGACGGCGACTATCTCCGCTTCCGGGTGCGTGATACCGGCGTGGGTATTCCTGCCAAAGAGGTAACGCGGCTGTTCGATCCGTTCTTCCAGGTAGGGACGGGCGTGCAGCGAAACTTCCAGGGCACCGGCCTTGGGCTCGCTATCTGCGAAAAGCTGATCAACATGATGGACGGGGATATTTCCGTCGATACAGAGGCGGGGATGGGCAGCCAGTTTACCATCCGTATACCTCTTTATGCGGCGCAGTCCACGCCGCATGCTCAGGTTGACGGACTGGCGGATAAACGATGCTGGCTGGCGGTGCGGAATGCTTCGCTGAGCGAATTCCTTGAGTCGCTGCTTAAGCAAAACAATATTCGTACCCAGCCTTACTATGGGGAAGTCCCGGACAGCGACGATGTGCTGATAACGGACGATTCGTTGGATGCGCCCTGGGGCGGACGTGCGGCAATTATCTTCTGTCGTCGCCATATCGGTATCCCGCAGGAGCTATCGCCGGGCCGCTGGACGCACAGCGTGGCTGCGCCTCATGAACTGCTGAACCTGCTGGGACGTATCTACAGCATTGACGTTGACGTGCCGGGCAGCATGACGGCGCTGCCTTCACCGGATGAAGCCCGCGAGCAGAATGATGACATGATGATCCTGGTGGTGGACGACCATCCAATTAACCGGCGTCTGCTGGCCGATCAGCTTGGCTCGCTGGGCTATCAGTGCAAAACGGCGAACGACGGCGTGGACGCGCTCAACGTGCTGAGCAAAAACCACATTGATATCGTGCTTAGCGATGTGAATATGCCGAACATGGATGGCTATCGTCTGACGCAGCGTATTCGTCAACTGGGGTTAACGCTTCCGGTTATCGGCGTGACGGCGAACGCCCTTGCGGAAGAGAAACAGCGCTGTATCGAGTCGGGAATGGATAGCTGCCTGTCGAAACCGGTGACGCTGGACGTGATTAAGCAAACGCTGGTCGTTTATGCGGCCCGTGTAAGAAGCACCAGGAAATAAGCAGGATGCCCTCACCCCCAGGCGGAGGTGAGGGCAGAGCGGTTACTCTTTGTCAGCCGGCGACAGGCTAACGGAAGAAAGGTAGTTCAGCAGCGCAATATCGTTCTCAACGCCCAGTTTCATCATCGCTGATTTCTTCTGGCTGCTGATGGTCTTAATACTGCGGTTCAGCTTGCGGGCAATTTCTGTGACCAGGAAGCCTTCTGCAAACAGGCGCAGCACTTCGCTCTCTTTTGGCGACAGGCGTTTGTCGCCGTAACCGCCAGCGCTGATTTTCTCCAGCAGGCGAGACACGCTTTCCGGCGTAAATTTCTTGCCCTTTTGCAGCGCGGCAAGCGCTTTAGGCAGGTCGGTTGGCGCGCCCTGTTTGAGCACAATCCCTTCAATATCCAAATCCAACACGGCGCTCAGAATGGCCGGGTTATTATTCATCGTCAGCACGATGATGGAGATATTCGGGAAATGACGTTTGATGTACTTAATCAGCGTAATGCCGTCACCGTATTTATCTCCCGGCATGGAGAGATCGGTAATCAGCACGTGCGCGTCTAATTTCGGAAGATTATTAATAAGGGCTGTGGAATCTTCAAACTCACCGACAACATTCACCCACTCGATCTGCTCGAGGGACTTACGAATGCCGAACAGAACAATCGGATGGTCGTCGGCAATAATTACGTTCATATTGTTCATGTAATAGGCTACCTTGCTACAGCAAACTCTTGACGTAAGCGTCAATATCGCTGGTGTATTTTTGTATGTTGGCAGCATCACTTTCGCGAATGTGATGCTCTAACGTTTCACATAACTGCTTGCCGGGTATCAGATTGAGCATGGCAAACACCCCTTTTAAACGGTGCGCCGTCTGTGCCAGCGCAGCAAAATCGCTGTTCGCTGACTCAGTATACAATCTCTTTACATCTTCCGGTACCGTGTCGACAAAGAGTGAGTAATAGCCGCTGGCATGGAGCTGCGCATTTTCGTCGCCGCCCAAAGGTGATTCGGGCACCTCCTCCTGCGACAGTTGCTCTTCTATCAACTGAAGGACCGCATCCTGCATCGCGTTGCTGATATTAAAGTTAACGCGGAACTGGCCAGAGCCCAGTTTCCGCATTCCGTTTTCATCATCGCTTAAAAGCAAACCGGAAGATGTAAGATTAGACGGATTATCGGTCAGGAAGATATCAAACTCTTGACTGGCCAATCTTTCATCAGGCGTGATGCAGTTCGCTCCCCAGTTTTCAAGCTGACGGGTGACGATATTGCGCACTTCGTTAGAGGTGATATCCAGCATCGCTATCACCTCATCAAGCAGCTTTTCGTCCTGCTCTTCCGGCTGCGGCTCGGCGGCCATCTTAATGTGCAGATTGTACCTTGTGCCGATATCCGGGCGAGTTTTAATGTTCAAGTGGCCGCCCAGCTTGCGTGACAGCCTATCGCAAAGATAGAACGTCAGGCCATCGGCTTTGCCATAGCGGTCTTCGCTGGTTTCGTTAAGGAACGGGAAGTGCAGATTATCGATTTCATCATTGCCGATCCCTTCACCGGTATCCAGCATGCGGAACAGCAGGCGATCCGGGGCTGACTCTTCTTCGCTTATCTCAAGAGTTATCTTGCCTATCTGCGTTGTGGTCACGGAATAGTGCAGCAGCAACTGCAGGATTTTACGCAGCGCTTCGCGGTCGCCGTGGCGTTCCTCATCAGCCGGTAGCTGGTTATTAATCAGAAGCTGCAGCCCCTTGCGCTTGATAATCGGCAGCATTTCCAGCGCCACTTCATCTATCAGCGCCTGAACCGTAAACGGGGTGGTGGTGGTCTTCCAGCTATCGGCTTCCAGCATATTCAGTAGCTGAATTTCATCGACGAGACGGACGATGGTCTGGGCCTCGTTCGCAAGCTGTTTGTATTCCGCGGTGTCCAGCGCAGCCGCGCGTTCAGCTAGATTTTTCACCGGCAACTGCAAAGCTTCGCCGATGTGCTGCATGAATGCCACGCGACCCTGCTGGTTTTTCTCATACAGGCGCTGCGCCTGCTTCAGCTTTTTGTTTACCAGAATTTCGCGATCCTGATCGCGAATTACGAAAATCTGCGTGCGCGGAGCAATCTGGCTGCGGAACTGCCGGATCTCATAGAGTTCATTATTAATGGTGGCCTGAATCACGCCCTGATGCTGATCGGCCATCGCAATAATATTTTGCAGGTTCAGATGCGGCAGCAGATGGTCGGCAATCTTGTTGCTGATAACCGTTCGGTTGGCGTCAAGATCGTGTACCAGCAGGCCCAGCGGCAGCAGGGCGACGATTTCTTCATTTAGCGCGCGCAGCACCTGTAGTTCGCCGTTGCCGTTTGGCACTTCCGACGTGCGCGGCGCCTGCTGGCGGAACGTGGCGTAACCAAACAGCGCCAGCGCCAGCAGGCCGATGTTAAGCAGCAGCGGCAGCAGAATATTTTGCAGCGTATCCATCAGCAGCGTGCCGAAAGGAACCTGCCACACCAGGCGCAGATGCGTGCTGGCTAACGGCGAGGCTATCTCAATGCGTGCGCTATTAAAGTTGATGGCGACGCTGTCCGGGTCATCTTTTTCACCCGTCTGCAGAGCGCTGCTGGAATCATCTGGCTCAAGCTGGAAGCTATCCAGCGCCATCGTGGGCGGGATAAGATCGTTAATCGGCAAGTCAAACGCGACAACCGTGGCCAGATGCCCAGGCTGGTTAAAAGTCGTGCGCAGCGTAAAGTAATGGCCGTTTTGCCATGCCAGACGCCGCAGGGGGGAGAAGCTTTCTCGTTCATCCAGCGCGTTGGCCTGCTGCAGCATCTCCGCGCGGCGGGAATCGACTATCGATCCTACGCCTGTCTCTTTAAACCCGGACGAGAGATCTTTTAAGGGCAGGGTTGAAACCAGGATCATGCTGTTGTCCTGGCCATTCAGGTAGTACATCGACCAGGGGCTGTTTTCCGCCCCCCAAAGCGTATCCAGCCAGGTTGATATGCGCTGCGTCATCTCAAGCGTGGAGCTGTCGTGTGAGCCGAAAATCAGCGCTTCGGTCTTGCGGCGCGGTTTTTCGAGATAATAAACGTCCTGACGCAGGCGCGTTTCCTGCAGCCCATCGCTGGCGTTGCCGGACGCTGCGGCCACGTTGTCATAGATTTGCCACGTGGCGTAACGGTAGGTATCGACACGTTTATGCAGCGCATGCGTGATGCCGACTATCTGATAGCTTTTATCTTTTAGCCAGGCGTTAACAGCGCTTTGTACCATCACCCCCATGGCGACTAACAGCACGACGATCAGCAGCAGAAAGAAGCGCGTGATATTGCTGGGAATAAGGGAAAATTTGTTAGGGATCATGCCGTCTGACTGACTCATTATAAGCGCGTAACCCGGCGAACACTCGCCACTTTAGAGAAATAACCACGCAGCCTGCGTCTGCAGCCGCGGTGGCGGTGAGCGATGCATTAAACGCACCCGAACTAAGAATACCTGTAACAGGCGCTGTCGTCATCGACTCTCTTTATTCACAAGGAGTATAAGGATAAATCGCGGCATTTCCAGGCTATTGATAATTAGCCGAAATGCTGAAGTGCAAAGCCAGCGCCTTACGGGCTGTGCCGCATAATTTATGTACAGTTTTTTTATCGCTGTATAGCTATAAGCATTTGTAATGCTTGTCCGGGAAAATGAATGGCTCTAAGAAACTTCTTAGGGCTCAGTAGCATAGATGAGAGTGGCTGGGGCTGTTTACTTAATAGTCGTTATCTATTTGTGCTGTTTAGCGAGAAAATAGTGGGCATCGTAACGAAGCGTAAAAAAAAACCGGATGCAAGCATCCGGCGTTAATAGGGGTAAACAGACATTCAGAACTGAATGACGGTAATAAATAAAGTTAATGATGATAGCGATATGTATTTTATCCATAAATATGAAAAGTATTTTATCATTCAGTGCTACAGCGTTTTTTCATTTTAACCAGTTGATTTTATTGATGGTGATATTTTTTTTGATTATAAGTGCCTATATTTTTAGCGATTCGTGCGGAAAAAAGTTCCCTTGGATATACATTTTGATACATCTGTACGCGCAAATGAAACATCTCTATAGTTTTAGTATCATATTCGCATTGGATTATTCTGTATTTGTTTTGGACAATGAGTTTGCCGACTGATTAGAGGGTAATCAGTAAGCAGTGGCATATAAAAAGGCATATAACAGAGGGTTAATAAAATGAAAGTTAAAGTACTGTCCCTCCTGGTTCCAGCTTTGCTGGTAGCAGGTTCCGCTCACGCGGCTGAAATTTATAACAAAGACGGCAATAAATTAGATTTGTACGGCAAAGTTGACGGTCTGCACTACTTCTCTGACGATAAGAGTGCGGATGGCGATCAGACCTATATGCGTCTGGGCTTCAAAGGTGAAACTCAGGTAAACGACCAGATTACCGGCTACGGTCAGTGGGAATACCAGATTCAGGGCAACAGCGCTGAAAGCGAAAACAATGCCTGGACTCGTCTGGCGTTTGCTGGTGTGCGCGTGGGCGACGCCGGTTCCTTCGACTACGGCCGTAACTACGGCGTAATCTACGACGTAGCGGCATGGACCGACGTCCTGCCTGAGTTCGGCGGGGACACCTACGGTGCGGATAACTACCTGTTCAGCCGTGCAAATGGCGTTGCAACTTACCGTAACACCGACTTCTTCGGTCTGGTTGATGGCCTGAACTTTGCGGCACAATACCAGGGCAAAAACGGCAGCACCAGCGGTGAAGACTTCGGCGGCCGTAGCGTGCTGAAACAGAACGGTGACGGTTACGGTCTGTCCCTGACTTACGATCTGGGCGAAGGCTTAAGTGTAGGCGGTGCGATGGCCTCCTCCAAACGTACCTGGGATCAGAACAATACCGCGGCGCTGGGCGACGGCGATCGTGCTGAGGCCTATACCGGCGGCCTGAAATATGATGCCAACAACGTTTACCTGGCCGCGCAGTACACCCAGTCTTACAACGCTACCCGCTTCGGCGGCGGTTCTTCTTCTGCGGCTTACGGCTTTGCTAACAAAGCGCAGAACTTCGAAGTGGTTGCTCAGTACCAGTTCGACTTCGGTCTGCGTCCATCCGTGGCTTACCTGCAGTCCAAAGGTAAGGACATCGAAGGTAATGGCGACCAGGATCTGCTGAAATATGTTGATGTTGGCGCGACTTACTACTTCAACAAAAACATGTCCACCTACGTTGATTACAAAATCAACCTGGTTGACTCTAACGACTTCACCGATGCCGCTGGTATCGGTACTGACGACATCGTTGGTGTTGGTCTGGTTTATCAGTTCTGATCCCAAACTTTGTTGCCAAAGGCGCCTGCGGGCGCCTTTTTTGTAGCTAAAAGCGCTGGCAAAATTTTCGCTGGTTAAAAGTCATGCCCTGAGCGCTAACAAAAACAAAAGAGCGGCTCTTCTGATTTACCCCGCGGACCTGAAAACCACGTTTTCAGGTTCGCGTCGCTAATCTAAAGGCGCCTGCGGGCGCCTTTTTTGTAGCTAAAAGCGCTGGCAAAATTTTCGCTGGTTAAAAGTCATGCCCTGAGCGCTAACAAAAACAAAAGAGCGGCTCTTCTGATTTACCTGCGGACCTGAAAACCACGTTTTTCAGGTTCGCGTCGCTAATCTAAAGGCGCCTGTGGGCGCTTTTTTATATCTGTAATCTCAACGGCGCTGCGCTTTTTTCTACCTGTTTCGGCTTTTGCTATACTCTTGCGCCTCTTAAGGGGAGAGCTAATCAATGGAACGAAACTTTATTCAGCGCGGCCTGTTTGCGCTGGCGCTGCTTGTGCTGGCCGGGTGCGATAGCCAGACGGCGCAAGAAAGTACAGGTTTAGTGCTGGAAGGCAAGACGATGGGGACTTTCTGGCGCGTAAGCCTGGCCGGGGTGGACACTGCCCGCCAGGATGAACTACGAACTAAAATTCAGGCACAGCTTGATGGCGACGATCGTCTGCTATCTACCTACAAATCTGATTCTACGCTGTCGCGCTTTAACCAGTCCCGCAGCACCGATCCTTATCCGGTGCCGGCAGCAATGAGCGATATAGTTACAACATCCTTAAGAATAGGCGCCAAAACCGGTGGTGCAATGGATATCACCGTGGGGCCGCTGGTTAATTTATGGGGATTCGGCCCGGATAAGCAGCCGGTTAAAATGCCGGACCAGGCGCAAATCAATGCGGCAAAGGCGCTTACCGGCCTGCAGCATCTGACGGTCATTAATAAAGCCGGGCAGCAATGGTTACAAAAAGACCTGCCGGGCCTGTATGTCGATCTTTCTACTATCGGCGAAGGCTACGCTGCGGATCGTCTGGCGCGGCTGATGGAGCAAAACGGCATCAGCCAATATCTGGTTTCCGTGGGCGGAGCCGTTGTGACGCGCGGAACCAACCCCGACGCTAAAGCCTGGCGCGTGGCGATTCAAAAACCGACCGACCGGGAAACGGCGGTCCAGGCCGTTGTCGATTTAAACGGCCACGGTATCAGCACCTCCGGCAGCTATCGCAATTATTACGAGCTTGACGGCAAGCGGCTTTCGCACGTTATCGATCCCACGACGGGCGCGCCTGTCGAGCACAAGCTGGTTTCAGCAACGGTAATTGCCCCCACGGCGATGGAAGCGGACGGCTGGGATACCGGCCTGATGGTGCTTGGCATGGAAAAAGCCAGGCAGGTCGCTCAAAAAGAGGGGTTGGCGGTGTACCTGATCGCTAAAGAAGGCGATGGCTTTACCACCTGGATGTCGCCGCAGTTTAAAACTTTCCTGCTGAGCGAGTAAAATTAGAAAGCAAGAATGTGGGTTTCCTGAAACGGCAAGGCTGTCAAAGTGGGCACGACAGCAAAACAGAGGAGCCAGTCATGAAAACTATCAATGACATTACCGCTGACGGCGGCCGCTGGCAGGCCGTGGAAACCCGGGACAGCCGCGCAGACGGGGAGTTTGTGTTTGCCGTGAAGACGACGGGTATTTTTTGCCGCCCCTCCTGCACCGCGCGACATCCGCTGCGTAAAAACGTGCTTTTCTTTACCGACCCGGATGCCGCACTGCAGGCTGGGTTTCGCCCCTGCAAACGCTGCCAGCCGGATAAGCTTGCCCCCGAACAGCAGCGCGTGGAACGCGTTACCCGAGCCTGCCGCATCATCGAGGAGAGTGCGGAACCGCTTACCCTTGAGGCGCTTGCTGCCCGGGTCGCAATGAGCCCTTTCCATTTCCATCGCCTGTTTAAAAGCGTGACCGGGCTGACCCCTAACGCGTGGCAGAAAGCGCTGCGGACGCAAAGATTGCGCAGCCAGCTTGCGCATGGCGAGCCTGTTACCCGTGCCGCCTATGACGCCGGTTACCAGTCGGGCAGCCAGTTTTATCAGCAGGCGGATGCCGCGCTTGGCATGACGGCGCGCCAGTATCGTCAGGGCGGCGAGCGGGTTGCTATCCGCTTTGTGGTTGGCACCTGCCAGCTTGGCGAGTTTCTGGTCGCGGAAAGCGAACGGGGGATTTGTGCCGTTTTGCTGGGCAACACGGCGGAAAAATTAATAGCGGAACTGGAGACGCTGTTCCCGAATGCTAAATTAGTTTCTGACGATAAAGGATTTGCCGATCGCGTTGCGCGAGTGGTGAGCTTTATGGAACATCCTGCCCGGCAGTTCGACCTGCCGCTCGATATTCAGGGCACGGCTTTTCAGCAGCAGGTCTGGCAGGCGCTGCGTGCCATCCCGCCGGGCGAAACCGCAAGCTATCAGGATATCGCCGTACGTATTGGCAGACCGGCGGCGGTAAGGGCCGTGGCTGGCGCCTGTGCGGCCAACCGGCTTGCGGTGATCGTTCCCTGCCATCGTGTGGTACGCAACGACGGGGCGCTTTCCGGCTACCGCTGGGGCGTTGAGCGTAAGCAACAGCTTCTGAACATCGAGGCGGAACAGAGGAAAGAATAATGCTCGATCTTTTTGCGGATGAGAACCCGTGGCAGGAGCCGCTGGCAGAAGGCGCCGTTATTCTGCGCCGCTTTGCCCGCGCCGGTGCCGACGAGTTGATTAAGCAGATCGAGAACGTGGCGCAGCGTTCACCGTTCCGCCAGATGGTGACGCCGGGCGGCTATACCATGTCGGTGGCGATGACCAACTGTGGTGAACGAGGCTGGACAACCAATCAGCGCGGCTACCTTTACTCGCCGGACGATCCCCTGACGGGCCAGCGCTGGCCCGCAATGCCAAAGGCCTTTCGGCAACTGTCCGATGCGGCCTCAGCCGCGGCGGGCTATGGTGATTTTTGCCCGGATGCCTGCCTTATCAACCGCTATATGCCGGGCGCAAAACTCTCTTTGCATCAGGATAAAGACGAGCCCGATCTGCGGCAGCCGATCGTTTCTGTTTCGCTGGGTTTACCGGCGGTTTTCCAGTTTGGCGGCCTGAAACGTAACGATCCGCTGGTGAGGGTGATGCTGGAGCACGGCGATGTGGTGGTGTGGGGCGGGGCGTCTCGCCTGTTCTATCACGGTATTTTGCCGTTAAAACCCGGCCAACACCCCGCCACCGGCGAAGTGCGCTATAACCTCACTTTTCGCCGCACCGTGCCAGGCAAATAAAAATAAGAATTATTCTTGCTGTTGAAAGATTGCCGTTTAAACTGCTCGCTGTTTTTGTTAGCGGGTAATGAACGATGGAACTTTTACGAGTGGTTTACCGGCAGTATCGCTGGCCTTTCCTGATGGTGATGGCGTTAAGCCTCGCCAGCGCGGCGTTGGGTATTGGCCTGATCGCCTTTATTAACCAGCGGTTGATTGAAACGCCGGACATTTCACTAAGGGTGCTGCCTGAGTTCCTCGGCCTGCTGTTATTGCTGATGGCTGTGACGCTAGGCTCACAGTTAGCGCTCACCGCGCTTGGCCACCATTTTGTGTTTCGCCTGCGCAGCGAATTTATCAAACGTTTAATGGATACCCACGTCGAGCGTGTTGAACAGCTCG
Organism: Buttiauxella sp.; assembly: GCA_032000125.1. GTDB lineage: Bacteria > Pseudomonadota > Gammaproteobacteria > Enterobacterales > Enterobacteriaceae > Dryocola. The sequence continues at coordinate 53,863 of DAMALH010000020.1, read as the reverse complement.
GCGGGGCTACGCTGCTGGCGGGCCTGACCAGCGACGTGCGTAACATTACCATTGCGTTTGTTCGCCTGCCGGAACTGGTGCAGGGCATCATTCTGACGTTTGGCTCCGCGGCCTACCTGGCGTGGCTTTCGCCTAAAATGCTCGGCGTCACCGCCGTTTGGGTTGCCATCACCATTCTGGGCGGTTACCTGCTGGTGGCCCGGGTTTATAAACATATAGCGCTTCTGCGTGAAATAGAAGACCAGCTCTATAACGATTACCAGACGGTTATCGAAGGGCGCAAGGAGCTGGCGCTTAACCGTGAACGAGCCGAGCGAATATATGAAGACACCTATATTCCTCACGCCAGCGATTATCGTCGCCATATTATTCGCGCTGATACTTTCCACCTGAGCGCGGTGAACTGGTCGAACATTATGATGCTGGGCGTGATTGGCCTGGTCTTCTGGATGGCAAACAGCCTCGGCTGGGCTGATACCAACGTTGCGGCAACCTATTCCCTGACGCTGCTTTTCCTGCGCACGCCTTTGCTTTCTGCGGTTGGGGCTTTGCCCACGCTGCTCAGCGCGCAGGTGGCTTTCAACAAGCTGAGAAAATTTGAGCTGGCGCCGTTCGACGCCGCCTTCCCGCGTTCTGAGGAAGCGGGCAAATGGCAAACCATTGAGATGCGCGATGTGGTGTTCAAATACGGCGATAACGCTTTTACCGTCGGTCCGTTAAACCTGAAAATCGAACGCGGTGAACTGATATTCCTGATTGGCGGCAATGGCAGCGGTAAATCCACCATGGCGATGCTGCTGACCGGCCTGTACCACCCGGTGTCCGGAGCGATTTACGTAGACGGCAGGCAAATTGACGCGGGCAATCTGGATGATTATCGCAAGCTGTTCTCCGCGGTCTTCACCGACGTCTGGCTTTTTGACCGTCTGTTAGGCCAGCAGGGCAGGCAGGCTAATCCGGAGCTGGTCGCAAGCTGGCTTACGCGCCTGAAAATGAGCGAAAAGCTGGAGCTGGACAACGGCACCATCCTGAACCTGAAGCTTTCCAAAGGGCAGCGTAAACGCGTGGCGCTGCTGCTTGCCCTTGCGGAAGAAAGAGACATCATCCTGCTGGACGAGTGGGCTGCGGATCAGGACCCTCATTTCCGCCGCGAGTTTTACCAGGAACTGCTGCCGCTGATGCAGCAAATGGGTAAAACGATTTTCGCCATCAGCCATGACGACCACTACTTTATTCACGCCGACAGGCTGCTCGAAATGCGCCAGGGGCATCTGAGCGAGCTGACGGGCCACGAGCGAGAAAGCGCGTCGCGAGACGCCGTGGCGAGAATAGGCAGCTAATAAATAAAAAACCAGCCGTTTGGCTGGTTTTTTGTTTTTCGGGCGGCTTCAGGCTATAAATAAGCTCGTCGTTATCAGGGAATAAACGCCAGATGTCAGCCACCGTGAAGTACAACCCCAGGCAGCGTGCTCAGGATCGCGCGCGAATCCTTCAAATTCTTCTCACCAACAGAGCCGTTGCCGGCGGCATTCTTGGTCGCCAGCCCGCGCCGGATGCGCATACGCCAGAGCAGGATATCGCTGAAATCGTCTCGCTGGTGGCAAGCCTTCCCGCCCCGGACCTTGCGGACGTGCTCGAAGCGCTGCCTACGGAAGAGCGCCATGCGCTATGGAGCCTGGTAAAAGAAGATAAGCGCGGGCACGTGTTAGTCGAGGCTTCGGAAACCGTCTGGGACGATCTGATTGAAGATATGAGCGACAAGGAGTTGCTCCGGGCGCTGCGCCCGCTTGATATAGATGACCAGATTTACCTCGCGCAATATTTACGGCGCGATTTAATGGGCCGACTGTTGGCCACGCTCCCGCAGGAGGAGCGCGCGCAGGTTCGCAAGGTGCTGCATTACGATAAGCACAGCGTCGGCGCCATTATGGATTTTGCGGTGATAACCGTTCGTGCAGACGTTACCCTTGCTGTCGTCCAGCGTTTTCTGCGCCTTCGCGGCAAGGTTCCGCAAAATACCGACAAACTCTTCGTCACTACCCGGGACAAAACCCTGCTGGGGGAGCTGGGCCTGACCACTATCCTGCTCCATCCGCCTGAAACCCCCGTGCTGAAAGTTATGGACGATAATCCTACCTGCTTTGCGCCGGAAGACGACGACGAAATCGCGGCAAGAACCTTTGAAAGGGATAACCTGGTAAGCGCCGCCGTCATCGACAGCGGCGGGAAACTGATAGGCCGCCTGACCGTGGATGAGATCGTTGACGTTGTGTACGAGGAGACGGATAACGATCTCCGCCGTATGGGGGGGCTTAGCGCGGAAGAAGATGTTTTTGCACCGGTAAGCAAGGCGGTTAAATCACGTTGGGCATGGCTTGCTATCAACCTGTGTACCGCATTCGTCGCATCACGCGTGATTGGCATGTTTGAACATACCATCTCACAGCTGGTCGCTCTGGCTTCGTTAATGCCGATTGTGGCGGGCATTGGCGGCAACACCGGCAACCAGACCATTACTATGATTGTTCGCGCGCTGGCGTTGCAGCACCTGCAGAGTGGTAACTACTCGTTTTTGGTGCTGCGTGAACTGGGCGTGGCTTTCATCAACGGCATCGTCTGGGGCGGAGTGATGGGCGTGGTCACCTGGCTTTTGTACGACGATCCGGCCCTTGGCGGCGTCATGACCCTTGCGATGGTGCTCAACCTGCTAGTCGCCGCGCTGATGGGCGTGTTAATTCCGATGATCATGACAAGGCTTGGCAAAGATCCGGCCGTGGGTTCAAGCGTGATGATCACCGCCTTAACCGACACCGGCGGATTCTTTATCTTCCTGGGGTTGGCGACGGTTTTCCTGCTCTGAGCGTTATTTTACCGTCCAGGCCTGGGAGAATTTTCGATCGCTGAACAATTCAAACAGGCCGCAAACTTGCTTAAGCCGCAGAACTTCATCGGCATCCATCCCCAGCTCGCGGCTGATTTTCTCATCGTTCCAGCCGAGCTGCGAGAGCTCGCGGACTATCTCGGCCATTGCGTTGATTTGATGGCGCCCTCGCGCGCGGTTATGTCGGATTGTCGCCGCGATACGACGGCTTTTGTCGTTGCCTGCTTCCGGCATCATTACCACGGGTACATAGCCAAGCAGCCTTTTCTTCAGGTCGGGGTTTTTCTTACCCAATTCAAAGCGGTGAAAGCCATCAACAATCGCATACCTATCGGAGGCTGTCTCAGGGGAGACAACTATCGGCTGGGTAAAGCCGTCCTGCATCAGCGAAGTGGTGAGCAGTCTTTTCTCGCCGGGCGCCACGTTATTTGGGTTGTAATCATTGGCAACGAGCCGTTTTGTTTTTACCCAGGTTACGCAGTCGACCGGCTCCTCCTTAAAGGGGCTGTATGCATGCAACGTTTGTCTGAACGCATTAATGGCATCAATAAGCTGTTCGCCCGACAGCGAACCCAGAAGCTCTTTTAAGGCGGTCTGAATCTGCTGTGTGGTCATAGGATGTTCCATTGCTGTCGCTTCTCCTGTATACGCTTGTTATAACGCTGATAATTTGACGGTTTAGTAGGGCTAAATGAGAGCCCCCTGCACCAGTAGTCATTGCTCAGTAGAACCTTGCAGATACGCCGCCACGACGGTATATCCTTGCTGCCGGTATCTTTTTCCTGCTCATCGGGAATATCGTCAGGAAATCCTCGTGTTTGATACCAGTGCAGATAGACCGCGACCTTATTGCGATAGTGCTCGGCGGTAGCGGCCGGGAGGCTATCAAGCAGCGCAAGGGCGTATTCACGCCATGTCAGGTGTACAGGTTTATTTATCTGGCGGCGGGCGTAGAAGTCGCCGCTGCCCGCGGCATAAAGGCATCCGCTGTTTGCGCCGCTCACGCGCCCACAAAGCAGCGCCCAGCGTTCTGGCTCCAGCACATGATACAACCACAGTCCCTGGCGCTGCTCCGGGCCAAAAGGCTCGCATACGCGCATATAGCGCATGGGCACCCCGGCCTGATACATCAGGGAATAAAGTTCGTTACAGGCTTCACCGGTTTGGGCAAACCAGGTCCAGATATCCGCCGTTTTCCAGTCATAGATAGGGTAAGCGTTGTAGGCATGCCCTTTGGTTGTGGCGGTAGTCCAGGGCTTATCATCGGCAAAACGGAGCTTTTTGGCCGAGGCAATCGCCAGAAAACGGGTATAGGATTCGTCGGCCCGAATACCAATCAAAATGACGGCGGGGCGCGAGGCGGAAAACCATTCGGAAAACTCACTGACAAACTCTTCAAAGCTCATTGCCGAGCGGTAGAAGGGGAAAAAGTCAGGATCGGTAATCGCACAGGATGGCGGCTCACGGACCCAGGATACGCCTTCTTGCCAGCATACCCATTCTGGCTGGAATTGTGACACCGAGTTGGGTGTCGTAAGGGGAAGCGCCACCCAATAAAAATCTTCTATCACATCCTCATATTGCTTACGCATCGCTTCGATGTGTGAAATGGTATGGCTGAATTGCGCCTCCCAGTCCACGAAGAGCACGCTAAAACGCCGCTTATATTGCCTGGCTAACATAGCGGTTAAATGAAACATTACCGTGGAATCTTTACCCCCTGAAAACGACACGCAAATACGGTCAAAGTTATCAAAAACCCAGTTCAGGCGATCGAGCGAGGCTTGTAATACATTTTGGTAAAGCGGGATTTTTCGTGATGACATAGATAAAGTTTTGGCAATTTTGCAAAGACATGAAGAACTGACCATAACTCTAAAGTTCTATGTTTACAACGAGTTGCTTGATTTTTTTAAGTTTCATATTTATAGGGTAAATTAGTGACAAATAAAGCATCTATTCAGAGAATAAATAGCGTTCAGCTTTATCATTATATAAGGCGTAACGTGGTTTGGTTCAGGTTGCTGCTTTTTAAGATAATTCAAAGATTATTTTAAGGCGTTGAAAAACGGGCAGGTAAATATGAGCCATAAAAAAAGCAGCCATAGAGGCTGCTTCTTCGGAGTTTTTGGTCGGCACGAGAGGATTTGAACCTCCGACCCCCGACACCCCATGACGGTGCGCTACCAGGCTGCGCTACGTGCCGACAACTGGGTAAAAATATTACCTTTTTTACCGGCTATTGCAAGGACGTCGCCTGCTAAGTGATTTATAAATATACAATCAGTTAGCGATAAAGCGTTTTTCATCGGTCAGCACCTGGAGCAGCAGGCCAAGCTGCGGTTTTGTTTCTTCTACGCGTTCGCCCTGCAGATCGTAAATGCGATAGTTGCCGTTGTTATCAAGCACCAGCGTCATGTGCGGCATGGTGATCGCCAGGCTATTGTTATCGGCCCCTACAACCCAGTTATTACGGCGCGTGGCGGCAAACAGATCTTCACCCTGTGAATACTCATTCGCCGCGGTTTTAACGTGCAGCAGGCGCTGCATCAGGGTAGTCATTACATCCTGATGGTCGGTCAGTTTACTGATGGTCTGGGCAGGCGTGCCTGGCCAGTGAATAACCAGCGGCACCTGGATACGCGAACGCGACCAGCCGAACGAATCCCGCTCATCGCCCAGCGGAACGCCGTGGCCTGCCGTCACAATAACCACGGTATTATCCAGCTTGCCGGCGGCTTTCAGGGCATCCAGCACGTCCTGAATCCGGTCGTCCACGTTGCGTGCCGCGCGGGAATAGCGGCGCGTGAAGTCTTGTTTGTTGCTGTCGTCGCTCACGTTTGTGCCGTTAAAGGCAATCCAGGAGAACCAGCGGTTATCCTCGGAGGCGTACTGCGTTAGCCAGTTCATCCACTGCGAGGCGGTCTGGCTGTCTGACTGGCTCTTGGCCGACGGCAAAGAGAAGTCGGAGAGCAGCGCCTGGCGATACATAGACGAATTAAAGCCGTCGGATGCGAACAGGCCCAGCTGGTAGCCCTGCTGGTTTAGCGCGGTAATCAACGCCGCCGGGATGCGGGCAGAGAGCACGCCGTCCATATAGGCCGGAGAGATCCCATAGAACAGCCCAAAGACGCCGTTATCGGTGCTGTTCCCCGCGCTCATATGCTGCGTAAAGTTAATGTTGCTGCGTGCAAACGCATTAAGGGCAGGCAGATCTTTAGCAAAGCGAGAAGCGTTAAGGCCGTCCACGGTTATCAGCAGGACGTTATGGCCGGTGCCCATATCGCTAAATTGCAGATTGCTTAGCGGATACTGTACCGATACCGCTTCCGGATTACCCTGTTCAACAAGGCGGCGCTGGTATTCCTTCGCATCCAGCAGGCCGTGTTTCTCAAGGAAGCGACGCGCCGTCATCGGGTAGGCCAACGGCAGGTTGGCCCGTTGCATGGTAATAGGGCGGTAGAAATTCGCATCCGCCCAGATATACATAATGTGGCTGCTGAAAAAGGCGACAAAGAACAGTGCGACAACGGGCCTGGCAAAATATCTGCGCCGCCCGAGACTGCGCAGTTTCTGCCAGCTCCAGGTTGCAAACAGCATCTCAACGAGCAGGATCACGGGCACGCTGATAAACATCAGCTGCCAGTCGCGCGCCATTTCGCTCTGGTCCGGGTTAATCACAAGCTCCCAGACGATAGGGTTAAGATGGAGGTGGAAACGGGTAAAGACTTCGCTGTCGATAAGCAGCAGGGTGATGCCCGCGGTGGCAAAGGCCGCCGATAAAAAGCGCATCAGGCGCTGGGACATCACCACAAAGGTCAGCGGGAAGAGAATCAGCAGATAGGCGGCAAACACTAAAAAGCTGAAGTGACCGATAACGCTCAGGTAAGAGTAGATACGTCCGGTGAGGGTTGTCGGCCAGTCGGCGACAAACAGGTAGCGGCTACCCAGCAAAGTGGCCAGCAGGATATTAAACAGGGCGAACCAGTGTCCCCAACTGACCATCTGGGAAACTTTTTCGCGGTAGCGCTGACGGTTAGTCACCATAACTCGTAGCTACAATCCCTTAATGAGCTTGATCTTCGCTCACGGAGGCCTGAAGCGCCTGCGCGAAAGAGCGAGCCAGCGTCTGGCGTTGTGCAGAGGCCACGCTGGTATTAATCAGGTTAGTGACCATATTCCCCAGCACCATCAGGGAAAGGTCGGTCGGCGCGTGATGTTTTTCCAGCACGCCAGCCAGTTCGGTCAGCAGTTCTTCTACTTGTTCATCACTATAGCGGGATATTTGTGGCATAAATTAACAATCAGTCAGGTTCAGGAAAGGGCGTTATCTTACCGTAGGATGACCTTTTTTTCTGCTTTTTTATCTTCTGTTGCACATCGCTTGCGGCAGTGGTTGAATACCGCCCGGTCTAAAAGGAGAGTTTATCATGAGTCTGGATATCAACCAGATTGCCCTGCATCAGCTTATCAAGCGCGGCGAAGAGACGCTTGAGGTGGTGCTGCGCGATTCCCTGCTGGCAACTAACGGCGCCGTAGAAGAGATGATGGCTGAGCTTCACCGTGTTTATAGCGCAAAAAATAAAGCATACGGGTTGTTCAGCGAAGAGAGCGAATTAGCGCAAGCGCTGCGTTCACAGCGCAAAGGCGATGAGGATTTCCTCGCCTTCAGCCGTGCGGCAACCGGTCGCCTGCGTGACGAGCTGGGGAAATATCCCTTTGCAGATGGCGGCATCGTGCTGTTCTGCCACTACCGCTATCTGGCCGTTGAGTATCTGATGGTGGCGGTGCTGAATAACCTGAGCAGCATGCGCGTCAATGAAGAGCTGGACATCAGCTCAACCCACTATCTGGATATCAACCATGCGGATATCGTGGCGCGCATCGATCTGACCGAATGGGAAACCAACCCGGAATCAACCCGTTACCTGACGTTCCTGCGCGGGCGAGTAGGGCGCAAGGTTTCTGATTTCTTTATGGATTTCCTTGGCGCCAGCGAAGGTCTGAACGCCAAAGCGCAAAACAAGGGCTTATTGCAGGCGCTGGACGATTTCACTAACGAAGCGCAACTGGACAAAAACGAACGCCAGAACGCACGTCAGCAGGTGTATGCCTACTGCAACGAGCAGTTGCAGGCCGGCGAAGAGATCGAGCTTTCTTCGCTGGCAGACGAACTGCCGTGGGCCGTTGATGATAAGAACTTCCAGCAGTTTACCGCAGAGAAAGGTTACGAACTGGAAGAAAGCTTCCCGGCGGACCGCAGCACGCTGCGCCAGCTAACCAAATATGCCGGCAGCGGCGGTGGATTGACGATTAACTTCGACGCCATGCTGTTGGGCGAGCGTATTTTCTGGGATCCCGCAACGGACACGTTAACCATCAAAGGCACGCCGCCAAACCTGCGTGACCAGCTACAGCGCCGCACTTCGGGTAAATAACCGAGGCCAGAAAACAAAAAATCCGCCGAAGCGGGTTTAGTGTGATGACAGCCCCCCGAAAAGCGTGTTTTTCGGGTGTCTGGGGCAAACCAGAAGACATAATGCTTTATTGTTATCGCAGTTAAATCCCGGCATTTTTACCGGCGTTAATGTTTGTGCGCCTTCAGAAAACAAAAAACCCGCCGAAGCGGGTTTTTTTCGAGCTGATTCGCGATTAAGCGCGAACGAAGTCGATGTGAGACAGTTTTGGCTTGAACGGGTGACGCTGAACAGCCTGAACCTTCACTTTTACTTCTGTACCTTCAACAACCAGAGTCAGAACTTCTTCGTAGAACCCAGGTTTTGCCTGCATGTTCATTACGGAGTCATGGTCCAGTTCGATAGAGATTGCAGCTTCGGAACCACCGTAGATGATTGCCGGGAATTTGTTAGCTGCACGCAGGCGGCGGCTCGCACCCTTGCCCTGCTCTTTGCGTTTTTCTGCGTTGATAGTAAACATTAACTGTTTCTCTCTTTAATACTCCTGTTACAGGCGACCCAGCAACAGGAAAAGTTTTCTGCTTTGCGGATGCAAAAGCGGGCGCATTATAGCCATATCTGACTATGTCGGCAATGAAAAGTACCTTTAGCCGCGTAATTCGTTCGCGCGGCGAAAACGTCCTTCATAGTCGAACACTTTTTCGCGCACGTTCCAGAACTGACCGTTTTTACGGGCGACCACAAAATCCGGGTGGCGAAGCAGCGGCTGTTGCGCCACAACGTCTGCGATTGTTATCCAGCGCAGCGGTACGCCGGGCGCCCGGCTATGGGGGCGGATAAACAGTTGCTCGAAGGCCGTTCGCTGGGCGGGCGTTTGTAGCCGAAAACGCTCGCTCACATCGGCACCGTCTTCGTCGTAATAGGTGACTTTAAGCCAGTCGCCTTTGGCGTCGCTGCCCTGCTGTAATGTCATGCCGCTGCAGCGCAGCACCAGCGCATCTTTAAGCTTCAGGGCCGCTTTCAGCATATCGTCCGCATCGACCAGCACGTGCTCGCATCGGTGGCAGCGGCGGGCGGCAATATCATTCTCCGCGTTGCACTGCGGGCAGTTTTTAAAGCGGAAGCGATAATCACACTGTTCCCGGTGCCCTTCGTCATCCTCGAACCACCCCTGACAGCGGCGGCCAAAGTGTTCGATGAGGGTGCCATCGGCGGTGGTTTTGCCCCAGAACGTATTGGCGAATCCGCACGACGGGCAGAAAACCTGCACCGGCACGTTGTCGCTTTTGCCTTTGGCGTTGCCCACTTCCGGCGTAAACAGGTCGTGAGGATTACCCGCGTAATCAAGGATTAAGCAGTCGGTCTTGCCGGGGGCAAGACGTAACCCGCGGCCAACAATTTGTTGGTAAAGGCTTACTGATTCCGTCGGGCGCAGAATCGCGATTAAATCGACATGCGGCGCGTCAAAGCCCGTTGTCAGCACGGCCACGTTGACCAAAAAGCGGAACTGCTGAGTTTTAAAGGCTTCGATTAACGTATCGCGTACTGCCCCTGGCGTATCCGCCGTAATCAGCGCGGCTTCGCCTGCAGGTAAAAGGGCGGTGACTTCTTTTGCATGCTCTACTGTTGCGGCAAAAATCATCACGCCGCGTCGCCGGGCGGCAAACTCCACAATCTGGCTGATGATATGCGGAGTGATGCGCTTTTGCTGTTTCAGCTCGCGGTTAAGATCCGCTTCGCTAAACAAGCCGTTGGGCTGGGCCTTTAAGCGGCTGAAATCATACTGCACAACCGGCATGTCCAGCCTTTCCGGCGGAGTAAGATAGCCGTGCTTGATCATGTAGCGCAGCGGCAGCTCGTAAATGCAGTCGCGGAACAGCGCTTTTTCATCGCCGCGCACCATGCCGTGATAGTGATAACGGTAAATCCAGCCTTTGCCCAGGCGGTATGGCGTGGCGGTAAGCCCCAGCAGACGCAGTTTAGGGTTCGCTGAGCGCAGGTGGGCGAGGATTTGCTGATACTGGCTTTCATCCGCCTCGCCGATGCGATGGCACTCATCGACAATCAACAGGGAAAACTCACCGTGGAACTGCTCAAGGTTGCGGGCGACCGACTGAACGCTGCCGAAAACTACTTTGCCATGGCTTTCCTTGCGTTGCAGACCCGCCGCAAAAATATCGGCCTCAAGTCCCAGGGCGCGGTATTTGGCATGGTTCTGGGCAACAAGCTCTTTTACGTGAGCCAGCACCAGCACGCGCCCACGGGCGATGCGCGCAAGTTCCGCAATAACCAGACTTTTACCGGCGCCGGTTGGCAGCACAATCACCGCGGGCTCAAGGTGTTTGCGGAAGTGGGCGAGGGTAGCGTCCACCGCCTCTTGTTGATAAGGGCGTAAGGTAAAAGGCATCGGCATTCCTGTCCTTCATCTTTCGGACTACAGGGGCGTTGGCTGCACTCCCTTACCCGTTCACTGACTTCAGGAAGCTACCTTGCCGCACGGCCGTAGCGCGAAAGCTGAAGGATATATAAAGTTTTCACAGGTGATAAGCAAAGAGCGATTATGGCACGAAACGGGGTTTTAACTTGAGAGAGTTTTTGTTGTCGCTATACTGGCAAATTAATTAACAGGCAAACGATTTACGCTTCAAAAGCGGCTCAGATGTCCGGCCAGTTTAGCTTTAAGCTGGCACCTCTTTGAAACAGGCAAGACTTAATGCGACTCGACAAATTTATTTCTCAGCAGCTCGGCGTGAGCCGTGCCATTGCTGGCCGTGAAATTCGTGCTCAACGTATCACCATTGATGGCGAAGTGGTGCGCGACGCCTCCTTTAAGCTCAACCCGGAACATCAGGTTGAGTTCGATGGCAATCCCCTGACGCAGCAGAATGGCCCACGCTATTTTATGCTGAATAAGCCGCAGGGCTATGTGTGCTCAACCGAAGACCCGGATCACCCAACCGTGCTTTATTTCCTTGATGAACCGGTGGCGCACAAGCTGCACGCCGCCGGACGTCTGGATATTGACACTACAGGCCTGGTGCTGATGACCGATGACGGCCAGTGGTCTCACCGCATCACGTCGCCGCGCCACCACTGTGAGAAAACTTACCTGGTGACGCTGGAATCACCGGTTGCCGATGACACCGCCGAGCAGTTTGCGCACGGCGTACAGCTACATAATGAAAAAGATCTCACTAAACCGGCCACGCTTGAAATTATTACCCCGACGGAAGTTCGTCTGACCATCAGTGAAGGGCGTTACCACCAGGTAAAACGCATGTTTGCCGCCGTGGGCAATCGCGTGACTGGTCTGCATCGTGAGCGCATCGGTGACATCGAGCTGGATCAGGATCTGGCGCCGGGAGAATACCGTCCGTTAACCGAGCAGGAAATTGCCAGCGTAGGCATGCCAAAAAGCTAACTTCAGGAGTTACCGTTGAGTACCAAGCAGAATTCGTCTGTCGGGATCGTTGTGATTCTTGGCCTGCTGGCCATGCTGATGCCGCTGTCGATTGATATGTACCTGCCGGCCCTGCCGGTTATCGCCTCGGAATTTGGCGTGCCTGCCGGTAGCGCGCAGATGACGCTAAGCACCTATATTCTCGGCTTTGCTATCGGTCAGTTGTTTTATGGCCCGATGGCGGACAGCATCGGACGTAAACCGGTGGTGCTCGGCGGTACGCTCGTCTTTGCGGCAGCGGCCATCGCCTGCGCGCTGTCCCAGACCATCGATCACCTGATTGCAATGCGTTTTCTGCACGGCCTTTCGGCCGCGGCGGCAAGCGTTGTGATTAACGCCTTAATGCGCGATATCTATCCAAAGGAAGAGTTCTCACGCATGATGTCGTTCGTCATGCTGATCACCACCATCGCGCCGCTGGTGGCGCCAATGGTAGGCGGGGCGGTGCTGGTGTGGTTTAGCTGGCATGCGATTTTCTGGGTTCTCGCGCTGGCCGCGCTGCTGGCATCGGCGATGATATTTTTCCTGATTCATGAAACGCTGCCGGTTGAACGCCGTCAGAAATTCCATCTGCGGACCACCTTAGGTAACTTCGCTACCCTGTTCCGCCACAAGCGCGTGCTCAGCTATATGCTGGCGAGCGGCTTCAGCTTTGCGGGCATGTTCTCATTCCTCAGCGCCGGGCCGTTTGTTTACATTGAGCTTAACCACGTCGCGCCGCAGCATTTTGGCTATTACTTCGCGCTTAACATCGCCTTTCTGTTCATTATGACGATGGTTAACAGCCGCTTTGTGCGCCGTATCGGCGCGCTGAACATGTTCCGTTTCGGCCTGTATGTGCAGTTTGCGATGGCTATCTGGCTGGTTATCAGCGCCCAGTTTGACTTTGGCTTCTGGGCGCTGGTGCTTGGCGTGGCGGCCTTTGTTGGCTGCGTGTCGATGGTATCCTCTAACGGCATGGCGGTTATCCTTGACGAATTTCCGCACATGGCGGGTACGGCATCTTCTCTGGCAGGGACTTTCCGTTTTGGCATCGGCGCCCTGACGGGCGCGCTGCTGTCGATTGCCACCTTTAACACCGCATGGCCAATGATTTGGTCAATCGCCGTGTGCGCTACCTGCTCAATACTCTTTTATCTCTACGCAAGTCGCCCCCGTAAAACCGCCGCCTAATACAAATCGGGTACGCCACGTACCCGTTTGTTAATCCAAATCAACGAAATTTCTGCCTTAGCTTCTACAATTTGTTTCTGAAATGTAAACGTTACAGCAACGAAAGGTCATATTTTTGTAGTTAAAAAGGTTGAGTTAGGTCACAGAAAGCGTTACATATAGCGCCGAAACGCGCGTGCGGTCACGAAATCGGGCGTTAACCATAAAATAATAATCACCTTATTACAGCGGATGTAAGCGGTTTACGGGTTCTTTATGCGCAATTTATCAACATTGTGTTAACCTTTGTGTAAACTCTTTATGTAACACTTTTGTATGAATTTTTTCGGGGACACCATTTTGAATACGTTACAACTTTCCATCGTTCATCGCTTACCGCAAAGCTATCGCTGGTCGGCGGGTTTTGCTGGGCTGAAGGTTGAACCGATTCCGCAACATGTCCGGGACGCTGAGAACTGCCTTATCGGCCTGAAATTGCTCAGCGAAGATGGCGAAGAGGCCTGGCCTATCATGCATAAGCTTAGCCAGGCGCTTAGCGATATTGAAGTGGATTGCTCGGTGGTGGAGTGCGAAGGCGAGCCTTGCCTGTTTGTTAAACGCCAGGACGAACCGGCGGCAACCTGCCGTCTGAAGAATTTTGGCGTAGCGATTGCCGAACCGTTTTCAGGCACCAATCCTTTCTGAGCGCTAAAGACTCAGGCCAGCGTCAGAAGCTGGCGAGTGTATTCCGTCTGCGGCGCCGCAAATACTTTCTGACATTCACCCTGTTCGACAACCTTCCCCTGACGTAACACGATTATCTGGTGGCACAGCGACTTCACAATTTTTAAGTCATGGCTGATGAAAATGTACGCCAGCCGGTGCTTTTCCTGTAACGACTTCAGCAGCGCCAGAATCTGTGCCTGTACGGATCTGTCCAGCGAGGACGTGGGTTCATCCAGAATGATAAGCTGCGGCTGCAGGATAAGCGCGCGTGCAATAGCAATACGCTGGCGTTGCCCGCCGGAAAACTCCGCCGGATAACGATGGCGGGTTTCAGGATCCAGCCCAACCTCCGTTAAAGCCGTCATCACGCGCTGTTCCCGTTCTGCCGCACTCAGCTCAGGGTGATGAACCCGCAAACCTTCTTCAACTATCTGTAAAATATCCAGCCGCGGGTTAAGAGCCGAGTTGGGATCCTGGAACACCACCTGAATACGGTGGCGAAGCGGGAGAAGCTTTTTACGGTTTAGCTCGTGCAGCGGATGCCCGTCAAACCAGATGCTGCCGCTGGAATGAAGCAGGCGCAGCAGCGCCATTCCGGTGGTGCTCTTCCCGGAACCGGATTCGCCCACCAGGCCAACGCATTCCCCCGGACGCAGCGAAAAACTTAAGCCGGTTATACCGTAGTGGTAGCCAACCGTTTTCTTAAGCAGGCCGCGGCGAACCGGGAAGGCGACCTCTAACGCCTCCACTTTTAACAGCGGCGGCTGATGTTCATCCAGCGGCCAGGGATCGCCACTCGGCTCAGCGGCCAAAAGCTGCTGCGTGTAAGGATGCTGCGGCGCGCCCAGCAGCGAGGCGGCTTTGCCGTGCTCTACGCATTTTCCGTTCCGCATGACCGCAATATTGTCCGCAAGCTGTTTCACAATGCCGAGATTATGGGTGATAAACAGCAGCCCCATGTTCAGCTCCTGCTTCAGCTCTTTTAGCAGTTGCAGGATTTGCGCCTGAACGGTGACGTCAAGCGCCGTTGTCGGCTCATCGGCAATCAGCAGTTCAGGGCGCGTAAGCAGCGCCATGGCTATCATTACGCGCTGGCGTTCCCCGCCGGAAAGCTGATGGGGGAAATCCGTCAGGCGTGCCGCCGCGTTACGAATGCCTACGCGATCGAGACAGGTCAGCATTTCAGCTCGCGCGGCTTCACGCCGCATACCACGGTGCAGCGATAAAATTTCATAAAGCTGTTTTTCAATGCTGTGCAGGGGGTTTAGCGATACCATCGGTTCCTGAAAAATCATGGCGATTTTATTACCGCGCACCCCGCGCAGCATGCGCTCCGGCGCGTGCAGCAGCTCCTGGCCTTTGAAGTAAATCTCACCGGTTGGATAAACAACCGGCGGCGAGGGCAGCAGGCGCAGTACCGAAAGGGCGGTAACGCTTTTTCCTGAGCCTGATTCGCCAACCAGCGCCAGCGTTTCCCCGGCTTCAATCTGCAACGACAGGTCTTCCACCACCCGGCGGGTAACGTCGCCCTGACGGAAAGCAATGGAGAGGTTATTAATGGCAAGCAGCGGAGTAGTCATGTCAGCGCGCCTTAGAAGGATCGAAGGCGTCACGAACCGCTTCGCCGATAAAAATTAATAGCGTCAGCAGGATAGCCAGATAAACAAAGGCCGTAATGCCGAGCCAGGGCGCCTGCAGATTATTCTTGCCCTGCAGCAGCAGCTCGCCCAGGGACGGCGAACCAAGAGGCAGGCCAAAGCCGAGAAAGTCCAGGGAGGTTAACGTCGTTATCGAGCCGCAGAGAATGAACGGTAAAAAGGTCAGGGTGGCGACCATGGCATTAGGCAGCATGTGACGTATCATGATCGCCCAGTCGCCCACGCCCATGGCCTGGGCGGCGCGAATATAATCAAAGTTACGCGTGCGTAAAAACTCCGCGCGCACCACGCTGACAAGGCTCATCCAGCCAAACAGCACCGTTATTCCCAGCAGCCACCAGAAGTTGGGCTGCACCACGCTTGAAAGCAGAATTATCAGGAAAAGCGTTGGCATACCGGACCACACTTCAATAAAGCGTTGCCCCCAGAGGTCGGTTTTCCCGCCGTAATAGCCCTGCGCTGCGCCAGCCAGAATACCGATGACGCTTGAGCATAGCGTCAGCAGCAGACCAAAAAGAATCGAGATGCGCGTACCGTAAAGCAACCGCGCCAGCACGTCGCCGCCGTTGGCATCCGTACCCAGCCAGTTCTGGCCGCTCGGCGGCGAGGGGAAGGGGACTTTGGTGGCATAGTTAATGGCGTTATCCCCAAAGCGAATCGGTGCCCAGAGCGTCCAGCCGTTGCGGCTCAGGTGCCCGGCAAGCCAGGGGTCCTGATAATCCGCAGCGGTAGCCAGCGGGCCGCCGAAGTCGCTTTCGCTGTAATTAACGACGACCGGGAAGTAAAAGCGATCCTGATAGTGAACGACCAGAGGGCGGTCGTTGGCCACCAGCTCCGATCCCAGGCTCAGAACAAATAAAATGGCGAAAATCCACAGGGACCAGTAGCCGCGTCGGTTCTGACGAAAGCGCGCCCAGCGGGCCTGGTTCATCGGGCTTAAACGGCTCATCCGCGCCCCTCAAAGTCAATGCGTGGGTCTACAAAGGTATAGGTAATATCGCTGAGGATATTCAGCAGCAGGCCTATCAGGGTGAAAATATAAAGCGTGCCGAACATCACCGGGTAATCGCGTGACAGGGTTGAGTCATAGCCCAACAGGCCAAGGCCGTTAAGCGAGAAAATAACCTCAATCAGTACCGAACCGGTAAAGAACATGCTGATAAACGTCGCCGGGAAACCGGCAATCACCAGCAGCATGGCGTTACGAAACACGTGGCGGTAGAGAATTTTCTTTTCGTCGAGCCCCTTTGCGCGGGCGGTGACCACATACTGCTTGCGGATTTCATCCAGAAAAGCGTTTTTAGTCAGCATCGTTAGCGTGGCGAAGCCGCCAACGACCGTGGCGAGCACCGGCAGCGTGATGTGCCAGAGGTAGTCGGTTATTTTGCTGTACCAGGGCAGCGAGTCAAAGTTTGTCGATACCAGGCCACGCAGCGGGAACCAGTCCAGGTAACTGCCCCCGGCAAACAGCACAATCAGTAAGATGGCGAATAAAAATGCCGGGATGGCGTAGCCGATAATAATGAACGTGCTGCTCCAGATATCAAAGCTGCTGCCGTTGCTGACCGCTTTGCGGATGCCGAGCGGCACAGAAACCAGGTAGATAATCAGCGTGCTCCACAGGCCAAGGGAAATGGAAACCGGCAGGCTTTCTTTGATCAGATGCAGCACGGACGCGCTGCGAAACAGACTGTCGCCAAAATCAAAACGCACATAGTCCCACAGCATATTGAAATAGCGTTCGTGAAGAGGCTTATCGAAGCCGTAGCGGTGGGTGATTTCAGCGATGACTTCCGGGTCCAGCCCGCGCGAGCCGCGATACTGATTATCCGTACCGTTGCCCACGCCAACCCGCGCATGGCCGCTGCCCATGGTATCAGCGCTGACGCCTGGCACGCCCGACCCGTGGCCAAACTGAATATTAGCAATGGCCTGGTCCACCGGGCCGCCGGGGGCGATTTGCACGATAAAAAAGTTGATGGTGATAATTGCCCACAAGGTCGGGATGATGAGCAATAAACGCCTGAGCAGATAGCTTCCCACGGTTTCCCCTTAGCGCCGCGGTTCGGGTAGCTGCGCGGCTTTGTTAACGTCATACCACCAGGTATCGAACCCGGAAGTGTATAACGGGTGGACTGCAGGTTTGGAGAATTTATTCCACCAGGCGAAACGGTCTGCCGTCATGTACCACATTGGAATCATATAAAAATTCCAGGTAAGGACGCGGTCTAGCGCCCGGCCCAGCGGCAGCAGCTTTTTCTTATCGCCCTGGTTGGCGATTATTTGATTGACCAGCTTATCCACCACCGGGCTTTTGACGCCCGGCGCGTTGTAGGTGGAATCTACGTATTCCGAGGCCCAGGCAATCTGCACATCGGCGCTTGGATACGGCATGGCGGTGTAGAGGGTTGGCATCATATCGTAATCACGGCTGCGCAGGCGGTTGGTGAGCTGCGAATTATCCACCTGGCGGATTTCCATCTTAATGCCCAGCCGCTGCAGGTTATGCTGGAAAGGCAGCACCCATTGCGTGTTTCCGGCCGTGCCGATTAGCAGCTCAAACGTGAAGGCTTTACCGGTTTTGACGTTAATCAGCTTCTGATTTTTTAGCTCCCAGCCGGCTGCTTTAAGCAGCGCCAGCGCTTTTAACAGGTTAGCGCGGTCAAAGCCGTCGCCGCTGGATTTTGGCGGGTTGTAAACCGTGGTGAAGACTTCCGGCGGCAGCTCTTTTTTCAGCGGCGCCAGCAAAGTCAGCTCGTCGGCATCCGGATAAGACCGCGCCGCATATTCCGTATTCTGGAAATAGCTGTCTGCGCGACTGTAAGCGCCGTAAAACAGGGCCTTATTCATCCACTCGAAATCAAAAGCCAGCCCAACGGCTTCACGGACTTTGCGATCGGCAAATATCGGGCGCTGAATATTGAACGCCAGCCAGCGCGCGTCCTGAGCGGCGTTGTTTTCCTGCTCTTCTTTAACAATAAAGCGGCTGGCGAAGTTCTTGCCGATATAGCGCGTAGCCCAGTTCTTAGCCGAGCTTTCGGCGCGGAAGTCAAAAGCGCCGGCTTTGAAAGCCTCAAAGGCGACATTGTCGTCCAGATAATAGTCGTAACGGATAGCGTCAAAATTCCAGCGCCCGCGGTTGACCGGCAGATTGGCGGCCCAGTAATCGCGAACCCGTGAATAGGTGATGTACTGCCCCATGCGCCAGGCGGTAATTTTATACGGGCCGCTCGCCAGCGGCGGCGCGGAAAGCGGGTCGCTCAGCTTGTGATGCTTCCAGAATTTTTGCGCAAACACCGGCAGGGAGAATAAACCCAGCATGCGATCTTTGCTCGGCTGGGCCAGTTCAATGCGCACCGTTAACGGGGCGATAGCTTTGACTTTGGTGCCTTTGTAGATAAGTCGGAACTGCGGCACGCCTTCGGTCATAAACTTGTTGAAGGTGAAAGCCACATCTTCGGCGGTAATGGGGGAGCCGTCGTGAAAACGCGCGCGTGGATTAATTTCTATTTCAGCCCAGGCGAAGTTTTCCGGGTAGCGCGCCATTTCCCCCACCAGCGGGTAATAGCTGCCCGGCTCGTCATCTGAGGTGGTAAACAGCGGATCGTAAAGCGTTTCCGTGCGCACGCCGGGGTTGCCGCGCAGCGCGTAACGGTTGAAGTTATCGAAGGTGCCAATAGCAGAGAGCGTAATATTGCCGCCCTTCGGGGCCGCAGCATTCACGTAATCGAACTGGGTAAAATTGATGGCGTATTTAGGCTCTCCTAACACGGCAAAGGAGTAACTTTCTTTGATGTTTTCTGCCAGGCTTCCGGCAGCAAACAGGCTAAAGCAAAGAAGAATAAACGCGCGCGCAAGCATCAATCTGCTCAGTCCTTGTTGAAGGGGGCGGCCCGGCTGGTTTCGTTCCAGAAACGATAATCAGGCCAACGACCCACCGCTTTATCACACTATGATGGTAAATCATAAGTCAGGCGGCAAGGATTGTGAACTTAATGGATGTCTTTCAGCAGATTATGGTTTTCCTGCGGCTGACGCCGCCGGCTTAAGAGCTGCGTAAGCGTCAGCGGACGGCTGAAATAGTAGCCCTGCAGGTAATTCACGCCGCGCTCAATCAGCCATTTTGCCTGTTCCGGGGTTTCAACGCCTTCCGCCACTGTCGCCATATTCAGGCGCTTAGCTAAGGTCAGAACCGCATCAAGCACCGGGGTTGTAACCGTTTCCATGCCGATAGAGTTAACGAAGCCCCGGTCAATCTTCAGGTAATCGAGCTTAAAACGCTGTAGGTAAATTAGCGCGCTGTGCCCGGTGCCAAAGTCGTCGATGGCGATTTCGAATCCCTGTTCATGTAGCCAGAAAAACAGGTTCATGGCTTCCTTTTCTTTAAGCATATCCCGTTCGGTAATTTCGAAGACAATCCTGAAGTATTGCGGGGGCAGGGAAGCGGCAAACGCCAGGATATCTTCTTTAAACGACGGGGCGTGCAGATGGCTTGGCGCCAGGTTAATGCCAAGCTTAGCCCCTGGGGGCAGCACGTTTTGCAGTTGCCGGGCATCCCGGGCGATAAGGGTAAATAAATGCCGCGTTAGCGGCACGATAAGCTGCTGCGCTTCGGCGATAGCGATAAACGCATCGGGTGGAATCATGCCTGCGGTCGGATGTTCCCAGCGCATCAGCGCTTCCATTCCCTGCATTTCTAATTTCTGCGCATCAACCACCGGTTGATACACAACATAAAACTGCCCGCGTTTAATACCGGTGAGGATCTCTTTTCCCGATCGCATACGCACGAACAGCAGATAGCTGCATAATAAGCCGCTGAACAAACCGAAGATAAGGCCCGCCAGCGCCGCAAGCTGGAGGTCTTGCAGAGGCCAGAGCGCGCCGTAGAGGTAAATCTTTATGGGGTAATCGCTAAGAGCGGCAATGCGGGTAGGGTGGGGTGCTAGCGAGTCTGTGTTAACGACTTCGGGGGAAAGCGTCGTTAACGCTCTGTCACCCACTACAATCGCCATGGACTGGATGTCGCTTTGTCGGGCGGTAAATAATAAGTAGGGAATTAAGTTCGCATTCAGGGTGACAAAGACGCCCCGCTCGCCCATCTGCTGGCTTTTAAACCAGGCCGCTATCGTCGGCTTACCGGGCATCATCGGCGTGCCTGTCATAATAAAGAAGTCGTTAAATTTATTTAAATCGATGCCGGGGATGATGCTGTCCATTTCCATACTCATCGCACCGGTGGCGGATGAGCAATAGGCGACGCCATGGCTAACTAAGACAAAAGTGCGGACGTTAACGTTAAATGCTGCCCTGGCGGTCAGCTCGCCATTAACGAGGCGGCAATCTGCAACCGTTAATGGCTGGATGCTTTCTACGGTGGTATTAAGATCGTGAAAGAAGGTGCTCAAATAATGACGAATATCTTTCGTCAGCAGATCATAATCCGCTTCGCGCTTGCTATGCAGCACCAGGCCTGTTAACCCGCTAAACAGTAAGGCACCCACCAGGCCAAACAGCATGCTGAAATAAGCAATTTGCCTCGGGGTGGAAAAGTAGCGCGCAAAAATAGTTTTTGAAGACATGAAAAAATTGTTCCTGCTGACGCAAGAGACGCATGATGGCTGAGTTTTTTGCGACTATAACGCAAAATGCATAGTGGCGTCATATAGTTTCATAGGGAAATTATGGGTAACGGCAGGGCGGGAGCGGGGGTAATGCGCTTGTTTTGACATATTAAAAAAGACGCTGTGGGGCAGCGTCTTTTTTGTCTCGTCTGGCTGGCAGCCAAGGGAATTAACCGCCGGTCAGGAAAATCAGCTACGGCTTAACACGCGGCGCGCTTCGTTGTAGCGCTTGTTCCAGTACGGTTCGCTCATGCTGGAGATCACAACGCCGCTGCTGGTGGAGGCATGTACAAACTGGTTATTACCAATATAAATGCCAACGTGACGGCCCGTAGACCCCGCACGGAACAGTACTAAATCCCCGGTGCGCAGTTTGCTGCGTGAAACGGATTTACCCATTTCCTGTTGTTCATACGTTGAACGAGGCAGCTCTAAACCGAACTGGTCACGGAAAGTTTGCTGTACAAAAGCAGAACAATCGATGCCTTTCTTGCTGCTGCCGCCAAGGCGATAACGCACGCCTTTCCAGCTAGCATATTGATCCATGAGACGTGATTTCACATCAACGTTACGGACCATTTCTTCGAATTCATCCTGAGAGGCTTGCAGTAAAAAACCATCTTTATTGCCAACTGCATGCGTCTCAGGATGCATATTTGCTGTGTTTGTCGAACTACATGCTGACAGCATTACTGCTACAGCAACGGCGGGAATCGCCCGCAAGATATATCTCAAAATAGGCTGAGATTTGACCATTTTATTTATTTTCCCTTGATGTCCTTAACGATGCGAATCGTTATACAAAAATACCAACGTGACGAGACTAATTATCTGCGCGTCGTGAAACAATTACCTCTGAACAGAAATGTGGTTTAACGCACAATTTTATTCACATCGGGAATGAATCATGATAACAGCACAAAACGCATCTGAGAGTACCCTATCACCACTGGCATAGCGAGGGTTTTTCACCGCTTTTTTTATAAGAAATTGTGATGTTAAAAGAACAAAAGTAAATTTGCATAAATAGTAGCCAAAGGTGCGGTTTTACTGCACAGGCCTTTCAAAAAACAGGGAAATCATTGAGGGTGATAAATAAGCACTGCGGCCGTGGCTGGTAACTTTACCGGGATCCTTTGCGGATCCCGATAAATTTGCGTTAAGAGTTGTTTATTTTATGTTATGAACTTGTTTTATTTTTGCGGGGCAGAGCGCGATCAAGGGCATTAATTAACCCGTCGCTAAGTGGGGTTAATAGCACCCATGGCAAGCCTACCAGCGCAATGGACAGCGATCCGACAAATACATCGGTAAACCAGTGCGCGCCAATCATTATCCTTGGAAGAATAAATACCAGGAAAATAAGCACCGCGATAAAGAAGGCTTTTTTACCAAAATAACGCAGCACAAAACCGGTGAAAATAAGCAGCATTAAACCATGATCGCCAGGGAAACTGTCTTTCGATGCGTCTTTAGTCGGGAAATGCAGCAGCTCGCTGACGCGATGAATATCAGTGAAATAGAGCGTCGGGCTGACGTGGGAGACAGGAATCAAATGGCCCAGTTGGTTGATGACCACGGCGCTTAGCAGCATCACGACGCCCATAATAACCAGACGTCGGCGCCCGCCTGGCGTTTCGTGCCACCAGAACCACAGGAGCAGCGAACCCATCGCCAGCAAAGAAATACCGTCGAATATGCGGTTATTGGTTACGGCGACCAGCATCAGGAAAGCGTGGCTTTTTACCAGTTCCTCATTAAAGAAATGGAAAATGCCGGCGTCCAGCGTGAACCAGAATCCGTGATTTTCAGGCAGATACCAGCTAAAGAACAGCGCCAGACCCAGCGAGTTCAGTAACAGGATCGGTAGTAAGCGAGTTTTCATCATGCAGGCTTTCGTTATCTTCTGACAAGTCGAAGGAGGGTAGACTTACAAACTTAAACGTAGCTTCAACAGAGCGCTTTGCAAGCTGTTCCAGTCCGTTTCTTCGCTATTTATCAATTCGATACGGCTGTCAGGCGGGGCGACGCTTTGTGTTTCGATATGCAGGTCGTTACCCTGGCGATTAATACGCACCAGTCCTTCAGCAATACGTAGTACGCCTTTTACCCTGCCAACCGGCGCAAGGCGTGCCCATTCCAGAATCCCAACCGTGTCAAAAATAGTCTCCGCATCAAAGATCCAGCCGCAGGCAACGTAGCCCTGTCCGCTATTAACACTGCGTCTCCAGCGCTGATTTTGCGGCAGGTTCAGCGCGGCGAGTCCACGGCTGGCCGCATGACCGTGGTTATGTTCGGCGCTACGCGGTAGCTCACGCAGATTTTGGCGTGGCCGGTCCAGGAGAGCGACGTCAATTTGCCCTCTTTCCGCCAGCACAACTTCTCTTCCAGCCGCGTGCTGCTGTCGCCAGTTGGCCAGCGCCTGACGGCTGTCGTCGGTCGCCCGGTCATTTTTATTAGCGATGATGATATCGGCGGCGGCAAGCTGATCGCGGAAATTTTCGTTATTAACGGCGCGCTCATCCAACAACTGGCGAGCATCCAGCAGGCAAAGCGTGGCTTTCAGATCGATCCACGGCTGGTAAACCTCAGCGGTAAGCATATCGAGGATCTGCTTTGGATGACCTAAGCCGGTAGGTTCGATAAGCAGGCGGTCGGGTTTTCCCTGGCGTAGCAGGGTATTTAGCCCAACCTGCATCGGCAGCCCGTTGACACAGCACATGCAGCCGCCGGGGATCTCCTTGAGCAGCGCGCCGCTGTCGGCCAGCAGGGCACCGTCAATGCCGACTTCTCCAAACTCATTAACCAGCACGGCCCACTTTTCATCGCCGGGCTTGTTAGCCAGTAAATGACGAATAGTGGTAGTTTTTCCGCAGCCCAGGAAACCGGTAATCAGGTTGGTTTTAGTCACGCTCGCTCCGCATTGGCGTTAAGGGTAGCCAATATCCTGAACAACATTTGCGAAAAAATGAAGCTTAAACAAGGCCCGTCGCCAAACAAGGCCGTGTAAAGGGCATGGATTGTTAATTACAGAAGATTCGCCACGGCCTGTTTTGCGCCTTTATTACGCAATTCGTCCCAGGCATCGCTTACGCGCTGCACAAAAATCTCATCGCCCGGCAAATCGCTTCCAAAAATTTCAGTCAGGCTAAGCAGGGCCGCTACGCGCGTCTCGTCTGAACTCTTCTCCACGAGGCCTTTGATTTTTTGCGCCAGCGGGTCGCGAACGTCGATAGCGTTGCCGGCATCGTCAATCCCGCTGACGTAGCGCATCCACGCCGCGATGCCCAGTGCCAGCCAAGGCCACTCATCTGCCTGCTGCAAATGCCAGCGAACGCTCTCCAGCATACGCTGCGGCAATTTCTGGCTGCCGTCCATAGCGATTTGCCAGGTGCGGTGCTTCAGCGCGGGGTTGCTAAAGCGTGCCAAAAGATTTTGGGCGTACTGATGCAGATCGACGCCCGTCACGCGCAGGGTAGGGGCTTGCTCCTGCATCATTAATTTGTGCGCCGCGCGGTAGAAGTTCTCGTCCGCCATGCAATCGTTAATATGCTGATAGCCTGCCAGATAGCCAAGATAAGCGAGAAAAGAGTGGCTGCCGTTGAGCATGCGCAGCTTCATTTGCTCCCACGGCATAACGTCATCCACCATTTCTACGCCGGCAACTTCCCACTGCGGGCGCCCCGCCACAAAATTATCTTCAATGACCCACTGAATAAAAGGCTCGCCGGAAATCGCGCAGGGATCTTCAACACCTAGCGTATCGGTAATTTCCTGCAAGGATTCCGGCGTGGCGGCGGGCACGATGCGATCGACCATGGTGCTCGGGAACGTAACGTGCTCACGTACCCAGTCGGCCAGTTCCCGGCTGCGTTTTTCCGCCATGCCGATAATTGCATTACGCACAACGTGGCCGTTATCAGGAATGTTGTCGCAGGAAAGCACGGTAAAAGGAAGCAGGCCACGCTCGCGGCGGCGATTTAAAGCTTCAACCAAAATCCCCGGCGCGGAATGCGGTTCAGCCGGGTTTTGCAAATCGTGAATAATGCGTTCGTTTGCGGCATCCAGCTTGCCCGTTGCCGGATCGATGCAATAGCCTTTTTCCGTCACGGTAAGCGAGACAATGGCCACCTGCGGTTCGCAAAACTTCTCGATGATGGCCTCCATCCCGTCGAGCTTTGCATTCAGGCATTCTTTAACGGCACCGACGATAATGGCCTGGTTGCCGTCACGGCCTTTTTCCAGCACGGTATACAAATGATCCTGAGCGCGCAGGGCGCTCATTAATTTATCGCCGCTAAACAGGCTAATCTCGCAGATGCCCCAGTCGCCCCCCGCTTTGTTAAGCACCCGGTCGGTCAGCAGCGCCTGGTGCGCACGGTGAAAGGCGCCAAAGCCAAAATGCACAATGCGGGTCTTTAACGCGCGACGATCGTAACGGGGCTGCTGGATGCTGTCCGGCAGGCTGGCTGAGGCAATAGTCTTCATAGAATGCAAATCCTGGTTAACGAATTAGTAACATCTGCAGTGTAAAGTTATATGACAGCAAAGAGAATTGGTGTGCTGGCTTTATCCCTTTAATGTGAGCCGGATCAACCAATTTCAGGGATAAAATTGACCCCTTCCCGGTTTCCGGTATGGTAGTCGTCAAGAAGATATTTTAAAATTGGTATGACAACTTATTACTTGAGGAACGGCTAATGGAACAAACCTGGCGCTGGTATGGCCCGAACGACCCGGTATCACTGGATGATGTGCGTCAGGCTGGCGCAACCGGAGTAGTAACCGCCCTGCATCACATTCCGAACGGAGAAGTCTGGCCGGTGGCTGAAATTAAGCAGCGTCAGGCTACGCTTGCCGCGAAAGGGCTGAGCTGGTCCGTCGTTGAAAGCATTCCGGTACACGAAGAGATCAAAACCCACTCGGGTAATTATGACCGGCATATCGCTAACTACCAGCAGAGCATTCGCAACCTGGCGGAATGCGGTATTGATACCGTGTGCTACAACTTTATGCCAATCCTCGACTGGACGCGTACCGATCTGGAATACGAACTGCCGGACGGCTCTAAGGCCCTGCGTTTTGACCAGATAGCCTTTGCCGCTTTTGAACTGCATATTCTGCAACGCCCCGGTGCCGAAGCCGATTACAGTGAAGAAGAGCGGCAGCAGGCACAGGCCAGGTTTCATAGCATGTCCGATGCCGAAAAAGAGAAGCTGACAGGCAATATTATTGCGGGCCTGCCGGGTGCGGAAGAGGGTTACACCTTAGATCAGTTCCGCGCTCGCCTTGCGGAATACGACGGAATTGATAAACAACAGCTGCGTGAAAACATGGCTTACTTCCTGCGCGCTATCGTTGCCGTGGCAGAAGAGGTCGGCGTGCGCCTGGCGGTTCACCCGGACGATCCGCCGCGCCCCATTCTCGGCCTGCCGCGCATTGTTTCAACGATTGAAGACATGCAGTGGTTAAAAGAAACGGTCGACAGCATCCATAACGGTTTCACCATGTGTACCGGCTCTTACGGCGTGCGTGCGGACAACGACCTGGTGCGAATGATCGAAACATTCGGCGACCGCATTCACTTTACCCACCTGCGCGCCACCTGCCGTGAAGATAACCCAAAAACCTTCCATGAAGGCGCGCACCTTCAGGGCGATGTGGATATGGTGGCGGTGGTGAAAGCGATTCTGACCGAAGAACAGCGCCGCAAGGCGAGCGGTGATTTACGCCCGATTCCGATGCGTCCGGATCACGGCCATCAGATGCTCGACGATCTGCATAAAAAAACTAACCCCGGCTATTCGGCCATTGGGCGCCTGAAAGGGCTTGCGGAAGTGCGCGGCGTGGAGCTTGCGCTTAAGCAAATTCTGTTCCCTGATTTGCTGAACTAGTTTACGTGCAAGAAAAAACCCGCCGAGGCGGGTTTTTTCTTTAGTCAGCGCGACCCATTGAACGCTTCTCAGCGATATGAATGCGGATTTTCTCGCCGGTCACCATGTATTCCGGCACCTGAATGACCAGCCCGGTAGACATAGTCGCAGGCTTGGTGCGCGAGCTTGCGGAAGCGCCCTTAATTCCCGGCGCCGTTTCAACGATTTCCAGATCCACCGTTTGCGGCAGTTCCAGCGCCAGTAGCTGGCCGTCCCAGGTCAGCACCTGCATGTCCGGCATGCCGCCTTCAGGAATAAACTGCAGCTCTTCTTCAATCTGGTCTTTGGTGAAGATATACGGGGTGTAATCTTCTTTATCCATGAACACGTATTCATTGCCGTCGATATAGGAGAAATCAACGAAACGACGGGTCAGGGTAATGGTATCGACGATATCGTCACCTTTGAAACGTTCTTCTACCTTCTGCCCGGTACGGACATCGGAAAAACGCATCTTATAAAGGGTTGCCGCGCCGCGCGCGCTCGGGGACTGGATATCAATGTCTTTCACAATCAGCAACTTGCCGTTGTAATTCAGTACCATGCCTTTTTTGACTTCGTTAGCTCTTGCCATCGATGTTTCCTGTAAAAATTGAGAGGCGAAAATATTGCGACAACTTACTCGCGAGGTGCATTTCAGGCAAGCGGATTTCATCGCCTGGAGGACAAAGTATAAATGAACGTAGTAAAGCCCGTACGCTGCTGGTACAGTCCGCGTACCTGCCAGCCCACCGGAGCATTGGCTTATGGAATGTCGTCCTGATTGCGGAGCCTGCTGCACCGCGCCTTCCGTCTCAAGTCCGATACCGGGCATGCCGGGCGGCAAACCGGCAAATACTCCCTGCGTTCAGCTTGATGAACGCAATCTCTGCAAGCTGTTTCGCTCGCCGCTGCGTCCGAAGGTTTGCGCGGGCTTACAGCCCTCGCGTGAGATGTGCGGCAGCACTCGCCAGCAGGCTATGGATTACCTCATCTATCTTGAAGCGGCTACCGCGCCTTAAACATCTTTAATGCGCGTCATGCAGTACGCGGTGACGGCTATCATGCCCAGCGCGATAAAGAAAACGCTGTGATAGTTCCAGATCTCGGCAACCACTCCGGCAAGCGACCCGGCGATAATCCACCCCACGCGCGTGGTATTGGTATAAAGCGTGGTTGCGGCCCCCGCCTGGCCCGGCATCAAATCCTGAAAATAAAGCATGCCGATCCCCGCCAGAATCCCGATAAAAATAGCGTTCAGCAACTGTAAAGCAAGCAGCATAATTTCATTGTGCAGCGTCAGCATGCCGAGGTAGAAAAGCAGGCCCGCGGCGGCGGCGATACGCATCAGGAAGCGCTTGCCAAACCGTTTAGCGTAGTAGCCCGCAATCAGCATGGTGGGAATTTCCAGCCCGGCTGCCGTCCCCATCATTACCCCCGCCAGCTTCTCCGGCAGCCGCAGCTCATTAATGATGTAAAGCGGCATATTGATAATGTACAGGCTGTTGCAGCCCCACATCATGGTACAGGCAATAAACAGCAGCAGCGCATCGCGGCGGTTGCGCCGCGGCG